>NZ_JBFTMN010000001.1:0-657359 GCF_056397005.1 Pseudomonas sp. 05N431
AACCTGATCATCTTCGTGCTGGCGATTTATGTCGGTTATCACGTGGTCTGGAACGTTACACCCGCACTGCACACCCCGTTGATGGCGGTGACCAACGCCATTTCGGCGATCGTGATCGTCGGCGCCATGCTGGCGGCGGCGCTGACCGTRACGCCACTGGGYAAAACCATGGGCACCCTCGCYGTRGCGCTGGCKGCKGTCAACGTGTTCGGTGGYTTCCTGGTSACCCGGCGCATGCTGGAAATGTTCAAGAAGAAGGCAGCTCCTGTAAAAGCTCCGGTGGCCAAGGCCGCAGCAGGCACGGTCGAGGTACAAAAAGCATGAGCATGAACCTGGTTACCTCCCTGTATCTGTTCGCCTCGATCTGCTTCATCCAGGCCCTTAAGGGCTTGTCACACCCGACCTCGTCGCGACGCGGCAATGTGTACGGGATGCTCGGCATGGCGCTGGCCATCGTCACCACTGTCGGGCTGGTGTTCAAGCTGGGCTCCGAGCTGGCCACCGCCGGYATCGGTTACGTGATCGTCGGCCTGCTGATCGGCGGCACTGCCGGTTCAATCATGGCCAAACGCGTTGAAATGACCAAGATGCCAGAGCTGGTCGCGTTCATGCACAGCATGATCGGTATGGCAGCGGTGTTCATCGCCATCGCCGCCGTGGTCGAGCCGCAGTCGCTGGGCATCGTCAAGCAGTTGGGCGATTCGATTCCGGCGGGCAACCGTCTGGAGCTGTTCCTCGGCGCGGCCATTGGCGCAATCACCTTCTCCGGTTCGGTGATCGCGTTCGGCAAGCTGTCGGGCAAGTACAAGTTCCGTCTGTTCCAGGGCGCACCGGTACAGTTCAGCGGTCAACACAAACTGAACCTGCTGCTGGGCCTGGCGACGCTGGCGCTGGGCGTCACCTTCGTGCTGACCGGCAACTTCAGCGCCTTTGCCCTGATGCTGGCCCTGGCCTTCGTGATGGGCGTGCTGATCATCATCCCGATCGGCGGTGCCGACATGCCCGTCGTGGTATCGATGCTCAACAGCTACTCCGGCTGGGCTGCAGCGGGAATTGGCTTCTCGCTGAACAACTCGATGCTGATCATTGCCGGCTCGCTGGTCGGTTCGTCCGGTGCGATCCTCTCGTACATCATGTGCAAGGCGATGAACCGTTCGTTCTTCAACGTGCTGCTCGGTGGTTTCGGCAACAACGCAGACGCGGCCGGCCCGGCGGGTTCCAAAGAAGCCCGTCCGGTGAAATCCGGCTCGGCGGACGACGCCACCTTCCTGCTGACCAACGCCGACACCGTGATCATCGTTCCAGGCTACGGCCTGGCGGTTGCACGGGCGCAGCACGCACTTAAAGAGCTGACCGAGAAGCTGACCCACCGTGGCGTGACCGTGAAGTATGCGATCCACCCGGTAGCCGGCCGGATGCCTGGCCACATGAACGTGCTGCTGGCCGAGGCCGAAGTGCCTTACGACCAGGTGTTCGAGATGGAAGACATCAACTCCGAGTTCGGCCAGGCCGACGTGGTGCTGGTGCTGGGTGCCAACGACGTGGTTAACCCGGCGGCGAAGAACGACCCGAAATCGCCGATTGCCGGCATGCCGATTCTCGAAGCCTTCAAGGCCAAGACCATCATCGTCAACAAACGCTCGATGGCCAGCGGCTATGCCGGTCTGGATAACGAGTTGTTCTACCTGGACAAGACCATGATGGTCTTCGGTGATGCCAAGAAAGTCATCGAAGACATGGTTAAAGCCGTCGAGTAAGCTCCGCCCCTCATTCTGCGAGGGCTACGCTTTCGCAGAATGTCGCGCGACCTATCCAGAATCGGTCGAAAGCGGCCATAGGGAAAGCTTGATGCGCCTTAGTCATCGACTTTTTTTGCGATAGTTTTTCGAGCAGCATCCAGCTCTTCTGCCAGTTCGTTCGCCTCGAGTGATCTCTTCTCCAGAGCATCAGCGAGCTCATTAATGTTGTGCTGCAAAGTGCTGACCTGATCCAGCAACACCTGTTTGCCACCCTCGCCTTGCGCGACCAGGGTTTTGAGCGAGTTTATTTCGCCCGTCTGGCGCTCCTTGACCAATTCCTGATCCAGATACGCCTTCTGCTGCTGGCGAGCTTCGGTTAATAAACGCTCGTTATCCCGATTCAACTGAGTCAGCTCATCCTGTTTGATGATGAGCGTTTGCTGCAGGTGACGCAGCTCCATCTGGACCTGTTGCAACTGCCCTTCATGGCGGCGCTGTTCTTGCTCGCGTTGTTCTTTCATTGCGCCTCGGTAGTGCTCGAGCGCATCACGGGCATGCAGGTGCTTCTCCTCCAGCGAGCGAATCTGCTCGTCCTTGTCCTTCAGCCGCACTTCAAGATCCAGATTGGACTGATTCAGCCGGGCATTGCGGGTTTGTTCGGCCTGTAATGTCGTACGGCAGGTCTGCAGTTCGGCTGACTCCGTATCCAGGGCGCTGCGCTGGATATCGAACTGCTGCTGGAGCTGGCGCAGCGCATCCTGACTGGCCTGAAATTGTTCGAGTAACTCGCTTTTCTCAGTCCGCGAAGCCGCGAGTGCCAGCTCAATCTGTTCTTCGCCCTCCTCTGCCAGGCGCTGTGCCACCCGCGCCACCAACTCGCTCAATTCGTCGCTCAGCCCCTGTTGAGGCGCTTTTCGGCGCTGATCAAGCTCATCCAGCTCCTTCAGATAGCGATGAATTGTGGTTTTCGAGCCGGTATTTCCGAGCTCGACCCGCACGGCATCAATGCTCGGATTCTCCCCGCGAGCCAGCAGCGCCTCGCGTGCTTTCTGCACGATTGCCTTGTTTACGCCGCCACGGGCCATTTTTTGCTCCTACGATTTCGTACTGTTTTACATACCATGTATTTACGTTCTATTTTTACATGAAGTAAAGACCTATAAAGCCGCAGTCATCTGATAAAATAATTGAGCGTTATCGCATCAGATAGACAAAATTCGTCTTTTCCACGGCCGGAAAAGGTACGTTCGCGGGGGGATGGGTCGAGATGAACAAGGTTGATCGCTACCTGCAGGCCGGCACCCGGGAAAACACCCGGCGCAGCTACCGCGCCGCGGTGGAGCACTTCGAAGTGACCTGGGGCGGTTTTCTGCCGGCAACCGGGGACAGCATCGTGCGCTACCTGGCGGAATACGCCGACCAGCACACCGTCAGCACCCTCAAGCAGCGTCTGGCCGCCCTCGCCCAGTGGCACATCACCCAAGGCTTTCCCGATCCGACCAAGACACCGGTCGTGCGGCAGATGATCAAGGGCATTCGGGCCTTGCACCCGGCCCGGGAAAAGCAGGCGGCTCCCCTGCTCCTGCAGCACCTGGAGCAAGCTGTTCAGTGGCTGGAAC
Organism: Pseudomonas sp. 05N431; assembly: GCF_056397005.1. Lineage (NCBI taxonomy): Bacteria > Pseudomonadati > Pseudomonadota > Gammaproteobacteria > Pseudomonadales > Pseudomonadaceae > Pseudomonas > Pseudomonas sp. 05N431. The sequence continues at coordinate 3,359 of NZ_JBFTMN010000001.1, forward strand.
GAGAGGCGGAACAGGCCGCCGCGCGGCACGACCTGACGGGGATGTTGCGCAGTCGGCGGGATATTGCGTTGATGCTGATTGGGTTCTGGCGGGGTTTTCGCGGCGATGAGTTATCGCGAATACAGGTGGAGCACACCCAGGCGCAAACAGGTGTGGGCATCACCTTCTATCTGCCGCACAGCAAAGGCGATCGTCAGCATCTGGGAACGACCTTCCGCACACCCGCCTTGAAGAAGCTCTGCCCCGTCCAGGCCTATGTGAACTGGATTACCGTCGCGGGCATTGCGAAAGGCCCGGTCTTCAGAAAGCTCGATCGTTGGGGGCACTTGGCGGAGGATGGCCTGAATGCCAACAGTCTGATCCCTTTGCTGCGTCGAGTGTTTAGCCGAGCGGGCGTGCCCGGCGAACTGTACACCAGCCACTCATTGCGCCGAGGGTTTGCGACCTGGGCTAGCGCTAATGGCTGGGATGTAAAAGCGCTGATGACGTACGTCGGCTGGAAGGACATGAAATCGGCCATGCGCTATATCGACACGGCCGATTCATTTGGGGAATTAGCCATGGAGCATTCGCCCTCTCCTTCATCAATGCCTCGAAAACATTCCAGCGCTCTCGCCGGAAAGCTCTAGGAGGTGGCATTAACTCAGGTTGCCTGATAGCCGCTCAACAACTGACCTCACTCTTGCCTGACAATGTCGACCGAGATCTCCACCGCCGCAATTGTTCCTCTGTTCTCAAGCCAGTGTGTGGTATTCCTGTCCTCGGGCCAGCCCACTCCCGGCCCGTAGTCCGTGGCGACTCCATTTCGATGGTCAGTGATCGTACCTTGCAGAATGTAGACGGTGCCAGGTCGGTCTTTATGGTTGTGAACCGGCCCGAAGACGCCTCCAGGCTCGATGGTCACCATACGCATTCGAAGTTGGCGCCCTGCCATGCCCTCGATCTCAGGACCCAGGTCAACCGTGGCAAGTAACTTCACCGCAACACCTTTCGTTTCAGGTGCAACTTGTTCGTTGCTCATCGTGCTCTCCTCTCTGTGCAGGCAGGGCCTGACTGGAAGTAAACACCCTAAAAGGCTAACCGGGTACCCTATCGTAACGCTTCGGGCTTCAAGCCAGAGCGTGACCGACCGTTTCACGGTCACGCGCAACGATCTCCTGATCCCCTTACTTCACCATGCCGAGCTGTTGCAGCAGGGGCAGGTTATCTTCGAGATGCCAGTTCTCGGCAATACGACCTTCGACGACGCGGTAGATGTCCGTCGCGATGAAATCGATCGTCTGCCCTGTGCCCTGAACGCCCTTGAACTGGCCGGTAAAGTGACCGGTGAAACGCAAATGAGCGATGACCCGGTCGCCGACCACCATCATCTGCTCCACTTCACACTGGATATCAGGAATCGCCGCATGCATGGTTTTCGATGCCGCGATCGGTCCGGTGATGCCTTGGGGGCGACCTGGCGGCAGTGTCGAATCCTTGAAGTCGGGTGTCAGGGCGGCGCGAGCGAGCGCTTCGTCGCCGGTGGTCCAGAACGTGCCATAACGGCGTGCGGCCAGGATCTGCGCCTCGACCTGCGCCTTTGCAAGGCTATGGTCGACGATCACCGTGCGGGGCTCGACGAGCGGATCGGTCGCGGCGAAGACGGGGCTCACCGCGACGGCGGCCAGGGAAGAGAGCAACCAGCAACGTGCGTGGGTCAGGCGTGCAACAGGGATAAGTGACATCAGGAGTCTCCAATCGTTGATTGATGTCGCTATTCTGTGCAGGTCTCGTTTATTTGATAATTGACGTACTATTTGAATCACTTTCAAAAACTATCGAAATATCATGGACTACCTGGGCGACATCAGGCTGTTTGTCGAAGCCGCCAATCTGGGCGGATTATCGGCCGCCGGCCGCAAACTCGGACTATCCCCCGCTGCCGCCAGTGCGCGCCTCGTCAAGCTCGAATCGGTGTTGCATACGCGTCTGTTCGAGCGCACGACACGCCACCTGCGCTTGACGGATGAGGGGCAGGCGTATTTGGCCTATTGTCAGCAGGCACTCCAGGCACTCGACGATGGCCATGCCTTTCTACAGGCCGGGAAAAGCGTTGTGGGGGGCAAGATACGAATTTCCGCAACCTCGGATTTCGGTCGTAACGTGCTGAAGAACTGGCTTGACCGGTTCAACACGCAATACCCCGAGGTGAAGTTCGCGTTGGTGCTGTCGGATTCGCTGTCGCATTTGTTGCAAGACGATATCGATCTCGCCATCCGGTTCGGTGTGCCGCCGGACAGCTCCTTCGTTGCCCGGCCCTTGGCACCCAACCGGCGCATGTTGTGCGCATCGCCCGACTATCTGGCAAAGCATGGCGCCCCCGAGCACCCACGGGATCTGGAGCGTTTCGACTGTATTGTCCTCAACTCTGTTGCCGGACCCGCGAACGACTGGCGCTTCACCCGCAATGGCAAAGTCGACAGTTATACGGTCCCGCTCGCAAACGCTCGCGAGACGAATGACGGCGCGGTCGCCCGAGAATGGGCGGTTCACGGTTACGGCATTGCGATGAAATCACTGTGGGATATTGGCACAGACCTGCGAGCAGGACGCTTGAAGATCCTGTTGCCGGAGTGGCGAACTGCGGAGGCGCCGGTACATGCCCTGTATCAACGCAACCGGTACATGGCGCCCCGCGTACGTGCCCTACTCGATTTTCTGGTCGAGCGCTTTGCAGAAGAGTCCAACCACCTGGACGACTACTTGAGCTGACAGCTACGCCAGATCAAAAACCTTCAAAAGGACTGCAAAGAGGATGTACAGCAATACCATCGATGCCAATAGCCAGCGCGAAATGATGCCCTTTCGGAAAGCGAAGAACATGATGCCCACACCTATCAGGGTGATGATTGCGGCCAGAACCAGCGACTTGTCCAGCGCCCAAGGTGTAAAGAACAGCCCGAATGCAGTGGGCACTGTGGCCTGAATCATCATGGCGCCACTGATGTTGGCCAAGGCCAGTCGGTGTTTACCCTGCCGAACCCAAATGATCGCATTCAGCGTTTCAGGTAGTTCGGTGGCAATTGGGCTTAGCAACAGGGCCAGCAATTGAGGGTGAATACCCAGCATGGGGCCCAGGGCATCGAGTTGTCCGACAAAGAAGTGAGAGGCTGCGAAGATAACCGCCAATGCAATCAGCGTTTGAATCACCGCCGCCGAGGTCGACGGAGTTGCTTTGCCTGGCGCAAGTTTCAGGGGCTCGAGTTCATGCTCTTCTTCATCCTGCTCACCACGCATTTCCTTCCAGAAATACGCCGCATAGGCCGCCAGGAAAAGAATACCCAGCCATGGTTTGTAGGCGAACACGACAAGACCGAGCGCAATCTTCGCCACAAAAATGACGAGGAACCATCCTTGATCGCGGCTGAGTCGTTTGAAGTCCTGACGGATGGCCTCGGTATTCGCCAGGCGCTGACGACACAGCAAGAGCGTCACGCCGACTACGGCATAGGCGATCGTCGCCAAAACCAGAGGGCCGCCAAGTGCAGCACCGACACCGAGGGACTTCTGCTCTGGCGTGTCGCCAAACACAACGGCAATGAATGTGATGACACTTTCGGGTAACGCCGTACCGAAGGCCGCCAGAATGGATCCTGTGGCTTGTTGCCCAACCGCAAGTTTGCGACCGACCCACTCGACGCCATTAACGAAGTATTCACAAGCCAGATAGATGACAACCGCGGAGCCCAACAGCAACGCAAACGTCATGGGCATTGAATGCATGAGAAAACCTGAGGGGCCGGACACAAGAGCCAATGGTTCAGACACCCGCGTCCGACCCACAGACAGGTATCTTCACCAATGGTCTTGCCAAGTCATATGACCGGTCACGCCATGGCTTGCGAGCCAAGTATGTTGACGTGACCCCTTCTGGAAACGAAGGCGGCTACTCCCCAAGGGAGCGGCGATCCTAAAGATCAAGCACACATGCGTCAACGGCTTAGTTGCGAATTTTCAAACTCAGGAGTTCATTACTTTGTGTCAGCCCCATATATAGCTAGAGCAGGCGGTACTTTAAATGCTCGACACAAGCATTTGTAACATTCCATGTCTTAAAAATGCTTCAGCAGCAATTTCTGAATGAACGCTGAACACTATCCATCGAGTGGGTTACAGCAAAAGCAATCCCTCTTATTCTTGTTTCGGAAGTAATCCTTCAGGGGGGGTTATCAAACATTCTTTAATGGCAATTAATATTCAGGAGGTGATTAAACAGCAGCAAACTCACACCGGCGTTGCCCGACTCCAGATCGGCACCGCCCTGGTTTATTTAATGTTGCAGTATCTCGTTCGGCGAGGCTCCTGTACAAACACAGGTCACTGATCTGACGACGTCGAGAGACGCCCAAGGTTAAGACAGGCTCTATCGGATTAAGGTTTAGCCCAAGTGACTTCCGGCCGGAATGGCCCGGATACGTTGTACAGTGCCAAAACCTAGACGTGGAGATCGCTTTCTGCACTCTCTTCTCTGGTTTACGCCCCTATGTGAGAACTGTTTGTGGTCAAAACAGCTACGGGGACTACCTCAAATGTCAATGGCAAGCGCTACCCCTTCCACCTTCAAGGATATCCGCCTGAAAGACACAGTAGTGTCTTACATGAGCCCTCTGCTCATCACCGTGACCGGCAACATGACGGTCAGCCAGGCCAGGGAACATCTGCTCAAACAACTGCCGGACGATGATATTCCGGCCCACATCTTTGTCACCGACCCGCGCAGCGCTTTGCATGGCCAGCTGTCGGTGAAAACACTGCTCACCGAGAAAAACACTGACCTTTGCGTCCGCGATCTGATGATGCCCATCCGCTTTTCGGTTTCGCCGAATCAGCTCCGGCACGATGTTGCACCCGAACTGATCGAGAAAGGCGTGGACATCGTTCCCGTGGTCAGCGAAGGCCGGCTATTGGGCGTGTTGTATGAAAAAGAAATCGCGACGCTGATTCAGGATGAAGGCACCGACGATGCTCAACGCCAGGGTGCCAGCCTGCCGCTGGAAACGCCCTACCTCAGCACCAGCCCGTGGAGTTTGTGGAAAAAGCGCTTGCCGTGGCTACTGCTGCTGTTTCTCGCCGAAGCCTACACCAGCACCATCTTGCAGGTATTTGAAGAGCAACTGGAAGCCGCCATCGCCCTGGCCTTCTTCATCCCCCTCCTGATCGGCACTGGCGGCAACAGCGGCACCCAGATCACCTCCACATTGGTACGGGCCATGGCCCTGGGCGAAGTCAGCCTGCGCAATGTCGGCACGGTGCTGCGCAAGGAAGTGACCACCTCCTTCATGATCGCACTGGCCATCGGTGTCGTGGCGTGGATCCGGGCGTGGATGCTGGGAGTGGGATCGGAAATCGCCATGGTGGTCTGCCTGACGCTGGTCGCCATCACCATCTGGAGCGCCGTCGTCTCATCGATCATCCCGATGCTGTTAAGAAAACTGCGCATTGATCCGGCCGTAGTCTCGGCCCCCTTCATCGCGACCTTTATCGACGGCACCGGCCTGGTGATCTATTTCAACATTGCCAAAATGGTGATGACCGACCTGCCGGCTTAAGCCACCCGCCAGGCGGCCCCGAATCGCCGGATTCCGGGGCCGCCTCGACTGTGAAAAATGGCGGAAGGCAGCAGGAGTCGAACCTGCCCGGGAACGGCTGCCGTCCCCAACCGGGTTTGAAGCCCGGCCGCGCCACCGGACGCGATTGCCTTCCTTGAAGTCAGCTCTCGGGGCGCTGCGCCAGGGCATTGTCCGCACGGATGCAACGCTGGTCGCCAATCCGCCGGGTCAAGCCGATCCGATCGAAGAACTCTAGTATCTGGATGCTGCGCTTGCGGCCGATCCCGATCTTGTCGCGAAACCCCGCCGCCTGAATCAGCGGATTGTCATCGACCAGTTGCATCAGCATAGCCGCCAGCTGGTGCACCGACGCGTCGAGGTAAAACAAGTCACGGACGACCTGGTGAACCAGCCCTAATCTCGCCATTTTGCGCAGCAGCAAGCGCACCGCAGCTTCGTCACGGCCAATGGCGCTGGCCAGGTTGCGCACCCAGGGTGGATCGAAGCCAGCTTGTTCGAACAATGGCCGCAACTGCTGCCACATGGTCTCGTCTTCTTCATTCAGTCGCACTTGGTGTTCGGGTAAGTGCAGCCACGGCCCACTGACTGCAATGGCGCCACTGGACAGCAGTTCGTCGAGCAGACAGATGAACGTCGGTCGGTCCAGCGACATGGCCGAAAACCGCCGCAAGCGATCCCGGTCCGGGCCCAGCTCATCCGGTTCAAGTTGATGAAAGTGTGCCAGGTGTTCCAGCAACGAGACTTTCAGTGCCTCCCAGCGTTCGGTGTTGAACAATAACGGACCTTGGCGCGTAGCAATGACACGGACATCCACCGGCAAATGCCAGGTGCTGCGCAGGCGATTGAACTGGCGTTCCAGGCGCAATGGGTCAAGCCCGGCGTCACTATTGGCAAGCAGCACTGGCAGTATTTGCTCCAGGCTTTCGCCGGTGGCCAGCACTTGCAACTGCATCAGCCTGGCCGGACTGCGGCGCTGGCGGGCCGGAGCAAACGGATCGAGCACCCGCCCGCCGCCGAGGGTGCGCCGAGCGCTCTGGCCGCGCAGGACCAGACGGTCGCCATGCACCGCCTGCAACGGCGTGTTCAGCAACAACTGCGCGAACATCCGCGCCCCCGGTTCCAGGCGTGTGCCCTCCAGCAAAGCGACCCGGGCGGTGACGTCCTGAGTGCCCAGATGCACGTGCACCGGACTGAAATGTTCGAAGACGTGCGCTTCGCTGGCCAGCAACCGCATCTCGATGTCCAGGCGCTGCGTCGGCGCGAACAGCCACTCGGCCAGTAACCAGTCACCGCGATGGATCTGTTCCAGGGCCAGGCGCTCGGCACTCAGGTTCAACGCCACCCGCTGCCCGGCCCACGCCTCGACGACGACGTGATTCTGCGCATGCAAACTGCGCACTCGCACAGGCTTGCCTGTCTGGCCCAACAGCAGTGTGTCGCCCACCTTCACCTGCCCGGCCAGCGCTGTGCCGGTGACCACAATACCGGCGCCGGCGACGCTGAACGCGCGATCGGTTGCCAGACGAAATCCTCCGCTGGCGCTACGCTGCCGCACCTCATGCTGAGCAGTCAGCAATGCTTGGCGCAAAGCTTCAACGCCCTCCCCGGTCAGGCTCGACACGGCGAACTGTGGCGCGCCGCAATAGGGCCCCGGCGCCAGCAACGCGGCAATCTGGTCTTGTACCGACTGCACCCGTGCAGGCTTGACCCGGTCGATTTTGCTGATCACCACCAGTGCCCGTGGAATCCCCAGTAATTCGACAATCGCCAAATGCTCGCGGGTCTGGGGCATAACCCCGTCATCGGCGGCCACCACCAGCAGCACCAGATCAATGCCCTGAGCACCAGCGAGCATGTTGTGGATGAAGCGCTCATGCCCCGGCACGTCGATAAAACCGGTCATCTCTGCCCCAGGTTCCAACGGCGCATAAAGGAAACCCAGGTCGATGGTGATGCCGCGTTCGCGCTCTTCCCGGCGACGGTCGCCGGCCTGCCCCGTCAGGGCCTTGAGCAAGGCCGTTTTGCCGTGGTCAATGTGTCCCGCGGTGCCGACAATCACTTAGCCTCCCCCACTCCTCGCAGCAAGTCGAGTTGAGCGAGCCAGACCGCTTCGTCGTCCAGTTGGCGCAGGTCCAGCCACAGCGCATCGTCGTCAATGCGACCGAGCACCGGAATGGGCAAGGCTCGAAATGCGCTTTCCAGGCTATGCAGTTGCCGACCACGCAACCTTTTGGACACCTGCGGACGCAGGCACAAAGCGGCGCTTGGCAAGCGCGCAATCGGTTGGCTGCCGCTGCCGATCATGCCCAGCGCCGGCAGCGCGGTTACTGCCCAACCGTCGCCCAATACACGCGCCAGCAGCGGACACAGGCGTTCGGCCTGAGCAAGGATATCGGCTTGCGGGCGGGTGAGCAGGCGCAGGCTGGGCAAGCGCTCGGCCAAACGGTCGGGATCGCGGTACAGACCCAGCACGGCTTCGAGGGCGGCCAGGGTCAGTTTGTCCACGCGCAGGGCCCGTTTGAGCGGGTTCTTCTTGATCCGGGCGATCAGTTCCTTACGACCGACGATCAACCCTGCCTGAGGGCCACCGAGCAACTTGTCGCCGCTGAAGGTGACGATATCGGCACCGTCGGCCAGAGCCTGGCGCACTGTCGGTTCAGCGGGCAGGCCCCAACGGGTCAGGTCCAGCAGACTGCCGCTGCCCAGATCTTCCAGCAATGGCAGTCCGTGTCGGTGGGCCAGTTGCGCCAGTTCGGCGGTCGGCACCTGGGCCGTAAAGCCCTGAATGCTGTAATTGCTCGCGTGTACGCGCATCAACAAGCCGCTGCGCGGGCCGATGGCGGCTTCGTAGTCGCAGGGATGGGTGCGGTTAGTGGTGCCGACTTCATGCAGTCTGACCCCGGCCCGCGCCATGATGTCGGGGATGCGGAACGCACCGCCAATTTCGATCAGTTCACCACGGGAGATGATCCCCTCTTTGCGCGCTCCCAGGCTGTTGAGCGCGAGCAACACGGCGGCGGCATTGTTGTTGACCACTGTCACCGCCTCGGCACCGGTCAGCTCGCGTATCAGGCCTTCAATCAGATCATCACGATCACCGCGCTTGCCACTTGCCAGGTCGAATTCCAGATTCAGCGGATAACGGGCAGCCTGTTGCACCGCCTCGATCGCTTCCTCCGGCAACAATGCCCGACCGAGGTTGGTATGCAGTACTGTCCCGGTGAGGTTGAACACTCGCCGGACCCGACTGCGGTACTGGTTTGCCAGGCGCTCGCCGGCCCTCCCCGCCAACACCTGAGCCGTGAGTTCTATGGCGTCAAGCTGACCCCGTTGCACCGGTTCACGCACATCGTCGAGCAACTGTCGCAAGGTGGCGAGCAAGGCATCACGGCCATAACGTTCAGCCAACGGCTGGCAGGCGGCGTTGCGCAACAGGCTATCGATGGAAGGTAAACGCGCGGGGACGCTGGCAAGTTTTACGGGCATCAAGGGGCTCCCTGAAACGGTTTACCGTCGCGGGAGCGCAATTGAACAGGCTTCGGTCCCGGAAACCTGAGTGTAGCCGCTGTGATCAATCTCCCCCTGGCGCCAGCATCAGGTTCGGTGCCAGACGCTGGTAGCCTTCCAGGTCCAGGCGCATGTCCAGCGTCAAGCTCGCGAGATCCGCCGAGAGGGCTTCGGCCTCCGCGTCGTTTTCCAGGTACAGCAGTTTCAGGTAACTGTTGCAGCCAGGGCAGATTTCAGCCCGCAGTGGCGCCTGGCTGGCAGTATGTCGATCATCCTCGAAACTGACGTATTTGAGCCCCTTGCTCTGCTCGCAGTAGACACATTTGACCCGCACCACGTGCCATTCGCAGGCACACAGCGAACAGACCAGATAACGCAACCCGTTGTATTTCCCCCGCTGGTGAATCACCCCGGCCATGGCCGGCGAACCACAGGCGGGGCATTGGCCAAGGCTGGCGCAAGGTTTCAGTTCGCCCGCTGGCATGTTGAGTAGCCAATGACTCCAGGCCGCCTGCAAGGCCGCGCCGAGAAACGGCACCAGTGCCGCTGGCAGCCCTGCATACTGGCCGCTGAGCAAGGCAATTGCCCAGACCTTGCGCTGCCCGACGCGGGCGGTGTGCAAGGTTGCCACGGCACTTTTCACTGCCGAACGCGGCGGTGCCTGGTAACGCCGCAGCAGGGTTTCCAGGTACGGCAACCAGCCGTCTTCGCGCACCAGACTGTCGGCAGCCAGCGGCGGCAAGCCATGTTCCTGGCACAACAACAGACGTTCAGGGTTCGGTGCCGGGGCCAGCGGTGGCTCGTCCAACAGGCTTTGCTGGACGTGACACAAATCGGCCGCCAGCCGCAGGAAATCGGCCAGCGGATGCCCATTGGCCAATCGCTCCAGGCGCATCGCACGCAAGGTGAACAGGTTGGGCGGCGGTAGGCGCAGGAACGGCGGCGTGCTCGCCGCCGCCTCGATTTGTCCGGGCTCGAGTATCGTGCTCAAGGCATCATCCTTTCTTGCTTATCTGGCTGTCAGGGTTCTCGTCGTGCGTCACCTCGCGGTACCAGAGCGCATGATGTTTCTTCGCCCAGGCACGGCTGACCCCGCCATGCAGCATTGCGCTGACCGAGCCCTTGATCCAGAGGCCGGCGTAGATGTGCACGATAATACTCAGCACCAGCACGAAAGCCGCCAGCGCATGCAACAGCATCGCCAGGCGAATCGAGGTGATGCCGAAGTACTGGCTGAAATAGGCCCGCCAGATCACCACACCGCTCAGCAGCAATATCAGCATGCAGGCCAGCAAGGTCCAGAACAGCAGCTTCTGCCCGGGGTTGTACTTGCCAATGGGCGGTACGCCTTCCTCCTCATTGCGCATCACCCGGTTGACCCGTTTGAGCCACAGGCGGTCGTTGGCAATAAAGACATTGGCCCGCCAGAAGCTGATCACCAGCCCCAGGAAAAACACGAACATCAGCACGCCCATAAAGGGGTGCAGGATGCGCGTCCACGGCCCGCCGCCAAATAACTCGCTGAGCCAGAACAGCGACGGGTGGAACAGTGCCAAACCCGACAGGGCCGCCATGAAAAACAGAATCGCCACCAGCCAGTGATTGGTGCGTTCGTTGGCGTTGTAGCGCAGGATCGTTTTGTCTTTCATGGTCGCCTGTCCTCCTGCGATCCTGGCGTGTTCGGGTCATAGACATGCACCGTCGGGTCGACTTCATGCACGCTGGAATCCTTGCCGGGCGGGTGTTCGTCTTCCTCGACGCGCTGCGGGCCGATGCGCACGTAATGGAAGAAACCCGCCAGCACTGCGGCGCCCATGGCCAGCAACGCCAGTGGTTTGCTCACGCCTTTCCATAGCCCCACCAATGGACTGATGGCCGGCTGATTTGGCAAGCCGGCGTACAGCGATGGCTGGTCGGCGTGGTGCAGGACGTACATCACATGCGTGCCGCCGACGCCGGCGGGATCGTACAGACCTGCGTTGTCGAAGCCCCGTGACTTGAGGTCGACGATGCGCTCGGCAGCGTGTTCTTTCATGTCCTCCTTGCTGCCGAACACGATGGCACCGGTCGGACAGGTCTTGACGCACGCCGGTTCCAGTCCGACTGCCACCCGGTCCGAACATAGCGTGCACTTGTAGGCCTTGTGGTCTTTGCGCGAAATGCGCGGAATGTTGAAGGGGCAGCCGGTGATGCAATAACCGCAGCCGATGCAATGGTCCTGATCGAAGTCGACGATGCCATTGGCGTGCTTGATGATCGCCCCCGGACTTGGGCACGCTGCGAGGCAGCCGGGCTCGGCGCAGTGCATGCAGCCGTCCTTGCGGATCAGCCATTCGAGGTTGCCGGTGTCGGTTTCGTGTTCGGTGAAGCGCATCAGGGTCCAGGTCTCGGCGCTGAGGTCCTGCGGGTTGTCGTAGGTTCCATGGTTGTGACCGACCTCGTCGCGCAATTCGTTCCATTCCGAACAGGCCACCTGACAGGCCTTGCAACCGATGCACTTGGTGGTATCGATGAGTTTGGCGACTTCCTCCTGTTGGCGTACCGAGGGCGGCAAGGTGGTGGTGGCCGAACGGGCAATGATGTCTTGGTTGGCCATCAGATTTTCTCCACATTGACCAGGAACGACTTGGATTCCGGGGTCTGTGTATTGCCGTCACCGAGGAACGGCACCAGGGTGTTTGTCAGGTAGCCATGCCGGGTTGCCCCGGTGAACCCCCAGTGCAACGGGATGCCAATATGGTGCACGGTCTGGTTGTTGACCTGCAGCGGACGAATCCGCTTGGTCACCACCGCCACCGCCTCGATATGCCCGCGCTTGGAGCTGACCCTTACCCGATCGCCTGGGGCAATCCCCTTCTCCTTGGCCAGGGCTTCACCAATCTCGACGAACTGCTCGGGCTGGGTGATGGCATTGATCGGGCAATGCTTGGTCCAGAAGTGGAAGTGCTCGGTGAGCCGGTAGCTCGTGGCGGCATAGGGGAAGTCCTTCGCCGTCCCGAGCGACTCCCAGACCGAATCGAAGATGCGCCCGGCCGGGTTGCTGGTCGCCTTCTTGTTGGTGGGGTGCAGCGGGTTGATGCCGATAGGCGTTTCGAACGGTTCGTAATGTTCCGGGAAGGGACCTTCATTCATCTTGTCGAGGGCGAAGAAACGCGCCACCCCTTCGGGGTTCATGATGAACGGGTTCATGCCTGCTTCCGGCGGTACGTCGGCCTTGTAGTCGGGCACGTCGGTGCCACCCCAGGTCTTGCCGTTCCACCACACCAGGCGTTTTTTCGGATCCCAGGGTTGGCCTTTCGGGTCGGCCGAGGCGCGGTTATAGAGAATGCGCCGGTTCATCGGCCAGGCCCACGCCCATCCCAGGTTCTGCTTCATCCCGAAGGGGTCGCTGTTGTCGCGGCGGGCCATCTGGTTGCCCTGCTCGGTCCAGCTGCCGCAGAAGATCCAGCAGCCCGACGCCGTGCTGCCGTCGTCCTTGAGCTGGGCGAAACCGGACAACTGCTGCCCGGCCTTGAGCGTCGCTCCCGTGGCGTCGGTGAGGTCGGCAACGGCGTAGCCATTGAACTCCTTGGCAATCTCTTCCGGTGTCGGATCGTCAGGCACCTTATAGGGCCAGTTGAGCTTGAGAATCGGCTCGGCGAAAGCCCCGCCGTTGGCCTGGTAGCGCTGACGCAAACGGATGAACAGCTCGCTCATGATCTTGATGTCGGTGCGTGCTTGTCCCGGGCCGTTGGCGCCCTTCCAGTGCCACTGCAGCCAGCGGCCGCTGTTGACCAGTGAACCGTCCTCTTCGGCGAAACAGGTGGTAGGCAGGCGGATGACTTCGGTCTGGATGCCGGCCGTTTCGACATCGTTGTAAGGCCCGACATTGCGCCAGAATTCCGAAGTCTCGGTAGCGAGCGGGTCCATCACCACCAGCCACTTGAGTTTGGCCAGCGCGGCCATCACCCGGTTCTTGTCGGGCAAGGCGGCGATAGGGTTGAAGCCCTGGCAGACGTAGCCGTTGATCTGCCCACTGGACATCATGTCGAACACTTTCAGGATGTCGTAGCCGGGGATATCGAGCTTCGGCAGCCAGTCGTAGCCCCAGTGATTGTCGGCGGTGGCGTTGGCGCCGTACCAGGCCTTCATCAGGCTGACGTGGAACTTGCCGTAGTTCTGCCAGTAAGACAGTTGTCCGGGCCGAAGTGGTTTGAGCGCACGCTTGGCAATGTAGGTGTCGTAGTCCTGTTCGGCATCGCCCGGCAAGGTCAGGTAGCCGGGCAGCAGGTTCGACAGCAACCCAAGGTCCGTCAGGCCCTGGATGTTGGAGTGCCCGCGCAGGGCATTGACGCCACCGCCCGGCATGCCGACGTTACCCAACAGCAACTGCACCATGGCTGCGCTGCGAATCATCTGCGATCCCGTCGAATGCTGGGTCCAGCCCAGCGCATAGAGGATCGTCATGGTCTTGCCCGGTTGCGAGCAAGTGGCGATCTCTTCCCAGATCTTCTGCAAGGCGTCTTTCGGCATGCCGCAGATCTGACTGGTCAGTTCCAGGGTGTAGCGGCTGTAATGCTGCTTCATCAACTGGTAGACGCAACGCGGGTGCATCAGGGACGGATCGACTTTGGCAAAACCGTCCTCGCCGATTTCATAGCCCCAGCTGGACTTGTCGCTGTAGGTGCGCTTGGTCGCGTCGTAGCCGGTAAACAGCCCGTCCTCGAAACCAAAGTCGGCCTTGACGATGAACGCCACGTCCGTATAGGCGTGCACGTACTCGTGCTGGATCTTGTTTTCAGTGAGCAAATAGTTGATCAGACCGCCCATGAAGGCGATGTCGGTGCCGGTGCGAATCGGTGCGTAATAGTCGGCCACCGAGGCGGTACGGGTGAAGCGCGGGTCGACCACGATCAATCGCGCCTGATTGTGCGCTTTGGCTTCGGTCACCCATTTAAAGCCACAGGGGTGGGCTTCAGCGGCATTACCGCCCATGACCAGGACCAGATTCGCGTTGGCGATATCGGTCCAGTGGTTGGTCATCGCACCTCGGCCATACGTTGGGGCAAGACTTGCCACCGTCGGGCCATGTCAGACACGTGCCTGGTTATCGAACCCCAGCATGCCCAGACTGCGAACGACCTTGTGGGTCATGTAACCGGCTTCGTTGGAGGACGCCGAGGCAGCGAGAAAACCTGTCGTCAGCCAACGGTTGACCGTTTGGCCCTTGGCATTCTTCTCGATGAAGTTGGCGTCGCGATCAGCCTTCATCAGGTCGGCGATGCGATCGAGCGCTTCGTCCCACGCAACCCGCGTCCATTCCTTGCTGCCCGGCTTGCGTACCTGCGGATATTGCAGCCGGCTGGGGCTATGGACGAAGTCCAGCAGGCCTGCGCCTTTGGGGCACAGTGTGCCGCGATTGACCGGGTGGTCGGCATCCCCTTCGATGTGAATGATGCTCTGGCTGACGTTCTTGGCCGCATCGCCCTGGCTGTACATGATCAAGCCGCAACCCACCGAACAGTAGGGGCAGGTATTGCGGGTTTCATGGGTATGGGCCAGTTTGAAGTGGCGGACTTGCTCGGCAAAGGCTGGCGCGGGTGCCATACCCAGCGCGGCCAGGCTGGAGCCTCCAAGGCCGATCGCGGCGACCTTGAAGAACTGACGACGGTTGAGGTCCATCGTGCACTCCTGATCAGGTTAAGTTACCCGGTGTCTGGCCGGGAAATCCTGGACGATCACGGTGACTGAATTACGGCCGCCGACACTTGAAACTTTAGTCAAGATTGCACGGGATGTAACGAAACCCGATTGTCGGCGGTGTACTCAGAGCTCCGGCGCGTCATTGCCTCCTTTCCCGATCACATCATCCACCCAGCTCATGGCCGCAATGACCGTCGGGAAACCGATAGTGCTGGTCAATGCGATCAGTGTGTGATGGATCTCCTCTGTCGTGGCGCCCGCCGCCAGCGCTCGTCGGGTATGACTGTGCACGGCGCCTTCCGAGCGGACGGCCGCCGCGGCACCGAGCTGAACCAGCTGGACGGTTTTCTCCTCCAGCGGGCCTGCATGATGCGCCGCTGTTCCCAGGGCCTCCATGGCACTGAAGTAATCAGGATATAGATGCTTGAGACGTTGGTACGTGTAAGGGTTGTGGCTGCTCTTGTTGTCCATTGTTGTCTCCTCGCGTTGACGGTTCGATTCAGTTCTGGCTCTTCACTTCAGGCAGCGCTCTACAAGCTCCTCGGCGCTGGTGACCGGTGGCTCGCAAGTGCGGTTTCGGCAGACATAGGCGCTGGTTTGTCCCGCAAGCGCATGTCGGCCCGCGCCGATCGGTACATCCTCGGCAAAGGCCAGGACGCGCGCCGGCAGGTAGCGGCGCTGCAGGCTCGCGACCAAGGCGCTGGCGGCAGAACGCTCGCCGGCAATGACGATGCTGATCGGGCCACGTTGCATCCACTCCTGAGCCGCCAGCAGATGGGCGAAGCCGAAGGGATTCTGCGCGGCTGCGGCGCGGTACATCGCCAAGACCTGCTCGGCACGCTCGCGGTAAAGCTCGCGACCGGTGAGTTCAAAGAGCCGCAGGAAAGCCAACACGCAGGCCGAGGTTCCCGACGGCCAGGCGCTGTCGTGCGGCGCCCGAGGCCTGTGCACCAACCGCTCGCCATCGCTGGGCGTGAAGTACAGTCCGTCCTCCCAGAACTTGTCGAGGATCACCTCGACCAATTGCGTGGCGCGCTCGACATAGCGTTTATCGAAGTCGCACTCGTAGAGATCGATCAAGGCGTTGGCGAGGAAGGCGTAGTCTTCGAGGAAGCCTGGAACCTTCGCCGTGCCCTCCCGCCAGGCCCGGTACAGGCTACCTTCGGGCGTCGAGAGTCGGTCCAGAATGAAGTCGGCGGCGCGCCTCGCGGCGTCCAGATACGTTGTGGTTCCGGTCGCCTGATAAGCCGCACAGAGACCCTGGATCATTAACGCGTTCCAGCTGGTGAGGATGTTCTCGTCGCGCCCCGGACGAATACGCTGGGCACGCGCCAGCAATAACCTGCCGCGCAGGCCCTTGAGCTGTAGTTCCTGCACCGCGTCCAGTGCGACTGCGCGGTGCAGCACCGTGCTGCCATGCTCGAAGTTGCCGTTGGCGGTGACACCGTAAGCCCGGCAGGCCAGCGCAGCATCCGGCTCGCCGAGCGCGGCCTGCACTTGAGCGAGTGTCCACACGTAGAACTTGCCCTCTTCACCCTCGCTGTCAGCGTCTTCACTGGCGTAGAAACCACCGTCAGGATGGGTCATGTCACGCAGGATGTAGTCGATGGTTTCCTCGAACACACGCCGCCAGGCAGGCTTGCCGGTCTCGCGATAGGCATCGGCATAGAGCTTCACGAGCTGACCGTTGTCATAGAGCATCTTTTCGAAATGAGGGACGGCCCAGCGTTCATCCACACAATAGCGAGCAAAACCGCCGCCCAGGTGATCATAGAGCCCGCTGGCGGCCATGCGATCGAGGGTCAGCTCCACCGAATGCAGCAAATCCGGCTCGTGCAGACGCTGATAGAGGCGCAGGACCAGATCATGGCAAGCCGGGTTGGGAAATTTCGGCGCGTTGCCCAGGCCGCCGTTCACCGGGTCGGTGTTTCGGACAAACAACCGGGCAGCGGTGGCTGGCTGGTCTGGCTCCAGCGGTGTATCGCCCTCCAGCATTGATGCCTCCAGCTTGCGGTAACCCTGAAGGAACTGCTTGACGTTCTGTTGCAGCGCCGCGCGGTTGTTCTGCCAGGCGTCGCTCAGACCGAGCAGCAGTTGAGAGAATCCCGGCCGGCCATAACCGTCGTCTGGCGGGAAGTAAGTGCCGCCGAAAAACGGCTCGCGCTGCGCAGTCAGGAACACCGTTAACGGCCAGCCACCGCCCTGCCCCATCATTTGCACGACTTGTTGATAGATGTCGTCAAGGTCAGGCCGTTCCTGGCGGTCGACTTTGATATTGATGAAGCGCTCGTTCATCAGGCGCGCGGTCTCGGGATTCTCGAACGACTCGTGGGCCATCACATGACACCAGTGGCAGGTGGCATAACCCAGCGACAGGTGGATGGGCTTGTCCTCGTCGCGCGCGCGGCGGAACGCTTCCTCGCCCCACGGATACCAATCGACGGGGTTCTCTGCGTGCTGCCGCAGATAGGGCGAAGTCTCGTTGGCGAGTCGATTGCTCATGGCTGGCTCCTCACGCCGGGTTTCTCAGAACAGCCCCAACTGCAAACGCGCCGCCTCGGACATGCGGCTTTGATCCCAAGGCGGGTCCCAGACGATCTCGACCTCGACCTCGCTGACTCCCGGGATAGTCTGGACCTTGGTGCGCGCTTCCTCCTGCAGCACATCGCCCATTCCGCAGCCGGGCGCGGTCATGGACATCTTGATCTCGACGCGCTGGCCGCCGTCGGCAAGCAAGCGGGTTTCACATTGGTAGATCAACCCGAGATCGACCACATTGACCGGAATCTCCGGGTCGTAGACGGTGCGCAGCATGTCGAGCACCTGCTGGACGTCGAAGGCGCCGCTGATCGCTTTGGGCTGCCCTTTCTGTTGAACATCCTGACCCAACGCATCGGCGTCAGCGGCGGCGATCCGTGCCAGTCGGCCCCTGGAGATTTGCACCGTGAAGCTGCCACCGAGCGCCTGGGTTACCACCACCCGCTCGCCACGGCCCAGTTGCAGTCGCTCCCCACCCGGAATCAGGGTCACCGCGCAGTCGCGCGTGAGTTCGATCGGTTGCAGGTAGCCCGGTTTATTCGGGTTATCGAAATGGAAGCCGGCGCCATGCAGGTCATACTCGAAATCGACGGACAAGCCATCGGCGCGCCCTGCGCTCGCGGGATCGAGCAACAGCTTGATGCCGTCTGCCTCGGCCGTGATATCACCTTCGGCAGCGCGCTCGAAGAAAAACTCATGCGCGAAATGCTCATCGATCCTGAGCCGCACACCGCGCACGTGCCCATCCGCCAGGGCATCGAGCAAGACTTTGCGTGCCAGTTCGCGCAGGTGAATACGGGGGATTGGTAATGTGGCTGCCATGGCTGATTACTCCGTCGTGACCTGCGAGGCGCCGCCTTCAAGGGCGCTACGCAGCGTGTGCCAGGCCAGAGTGGCGCACTTGACCCGCACCGGAAACTCCCAAACGCCTGAAAGCACCGCGAGTTTACCGAGCTCTGCGGGTGTCACTTGGGCGTTTGGCCCTTCGGTGAGCAACGTATGCACCCGGGCAAAAAGTGCCTGCGCCTCCTCCGGTTTTTTCCCCTTCACCGCCAGCGTCATCAGGGATGCCGAGGCTTGGGAGATGGCACAGCCAACCCCCTGAAAACTGATGTCCTCGATCACTCCGTTCGCAAGCCGGAGATAAATCTTCAACTGATCGCCGCACAGCGGATTGAAACCCTCCGCCGTACAGGTCGCATCCGTAAGCGGGTGAAAGTTACGCGGCCGCTTGCCGTGGTCGATGATTACGTCCTGGTAGAGGTCGCGCAGTTCGTCGCCACTCATCGGAACACCTCCTGAACTTTGGCCAGCCCGGCCACCAGTGCATCGATATCACGCTCGGTGCTGTAGCAACCGAGCGAAGCACGAGCGGTGGCGGGCACGCCGAAACGGGTCATCAAGGGCTGTGCGCAGTGGTGCCCGGTGCGAATCGCGATCCCTTCACGGTCGAGGATAGTGCCAATGTCGTGCGGGTGAATGCCGTCGAGGACAAACGAAAGCACACCGACCTTCTCCGCTGCCGTACCGATCAGCCGCAGGCCGGGCACCGTCGCCAGCGCCTTCGTGGCGTAGGCCTGCACGGCCTGCTCGTGAGCCGCAATCGCCTCCGGCCCCAGTTCAGCGAGAAAGTCGATCGCCGCGCCGAGGCCTATCGCGCCGGCCATGTTCGGCGTTCCCGCTTCAAACTTGTACGGTGGTTTGTTGTAGATGGTTTTCTCGAAGCTGACCGAGAGAATCATGTCGCCGCCGCCCTGATACGGCGGCATGCTTTCGAGCAGCTCGTGACGGCCGTAGAGCACGCCGATGCCGGTGGGGCCGTACATTTTGTGGCCGGACAAGGCGTAGAAATCGCAGCCCAGTGCTCGCACGTCGACCTTGAGGTGCGGAGCCGCCTGGGCGCCGTCGACCAGCACACGTACGCCCCTCGCATGGGCGAGCTCGACAATACGCCGGATCGGGTTGATAGTGCCCAGCACATTGGAGACATGGGTGACGGCCACCAGTCGGGTCCTGGGTCCAATCAACCGTTCCAGCTCATCGAGCAGCAGTTCGCCAGCGTCGTTGATCGGCGCCACCCGCAGCCGCGCGCCCGTCTGCTCGCAGAGCATCTGCCAAGGCACGATATTCGAATGGTGTTCCATGGCCGTGATCAACACCTCGTCGCCTGCACGGAGCTGCGTCTTGCCATAGGTTTGCGCCACGAGATTGACCGCTTCGGTCGTGCCGCGGACGAAGACAATCTCTTCGACGGATTCGGCATTGAGGAAGCCCTGGACCTTGGCCCGCGCCTTCTCGTACTCCTCGGTGGCGCGCACCGAAAGGTAGTGCACGCCACGGTGTACGTTGGCGTTCTCCTTGGAAAAGAAGTGCGACATGGCATCGATGACCGCCTGCGGCTTCTGGCTGGTCGCGGCACTGTCGAGGTAAATCAGCGGCTTGCCGTAGATCGTCTCCGCAAGGATGGGGAACGCCTGGCGCACACGTTCGACGTCATAGCCTGGCGTAAGGTGGAGCGGTTTCGATAGCCCTTGAAGGCGGTTTTCGAGGTCGCTCATGCCGACACCTCCCGCCCGCGCAATTGCGCGGTGACCAGTCGCTGCACATGCTCGCGCAACGGCTCCAGCTCAATGAGCTCAAGCATCTCGCTGACAAACGCAAAGGTCAGCAGCGACCGCGCCGCCGCCAGCGGAATCCCCCGTGAGCGCAGGTAGAAAATAGCCTGTTCATCCAGTTGACCGACGGCAGCACCGTGAGCGCACTTGACGTCATCGGCGAAGATCTCCAGCCGAGGCTGAGAGTTGACCTGGGCCGACGTCGACAACAGCAGATTCTTGTTGGTCTGGCTGGCATCGGTCTTCATCGCTCCCGGGCGTACGATGATCCGTCCGTCAAAGATTCCATGCCCATGATCATCGATCACGCCTTTATAGCGTTCGCGGCTGGTGCAACGCGGGGCCCGATGCTCGATGGTCGTCTGATTGTCCAGGTGTTGCTGGCCTCGCGGCAGGTACAGACCGTTCAGCGCGACCTCTGCGCCGGGGCCTTCGAGTACCACGCGCAGCTCTTGCCGTGCCAGAGTGGCGCCCAATGCAAAAGAGTGCGAAGCGAAGTGACTGCCCGAAGCCTGGCGCACGCTGAGCAGCGCGACATGGTACGCCGCCGTGCTCTGGTTCTGCAGCGTGTAATGTTCAAGTACAGCGTCCGCGTCGAGCACCACCTCGCTGACAGCGTTACTCAGGTAGACCTCGCCCTCGCTGCCGACGTGGCTTTCCACCAGAATCGCCCGGCTCCCCGCCCCCACCCGCACCAAAACACGCGGATGTGTCACCCGTGGCGTAGTGCCCGGCTCCGAGAGGAACACCAGATGGATCGGTGCTTCGAGCGTCGTGTGGGCGGGTATCTGCACCAACGCCCCATCCTCGGCGAGCGCCGTATTCAGCGCCGTAAAGGCTTGCGATTGCACGCCGAACGCATGGGCAAACAGGGTTTCGAGCGTCCCACTGTCGGCGCGCAGCAGCGGCGCGAAATGGGTCACTTGGGTGCCTGGAGGTAGCCCCTTGAGTGCCGAGAGTTCAGTAGCGAAATAGCCATTGACGAAGACCAGCCGCGGGCCACGATAATCGCCGGCCAGCCGCTCGACACTGGCAGCAGACGGGTGCCGGCTCACGCCCGGTTCGGCAGGCTGGAAAGGGATCTCCAGGATGGACGCGACTCGCGTGTGCTTCCAGGCTTCGTCCTTGGCCGTGGGAAAGCCCAGTTCGGCCACCCGCTGGAACGCCTCGAGGCGTAACGCCTGCAGCCAGACAGGATGCCGGGCATCGGCCCGGGGCTCGAGCCTGGCGAGAAACGCCGCGCTGTTCATGGCCTGGCTCCAGGCGCTGCAGAATCCTGCTCATAGCTCGCATAGCCGTGCTTTTCCAGCTCGACCGCCAGCTCCTTGCCACCGGACTGGACGATCCGCCCGTTGGCCATGACGTGCACGTGATCCGGGACGATGTAGTCGAGCAGGCGTTGATAGTGGGTGATCACCAGCAGTGCGCGGTCTTTGCTGCGCAGCGCATTGACGCCAGCTGCGACTGTCCGCAGCGCGTCGATGTCGAGACCCGAGTCGGTCTCGTCGAGGATCGCCAGCCGGGGTTCGAGAATCGCCATCTGGAAAATCTCGTTGCGTTTCTTTTCGCCACCCGAAAAGTCCACGTTGAGCGAGCGGTTCATGAAGCTCTGGTCCATCTCGACCAGCGCCATGCGCTCCTTGGCGAGCTCAAGGAAATCCAGCGCGTCGAGTTCTTCAAGCCCGCGCTGCTTGCGCACGGCATTGAGGGCCGTGCGCAGGAAGTAGAGGTTGCCGACGCCGGGGATTTCCACCGGGTACTGAAACGCGAGGAAAATCCCGGCGACCGCCCGCGCCTCCGGCGGCATGGCGAGCAGGTCCTGACCGTCATACAGCACCTGGCCGCTGACCTCGTAAGTCTCAAGGCCCGCGAGGACCTGGGCCAGCGTGCTTTTACCGGAGCCGTTCGGCCCCATGATCGCGTGCACCTCGCCCGCTTCCACCCGCAGCGTGATGCCCCGCAGGATTTCACGGCCGTCGACGCTGGCGTGCAGATCATTGATCTCGAGCATGCTCCCACCCCGGGCCTTAGCCCACGCAGCCCTCCAGGCTCACACCCAGCAGTTTCTGGGCTTCTACTGCGAACTCCATCGGCAGTTCCTTGAGCACCTCGCGGCAGAAACCGTTGACGATCATCGGCACCGCGTCCTCTGCGCTGATGCCGCGTTGTCGGCAGTAAAACAGCTGCTCGTCGCTAATCTTCGACGTGGAGGCCTCATGCTCGACCTGGGCGCTGGGGTTTTTCACGTCGATATAAGGAAATGTGTGTGCGCCACACTCGCTGCCCAGCAGCAGCGAGTCACACTGCGTGTGGTTGCGGGCACCGGTCGCGGCTTTCTGGATTTTCACCAGGCCGCGGTAGGTGTTCTGTCCATGACCGGCGGAGATTCCCTTGGACAGAATGGTGCTGCGCGTATGCCGGCCGATGTGGATCATCTTGGTGCCGGTGTCCGCCTGTTGGTGATTGGCCGTCAGGGCGACTGAATAGAACTCGCCGACCGAATAATCGCCCTGGAGAATCACTCCCGGGTATTTCCAGGTGATCGCGGAGCCGGTTTCGACCTGGGTCCAGGAAATCTTCGAGTGCGCGCCTGCACATTTGCCGCGCTTGGTGACGAAATTGAAGATACCGCCGCGTCCTTCGGCATCGCCGGGGTACCAGTTCTGCACCGTGGCGTACTTGATCTGGGCGTTATCCAGTGCGACCAGCTCGACCACCGCCGCGTGCAACTGGTTATTGTCGCGCATCGGCGCGGTGCAGCCCTCGAGGTAGCTCACATAGGCGCCCTCCTCTGCGACGATCAGCGTACGTTCGAACTGGCCGGTGTCCGCGGCGTTGATGCGGAAATAGGTCGACAGTTCCATCGGGCAGCGCACGCCCTTGGGCACGTAGCAGAAGGAGCCGTCGGAAAACACCGCCGAGTTCAGTGTGGCGAAGAAGTTGTCGCTGTAGGGCACGACCGAACCGAGGTACTTGCGCACCAGTTCCGGATGGTTTTGCACGGCTTCGGAGAACGAGCAGAAGATCACCCCGACTTCGGCGAGTTTGTGCTTGAAGGTGGTCGCTACCGAGACCGAGTCGACCACGGCATCCACCGCGACGCCGGTCAGGCGTTCCTGTTCGGCGAGCGAGATGCCAAGCTTGCCAAACATCTCGCGCAGCTCGGGATCGACCTCGTCAAGACTGGTGGGCCCTGGCGTTTTCGGCTTCGGCGCCGAGTAATAGATGATGTCCTGGTAGTCGATGGGCGCGTAATGGACGTTCTGCCAGGAGGGCTCGCGCATCGTCAGCCAGTGGCGATAGGCCTTCAGGCGCCAGTCGAGCAGCCACTGCGGCTCGTTCTTCTTCGTCGAGATCAGGCGGATGAGGTCTTCGTTGAGGCCGCGCGGGGCCGCATCGCTCTCAAAATCAGAGACAAAGCCGTACTTGTAGGCCCGGTTGCTGAGTTCGCGGATCCTCGCATTGTCAGTGCTCATCGCGGATGCCTCCTGCTGTTGGCAGGATGATGTGATCGTTTAACTATACTCCTTCCCTGTTCCTTACGACCCGAGCTAGCCCCCGGCGTTCAAACATCCGACGATTGCCGTAACAGGATGTCGTTACCGTCCACCCGGACCTCGAACTGTTCGACCTGGTAAGCCGGTTCTGTGAGGCATTCGCCGCTGGTCACGTCGAACTCGTAGGCGTGGACCGGGCAAATCACCACGTTGTCGCACAGTATTCCGTCCCCCAGCGAACCGTCTTCGTGCGGGCAGGTGTTGTGGATGGCGAAGTACTGGCCATCGACATTGAACAGCGCGACGGGCGTGCCCCCAAGGTTCACGGTCATGCCGTTACCCGGTTCGACATCCCCCACGCAGGCGACCTTGACGAACTCACTCATGACGCCACTCCAGGAGGCATAAGACATTCCGGATTTAACGCTTATTCGTAGCAGCTGCCGAAGGCTGCGTTCGGCCGCGCAGCGGTCGTAAATCCTGCCTCCTCGGTCGATCTGGAAGTCCGCATTGCGTGATTTCACGACCGCTTCGCGGCCGAACGCAGGCTTCGCCAGCTGCTACAGATTGCGTACTGACATTTCTTGATAGTTATTTTAGCTTCTGGATCTGCTGCTGATTCGTCGGGTTTCGCCCGCCAAGACTTGTTTACAGCAGCAGTAGGCTACGCTTTCAGCAACTCATTGCTCATATTTCACGCAGGACTGACGTGATGACCGAGCCCCTCCTCAGCTTCGAAGAACTGAAACTCGCCGCTACCGCAGGTGATATCGATACCGTGCTGGTCTGCATGGTCGACATGCAGGGGCGACTGGTCGGCAAGCGATTCCAGGTCGAGTTTTTCATCGACAGCGGCCATGAAGAAACCCATTGCTGCAATTACCTGCTGGCCGACGACATCGACATGGAGCCGGTGCCGGGTTACGCCGCCGCCAGCTGGAGCAAAGGCTATGGCGATTTCGTGCTGAAGCCCGACATGGCCACCTTGCGTCGCGTGCCGTGGCTGGAATGCACGGCGCTGGTGCTCTGCGACGTGCTCGATCACCACCATCGGCGTGACCTGCCGCACAGCCCGCGGGCAATCCTGAAAAAGCAGATCGAGCGACTGCGTGAGCGCGGCTACAGTGGCATGTTTGCTTCTGAACTGGAGTTCTATCTGTTCGACGAGAGTTACGAGGCCATCCACGAGCGCAACTACCACAAGCCGAAAACCGCCGGCCACTACATCGAGGATTACAACATCCTCCAGACCACCCGCGAGGAGCCGGTGCTGCGGGCGATTCGCAAACACCTGCAGGCCTGCGGCATTCCCGTGGAAAACTCCAAGGGTGAATGGGGCCCGGGCCAGGAAGAAATCAACGTCCGTTATGCCGATGCCCTGACCATGGCCGACCAGCACGTCATCATCAAGCACGCCTGCAAAGAGATCGCGCAGTTGCAGGGCAAGGCGATCACGTTCATGGCCAAGTGGCGCTATGACGCCGCCGGCTCCAGTAGCCATATCCACAACTCGTTGTGGGACAAGAATGGCAAAAAACCGCTGTTTTTCGACCCCAAGGCCGAGTTCGGCATGTCGACGCTGATGCGTGCCTGGGTGGCCGGGCAGCTCAAGTACGCCAACGACATCACCTGTTTTCTCGCGCCTTACATCAATTCGTACAAGCGCTTCCAGGTCGGCACTTTCGCGCCGACACGGGCGATCTGGAGTCGGGACAACCGCACCGCAGGCTTTCGTTTGTGCGCCGAAGGCAGCAAATCCATCCGCATCGAATGTCGCATCGGTGGCGCCGACCTTAACCCTTATCTGGCCTTCGCCGCGTTGATTGCCGCAGGCCTGGCCGGTATCGACGAGCAGCTCAGCCTGGCGCCACCCTTTGAAGGCGATGCCTACCTCGATGAGCACTTGCCGGAAGTCTCGAAGACCCTGCGCGAAGCCTGCGCCGCGCTCAAGGCCTCAAGCATGTTGCGCGAGGCGTTCGGTGACGAAGTGGTCGACCACTACGTGCACACCGCCGAATGGGAGCAGAAAGAGTACGACCGACGGATAACCGACTGGGAACTGCAGCGCGGCTTTGAGCGCTATTGAGCAATCCATTATTGAGGCAGCCATGACGACGATGATTCAACTCATCTCCCCGGTCGATGGCCGGGTCTACGCCGAACGCCACTGCGCTGATGCAACGCAGATCGAGCAGGCTCTGACGGCTGCCGCAGCCGCCCAGGCGTCATGGAAGCGTCGGCCACTGAGCGAGCGCGCCGCTTTTTGCAGTGCCGCCGTGGACGCGATGCTGGCCATGAAAGACGAAATAGTCCCGGAACTGGCCTGGCAAATGGGCCGCCCGGTACGCTTCGGTGCCGGCGAGCTGCGTGGTTTCGAAGAGCGTGCGCGCCATATGATCGCCATCGCACCTGAAGCCTTGGCAGCGGTCGAACCTGCACCTGTCGCGGGGTTTCGACGCCAGATCAAACGCGAGCCGGTGGGCACGGTGCTGGTTATCGCGCCGTGGAATTACCCCTACCTGACGGCGGTGAATACGATTATTCCGGCGCTGATGGCCGGCAACAGCGTCATCCTCAAACACGCCTCGCAAACGCTGCTGGTCGGCGAACGTTTCGCCGAGGCCTTTCGCCGGGCCAATCTGCCTGAAGGGCTGTTCCAGAACCTGCT
Organism: Pseudomonas sp. 05N431; assembly: GCF_056397005.1. Lineage (NCBI taxonomy): Bacteria > Pseudomonadati > Pseudomonadota > Gammaproteobacteria > Pseudomonadales > Pseudomonadaceae > Pseudomonas > Pseudomonas sp. 05N431. Next base: position 29,475 of record NZ_JBFTMN010000001.1, read on the forward strand.
GCTCAATCACACCTATACCGCTGCGATCATTACCTCGGGACGGGTGCAGCAAGTGAACTTCACCGGTTCGGTCGAAGCCGGCAAATCCATCGAAATCGCCGCCACCGGGCTCTTCCTCGGCATCGGGCTGGAGCTCGGCGGCAAAGACCCGGCCTACGTCCGCGCAGACGCCAACCTTGAGCATGCCGTGGAAAACCTGGTGGACGGCAGCTTCTTCAACTCCGGGCAAAGCTGTTGCGCCGTTGAGCGCATTTATGTCGATCAAAAAATTTACCCGGCGTTTGTCGAGCGTTTTGCCGCCCTGACCCGCCAATACGTGCTGGGCAACCCGTTGGACGAAGCCACTACTCTCGGTCCGTTGGTCAATCCGGGAGCTGCGGAGTTCGTGCGCGGGCAGATCGCCGAAGCGCTGGCAAAAGGTGCAAAAGCACTGATCGATCCAAAGGCCTTTGCGGCGGACGTGCCAGGCAGCGCCTACCTCGCGCCGCAGGTGTTAGTCGATGTCAGCCATCAAATGTCGGTGATGCGCGAGGAAAGCTTTGGTCCGGTGGTCGGCATCATGCCGGTTGCCAGCGACGACGAAGCCATCGCCTTGATGAATGACAGCGAGTTCGGGCTCAGCGCTTCCATCTGGACCACGGACCTCGCCGCCGCCGAACGCATCGGCAACGAGATCGCCACCGGCAGCGTATTCATGAACCGCTGCGATTACCTGGACCCGGCCTTGGCCTGGACCGGGGTGAAAAACAGCGGGCGCGGCGTCACGCTGTCGCGCATCGGCTACGAACACCTGACCCGAGCCAAATCCTTCCATCTGCGCCATGAGATCTGAGCCATGAGCCTGACTGCGAACTGGAACTACCCCACGAGCATCCACTTCGGTATTGGCCGTATCGCCGAACTGGCCGACACCTGCCGCAGCCAAGGTATCCAGCGACCGTTGCTGGTCACCGACAGTGGCCTGGCGCGCGCGCCGATCACCACCGCGGCGCTGGAATCCCTGCGCGCCGCCGGCCTCGGCGTAGCGCTGTTTTGCGACCTCAAACCGAATCCGGTCGAGGCCAACCTGGCAGGAGGGCTCGACGCCTGGCGTGCCGGCAAGCACGACGGCGTGGTCGCCTTCGGCGGTGGCAGCGGGCTGGATATGGGCAAGCTGATCGCCTTCATGAGTGGCCAGACCCGGCCGGTGTGGGATTTCGAAGACATCGGCGACTACTGGACCCGCGCCGATGAAAGCAGCATCGCCCCGATCATTGCGGTGCCGACCACCGCGGGTACGGGCTCCGAGGTCGGCCGTGCAGCGGTGATCATTGATGAGAGTACGCACACCAAACGGATCATCTTCCACCCGAAAATGATGCCGCGGGTGGTCATCAGCGACCCGGCGCTCACTGTCGGCATGCCGGCCAAGGTCACCGCCGGCACCGGCATGGATGCCTTTGCGCATTGCCTGGAATCGTACTGCGCTCCCGGTTTTCACCCCATGGCCGAAGGGATTGCGGTGGAAGGCATGCGCCTGGTAGCCAATGCGCTGGTGCGGGCAGTACGCACCCCCTCTGATCTTGAGGCGCGCGCAGAAATGCTCGCCGCCGCCGCGATGGGTGCCACCGCCTTCCAGAAAGGCCTGGGCGGGATGCACGCGCTCGCGCATCCGGTGGGCGCCCTGTACGACACCCATCACGGCATGACCAACGCCACCTTCATGCCTTATGTCTTGAAGTTCAATCGCCCGGCCATCGAGGAACGCATCACTCGCCTGGCCGCTTACTTGCGTCTGCCCTCGCCTGGCTTCGACAGCTTTCTCGCCTTCGTCCTCAAGTTGCGCAAGGACATCGGCGTGCCGCATACGCTGTTTGAGCTGGGGGTGGATGATCGGCAGGCTGACCTGATCGCCGACATGGCGATTGTCGACCCCTGCGCTGGCGGCAACCCGCTGCCCTTGACCCGCAATGGCGCGGCAGAGATTTTCGACGCGGCGTATCACGGCCGGCTCTAGCGCAAATGCCAGTCAGTTAAGGTGCGGAACCTGTGGGAGCGGGCTTGCTCGCGAAGGCGGTGTGCCAGGCAACATTAATGTCGACTGACACTCCCTCTTCGTGAGCAAGCCCGCTCCCACATGAATTTCGCTCGGCTCAAAGTCCTAGGGGTTGCCTCACAGCCAGTACTCCCAGAGGTGCGCAAACTGCTCCTTGGCTCTTACGTCAAGGGAACGCTGCTGCCACTTCTCAAGCGTAATTTCGTTCGACTTCAGCAGGTCCGCGAGGAACGCTGCACGCATTTTCTCGCCGAATCCGCTGCCCAGTACCACGACGTTGACTTCCTGGTTGTGCAGAAAACTTCGCCAGTCAAGATTGGTAGAGCCGACCGTGGACCAGACACCATCGATCACCGCGGTTTTGACATGCAGCAAGGCATCGCGGCGTTCGTAGAGCTTGACACCGGCCTTTAGCAGTTCGGTGTAATGCCTGCGGCCAGCGTTGAATACCAGCCAGGAATCAGTGCTGCTGGGCAGCACCAGCTTCACATCGACGCCGCGTGCCACAGCATTCTTGAGCTCCGCCAGCAACTGCGGATCGGGCACGAAGTAGGCGTTAGTCAGCCAGATTTCGGTTTGCGCACTGCGCAGCGCCGAAATCAGCGTGGCGTAGATCAGGCTGTAGGGTTCGTCTGGCGAGCTGCCGATGGCACGAACGACCTCGTGGCCTTTTCGTTCGGTTTGCGGGAAGTAATGACGTGCCGCAAGCGGTTTGCCTTTCTGCTTTTGCCACGTTTCGATAAATAGCTTTTGCAGTTCAGCCACTGCCGGCCCTTCAACCCGCAGGTCAGTGTCGCGCCAAGGCAACTTGCCGCCAGGTTTGACTTTGGCGTTCAGGCTGAACGAGTTGCCTGAATGGACACTACTCACGTTGATACCGCCGAGGAAGGCAATTCGGCCATCAACGATCAGTAGCTTACGATGATCCCGCTGGTTCACCTGCCACCCAGCCTTGGCGGTCGCTGGATTGACCGGATTGAATTCCAGCACATTGATGCCTGCGGCGGTCAGGCGGGTAAAAAAAGCCGAAGGTGTGCTGAGGGTACCGACACTGTCCCGGATCAGATTGACCTGCACCCCAGCCGCCTGTTTGGCAATCAGCGCCGCGGCAAAGCGCTCGCCGATTTCATCGTCGTCAAAAATGTAACTCTCGATATTGATGTGATCACGCGCGCTACTAATCGCAGAGATCATTGATTGGTAGGTAGTCGGACCGTTCTGTAACAGTTCGACCTTGTTGCCGTCCGTCAACGGGCTGCCGACGATGGCCTCCTCGATCGCCATATGCAGGTCGAAGATGTTCGTCTGGACGCCATTGGCCTTCAAACGGTCAATAACGGCCTTGCTGCGTTCGGCTGACAGCGGTCCATGCGTACTGTCGATCTTCACAGAGGCCGGGTTGGTGTAGGCCATATCGGGAACGATGGTGGGCAACGAACCACACGCCACGAGCAGTGTCAGGCTCGGCACTGTCAGAGTTCGCAGCAAAATCCGGATGGAAAACAGGTTCATGCAGCCTCCGCCCGAAACTGAAGGGGACACAGTAAATGAGCACAGTTTCGGTGCGATAACGCTCTTAAATTTAGACTCTGCACAACAGCCCTGCGGCTTTTTTATCGCTGTCAGCGGGTTCGAATGCGTGTAGTAATACCGACAGACGGTTAAGTGCGGTTATGTACACAGCACGCCATGGATTAATCTGTAATTATCGAAACCCTGCCTACGGACGGTGGCTGAAATGCTTGATGCTCCCAGGCCACAACAGAACCATTTGCTGGCGGCCCTGCCCGCGCAATCGCTGGAGCGCTTGCTGCCCTACCTCGATCCGATCACCCTGCCGCTCGGCAAGGTGCTCTACGAGTCCGGGGATGCCCTGCGACACGTCTACTTCCCCACCGACTCCATCGTGTCCTTGCTGTATGTGATGGAGAACGGCGCCTCGGCGGAAATTTCAGTGGTCGGTAATGAAGGCTTGATCGGCATCGCCGTCTTCATGGGTGGCGAAAGCACGCCAAGCCGGGCAATTGTCCAGAGTGCCGGGCATGCCTTTCGGTTGCCCGGCCAGCGACTCAAGGATGAGTTCAACCGCCACGGAGAGATGCTCCTGCTGATGTTGCGCTACACCCAGGCGTTGATCACCCAGATGGCCCAGACCGCGGTGTGCAACCGCCATCACTCGATTGATCAACAACTGTGCCGCTGGTTGCTGCTGTCTCTCGATCGCCTGCAAGACAATCAACTGATCATGACCCAGGAGTTGATCGCCAACATGCTCGGCGTACGTCGTGAAGGCGTGACCGACGCCGCCGGCAAGCTGCAACGCCTGGGCGTTATCGAATACAGCCGTGGCCACATCAAGGTGCTGGACAGGGCCGCACTCGAACTACTGAGCTGCGAGTGCTACGCGGTGGTCAGAAAAGAAACCGAGCGGCTGCTGCCTTACGTTCCGCTAAAGCCAACCCGCTGACTGCCAGTATCTGCGTGTTCTAGCGAACAGACCGGCCTGCCAGAGTCACCCACACTTAACGCATGAGACGGCCCCGGCACCTGTCCCGCCCATCCAGGGCCCACTGTGCCGCAGGATCTGCGCATGCCAATGACATCTGGGCGACCCATAGAAAACCGGCTACTCCAGGGGCTGTCGAAGACTGACTACGGCCGGCTGGCGGCACAGTGCGATAACGTCGAACTGGCCTTTAGCACCGTCCTGTGCGAACCGGGTCATCCGATCCTGCATGTGTATTTCCCTCAAACAGCGCTCATTGCTGAAGTGGTGACGTTGTACCGCCACCCTCCGCTACACATGAGCCTGATCGGCAATGAGGGGATGCTTGGGGCGACGCTTGCTCTGGGGGTTAATACCGCCCCCATGCGCGCCGTGGTGCAAGGCGCTGGCACGTGCCTGAGGATGAGTGGCTTGCAGTTGCAGGTCGCGCTGCGCGAGAGCCCGTTATTGTTGCGCAGGCTCAATCAGTACCTGTACGTGCAGATGATGCAGCTCGCTCAAACCGCCGCCTGCACCCATTTCCACGAGATCGAGCCACGCCTGGCGCGCTGGTTGCTGATGACCCATGATCGCGCGCACGCCAATCACTTTCACCTGACCCACGTGTCCCTGGCGAACATGCTCGGGGTTCGGCGAAGTGGTGTGACATTGGCCGCCGGCACGCTGCAACAGCGTGGATTGATCCGTTACACCCGTGGTGAAATCACGATTCTTGACCGCAAGGGATTGGAAGCGGCGTCATGCGAGTGCTATAGCGACACCCACTCGCCTGCGTTATGACACGACTATCGTGCCAAGGGAAAGGTCGCCGTGAACGTGGTACCGCCTTCTGTCGAGGAGGTCACCCGTACATCGCCGTGATGCGCTCTGACAATCTCTCGCACAATGAACAGGCCAAGCCCGACACTGCGCAGTTTTGCGTTATCGTGACTGCCGCGAATCATCGGTTCGAACAGGTTGTCGAGCAGCTCTGAGGGTATCGGCGTGCCAAGGTTGTGCACGGTAATGATCACCTGGTCCCCGAAGCACGAAGACACCGTGACCCCACCCTCAGCCGTGCCATAGGCAATCGCGTTGGCAACCAGATTGCCAATAAGCTGGTAGATCCGGTCACTGTCGGCGATGAAATGACCTTGGCCGACACAAAGATGAGTCAGCGTGTGCTCAGGGAACACCAGACTCAGCTCGTCCAGGCATTCGCCCACCAATGTGTGCAAATCAACGTGTTTGAGGGAAACCGCAATGCTTCGCCCGACTTGCCTCAGGGTGAAGTCCAGCAGGTCTGCCACCAGACGTTGCGCGCGCTCTGCAGCGTGTGTGATGTGGCCGAGTAGTTGTGCTTGCTTGGGAGGCAGGTCACGGCAACCGAGCAATTGCGAAGCCATTTCTATCGCCGCCAACGGATTGCGCAGGTCGTGACTGACAATCCCGATCAGCTGTTCGGCGAACAGCGCCCGGTCTGCTGCCACGGCGTAGTTGCTCCATAACGCGTCCTGTGCAACGTCCATCGCATAGTCGGCCTTGAGGTTCATCGGCAGATACCGCTCGGCAAGCATGCGGGCAGCGAGAGGCCGGTCATCGGTCTTGAACGGCCTCACCTCATGAAACGTGCCGTGGTACGCAATACTCGGTTGCACGCTATTCACTCCAGTGCAAGTTCAGCGTTTCGATGGATTTACCACCGACTGAAATGGTGTGGCGCTCTTCATGGCCATTCAAACGAGCGATGACCACGTATTTGTTTACCGGCAGTTGTGCATACACGATGGGGCCCACCTGACTCAGCGATAACAGGGGGCTACCTTTTTCGCTCTGGATCACCACGTCGACATTGCTGACGTATTGATTGGCCGGTCCGGTTGAAAAGGTCATGTGTAGGTTGTAGCCCTGGGTCTGGAGCAAGGCCTTTGACTCATCAAGGCCGATGCCTCCCGTCAGATAGCGGATGCCATTCTGCTCCTGCGGCTCCAACTGCACGGCCGACATGTCAACCGGTTCTGCGGTGGCTGCATGCAGCACCACGGGAGACAATCCCAGCAATAGGGCCAGGGTGAGTCTTGAAAGCGTCAGTGAATGACTGAACATCATGATGGTTTTCATATTTTCTCCGGTAAATAACCAGCAGTAATCTGCCTGGTACTCAGAGTGCGCGTAGTGGCCGGATTGAGTCTGTGCGTTAGTGCACGGAGGTGTGCGTGTTTTATTAACGGGTGTCAGATTCTCCCTAATAAAAGCAACACAACCAGGACAATAACGACCACGCCTAATAAACCGCTCGGCGCATAGCCCCAGCCTCGGCTGTGCGGCCATGTCGGAATAGCGCCAACCAGCAGCAAAATCAGCAGGATCAACAGTATGGTTCCCAAGCTCATGGCTTTTCTCCTTGAGTCTGCAAGTAAGTGGATGTTGTGCAGGCAGTGAGACCTTGATCTGTGCAGTGCAGGCTACCAACTTGACGCAAGTACCCGGTGCGGTCTGTACGGCAACACACATATCGTCAGTGTTTGATTGATCAAAGGCGCAGTCGTTGTTATTCCGCTTGTGCAACGTTTTTTGCGTTATTTAGATTGCCCAGTGTGTGATGGCGTACAGAACGCTGCGACGATCCGGCACAGAATAAAAATAACCACAGAGCAACCTTCGCTGCAGCAGGTAAAACCATGAACACAATGACCGAATCCGCCCTGGTACAGCGTATTAATGCACAGTGCCATCCCTTGATGCGCTACCTCCACAAATTAAGTGGCGTACGCTATTTGGCCGCCTATGACGCCACCGGCAGTTATGAACTGAACCCTATAAACGGCCATGTAAAACACGCAACCGACAGCGAGTTAGCCGATACGCAAGTCTGGGAGAGACTGCCTTAGGCAGCCTCTCCAGCCTGGATATACGTTATCGAATTTATCGTTTGATCAGCGAAATCTTGGTGCCTTCAATGCTGACGCCCGCCATCAGGCCTTGCTGGTCAAAGACAAACGCATAAGCATCGTCTTTCAATGTCGAGCTCGACAGATTTTTCGCAACGCCTTGGTCAACCAGGACGACGGTCGGGCCTACACCAACTTCCCAGCCCTTGGTCTCACGTACATACTTGACCGCTTTGTCAGTCATCAGGAACACGGCATAAGCATAGGACTGGGCTCCCGCCTGCAAGCCCCATGAACCGGTCACGGTGTTGTAGTAGTTGTCTACTTTTGAACCGCTGAACATGACTCCTTCACCATAACTGCCACCAAATACCAGACCCGCCTTGATAACTTTAGGGAATACGAGCACTGCCTTGGCAGTACGCGACATGGTCTCGGCCACCGGGTTAGCTTTGTAGAGCATTTGCAAGGCATGCCGCGAATCCTGTTCCAGGTCCGCGGCCGTTGCGGCGCTTGCGGTATTGAGCAAACCTGTTGAAGCCAGTGACAGGGTTGTGAGGGCGATAAACAGAAGTGAGCGTAATGAGCGTGTCATGGCTGTACTCCAATGCGAGCAATGCAAACAATGCGGCGAGCCGATAACCATCAGGATTGGCAGCCGCTGACTGTTTATTAAAGTGTAGTAGCGACCGGCCGATGTCTGTTCGGTGGCGCACATTGGCAGCCGCTGAAAGGCTTCAATCGTGGTGCAGCCAGCGCGAATTCCGCCTTGGATGAGCGGACGAGCCCACTAATGAGGGATTTCGCGGGCGGCGCCATAAACGAGTGTTCTCGGAATGATCAACACTCTCAAGACAGCGGAGATCCCTGTGGGAGCGAGCTTGCTCGCGATGGCGGTGTCTCAGGCAGTGTCGATGTTGGATGTACCGACGTCATCGCGAGCAAGCTCGCTCCCACAGGGTTTCGTGTGTTCATGCCAAGCGGCGCGGTGTCAGTCGAGGGCTACGCGGCCTTGCGTTGTGACCTACACCTGCGCCAGAATCCGCCGGCTTGCGCGCTTGGCACCGGGTCTCTATCGTTTCCGTGTCGCTGAATGTTCAGTGACCGGGTGTGAGAGCCTGAAGAAATCAAAGCGCAAAAGCGCCCCAAAACCTATCGCAGCGTATTTCTCTCTGCGAGAACGTTTTATGGCGGCTGTGCGTGGGAGACCCTTGGGTCTACCGGTTTCTTTGATTGCCGGTTTCTCACCCCGCGTACAGCTGCCACCCAAACTTGTGAGAAAGTTCGCGGCAGCTCCTCAAATCAAGGAGCTAGACAATGCCCCACTCTCTGCCTCTGAAAACCGCCGGCCTTACCCCGTTTTCCATCCACAACGATCAAGCCCTGTTCCGCGTCAATAGTGGAGTGCCGATCCGCGAGGCGTTGTCCCACGTTTCTGATTTGCTCCATCTCTCCAAACTCCTGGCCGAAGACGCTGCCATGGAACGCGGCACCGACCGTTATGCCTGGGCAGCGCACTACTTGCAGGAGATGAGCAAGGCGGTGATCGATGATGTGGTCAAAGTGCTGGGCGCGGTGGACGGCCAGCGCACTCAGTAAGCACCCACGCATAACCTGTGGGAGCGGGCTTGCTCGCGAAGGCGGAGTGTCAGCCAACGGAGATGTTGAGGTTGATGGCCTCTTCGCGAGCAAGCCCGCTCCCACAAGGTGTGTGGTGTTGATCAGACGTCGGCGGTTGCCGGGTTGCGCAACGGATATAGCTGTTCATCGAACTGCGACAAGCGCGGGAACTCAAGCGGTTGCTCGTCGCCAAGGTGCTCCAGACGCAGGCGATAGTCTTTGAGGAATGCCTGGCGCGCCTCATCACTGATGTAAGGCACATGCCAGGCCACGAACGGTTCCAGCACCTCAAACCCGACGTAAGCCAGCGTGCCGCGCAAGATCGGCCGCAGCATGTCCTGCAACGGGCCGTGAATCGCATCCTCACCGAACATATGCTCGCGACCGCCCAGAGTTACGCTCACCAGCGCCTTCTTGCCGCTCAACCCGCCCTGATCGTAAAAACGCTTGCCGCCGTAGCAGACACCGGACACCAGCACCCGGTCGATCCAGCCCTTGAGCATCGCCGGGGCGGAGAACCAGAAAATCGGGAAGTTGAGAATCAGCAAGTCCGCCCACAGCAGCTTGTCGAGTTCAGACTGAATATCCGCCGCCAGCGACTGGCTCTTCACCCCCAGGCGTTGCTCCAGCGCATAGACCAGATACTCGGGGTTTTCCCGCGAGGAAAAGTCATTGCTGCTGGCCACCGGGTTCCAGTTCATCGCGTACAGGTCACTGACCTGGACCTCATGCCCTTGGGCTTCAAGGGTCGCGACAGCCTGGTCACGCAGTGCAGCGGTAAAGGATTTCGGCTCCGGATGGGCGTGGACGATCAGTACTTTCATGGCAATTCCTTAGACGTTTGCACGCAATGTGTTTGAAGACAGTAATGGGCATGTGGAGTCATCAACGATCACACCTGAATGGCCTTCACTTCGACGAATTCGTTGAGCCCCTCCTCCCCCCATTCGCGGCCGTTACCCGACTGTTTGTAACCACCGAACGGCGCCTGATAGTTGAACGCTGCGCCATTCAAGAAACACTGGCCCGCACGCAATTGCCGGGCGAGTTGCAAGGCCCGATCTGCGCTGCCGGCCCAAACACCGCTGGACAGACCGAACGGCGAGTCGTTGGCGATCTGAATCGCCTGTGCCTCATCGGCATAGGGAATCAGGCACAGCACCGGGCCGAAGATTTCTTCCTGAGCGATGCGCATCCGGTTGTCGACATCGGCGAACAATGTCGGGCTTACGTAGTAACCGCGCTCGAACGCCTGCGCCGTGTCGCCGCCACACACCAGCCGCGCGCCTTCCTGCTGACCGACCTGAATGTAGTCGCGCACGGTACGCCGTTGGGCCGCCGAGCACATCGGCCCGAGAAAGCTCTGCGGGTCGAGCGGATCGCCCATGCGCAAACTCAAGGCTTCTGCCCGCGCCAGTTCCACCGCCTCGGCATAACGACTGGCCGGCAGTAACATGCGGGTCAACGCGGTGCAGGTCTGCCCGGAGTTGATCATCACGTCCTGCACGCCGTAGCGCACCGCGGCGGACAGGTCCGCATCCTCGGCAATCAGCAGCGGCGACTTGCCGCCCAGTTCCAGGCAGACGCGTTTCACCGACGGTGCCGCCGCTTGCGCCACTCGCACGCCGGCGCCGGTGGAACCGGTGAACGACACCATGTCCACGTCCGGGTGTTTAGCCAGTGCTTCACCGACCTTCGAACCCGGCCCGCTGACCAGGTTGAACACCCCGGCCGGCAAGTCGATGGCCTCGATCATTTGCGCCAGTAAAAACGCATGCAGCGGGGTTTCCTGACTCGGCTTGACCACCACCGTGCAACCGGCCGCCAACGCCGGTGCGAGCTTGCCGATCAGTTGATGCAGCGGGTAGTTCCAGGGATTGATGAAGGCGCAGACGCCCACCGGTTCGCGGATCACCAGCGAATTGCCGACCTCGCGCACTTCATCCATCAAGCTTGCGAGCTCGACGTATTGCTCCAGCCCGATGATTGGCCCGTCCACCTGAACCGAACGACACCATTGCACCGGCATCCCCAGTTCAGCGGTGATCACTGCGGCCATCTCGTCGGCCCGTGCGCGCAACTGCTCGGCGAGGGCGCGGATGTAGCCGGCGCGTACGCTGGATGGTGTCCGCGACCAAGTACTGAAAGCCCGACGTGCTGCGGCCACGGCGTTCTCGACGTCGCGCTCATCGCCCAGCGGCACCGAACCCGCCACTGCCTCAGTCGCCGGGTTGATCACCTCGGCGATGCCCTGCCCCGACGGCGTTTGCCAGCGTCCATCAATAAACAGCGCGGTGTGGTTATGCATGGAGTTGGGCCTCCATCAGTTCACTGGCACAGCGGGCGATCCGCTGGCAGGCATCACGCAACGGTTCTGCGCCCACCACCAGTCCCAGACGAATATGCCCGGCGGCACTCGGGCCGAACGCTTCACCGGCCAGCACTGACACACCATGCCGATCGAGCAGGCGATCAGCGAACGCTTGGGCGCTGAGCCCGGTTTCGCGAATATCGACCATCACGAACATCCCGCCATCCGGCTTCAACGGGCTCACACCGGGGCAATCCGCGAGGGATTCACAGACCAGATCACGACGCTGGCGATAGGCGTCGCGCATGGCGGCCAGCTCCGGTAAGTTGCTTTCCAACGCCACCACGGCGGCGTCCTGAACAAAGTCCGGCGAGCCGTAGAGCATGCACAGCGCGAGGTTTTCCAGATGCGCCGCGAGGGATGGCGGCGCCACCACCCAGCCGACGCGCCAACCGGTCATGGCGTGGGATTTCGACAGGCTGTTGAGCGTCGCGGTGCGCTCGGCCATGCCCGGTAAGCTGGCCGGGCTGACGTGTTCGCCCTCAAACAGCAGCTCACTGTAGACCTCATCGGAAATCAGCCACAGGTCATGGGCGATGCACAGTTCGGCCAGCGCCTGCCAGGTGGTTCGCGGCAGACTGGCGCCTGACGGGTTGTGCGGACTGTTCAGCGCCAGCGCCCGAGTGCGCGGCGTGATGCGGGCGGCAACGTCTTCGGGCAGCACCCGAAAGCCGTTCTCGGAACGCACCGGCACTGGAATCACCACCGCACCGCAGGCACCGAATACCGCTTCATACGTGACGTACATCGGCTCGGCGACAATCACTTCATCGCCCGGGTTGAGCACGCACTGGGCGACGCTGAACAGCGCACATTGCGCCCCGGCCAGCACCGTGACCTGATCGGCCGAAACCTGCTGACCGCTGCGTTGCTGATGACGCTTGGCGATGCTTTCACGCAGCGCGCGTTTGCCACGCACTTCGGCGTAGTGGGTGTTGCCGGACAACAGGCTGTCGATAGCCGCCTGCACGATCGGCACCGGCGTGTCGAAATCCGGGTCGCCCACCGACAGCAGCAGAATGTCTTCGCCCTGTTCTTGCAGCGCCAGTGCGCGGTAGTGAATGTCCCAGGCGGCGGCGCCGTCACCGGCGATACGTTGAGTCAGATCGGAAAAGCGCATGGCCCTATCCCCTTTTTAAAAAAAGCCCCGCAACAATGTTTGAACATCAGTGCGCGCACGCATGCTTGAGTTCGATCAGAGTCACGCCGTTGCGTTTGAAGCCGTGGCGCAGATCGGTTTGCAGCTCAGCCAGGCTCTGCGGCTGGCTCACGCTGCAACCGAACGCCCGGCCAAGAGCGGCGAAATCCGGGTTGCGCGGCAACACGCCAATCGGCTCGATATCCAGCCCCAACATGTCGTCGCGAATCTGCCCCAGCGCGTCGTTGTTCCACAGCAATACCACCAGCGGGCTGTCCAGTTCCTCGACGGCAGTCGCCAGTTCCTGCGCGGTGTAGAGAAAACCGCCGTCGCCAACCAGCACCAGTCCAGGCCGTTGCGGCGCACCGAACTTGGCGCCGATGCCCGCCGGCAAGCCATAACCCAAGGTGCCGTAGCCGGTCGGATGCAGCCAACTGCGCGGCGCCAGGCTGTTGAAGGCGTAGTTACCGGTGTAGGCCAGTTGGGTCATGTCGGTGCTGATGAACGCGTTGTCCGGCAGCTCGGCGGCGATACGCTCAAGAATCGCCTGATGGATCGACTGCAACGGACCGTGGCCGGCCTTCACTGCTGCTCGCAATGCAGCGACTGCGGCAATCGGCACACTGGCATCGCGGGTGTCGGGCGACAGACGCTCCAGCAACGCTGCCAGGGTTTGGTGCGCATCGCCGTGCAACGCCACCGCGCATGGGTAGAAGTCGTTGAACTTGCGCGGGTCGATGTCCACGCGCAGCAGTTCGGCATTCAGCGGCAGACGCTCGCGCCAGAAATCGGTGTCGGCCATTTCAGTACCAACCGCCAGCACCACGTCGGCTTCGGCGATCAGTTGCCAGCCCGGTTCCACGCACAGGGTCGAGCCGGCATTGAGCGGCGCATCCGGCGGCAACAAGCCTTTGCCGGCGACGCTGGTGAAAAACGGCGCAGCCAGCCGAGTGCTGAGGCTCTGAAGTTCCTGCGCCGCGTTCAGCGCGCCGCCACCGGCAATGATCATCGGCCGCTTGGCCGCCTGCAGCTTGGCCACGGCTTGATCCAGCGCGGTCGCTGCCGGTACGCCGCGTCCGGGGCGACGCACCACTTCATGACTCCAATCGCGAGTAACCTGTGCTGACAGCACATCCAGCGGCACAGAAATGTGTACCGGCCGTGGCCGTTCGCTGTCGAACACCGCATAGGCACGGGCGATCAGCTCCGGCAGGTCCTCAGTGCTCAGCGCCACCGCCGAGAACGCGGTGATCGGCGCGGTCATGGCGCGCTGGTCCTGGGTTTCATGCAGGCAACCCCAGCCCTTGCCGAGGCTGGCGGTGTGGTTGACGCTGGAAATCACCAGCATCGGAATCGAGTCGGCATAAGCCTGACCGATGCCGGTCGCGGCATTGGTCACACCCGGCCCGGTGATGATGAAGCACACGCCGGGTTTGCCGCTGACGCGCGCATAGCCGTCGGCCATGAAGCTGGCGCCTTGCTCGTGGCGGGTCAATACGTGGCGAATGCCGCTGCCGGGCAGGCCGCGATACAGCTCCAGGGTGTGCACGCCGGGAATCCCGAATACGGTGTCGACGCCGTAGTTGGCCAGCAGGCGAACCAGGGCCTGGCCGCCGGTCAAAGTTGTGGTTTGCATGTTCATATCCTCACTTGTGGCCGAGGCGAATCAACGCATCGACCGCCGTCGTGCCGTGGGCACCGACCAACAATGGGTTCACATCGAGTTCCAGCAACTGCCCGGCGTTCTCGCAGGCGTAATCGGCCACGGCACGAATCGCCGCCACCAATGCGTCCAGATCTGCAGCTTCACGACCGCGAAAGCCTTGCAACAACGCGGCACTGCGCAGGCTCAACAACGCTCTGCGAATCGCACCATCGGTGGTCGGCAGCAGCAGGCTGCGGCTGTCCTTGAGCAACTCCACCAGAATCCCGCCGGCGCCGATCACCAAGGCCAGGCCAAAATCGTTTTCACGCTTGATGCCGACAATCAGTTCAGCCAATGGCTTGGTTGCCATGGGCTCCAGCAGTACCCGATCGAACCGCACATTAGGTGCGTAATCGGCAATGCTCGCGCGCATGGTTTCCAGTGCTGCACTCAAGGCCGCGCCATCCTTGAGGTTCAGTGCCACGGCGCCGGCTTCGGTTTTGTGTGGCAATTGCGCGCTGACCGCCTTCAGCACCAACGGGTAACCGAGCGTTTTAGCGTCATTCAGTGCCTTCTCCGGTGTGCTCAACACGCCGTTTGGAGTCGGTAAGCCGAAGGCCTGGAGGGCCTGTTTGGAGTCCCACTCGTTGAGCAAGCGGCCTTCACCGTCCAACGCTTGCGGACACAGCGGCACCAATGCTGATTCGCCGAGCGCGAGCAGTGCCTGGCGATTGCGTTGATAGCCTGCGATTCGGCCCCATGCGGCCAATCCGTCTTCCACACCTTGCAACGCCGCCACGCCTTGAACGTGCAAGCGCTCGCGAGCACTGGCCGGCAGCAGTTCGGGAAAGGCTGACGTAACGAAACCGGTCTTGCCGTGACGGACCAGCGCCTGGCAGTACAGCTCAAGCAGCAAGTCGCACTCTTTGCGCTCACCGGTGAACTCCGCCGGGTAGTCCAGCACCAGCATCGCCGCATCGGCTTCAGTGCGCAGGGCGCTGTCGAGCATGCGGTTCAGCGCCTCGCCGTCGCCCCAGATCGCCGTGGTGAAATCCAGCGGATTGACCAGGTTGGCGTAGCTCGGCAACACCTGCGCCAGCTCATCGGTTTGACGCTCATCGAGCTTGGGCAGGCTCAGGTCATTGCGTTCGGCGTAGTCGGCAATCAGCCCGGCATCGCCGCCCGAACAGGCCAGCGCAATCAGGCTGTTGCCCGCCGGCAGCTTGCCGCACGCCGCAGCCTTGAGGGTTTCGACGAAACTCACCGGACCGCTGACGCGAATCACCCCAAGCCGTGCAAACAGGCTGTCGTACAGCGCATCGGAACCCGACAGCGAGCTGGTGTGACTGAGGGCCAGTTCGGCGCCGATCTGCGACACACCGGTTTTCAAGGCGATGATCGGAATGCCCTTCTCCAGCGCCTTGTGCGCCGCGCGGGCGAAACCTGGAACGTTTTTCAAACCTTCCAGGTGCAAGCCAATGGCGGTGACCCGGGGTTCGTCGAGCAGCACGTCCATCAATTCGGCAATACCGAGTTGCGCCTGATTACCGACCGAGGCCATGTAGGCCACCGGCAGCGAACGGTCGCTCATCGACAGGTTGTAAGCGAAGTTGCCGCTCTGCGTCAGCACCGCAACGCCCTGCTCCACCGGTTTGCCGCCGTGGGCCACCGGCCACAACGCCGAACTGTGCAAGTAATCCAGCAAGCCGTAGCAGTTAGGCCCGAGCAAAGCCATGTTGCCAGCAACCTTGAGCAACTGTTGTTGCAGTACCTGACCTTCAGCGCCGGTCTCGGCAAAACCCGAGGCGTAGCAAATCACCCCGCCCGCGCCTTTGGCGGCCAGTTCGGCCACGCAGGTCAGGGTCAAGTCACGGTTGGTCGCGACGAACACCGCGTCCGGGCCGCACGGCAGTTCGGCGATGCTGCGCACGCACGGCACGCCTTCAAGGCTTTCATGCTGCGGGTTAACCAGCCAAAGTTGCCCAAGGTAGCCACCTTCAGCGCAACGCTTAAGGGCCCGAGCCATGCTGCGGCCACCGACAAACGCCAGATGGCGCGGCGCGAGCAGGCGTTTGAGGTTGTCACGAATCGTCTGGGACATAGGTATTCTCCGGGGCGATCAGCGCAACAGCGGCCGCAGCAGCTCGCGGGAAATGATGTGGCGCTGGATTTCCGAAGTGCCCTCCCAGATCCGCTCGATTCGCGCGTTACGCCAGATACGCTCCACCGGCCCTTCATCCATCAGGCCCATGCCACCAAAAATCTGCACCGCCTCATCGGCCGCCCGACCGAGCACTTCACTGGCGAACAGCTTGGCCATTCCGGCCTCGCCATCGGTCATCGTGCCTTGATCCATCTTCCACGCCGTGTGCAAGGTCAGCAGCTCTGCCGCGCGGATCTGCGTGGCCATGTCGGCCAACTTGAACGACACGCCTTGATAGGTACCGATCGGCTGGCCGAACTGTTTACGATCCGCCGCCCATTGCAGCGATACATCGAGTGCGCGCTGAGCCTGGCCAACGCAGTTGGCCGCGACCATCACTCGCCCGGCCGTCAGCCAGGCGTTGGCGACTTCCCAACCCTTGCCGACTTCGCCGAGCACTTTGGAGGCCGGTACGCGGCAATCGTCGAAGAACATTTCGAAGGTGTGATAACCACGGTTGCTCACGCACTTCGGTCCACGGCGAATGGTCATGCCCGGGGTATCGCGATCCACCAGGAACGAGGTCACGGCGTTGCGCTTGCGGCCGTTGTGTTCGTAGGTGTCGGTGACCGCGAAAACGATGGCGAAATCGGCGTGCCCGGCGTGGCTGATGAAGTGCTTGCTGCCGTTCAGCACGAAGTCATCGCCGTCACGCACCGCACGGGTCTTGATCGCGTTGGCATCGGAGCCGGCGCCCGGCTCGGTCAGCGCGAAGCAGTCGATCTTCTCGCCCTGAATGCACGGCAGCAGGTAATCGTTGATTTGCTGGCCGGTGCAGGCCATGAGGATTTTCGACGGCCGAGCGACAAATACATGCAGCGCCCAGGAAACCTTGGACAGCTCACGCTCGATCAGCGCCTGCGACAGGTAATCAAGACCGCCACCGCCGACTTCTTCAGGCATGTTGAAGGCATAAAAGCCCGCCGCAATGGCCTTGCCGCGAATCTGTGCCGCCAGCTCCGGGGAGACTTCGTCGGCGCGGTCGACCGCTTCTTCATGGGGCAGCAATTCCTTGGCGACAAAGCTGCGAACCGCGTCCACCAACATTTCTTGTTCTTGGGTCAGTTGGAAATTCATGGTGTTACCTGTTGTTCGTTCACTGAATAGATGAGCGGCGTGGGCCTACTTGCCGACAAATTGTGACGAGCGTTTTTCCATGGCCGCGCGCAAGGCTTCTGCACCATCTTCGCTGCGACCGCAGAGCAACCCCGCCGCCAGTTCGGCTTGCAGTTGTTCCGGCAGGCTGCGCTGGGCGCCTTCGCGCATGAGCTTCTTGGTCTGGGCGAACGCAAAGGTCGGTCCGCTGGCCAAACGTGTGGCCAATTCACTGGCGGCGTCGAGCAGTTGTTCGTCGGCGCAGACTTCGCTGACCAGCCCCGCTGCCAAGGCGCGATCGGCGCTCCACAACTCGTCAAGAAATAGCAGGCGTTTGGCCTGTTCGGTGCCGATCAACCGTGGTAGATGCCAGCTGGCACCAGCGTCCGGCGAATACGCCATGCTGGTGTAGCCGGCCTTGAACCGCGCCGATTGCCCGGCGATGCGCAGGTCGCAGCACAGCGTCAGGTCCATCCCGGCGCCGACGGCGGTGCCGTTGATCGCTGCGATGGTTGGTTTGTCCAGGCTGTACAGGCGGCTCATCAGCGCGTGGGCGGTTTCGGTCCAGCCGTAGCTTTCCAGCGCGCCACGGGCTTCGGCTTCGGCCCATTCGGCAAGGTCGGCACCGGCGCAGAAACTGCGGCCGCTACCGGTCAGCACCACGACCCGAACCGCAGGATCGGCATTGAAGCCATCCAGCAAGGCGTGAAGATTTTTCAGGGTTGGAATGTCCAGCGCATTGCGCTGAGCGGTGCGATTGAGGGTGATCCAGGCAACGCCCGCTTCGACCTGACTGAGCAGAGAAGATTGAGTAGTCATGCGAATCCTCGAATTATTGTGTTTGGCATGAGGTGATGCGACTTGAGGCCATACTAAACGAGTGTTCAGCAAGGCGGCAATCTGCGAGGAAATGGGCTGTAACAGCTTTAAAAAAGCATTAAATTATTGTTTTTATTGAGTATTTTTCTGGCTTTTGGCCATGCCTCAGCTGCGCTGTTACAACTTTGAACAACTGGCTACAGCTTTGGATAGCTGATGAGGAAGTGCCTGAAGCAATGACGCGAATCGAGCGCTGCTGAACATGGGTGAGAGTCGAGTCAAAAAAGCTTGATTATTGCTTGGACGCAGACGCAGCAAGGGGGAGCAAGCTCCCCCTTCAGGTTTTACCGGACGCTCGTGAAGCAGAGCGAGGGGACGATCAAGCCGCAACCCCAGGATTGCGACTTGTTCATTTCAGACAAGGATCAGTGAGCGAACAGCGAGTTGCCCTTCTGCCCGGCGAGCTTCTCGGGTTTGATCAGGAAACGCGCCAGCGCCGGCAACAGCCACAGCGCACCGAACATGTTCCAGAGCAGCATGAAGGTCAGCATCAGGCCCATGTCGGCCTGGAACTTGATCGCCGAGAAGATCCAGGTGCATACGCCGATGGCCAGGCACAGACCGGTGAACAGCACCGCTTTACCGGTGGACTTCAGCGTCTGGTAGTACGCCTCCTGCAACGGTAGGCCAGCACGCAGGAAGCTTTCGAGGCGGCTGTAGATATAGATGCCATAGTCCACGCCAATCCCCACCCCAAGCGCCACCACCGGCAAGGTCGCGACTTTCACGCCGATGCCCATGAACGCCATCAGCGCGTTGCCCAGCACCGAGGTCAGCACCAGCGGCAACACGATGCACAAGGTCGCCGCCCAGGAACGGAAGGTGATCATGCACATGGTCGCCACACAGATGTACACCAGCACCAGAATGGTCAGTTCCGATTCCTTGATCACCTCGTTGGTGGCCGCTTCGATCCCGGCGTTGCCGGCAGCCAGGATGAACTCCAGGCCGTCCTTGTTGTTCTCCTTGGCGAAGTCCTGCACCGCATGCACTGCACGGTCGAGGGTTTCGGCCTTGTGGTCGTTGAGGAACACCAACACCGGTGCCAGCGAGCAGCTGTTGTTGTACAGGCCATCGGCACGGGCGATGGAGTTGTTCAGCACGTCCGGGTTACGCGACAGGGTTTCCCACTTCAGGTTGCCCTCGTTCATGCCCTTGATCATCTGCTTGGAGACGGTCACCAGGGAAATCGCCGACTGCACGCCCTCGGTGTTCTGCATCTTCCACATCAGTTCATCGATCGGCGCCATGGCTTCGTAACGCGAGCAGCCCTCTGCCTTGGTCTTGACCATCACCACCAGTACATCGGAGCTGGTGGAGTAGTTGCTGATGATGAAGTTGTTGTCCTGGTTGTAGCGCGAATCCGGACGCAGCTCTGGCGCACCTTGGTCGAGGTCGCCGATTTTCAGGTTCTGGCTGTACCAGAGGCCACCACCGAAGGCGATCAGCGCCAGGAGAATTGAAACCGGGGCGACTTTCGAGCTGGCAAAATTCGACAGCAGACGCCAGAACCTATGCTCGCGGATTGCGTCTTTCTTGCTGCGCTCGACTGCACGTTTGCTGATGCCGACGTAGGAAATCGCTACCGGCAGCAGGATCAGGTTGGTGAACACGATCACCGCCACGCCGATGGACGCGCCGATGGCCAGCTCACGAATCACCCCGATATCGATGATCAGCAAGGTAATGAAACCCACTGCATCCGCGAGGATCGCAATCATCCCCGGCAGGAACAGCTGACGGAATGTGCGCCGGGCGGCGGTCAAGGCGTTGTCCGCGTCGCTGGACTGCAAGGCAATCCCGTTGATTTTCTGCACACCGTGGGAAATACCGATGGCGAAGATCAGGAACGGCACCAGCATCGAATACGGGTCCAGGCCAAAGCCAAACGCGTGCATCAACCCGAGCTGCCAGACCACTGCCACCAGGGTGGTGCTCAACACCGCCACGGTGCTGCGCAGGCAGTTGGTGAACCAAAGCAGTAGAATCAGGGTGATGACGAACGCCACGCCGAAGAACATGACCACCATGATGAGGCCGTCAATCAAGTCTCCGACCTTCTTGGCGAAGCCGACGATGTGAATCTGTACGTTGGGGTTCTGCTTTTCGAACTTGTTGCGGATCTTGTTTTCAAGTTCATGGGAGAACTTCTGGTAGTCCAGTGCCAGCAGCTTGCCCTGGTCCTGCGGGTCCGGGTAGGACTCCAGCAGTGGAATATCGACGATGCTCGATTTGAAATCGTTGGCCACCAACCGACCGACCTGACCGGATTTGAGCACGTTGTTGCGCAGCAGATCGAGGCTGTCGGCCGAGCCGTTGTAGCTCTGCGGGATGACTTCACCGCCGGCAAAACCCTCCTCAGTCACTTCGGTCCAGCGCACGCTCGGACTCCACAGCGACTTGAGGCCGGAACGGTCAACACCGGAAATGTAGAACACTTCATCGTTGATCTGGCGCAGGGTCTCCATGTACTCCTTGGAGAAGATGTCGCCATTGGTGGCTTCCACGGAAATACGTACGGTATTGCCGAGGTTGGCCAGATCGTTGCGGTGCTCCATCATCTTTTCAATGAAAGGATGCTTGAGCGGGATCATTTTTTCGAAACTGGTGGACGGCCGGATCAGCGTCGCCTGCCAGAACAGGAACATGCTGACCAGCAGGCAGATCACGATCACTGCTGGGCGGTTATTGAAAATCAGGCGCTCGAGTAGCGTCGCCTTGTCCTGATGATGACTGCTCATGGATGTCATATCTGCGCCTCTCATTATTTGCCCAGCTCGGCGCCGATTGGCGAAGTAGCGCGAACGCCGCCCTGTCCTACCAGAATCAGGTTGCCATTGCCCGCCGCCGTGACCGCCGAAACGGAAATGCGGTCGGGACGGTTGAATACGCTGAAGGTCACGCCGTCGTCACTGCTGCGCACCACGCTGCCGCCATTGCCAACGATCACGATGCTGCCGTCGTCGAGCAAGGTCGCACCGGACAGACCGAACTCCAGCGCGCCGCGCGCAGCCTTGAGCTCGACCTGCTCCCAGGTGCTGCCAAAGTCAGTGGAGCGGAACAGATTGCCGCGCAGACCGTAGGCCAGCAACGTCGCCGGTTTGGCGGTGCCGATCACCCCGAACAGCGACCCCTGGTACGGACCTTGAAGGCGTTCCCAGGTTTGCCCCCAGTCAGGGGAACGGAACATGCTGCCCTGCTCGCCCACGATGAACAGCCCGGAATCCTTTACCGCTGCGATAGCGTTGAGGTGGTATTGATCCGGGTTATCGAGGCGATCGCCGACGTCTGCCCAGTTCTTTCCACCGTCAGTGGTTTCCAGCAGAGCGCCGTAAGCACCCACGGCAAAGCCGCTGCTGAGGTCCTTGAACCAGACAGCCAGCAGTGGCGCTTCGCGCTTCAAGTCTTCGAATTGTTTGATCCAGGTAACGCCACCGTCTTCACTGGCGAGGATTTGCGCGTCATGACCGACAGCCCAGCCATGCTTGTCATCGACGAAATAGACCGCGGTCAGCAGTTGCCGACTGGGCACTTTGGCCTGGGTCCAGGTCTGGCCCTGGTCATCGGAATACAGAATGTGGCCACGATCGCCGACGGCCACGAGGCGCTTGCCTGCATGCGCAACATCAAGCATCAGTCCCTTGGCGGACTTGGCGGACTCAATCGAATAGACCGTACCGGACGCCGGTGCATCTGCGGCCAGGACGGGTGCCGACAGCACGGCAGAACCCAACAGCGAGAGCGCTGTAGCCAGCAACGCGAATCTGCGTAACGCCGGCGGGCGGCAAAAACCCACACCCATGACAGGCTCACTCATAGACCTTTCCCCCATTATTATTGTTAGGTCGTTCAACCTTTCAGGGCGCCGCAGGGTTGCTCGTCGCGATTGAGCGTTTTTGGAGCATAGTCCTGAAACGCGCAATCTAGAGCCCCTTCGGAAGCTGGCCTATCCTATCCAGCTTTCGAAAGGTCTGACAATCAACGCCACGTTATGTTTTGTTAACTGGGGGAATCACGAACGGTCGCTGAATGACCAGGCATTCGCAGGGATGATGAGCGAGGATTCACAGACGACAGATCGTTCCCACGCGCCGCAAAGGAACGCATCCCGTGACGCTCCGCGTCACGACGTCAACAGCGGACGCAGAGCGTCCATGGTGGCATTCCCACGCAGAGCGTGGGAACGATCAGGTATCAGCGTCAGATCAGACGCGTCACGCCAGGCTTTTGCTGACCACTTCAAACACATCACTGGACAGTTGACCCGAAGCGCGGATGCGCTCCAGCTCGGCCTTCATCAACGCCTGACGGGCGCTGTCGTATTTACGCCAGCGCGTCAGCGGCGCCAATTGGCGGGAAGCGATCTGCGGGTTGAAGCCATTCAACTCGATCACCAGATCCGCAAGGAAGCGATACCCCGAACCATCGGCCGCATGGAAGTTGATCAGGTTTTGCCCGGCAAACGCACCGACCAGCGCCCGCACCTTGTTCGGGTTCTTGATATTGAACGCCGGGTGCTCCATCAACTGCCGAACCCGCTGCAAACCACCCGGCAACGTGCTACCGGCCTGAACGCTGAACCATTGATCCATGACCAGTGGATTGTCCTTGAAGTGCACGGCAAAACTTGCCAGCGCCTTGGCCTTCTCGGCTTCGAACGGCGAATTAACCAGCACCGCCAACGACGTCAGGCGTTCAGTCATGTTGTCGCAGGCATCGAACTGCTCAAGCGTCGAGGCCAGCACTTCTGGCTTGCCACTGAGCATCAGGTAGGACAACGCGATGTTCTGCAGGCTACGGCGGGCGAAATGCTCGGCTTCGGCAACGTAAGCAGTTTGCTTCGACAGCTCGCGATTGGCCTGATAACGCAGCCACAGCGCGTCGAACAGGTTGTCCGCCAGTTGCTTGCGAGCGAACTCACGGGCCGCGTGAATCGCATCGACGTCCGCCACTTCGCTGATTTCAGTCAGGTACGCCTCGCTTGGCAGCGAGAGCATTTCGGCGACCATCGCCTGATCCAGGGATTCATCCGCCAACACAGTACGCAACGCACTGATCAGGCGCTGATCCAGCACCAATGCCTGACCTGCTTGATGCTGAGCGATCAGTTCCTGCAACACCTGCACCGACAATTGCTGGCCGGCTTCCCAACGGTTGAAGCCGTCGCTGTCGTGTTGCATCAGGAACATCAGTTGATCGCGGTTGTACGGGAAACTCAGTTTCACCGGTGCCGAGAAACCGCGCAGCAGCGATGGCAACGGTTGTTCAGCAATATCGACGAAAGTGAAGGTCTGCTCGGCTTCAGTCACCGACAGCACGCGGGAGGTCCCGTCAGCGGCCGCTTCACCGGCCAGACGCAATGCGATCGCTGCGCCTTTGCTATCCAGCAGGCCCAGTTCGACCGGAATCACGAACGGCAGTTTTTCAACCTTGTCCGGGGTCTCCGGGCAGCTCTGGCGGAAGGTCAGGCTGTAGGTTTTGGCCGCCGCGTCGTAAGACTCGCTCACCGCCAGACGCGGTGTGCCGGCCTGGCTGTACCAGCGTTTGAACTGGGTCAGGTCGACGCCGTTGGCATCTTCCATGGCCTTGATGAAATCGTCGCAGGTGACCGCTTGGCCATCGTGACGCTCGAAATACAGGTCGCTGCCTTTGCGGAAACCTTCGGCACCGAGCAAGGTGCGGATCATGCGCACCACTTCCGAACCTTTCTCGTAGACGGTCAAGGTGTAGAAGTTGGAAATCTCGATGAACGCATCCGGGCGCACTGCATGAGCCATCGGGCCGGCGTCTTCGGCGAACTGGTGAGTGCGCAGGTAGGCCACGTCCTCGATGCGCTTGACGGTGCGCGAGTGCATGTCGGCGGAGAACTCGGCGTCACGGAACACCGTGAAACCTTCCTTCAGCGACAGCTGGAACCAGTCGCGGCAGGTCACGCGGTTGCCTGACCAGTTGTGGAAGTATTCGTGGGCCACCACCGCTTCAACCCGCTGGTGCGCGGCGTCGGTCGCGGTTTCGGCACGGGCCAGCACGCAGCTGGAGTTGAAGATATTGAGGCCCTTGTTCTCCATGGCGCCCATGTTGAAGTCGTTGACCGCAACGATCATGAAGATGTCCAGGTCGTACTCGCGACCATAGACTTCTTCGTCCCAGCGCATGGACTTCTTCAGGCTGTTCATGGCGTGCTGGCACTTGTCGATGTTTTCCGGCTCGACGTAAATGCGCAGCGCCACACTGCGCTGGGTCATGGTGGTGAAGGTGTCTTCGACGCACCACAAGTCACCGGCTACCAGCGCGAACAGGTAGGCCGGCTTCATGAACGGGTCTTCCCAGGTCGCCCAGTGCCGACCGTCTTCGCCGGGACCTGAGGCAATCGGGTTGCCGTTGGACAGCAGCACCGGATAGCTGTGCTGCTCGGCGACCACCGTGGTGGTGAACTTGCTCATCACATCCGGGCGGTCGAGGTAATAGGTGATCTTGCGAAAGCCCTCGGCCTCGCACTGGGTGCAGAACATGCCGCTGGATTTGTACAGGCCTTCCAGCGCGGTGTTGGTTTCCGGGTGAATCCGCACGCTGGTGTCGACCGTGAAACTGGTGCTGGTCGGTTGCAGGGTCAGATGGTTGTCCGTCAGTTGATAGTCGCCGGCGCTCAGTTCAGTGTCGCCCAAGGCTACCGAGAGCAGCTCGAGTTGCTGGCCATCCAGTACCAGCGGCGGCAGGCCCGGGCCACGGGCCGGATTGCGGCGCATCACCAGTTGCGCATGGACCAGGCTGTGGTCCTCGTACAATTCGAAGGTCAGGTGCGTCTCGTCGATCAGGTACTCGGGCGCCTGATAGTCCTTCAGGTAGATCATCTTCGGTTGTTCGGTGCGCATGCTGGAGTCCTTTTACTGATGCACGGCGAGCTGGTAGGCCGTGTATTTACGAATATTGATAACGCCGGTATCGAAGATCAGGTATTGACCCTTGATCCCCAACAACGTGCCTTCGGCAATCGGGTTCTTGTCCAGATTGAAGCTGACAATCTTGGCCGGGTACTGCTCGACCGGGTAACGGATTTCAATCGGCTCGACATCAAATACCGGTTGAATCGCTTGCAGACCGAAGCGCTCCTGCAGTCCTTGCACGCCCTCGGCACAGCTTTCGAACAGTTGATCACGAATCTGTTTCAGGTCAACCGGTGCCGCATCGCCCTTGAGCAAGGCGCGCCAGTTGGTCTTGTCGGCCACCTGACTGCGAAACAGGTCTTCAACGAAGCCGGATTGCTGACGGGTCGACACGCGCATGATCGGCAATGCCTGGCTGGCACCCTGATCGAGCCAGCGGGTTGGCAGCTGGGTGGCGCGGGTGATCCCGACTTTGACGCCCGACGAGTTGGCCAGATACACCACGTGGTCGGTCATGCAGAACTGCTCGCCCCAGGCTGGTTCACGGCAGGTCCCGGCATCGTAATGGCAACGCTCCGGGCTCATGATGCAGACATCGCACTGCGCCAGTTTGGTCATGCACGGGTAGCAGTAACCCTGGCTGAAGCTGGTTTTGGTTTTGCGTCCGCAATGGATGCAGTGGATCGCACCCAGGTATTCCAGGCGGACCGTGCTGCCGATCATGGGATTGACCGGCACCTCGGTATCGCCCAGGCGAAAAGCGTATTGCACGGTCGACGCTTCGAGGCGCGCCGACATCTTGCTGATTACACCGCGGCCAATCTCGATCAATGGATGGCATCCGACTTGAACAGGATATTCGGCACAGTGATCGACTTCGAACTGCATTCCTGCGGGCCCATATATCCGGTGCGCTCTTCCTCGGGCAGGTTCTGCACTTCCCAGGCGATCATCGCCTGCAACGACAGTTCGCGCTGCTCGGCAGTCAGTTTGCCGCCGTCGGACCACTTGCCGATCTCTACCGCCAATTTCAGGCTCTGATAGATCTCTGGCGTGATGTTTTTGATCATTTCGTTAAAAGAGGACATCAGGTCTCCGCGCTCGTTATTCACAGCACAATTTAGACGGCAGTTTATTGGACAGAGAGTCTACGGCGACTGTACAAGCCGCCCAACAAACCGGTGAGGCATCCGACGAGTAACCCGCCGACATGCGCCGCATTGGCAATTTCGCCGAAACCGATCATCGAGATCAGCCCCGACATACACAGCAGCAGCCACACCAGCATCATCACCAACACCCCGCGAGGCAGGCGATACGCCGGGTTCGGCGACAGCAACTGGTAGATCCAGCAATGCCCGAGCAGGCCGTAAAGCACCCCGGACAGACCGCCGAACAAGGTCGCGCCGCCGTAATAATATTGGGCGTAGTTCGACACCAGGCTGAACAGCAACGTCAGCCCCAGCAGGTTGACACTGCCCTGACGCGACTCGATACGCCGCCCCAGTTCCCAGTACCACATGCCGTTCATGGCCAGGTGAAGTACGCCGAAGTGGATCAGCATCGGCGTCACCAGACGCCACCACTGCCCCGCTGCCAGACTGTCGGCCAACGGCGTGAAGTGGATGTATTCGCCCACCACGCGAAACTCGAGGAACGTCAGCCAGCGCATGGTATCGAGGTTCTCGCCGAGCATGGTCACAGCGCCGACGATCATGCTCAGCAGCAGAATCAGCGCCGTTACCGGGCTGTTGCGCAGTTGCTCGACGAATCCTGGACGCTGGATATTCGCTTGTGCAGCCGGGATATCCAGTTGATGCTCGGGATCGCCCGCAGGAAACCGTTCGTACAGCGAGCGCACGTCTTCGCTGATCGCGTCCGGCACCCACAGCACCTGTTCACCGGCTTCTTCGCTGACCCGATGCGGCACGTGCATGCGTTGCAGCAGTTTGACGAAACCACTCAGGTCCACCGCCAGCGGCAGACGTAAAACAGCCACAACACTCATCGCAATACCTCTGGCCGTTCAACATCGACCCAGACAAACTTGTGTGGATCGAGACGGGTTTCCTGATCCAGCCGATAGGCAACCAGCTTGCCGTACAACACCGCGCTGTAATCCAGGCAGGCCAGGTTCGGGCGGATCGGCGCCGGTTTGCCGCTGCGCCAGTAGTGCCCGACAAACAACAGCGGTTCGTCGATGCCGTAGCGCAACAGGTTATCTTTTTCTACCGGCGACAGCGGCGTGCGAGCCACGGACTCGGGCAAGGCATCTGGCTGGAACACAATGTCGCCGTAGGTTTGTGGGTTGTCT
The DNA here is from genome assembly GCF_056397005.1 of Pseudomonas sp. 05N431. Taxonomy (NCBI): domain Bacteria; kingdom Pseudomonadati; phylum Pseudomonadota; class Gammaproteobacteria; order Pseudomonadales; family Pseudomonadaceae; genus Pseudomonas; species Pseudomonas sp. 05N431. The sequence goes on from NZ_JBFTMN010000001.1 coordinate 57,035, forward strand.
TCCCAGAATTTGGTGCGGAAGAACGAACGCGTCAGACCGTCGCCGCTGGTCATGGTCAAGCCGTGCGGCAGGCGCATGTCGGTGCCGCGCAGCAAGCGGTCGAAGGCCATGCAGGCGAAACTGCCGGAAACCGCCGCCGCCTGGACGAAGTGTTCGTCGATGCAGCCATCGGAATACTGCGCACGTAGCACGTCGATCAGGCCACCGTCCCAGCACGCGTGGACGACCCGGAAGCGTCCGGCGTCGACGAACAGCGGCATCTCGTAGAACCAGGCAAGAAAGTCGTGCCAGTCCGCCGGGTGATCGGCAAATTGAGTCAGGGTTTCTTCGAGCAGGCGCGCATGCCGAGGCGTGTGTTCACGCACATACTGTTTACCACTGCCAGGCGGGGCCGGCGTGCTCCAGCCGAGCGCGTTGAATTCATGGTTGCCCATGATGCACAGCGCCTGACCGGCCTCGACCATGTCGTGAACGATGTGCAGCGCTTCGCGAATCCGCGGGCCGCGGTCGATGACGTCACCGAGAAACACGGCCATGCGTGACGGATGGCGCCAGACGCCGGCTTGCTTGTGATACCCGAGTCGGCCCAGCAAATGCTCAAGGGTATGAGCGCAACCGTGCACGTCACCGATCAGGTCGTAGCTACGCGCGGGATCGAGCATCAGTCGCCTCCACCACCCAACCGGCTGCCCCAGCCAAGCTTGGTCCGGCAGACTTCGTAGTAGTTGTGGTCCAGCGGATGAATCAGCCGCAGTTTCTGCGCTTTCTTGCTCACGGTGATGGTGTCACCGGGGGCGCAGGTGAAGTGGTTCTGCCCGTCACAGGAGACTTGCGGGTAAATCTGCATATCCTTCGACACGACGATTTTCAGCTCGCTGTTGCCATCGACCACAATCGGCCTTCCTGACAAGGTATGGGGGTACATCGGCACAATCACAATGGCATCGAGCTTGGGATGCATGATCGGGCCACCCGCCGAGAGCGCATAGGCCGTGGAACCGGTGGGTGTCGCGACGATCAGGCCGTCGGCCTTTTGGCTGCAGACGAACTGGCCGTCGATGTACAACTCGAACTCGATCATCCGCGTCGACTTGCCGGGGTGCAGCACCACGTCGTTCAGTGCATCGCCCTGGCCGATGGCCTCGGCGTGGCGGCGAACTTCGGCCTGCAACAGGAAGCGGTTTTCGACCAGATAGTGCCCGTCGAGCACTTCGGCGACCTTGACTTCCAGTTCATCCGGGCGGATGTCGGTCAGAAAGCCCAGGTTGCCACGGTTGATCCCCAGCACCGGAATGTTGTGCCGTGCCAATGCCCGAGCGGCGCCCAGCAGGCTGCCGTCACCGCCCACCACAATCACCATGTCACAGACTTCGCCGAGCATCTTGCGCGATGAGGTTTGCAGGCCATGGCCGGGCAGGACTTCGGCAATGGTGTCCTCGAGAATCACATGCAAGTGCCGGTCAAGCAGGAATCTTTTCAGTCGGCGAACGGTATCCAGCACCTGTGAACTGCCCAGGCGACCGATGATGCCGATATTGCGAAATTGCTCCATGGGGCTCCTAGTCAGGATAGGTTGACGCTTGGTCTGCGACGGCGAAAAACACGATTATGGGCGAAAGCGGGCCATAGACAAAATCCTTTCAGCCGCGAGCCAAAGCGCTATGCTCGCAAGATGACCTTATTTCCTGGCTTGCTCACCCTTCCCCGCCAGTTGCGCCATCCCGAAGTGCGCGACCTGGCCTGGGTCATCCTCGCGCCACCGATGCTCAGCGAAACCCCCTGGCCCCAACGCCATCCACTGGCCGGCAGCGATTGGGTACACGCCCCCGAACGACTGGAACACTGGCTGCTTCAGCTCGATCAGGACAGCCGTGAGCTGCAGCGTTGGCTGGCGCTCGGCCCGACTCGTCGCCTGGGGCTGTATTACGAACGCCTCTGGCAGTTTGCCGTGCAGCACGCGCCAGGGGTCGAGCTGATTGCCGCCAACCTGCCGATCCGCCGCGACGGCCACACGCTGGGCGAGCTGGACATGCTGCTGCGTGACCGCGATGGCGTGCATCACCTGGAACTGGCGATCAAGTTGTATCTGGGCCCCCAGAACGGCGAAGGCCACGACACTGCCCAATGGCTTGGCCCGGGCTGCCATGACCGACTGGACCGCAAGCTGGCGCACCTGACTCACCATCAACTGCCAATCTCCGCGCGCTCCGAAAGCCGCGATGCGTTGGCCGCGCTGGATATCCTGCGGTTCAGCGCACACCTATGGCTGGGCGGTTATCTGCTGTACCCATGGCCCGGCAAAACCCAGTCACCCGACTGCGCCCATCCGCAACACCTCAAAGGACGCTGGCTGCATCAGCGAGACTGGGCGCACTTTGTCGCCCAGAGCCCGCCGGGTCGCTGGCAACCCTTGCCACGGCACGCCTGGCTCGCGCCCGCCCATTATCCTGCCGAGCACACTTGGGACCGCGCCCAGCTGGAAGCCTGGCTGAACGGGCTCGACCCTCAGGCACCTGCGCAGTTGCTGGTACGCCTGACAGAAAACAACGACGGTGACTGGGAAGAAGCCGAGCGGTTGTTTCTGGTGGCGGATTTGTGGCCGAACGTACCGGGCCAGGGTTGAGCCTTGTGGCGGCTGAACCGGCCTCATCGCGAGCAAGCTCGCTCCCACAGGGGTACGCGTTCCAAATGTGGGAGCGAGCTTGCTCGCGATAGGGCCGACACGGTCTAGACGGACAGGCGCAAGGCCAACGCCGCCAGGGTCACCAGCAACACCGGCACTGTCAGCACGATCCCGACCTTGAAGTAATACCCCCAGCCGATCTGAATATTCTTGCGCGCCAGCACGTGCAACCAAAGCAAGGTCGCGAGGCTACCGATCGGGGTGATTTTCGGCCCCAGGTCGCTGCCGATCACGTTGGCGTAGATCATTGCCTCTTTCACCGCCCCGGTGGCCTGGCTGGCATCGATCGATAACGCCCCGATCAACACCGTCGGCAGGTTGTTCATCATCGACGACAACAGCGCGGTCAGCAGCCCGGTGCCCATGGCGGCGCCCCACACGCCGTAGTCCGCGAACACGTCCAGCCAACCGGCCAGGTACGTGGTCAACCCGGCATTCCGCAAGCCGTAAACCACCAGGTACATGCCCAGGGAGAAAATCACGATGTGCCACGGGGCCTCTTTCATCACCTTGCGCGTGGAAATCCTGTGCCCACGGGCGGCAATGGCCAGCAGCAATGCCGCGCACACCGCCGAGATCGCGCTGATGGGGATCCCCAACGGCTCCAGGGCAAAACAGCCCAGCAGCAAAATCACCAGCACACACCAACCGGCAACGAAGGTTGCCTTGTCGTGAATCGCAGTCTTCGGGTCTTCCAGTTGTTCAAGGTCGTAATCGGCAGGAACCTCCCGTCGGAAGAACCACAGCAACACCGCCAGCGTCGCCGCAACGGCCACCAGGTTGACCGGCACCATGACCGCTGCATAACGGTTGAACCCGATGTGGAAGAAGTCTGCGGAGACGATGTTCACCAGGTTCGACACCACCAGCGGCAGGCTCGCGGTATCGGCGATAAACCCGGCGCCCATCACGAACGCCAGCGTCGCCGCCGGAGAAAACCGCAAGGCCAGCAGCATCGAAATCACGATGGGCGTGAGGATCAACGCCGCGCCATCATTGGCAAACAAGGCCGATACCAGCGCCCCGAGCAAAATCATGTAAGCGAATAGCTTGCGCCCGTTACCGCGCCCCCAGCGAGCCACATGCAACGCTGCCCAGGCAAAGAAACCCGCTTCATCCAGCAACAGGCTGATGATGATCAGCGCCACAAACGTTCCGGTGGCGTTCCAGATGATGTCCCATACCAGCGGAATGTCGCTGACCTGCACCACCCCGCAGAGCAGCGCCAACACGGCCCCCAGCACCGCACTCCAGCCGACGCCGAGACCTTTGGGTTGCCAGATCACCAGGGTAATGGTCTGGAGGAAAATCAACGACGCTACGAGCATGCGAAACAGCCTTGAAGAAGATGGAGGGGGGAAATCAGCAGCAACGGACCGGGCGGTCATCCATCGCCCGTAGACGCGCTACGTCAGCGCCAAGCCATGCACCGTTGGCTGCCAGCGCGCCGTGCAACAACGTCACGACCCACGTAGATAATTGCGGATGCAGGCGATAAAAAACCCATTGCCCCTGACGACGGTCCGCCAGCAAACCATGACTGCGCAATTGCGCCAGGTGACGGGAGATTTTTGGCTGGCTCAGGTCCAGCGCCGCCGTCAGCTCGCACACGCACAGCTCACCCTCTTTGGCGATGAGCAAAGCGATACGACTGCGGGTCTCGTCGGCCAATGCCTTGAACACATCGACGGGATTGCTGGAATCGGACATGGAAATGCAAGCGCCTGAACAAACGAAGCGCGAATATATGGAATTTCGAATATAGGGTAAAGCGAATAAACCGCATTGCGCGCAACTGTAGCAGCTGGCGTAGCCTGCGCTCGGCTGCGAAGCAGTCGTAAAATCAAACACCGCAGTGCGTCAGGTTAATCGCGAATTCAGGATTTGCGACCGCTACGCGGCCGAGCGCAGGCTGCGCCAGCTGCTACGGAATTTTGTGCGATTCAGGTATTACAAACGGATCACATGCCCCTCGATTGGCGCGATCTCCCCGTGAAACAGCTGCGAAATCACCGTTTGCGCCGCTTCAAGCCCATCACTCTCCACCACCCTGAGCAATGGATTGGCCGGTGCCGTCACTCGCCGATGAAACTTCTGCCCGCCCTCACCGATGTACTCGACAAGCCGCTGCGCTCCCCAGTCGGCGTTGCGTTTGCGAATCTGGATGGGTGCAAAGAAAAACGCCGGCTGCGGCCCTGTGATAGCACTCAGTTGCGCCTCTTCAGAGCTCTGGGTCGAACCTACAAAGCAGCTGTACATCAATTGCTCGTCGTAATGCTGATGTACCTGATCGCGCAGCTCCAGATTACCGGAGAAATCCACGTACACGGTCGGACGGTCAGCGGGCAGCGACGCCAACTCGGCGTACCCGAGCGTGCGTTCGTAACACCCAAGATGTTCAACAAACGCCTTGTTCCCGGCCGATGTCAGCGCTACGCGTTCGAGACCCGCCTGGTCCTCCAGGCAAATAGCCGTGCCGAAAGCGGTTTTGCTCGAAGCGCTGGAGAACACCACGCGCGTCGCACCGAAGAGTTGATTGTCCTGTAGGAAGTCCGCCAACATCAATGACGTCAAAAACAGCGGATTCAGCAGCATTTGCAGGTTTTCATTCGCAGGGCTGTAGTACCGATCCCAGCTGCAACGGGTGTACTGGTTGTAAACCGAGTTGAGTGTTTGACGGTGCGGGGCGGCGTCATAAAAACCTCGTTCGGTCACCCGCTCTGGATGCATCCAGAGATGGCTGGCCAGTGGAAAGTACCCGTAAAAGCGCTCCCCGACCGCAATGCCTTCAACTGTAGTGGCAAGCACATCGGCAAAACCCCAGGCCGGGATGTGGCCCCATTGTGCCTGTCCCGTCGGGAAAAACTCCCAGTAATGCATCGAGTCGCCATAGGCTGCGTAGGTGACGTTATTGGTGGTCAGCGCGCAGCGATCAATCTTCAGGATCACGTCACCAGTAGCAGGAATCAGGCTGCGTTGCTCACGCTCGACACGACTCTGGTCGATGGCGTTTTTACGGGTGATCAGCCGTGTGACCGTGTCCGGGCTTTGCATTTTCAGACTCCTTGTCGGGTGGCTGTCCAATATTCAATGGTTCGATCAACCGCTGACGGGCCAGCGCTTCCTGAGCGTAAGCACTGGCCCGAGTCGATCAATCCTTTTTAAATTGTTCGACCCACTCGGCATAGGCATTGATGAAACTCTGCAAAAATGGCCGGACCGACTCGGACACCTTGCCCGACTCGTCGAACGCCTTACCGGCGTTGCTCAGGTAGGCTTCCGGTTGCTGCATGCAAGGTACATTGAGGAACACCATGGATTGACGCAAATGGTGGTTAGCACCGAAACCACCGATAGCGCCGGGCGAAGCGCTGATCACCGCCCCCGGCTTACCACCCCAGGCACTCTTGCCATAAGGCCGGGAACCGACATCGATGGCGTTCTTCAGGGGAGCAGGCACCGAGCGGTTATATTCCGGCGTCACAAACAGCACCGCGTCGGATGAGCTCACCTGATTACGGAAAGTGCTGTAGGCTGCCGGCGGGGTTACGTCGATGTCTTCGTTGTAGAGCGGCAGGTCGCCAATCTCGACGATGTTCAGCCTGAGGTTTGCCGGAGCCAGTTCAGCCAGCGCCAACGCGACTTTGCGGTTGATCGACTGTTTTCTCAAGCTGCCAACCAGGACAGCAATCGTATAGACCTTGCTCATTGGGGATTCCCGACTATCTGGCTAAAGGAGCCTGTAGTTATAGATGATTCGGCAGGACTTGAACGTGTCCCGTGTCGCGGAATAGCAGTTAAATACTATTTTTTTCCTGTAGGAAAACTTACCAAGCTTATCGACGGTCTACAGAACCGCAAATTGAGTGACTTATCTCCAGAGGTTCTAAGCAGATGGCAGCAGTACTCGTCGGACAATTCCATGCAAGAGACGCGGAAGGCCGTGTTTATTCGGTGCATGAGTTCCAGGAATCCACCCCCTCGCAGGACGGTATCGCCGGCCTTGCGCCTGTCACCACCTATAAGCTGGCGATTGGCGATCGCATTAACAAACTTGATGACAACGAATTTGTCTTGGTTCAATCGGGCGTTACCATCATCCGCGAGCCTGAACCAAACGTCGCCTCATAAGCCTCCGTTATGAGCTGAAGTCATAGGCACGGACTTGAGTTAGGATTCAGACACTGACTCCCTCACCTGCTGAACATGGACTTCACGCATGCGTTTACGCCATATCGAAGTGATCCAGGCGCTCCTGCAAACCGGTCACCTGGGCACCGCTGCCGAGATGCTGCAATTGCCGGTGGCCGGGGTCGAGGGGATTTTGCGCGAAGCCGAGGAACAGCTCGGCTTCATGCTGTTTGCCAGCGTACGCGGGCGTTTGCAGGCTACCCGTGAGGCGCGGGAGTTGCAGGTCGAGATTGCCCACGTCTATGAAGCGCTCGAACCGGTACAGCGGCTGGCCAACAGCCTCAAACAGTACCTGGCGCCGCCGTTGCGGATCATTTGCACGCCCCCCTTGGCGCAGCAGTTGTTGCCACAGGGCATTGCCACCCTGCGTCGACGCTTCCCGGATGCGCCCTGCTCCCTGCTCAGCCAACCCACGCGTGACATCGTCAGAAGCCTGCTGCTGCGTGAAAGCGATCTTGGCTTGAGCCTGCACGATCCCGACCACCCTGACATTCAGTGTCAGATCATTGCCCAAGGCAAACTCCAGCTCCTGGCGCCTCATGGCTGGCTGCAACCCAAGCAAAAATACATTTCCGTGCAGGACCTGGCCGGCCAGTCGATGGTCGGGCTCGAAGGCCACGACCCGCTCAGCGTGATGTTCGAGAGCAAACTGCAGGCCTTGCGCCCTGCACCGGTGGTGCAAACCCGGGTTCAGACCCATCAGATGATGCGCAGCATGGTCGAGGCCGGCGAAGGCCTGGCCGTTGTCGATCCGTTTACCGCGATCGGCGCCAAGGCCGGCGGACTGGACGTTTGCCCTGTCTCGCCGGCCGTTCCGATCAGCCTTTACGCCTTGACCCTGAACAATGCCGCGATAGCGCCTGCGGCCCAGGCGTTACTGGAGATCATCAAGGAACAAGCCGAGGCGATGCTGGCGGGCTGATCGGACTGTCCAACGGATTATCGAACAACCGATACCAGAACAACGCGACCTCGGCAGTTTGTGGGTCAATGCCGCGATAACGCAGGTGATCGATGCCGCCGAGCACATAACCGCAACGCTCGTACAGCCGACAGGCACCCAGGTTGTTATTCTGGGTTTCCAGCATGATGCCCGGCAGTTTCTTCTTGCGACTCCAGAACTGCGCGACATCCAGCAACGCCTTGGCCACCCCGTGACGACGCGCCGGGGCATGCACTGCCAGCTCATCGATATGGGCAAAACCGTTCCAGTTGGTGCTGATCACGATGTGCCCCACCGGGTGATCGTCGAGAAACGCCATGAAAATCGCACTGTCGACCGCGTCCCGGTAACTGGCGAACTCCTCCGGGTCAATGCCATAACATTTGCGGTAGGGCGTGATGGTTTCCAGCCGCCACTGATCCACTGGCTTATTGATCTCTGCGGCCGCATAGGCCCGGACTTCAAAACTGAAGTCACTGCCCCAGATATACGCCGCGAATCCCTGATCGGCGACACGTACCGCCAAACCCGGATACTTGGGGTTGATGACCGGCTGCATACTTGGAAAAGTCCTCAAGTCTTTATGCAATCGACGGTGTAAGACCGCCCATTACCCTCGTCTTCATGCTGCAGGCCGTGCACATCAGCGACAAAGCCCGGAAAGCTGCTGTTGAACGAGCGGGCAAACGTCAGGTAATCGATGATCGAGCGCGTCGACTCAGTAAAGCGTTCGCCGGGCATGATCAGCGGAATCCCCGGCGGATATGGCACCAGCATGACCGCAGCGATTCGCCCCTGCAAATTGTCGATTGACACCGCCTCGACCTCGCCACGGACCAATTGATCGTAGGCGTCGGCCGGTTTCATGACGATTTCCGGAAGCACCGTGTACATCCGTTTGAGGTGCTTGGCGGTGGCGTTGCTGCGGTAGCAGGCATGCAATTGATCACACAGGTCGCGCAGCCCCATGCCCTGATAACGCGCCACGTCTCGTTGCGCGACACACGGCAGGCACACCGCCAGGCTGACATTGGCGTCGTAGCTGCGTTTGAATTCAAGCAACTCGGTGAGCAAAGTGCTCCATTTACCCTTGGTAATGCCCATGGAAAACAGCACCAGGAATGAATACAGGCCGGTTTTCTCCACCACCAACCCGCGTTCCCAGAGGAACTTGCTGACCACTGCCGCAGGAATCCCCCGCTCGCTCAGCGCGCCACCGGCCGTCAGCCCCGGCATCACCAGCGTCACTTTGATCGGGTCCAGCAGCACGTAATCTTCGGCGATGTCGCCAAAGCCGTGCCAATCGGCTTCGGGCTGCAACAGCCAGTCAGCGGTGGTTACCTTGTCTACCCCCTCCACCAGCGGTGGCTGCCAGATCGAGAACCACCAGTCGTCGGTGGCGATGTGCTGGCGCAGGTTGGCCAGCGCCCGGCGAAAACTCAGGGCTTCATCGAACATTTCCTGCAACAGCGACCGGCCGGCCGGGCCTTCCATCATCGCCGACGCCACGTCCAGCGAGGCGATGATGCTGTATTGCGGCGAGGTGGAGATGTGCATCATGAACGCTTCATTGAAGCGGTCACGGTCCAGTTGCCGAGCGCCGCCATCCTGCACGTGAATCATCGACGCCTGGCTGAAGGCCGCCAGCAGTTTATGGGTGGAATGGGTGGTGAACACCAGCGGGCTGTCATCAGTGCGCGAGGTGCCCATGCCATAGCGCCCGGCAAAGAACTCGTGAAACGCCGCATAGGCGTACCAGGCTTCGTCGAAGTGCAACACTTCGGCGCTGTTGCCCAACGTTTGCTTGATCAGTTCGGCGTTGTAGCAGAGCCCGTCGTACGTCGAATTGGTCACCACCGCCAATTTAACCTTGGGCTCTCGGCCCTTGGTCAGCGGGCTCGCGTCGATCTTGGCCTTGATTGATTCGCGGCTGAATTCGCTCAGTGGAATCGGCCCGATGATCCCCAGTTCATTGCGCTCCGGACACAGGTACAACGGGATCGCCCCGGTCATGATGATCGAGTGCAACACCGATTTGTGGCAGTTACGGTCCACCAGCACCAGGTCGTCACGCGCAACCATGGCTTGCCAGACAATCTTGTTGGCCGTCGAGGTGCCGTTGATCACGAAAAACGTGTGATCGGCGCCGAAATTACGCGCCGCACGGGCTTCAGCTTCCGCCAGTGGTCCGGTGTGGTCCAGCAACGAGCCGAGCTCCGGCACCGAGACCGACAGGTCCGAACGCAGGGTGTTCTCGCCAAAAAACTGGTGAAACGCCTGGCCTACCGGACTTTTGTGATAAGCCACGCCCCCGCCATGCCCTGGGGTGTGCCAGGAGTAGTTGGAGTCGGCGGTGTGTTGCACCAAGGCCTTGAAAAACGGTGGCAGCAAGCCATCGAGGTAGCTGCGCGCCGCCCGGGCGACCTGGCGCGCCAGAAACGGCACGGTGTCTTCGAACAAATAAAGAATGCCGCGCAACTGGTTCAGCTCGCTCATGGCATCGGCCGGGGCGTTCTCCAGAGTGACCTGCTCGCCCAGGGCGAAGATCGGCAAATTCGGCGCACGGGCGCGGGCCACACGAATCAATTCGGCCATGTTCTGTAAAAGGTGGATATTCTCCCCGGCGCCTTCGGCGGCAATCAACATGCACGCGAGGCCGTGGTGAGTCGAAGCAACCAACCGCCCTTCGGCGTAATCCACCGCCGAAAGGACACTGAAACCTTCCTGTGCAAGCTCCGTGGCGATGCCACGCACGCGATCACCGGCGACTGTGTCGGCCTTGATGTCGCGGTGGACAATTAGGACCGGGAACTTCAAGTCTTTATACATGGGGCTCGGCGTCCTGAGGCAGCAGACCGTGGTCTGCCAATACACTCAGGGTAGAGGGTTGCGGCCCGTGTGGCGAGCGAGCATTACCCAGCACCGCGATCCGTACCGTAGCAGCTGCCGAACCTGTGAGGCTGCGTTCGAGGACGAAGTCCTCGCAAACAAGCAATGTGCTGTTTTTCTGAAGGAACTCGTTTACCTATTGCGACTGCTCCGCAGCCGAACGCAGCCTCACAGGTTCGGCAGCTGCTACAGGGCATGTGCTGCAACCTAAGCTTGTGCTTCGGCCTCGGCCAGTTGGGTCCAGAGCGCCGGGGCACCGGCAGACTTGGCGATCACTTCAAGGCGTGAGGCGTGCTCGGCCAGCTCCGCTTCACTGGCACGGATGATCCGCGCCGGCGTGCGATCGGCTGGCAGACGACGGATCTCGCTCGCCTGATTGCCCGAACCCTCGCCCGAACCATTACCATCAGACGCGTTACCAGCCAGCGACAGACTGGTCTGGCCGCCGGTCATGGTCAGGTAAACGTCAGCGAGAATCTCGGAGTCGAGCAAGGCGCCGTGCAGCTCACGGCCGGAGTTGTCGACGCCATAGCGTTTGCACAAGGCATCAAGGCTGTTGCGCTGGCCGGGGTGACGCTCACGCGCCATCATCAGGGTATCGAGGATCGAGCAATGCTGGGTGATATCCGCCCGATCCTGCTGGCCCATCAGCGCGAATTCGTTGTTGATGAAGCCAACGTCGAACGCCGCGTTATGGATGATCAGCTGCGCGCCCTTGATGAATTCGAAGAACTCATCGGCCACTTCAGCGAAACGCGGCTTGCCCACCAGGAACTCGTTGGTAATGCCGTGGACGCCAATCGCGCCCTCGTCACTTTCCCGGTCCGGTTGCAAATAAACGTGGAAATGCCGGCCCGTCAGGCGTCGACCGATCAACTCGACGCAACCGATCTCGATAATCCGGTGGCCGTCGGTCACCGGCATGCCGGTGGTTTCGGTGTCGAGCACCACCATCCTCTGAGCCATCGTTGTTCACCCCTTCTGTATCGCGTTTACATAAGGGCGCGATGTTAACACAGAGCTTGAAAGGGCTCAGCTCAACCCTGTGGGAGCGAGCCTGCTCGCGAAAGCGCAGGGTCAGTCAACAATGATGTTGGATGTGATTCCGTCATCGCGAGCAAGCTCGCTCCCACAAGGGATACCTCAGCCCTGATCGCCGCCGCCGACCGGCATCACCAACCCGGTGATATAGGCCGCATCGTCAGAGGCCAGAAACAGGATCGCCCCGACCTGCTCGTCAATCGTGCCGTAGCGTTTCATCAGGCTGCTGTCGACCGTTTGGTCGACAATCTGCTGATACCAGACCTTCTCCTGCGGGCTTTGCTCAGCGCTGTTGCGCGGAATCCGCCGTGGTGGCGCTTCGGTGCCGCCCGGCGCGGTGGCGTTGACCCGCACACCTCGCTCAGCGGTTTCGAACGCCAGGCACGCGGTGAGCGCATTGACCCCGCCCTTGGCCGCGCCATAAGGCACGCGATTGACCCCGCGCGTGGCAACCGATGACACGTTGACGATGGCGCCGCTGCCCTGCTCCAGCATGAACGGCAACGCGGCGTGACAGCACCACAGCGTCGGAAACAGCGAACGGCGGACTTCCGCTTCGACCTGTTGCTCTTCGTAATGCTCGAAAGGCTTGGCCCAGATGGTGCCGCCGACATTGTTGACCAATATATCCAGACGACCGAATCGCTCGATGGCTGCAGTCATCACATGGTGACACTCGGCGTACTGTTCAAGGTCGGCGGTGAGGGTCAGCACTTCAGTGGTTTGTCCCAGCTGTTCTTGCAGCTCAAACACCAGCTCGGAACGGTCGACCAGAATCAGCCGCGCACCTTCGGCGGCCATCCGCTCGGCAACGCGACGACCAATTCCTTGGGCCGCACCGGTAATCAGCGCGACTTTTTCATGGAATCTGTTCATTTCAACCCCTCAAGTTTGCGTAAGAGCACAGCAATCCTTGTGGGAGCGAGCTGGCTCCGGGCGGCGTTCCGACGATAGCAGTGGGTCAGTCAACATTAATGCTGAATGTACTGCCGTCATCGCGAGCAAGCTCGCTCCCACAGGATTTGCGCATTTCAAGCAGCACTGGCCGCGAATTTTTCGTAGTAGAAATTTTTCGGCGAGATGCCCTGCTCGCGGATGAACTGGCTCACGGCCTCTACCATCGGCGGCGGGCCGCAGAGGTATACGTCGACATCGCCGTCGTTCAGGTGCTTGGGCTCGATGTGCTGAGTGACGTAGCCCTTGAGCGGGTGCGCGCTTTGCGGGTTGGCCACGCAGCAGCTGAAGCTGAAGTTCGGGATCCGCGCAGCCAAGGCTTGCAACCGGTCCAGTTCCACCAGGTCAAAATCGTTGGTCACGCCATAGATCAAGTGCAAGGGATACTCACTGCCCTGCTCGGCAATTTTTTCCAGCATGGCGGTGAACGGCGCCAGCCCAGTGCCGCCGGCCAGCAGCAGCAACGGACGCTGAATGTCGCGCAGGTAAAAACTGCCCAACGGCCCGGCCAGGCTCATGCTGTCGCCGGCCTTCGCGATACCGGTGAGAAAGCTGCTCATCAACCCGCCCGGCACGTTGCGGATCAGGAAGCTGACTTCGCCATCGCGTTGCAACGAGCTGAACGAATAGGCGCGGGTCTGCTCGCTGCCGGGAATGCCAAGATTGACGTATTGCCCCGGCAGAAACGCCAGTTTGCTCAGGGCTTCGCCCTTGATCGACAGCGCAATCGTGCTGTCCGACAGCTGACGCACCTGGCTGATGGCCGCGCTGTAGTGGGCCTTTTGCGTACGGCAGACGTCCGAGGACACCGGCACCCGTACCACGCAGTCGCTGAGGGCGCGCATCTGGCAGGTCAGCACAAAGCCTTTTTCGGCCTCGTCGCTGCTCAGGGCGTCTTCGATGTATTCCTCGCCGAGATCGTAACGCCCAGCCTCGGCAAAGCATTTGCAGGTGCCGCAGGCGCCGTCGCGGCAGTCCAGCGGGATGTTGATGCCCTGGCGATACGCGGCGTCGGCCACGGTTTCGCCAGGGTTGGCGTCAACGAAACGGGTGACGCCGTCTTCAAAATTGAGTGCGATGGAATGAGTCATGACGGCTGCCTCACAGGTGATAGACATCGATGACCTGACGAACGTAATCGTTCTTCAGGATCACTTTCTTGGCCTTGATCAGCGGGCTGTCGCCACGCATGTCGAGGGTGTAGAAGCTGCTGCCGAAATAGCTGTCGACGGTCTTGTAGCGAAAACTCAGGGTGTGCCAGTTGAAGCGCACCTTGCACAGACCGTCGACCTGTTCGAGCAGCTCGATGTTGCTGATGTTGTGCGAGGTCCGGGTGTCCGGCACGCTGGCGCTGGAACGCTCGGTCTTGATCCGGAAGATGCGATCTTCCAGGCCCGTGCGGTTGCCGTACCAGATCAGCGAGATTTCCCGTTGCGGGTCCTCGGTCAACTCGTCGTTGTCGTCCCAGGATGGCATCCAGAAGGACGCATCGGCCGCATACAGCTCCAGCCAGTTGTCCCACTCCTTGTCATCGAGGTAGCGCGCTTCGCGGTAGAGAAAATCGCGCACGGCGTCGTAAGTGATGCTCATGACAGCGCCTCCACCTTGATCAATTCCGACTGTTCTTCGCTCAAAGCCTTGAGCATGGTTTCCTGCCAGTACTTGTGTTGCAGCACAAACAGGCCTTCGTCTTCGGTACGCACCCCGCTGAGCAACGGGTGCAGGTCGATCTCTTTGGCCGCCTCATCGGCACCTTCAACCCAGTGCTCAGCGCCACGGGACATGTCGTTCCAGGTGGTGACGCTGCCCTGGTAGCCGGTCTGGCAGGAGCGGAATTCCTCGAGGTCGTCCGGAGTCGCCATGCCGCTGACGTTGAAAAAGTCTTCGTACTGACGAATCCGGCTCGAACGCGCGCCGTCGCTTTCGCCTTTGGGGGCGATGCAGTAGATGGTGATTTCGGTGCGGTTGACCGAGATCGGTCGGGCGATACGGATCTGTGAACTGAACTGATCCATCAGGTACACGTTGGGGTACAGGCACAGGTTGCGCGAGTTCTCGATCATCCAGTTGGCGCGGGCCTGGCCAAAATCCTTGGCCAGCTCATCGCGGCGCTCGTACAGCGGCCGGTCTTCCGGGTTCGACCAACGGGTCCAGAGCAGCATGTGGCCCTTGTCGAAGGAGTAGAAACCGCCGCCCTGCCTGGCCCAGGTACCGGCGCTCATGGTCGGGTTCTCGTCACCGCATTCGCGCTGCTTGCGCTGGTTCTGGGTGGCGGCATAGTTCCAGTGCACCGAGCTGACGTGATAGCCGTCGGCGCCATTTTCGGCGGTGAGTTTCCAGTTGCCTTCGTAGATGTAGCTGGATGAACCACGCAGTACTTCGAGGCCATCGGCGG
The DNA here is from genome assembly GCF_056397005.1 of Pseudomonas sp. 05N431. Taxonomy (NCBI): domain Bacteria; kingdom Pseudomonadati; phylum Pseudomonadota; class Gammaproteobacteria; order Pseudomonadales; family Pseudomonadaceae; genus Pseudomonas; species Pseudomonas sp. 05N431. The sequence continues at coordinate 72,131 of NZ_JBFTMN010000001.1, forward strand.
ACTGATCGACGATCATGTCGATGATCTTCGCCGACTCGCCCAGGTGCTCGATCAGCGGCACCACATCGGCCTTGAGGCTGCCGAACAGGAAGCCACGATAGGATTCGAAGCGCGCGACTTTGGTCAGGTCGTGGGAGCCTTCGCAGTTGAAGCTCGCCGGGTAGCCGGCCGACGCCGGGTCCTTGACCTTGAGCAGCTTGCCGGAGTTGTTGAAGGTCCAGCCATGAAACGGGCAGGTGTAGGAAGACTTGTTGCCGGTCTTGTGTCGGCAGAGCATCGCGCCACGGTGGCTGCAGGCGTTGATGAACGCGTTGAGCTCGCCGTCCTTGTTGCGCGCAATGAAGATCGACTGACGGCCCATGGTGGTGGTGTAGAAGTCATTCTTGTTCGGAATCTGGCTCTCGTGGGCGAGGTACAGCCAGTTGCCTTCGAAGATGTGTTGCATCTCGAGATCGAACAAGCGTGGGTCGGTAAACATCTCCCGCTTGCAGCGGTAGATGCCCTGGTCTTTGTCTTCTTCAAGCAGGGAGTGAAGGTATTCGGGTCGCAGGGACATGGCCGCCGCCTCCATTGTTTTTATTCAGGCAGGCTCATGCTAGGGCGGGCGGCTACTGGACAATATCCGCTGGGTGCAGACCTTTATCCGTTTTGTGCAAAGGACGCCAATGATCGTCGATGGAACAACCAATCCCTGTGGGAGCGAGCTTGCTCGCGATGACGGCAGTCCATTCAACATCAGTGTCGACTGATCCACCGCTATCGCGAGCAAGCTCGCTCCCACAGGTTACGTGTCTTAACTGACAAACCGTGCGCCAGGGTCTGGGGTCAATGCCGGCGTTTGAGGGTGTCCGACGGCAATTCGCCGAACTGCTTGCGGTAGCTTTCGGAGAATCGTCCCAGGTGCAGGAAGCCGTAATCCATGGCCAGTTCGGTCACGTTGCGCACGGTGCAGGTCGGGTCGCTCAGGCAAGCGTTGACCCGCTCGAGCTTCTTCTGCCGGATGTAGTTTTTCGGAGTGGTGGCCGCATTGCGTTCGAACAACCCATACAGCGAACGCAAGCTCATCTGTGCCTGACGTGCCAGCTCTTCACTGCAGATATCCTGCTTGAGGTTGCGTTCGATGTAGTCGGCGATCAACTCGAAGTTCGCTGACTGCGAACCGAGACCGAGGCGCCTGACATTGGTTTTCATCAAGCTGAGCATCTTGCTCACGACAATGTGCGCGTAATGCTCCTGAACACGTGGCATGCGCTCGGCCGCTTCAGCCTCCTGGCAAACCATGCCCAGCAGGCTCACGAAACCTTCAAGCTCATCCAGCTGGTAGCGGTTCTCGATAAACCGCACGCCCTGCCCCGGGTGCAACCAGCGTTGTTCCTGGCACACCGATTCCAGCAGGCTGGCGGGGATTTTCACGATAAATTTTTCGCAGTCGGCGGAGTACGTCAGGTCCACCGGATCGTCCGGGTTGATCAGCAGCAGCTCACCGGGTGCAAAGTAGTGTTCCTGCCGATGACCGCGCCACAGGCAGTTTCCGCGTAACAACACTTGCAGGTGATAGATGGTTTCGAGCGCTGGCGAGGTCACCCGCACGCTGCCGCCATAGCTGATACGGCACAGGTCGAGGCCGGCGAATTTACGGTGGTTGAGACTGGCCTGAGGGCTGCCGCTTCTGGCTAGGCGGATGCAATGGTTGCCCACATGCTGATTGACGTAGCCCGACACCGCATAGGGATCGGCCTGTTCAAAGACCCTGCTGCGCTCACTCAATAGATGCGCTTGCATAACCGCTCACTCTGATTGTCATTATCGGCTGCGATGCGGGTGCTATCGGGCACGCACCCCGGAAAATCGGGTCTGGCCATTCTATGCAAGTCGCCGCAAAGCGGAAGGCCACGAGATAAACGGTCTGTTATCCCGTGGCCTGGGCCCGCGCTGATCAGTCTTCCAGTGCGCGCACTCGTTCGTGACGGTGTTGCTCTTCTGGTTGCGCCGACGACTGCAGGGTGAAGTCGAATTCGATCTCGGCAAAGCGTCCGCTGACACCATGCTCACGTGCTCGATGCTGATCGTCACTGAAGGTGATTTTGGCGATCAGCTCGTCACGGGTGGCGTAGGCGAAATCGTCGTGCAGGTACTTGTCACCGTCCAGGTTGATCTGGGTGGTCAGATGGCGATGGTCATCCGCCGAGATGAAGAAGTGGATGTGCGCCGGGCGCTGGCCATGACGACCCAGTTGATCAAGCAGTTGCTGGGTCGGACCGTCCGGTGGGCAACCGTAGCCCGACGGCACGATGCTGCGAAAGCGATAGCGACCTTCGGCATCGGTGACGATCCGTCGACGCAGGTTGAACTCGGACTGGCTGCCATCGAAGTACGAATAGGTGCCGCCGGTATTGGCGTGCCAGACATCCACCACGGCGCCGGCCAGCGGCTTGCCATCGGTGTTCTTGACCTGGCCCTGCATGAACAGCACTACGCCCGGATCAACGCCGTCGTCCAGCCGTGCTTCGCCGTTAGACAACGGTGCGCCGGCGACATACAGCGGGCCTTCGATGGTGCGCGGGGTGCCACCGGTTTTACCAGCCTGCGCGTCTTCGGCGTCCATCAGCAGGTCCAGGTAGTGTTCCAGGCCCAAGCCTGCAACCAACAAACCCGCCTCCTGGCGCGCGCCCAGTTCGTTCAGGTAGTTGACGGCTTTCCAGAACTCTTCCGGGGTCACTTCGAGGTCTTCGATGATGTTCACCGTATCACGCAGGATGCGGTAGATCAGCGCTTTGGCACGCGGGTTGCCAGCGTCGTTGAGCAGGCCACTGGCGTCTTCGAGAAACTTCTGTGCACTGGCAGTGTGGGAAATTTTGGCGTTCATGATTAATCCTCATCTTGTATTTATTAGAGTACAGAACTGGCAGACAACGGCTCAGCGATCATCCTCATGAATAGAGGAAGGATGCCTGCACATCGCGTTCACTTCGATAGCCATGTAAGGGTAAAGCGGCAGTTGCATCAGCAGGTCGTGCAGTTCCTGCACGCTGTCGACGTCGAACACGCTGTAATTGGCGTACAGCCCGGCAATGCGCCACAGATGGCGCCATTTGCCCTGTTGCTGCAGGCGCTGGGACAGGGCCTTTTCGTCGGACTTGAGCCGAGCGGCGCGCTCCGGGTCCATGTCGACCGGCAGGTTCACGGTCATTTTTACGTGGAACAACATGCTGTTCTCCTCAGGCGGAATGAATGGCAGTGGAGGTTTTGTCGCGGCGGAAAAACGCCAACCGCTCTTCGTCCAGGCTCAGGCCAAGGCCGGGCGCCTGCGAAACATGCAAATGGAAATCGCGGTAAACCGGCGGCTCGCTGAGGATGTCTTCGGTCAGCAACAGCGGCCCGAACAGCTCGGTGTCCCAACTCAGCTCGTTCAACGTGAGGAAGGCGTGGGCCGAGGCCAGCGTGCCGATCCCGCCTTCAAGCATGGTGCCGCCGTACAGGCCGATGCCGGCGGCTTCGGCAATCGCCGCGGTACGCAGCACTGCACGGGGGCCGCCGTTCTTGGCGATTTTCAGGGCGAACACCGAAGCGGCGCCTTCGCGGGCCAGATTGAACGCATCTTCCACGCACTCGATCGACTCGTCCGCCATGATCGGTGCCGGGCTCATCGCGTTGAGGCGCACCATGCCGGCACGGTTGTTGCGTGAGATCGGCTGTTCGATCAAGTCGATGCCATTGCCGCCGAGAATCCGGCAGGCTCGCAGTGCGACCGCTTCGTCCCAGGCCTGGTTGACGTCAACACGCACGCTGGCGCGGTCGCCCAAGGCTTTTTTGATCGCAATGACATGAGCCAGGTCGCGATCGACTTCGCCGGCACCGATCTTCAACTTGAAGATCCGATGACGACGCAGGTCGAGCATCTGCTCGGCCTCAGCGATGTCCTTGGCGGTATCGCCGCTGGCCAGCGTCCAGGCCACTGGCAGCGAATCGCGTACACGGCCGCCGAGCAGCTCGCTGACCGGCAGGCCAAGGCGTTTGCCGTGAGCATCGAGCAAAGCGGTTTCGATGCCGGATTTGGCGAAGGTATTGCCGCGAATACTGCGTTCCAGGCGCAACATTGCCGCGTTGATGTTGCAAGCATCCTGTCCCAGCAGCAGCGGAGCAAAGTGCTTGTCGATGTTGGTCTTGATGCTGTCCGGGCTTTCATTGCCGTAGGCCAGGCCACCGATGGTGGTCGATTCGCCGATGCCTTCGACGCCGTCGGCACAACGTACGCGGATGATCACCAGCGTCTGATTCTGCATGGTGTGCATCGCCAGCTTGTGCGGGCGGATGGTCGGCAGATCGACGATGATCGTCTCGATCGATTCAATGGCAGAAGAAAGCATGTCGATACCCGTCAGGTTCTTGAAGTTCTGTGACGGATTCTCGTACGGCTTTTTTCAGGGTTCCAATATAGAATTGGTCTGGATCGATACCTTAAAGGTATTCACCATCATCGACTGTGGAGGGCTCATGGAGCTGCGTCATCTGCGTTACTTCCAGGTGCTGGGTCAAACCCTGAATTTCACCCGCGCCGCCGAACGCCTGCACATCGCCCAGCCACCGTTGAGCCGGCAGATCCAGCAACTGGAAGATGAACTCGGTGTGGTGTTACTGGAGCGCGGCAGGCCCTTGCGTCTGACCGAAGCCGGACGGTTTTTCCTTGAGCACTCCAGTGCCCTGCTCGAGCAACTGAGTAAGGTCTGCGACAACACCCGGCGCATCGGCCTGGGCGAAAAGACCTGGCTCGGTATCGGCTTTGCCCCTTCGACCCTGTATGGCGTATTGCCGGAACTGATTCGCCGCCTGCGCAGCAATGAGCCGCTGGAACTGGAACTCGGCCTGTCGGAAATGACCACGCTGCAACAGGTGCAAGCGCTGAAGGCCGGACGTATTGACGTCGGCTTCGGGCGGATCCGCATCGATGATCCGGCGATTATCCAGACTGTATTGAACGAAGACCGACTGGTCGCCGCCTTGCCCGCCGGGCACCCGTTGCTGGGCAGGCCCATCAGCCTCACCGAGTTGGCCAATGAACCGTTTGTGCTGTATCCCGGCAATCCCCGTCCCAGCTATGCCGACCATGTGATCGCGCTGTTCGAGTCCTACGGTGTGAGCATCAAGGTCGCGCAATGGACCAACGAGCTGCAAACCGCCATTGGCCTGGTGGGTGCCGGAATCGGCGTCACGCTGGTGCCAGCCTCGGTGCAGTTGCTGCATCGCGACGACATTGGTTTCACGCCGGTGCTGGAAACCAATGCCACCTCGCCGATCATCCTGAGCCGACGCGTCGGCGATGTCTCACCGGGATTGAATCATTGCCTGAAAATGATCGAAGCGTTGCGTATGCGCGATCCGAAATGATCGCCCTGCGCGTTCGTGGTGATCCGAGCCGTCAGTCCTGCTTGTAGCCCCGGACGTCGTCGACGCCACGGTTGGCCAACTGGTCGGCGCGTTCGTTGCCGGGATGCCCGACGTGGCCGCGTACCCACTTCCAGGTGACGTTGTGGCGATTGACCTGCTCGTCGAGCAGCTTCCACAAGTCAGCGTTCTTGACCGGTTCTTTCGCTGCGGTTTTCCAGCCGCGCTTCTTCCAGTTGGCCATCCATTCGTTGATGCCTTTCATCACGTATTGCGAGTCGGTGACCAGCAATACGTCGCAGGAACGCTTGAGTTCTTCAAGGCCACGAATCGCGCCCATCAGCTCCATGCGGTTGTTGGTGGTATTGGCTTCACCGCCCCAGAGTTCCTTTTCAACGCCCTTGCACACCAGCAGTGCGCCCCAGCCGCCAGGGCCAGGGTTGCCCTTGCAGGCGCCGTCGGTGAAGAGTTCTACGCTATCGCTCATGCCAATCTATCCAGAAAATGTCTGTGGCTTGCCGATCAATGATCGACAACGCCCGAGGCCGGGCAAGCCCGGCCGGGAAAATAAAATGTTTATTACGGCTCGCTGTGGCGTCGATTGACCTTGGCCATCGGCAGTGGGATCAACTTGCCCATGGGCTCGCGGCGTACCTGGCGGACCGGCCGCAAGCCAACGACGATCTTGCGCGCCACCAATAAATAGAAGCCGCCACCTGACAGCTGCCAGTCACCGGCCTTGCGTTCCCAACCGGCCAGGCGGGCTTGCCATGCCGGGGACGCAAGCGGCGGACGATAGCACCCGAAGCGGCGTTTCTCCAGCGCAAACCCCAGCAGGTTGAGCCAGTCGGCGACCCGCGATGGCGAAATGCAGCGCGCCTTGCGCATGGCGTCGCTCGCAAACACGTGGCGCAGCCCCCAACTGCTCCAGGGGTTGATCCCGACAATCAACAGGTGCCCGCCGGGACGCACCGCGCTGGCGGCTTCACGCAGCAGGCCATGCGGCGACAGGCAGAAATCCAGCCCGTGTTGCATCACCACCACGTCGGCGGCGTGCTCACTGATCGGCCAGGCCTGTTCTTCGCAGACAATTTCAACACCCGGCAAAGGCGCGCCCAGACGAACATTGCGCTGGACCTGTTTTGCCGCCGGAGGCGTTTCGGCCGAAGGACCGTAATGCACCAGGTAGCCGCCAAAGAAACGCCCCAGTTCGTCTTCGAGCATCCGGCGTTCTTCGTTCAACAAAAATTGCCCGATGGGACCTGACAGCCACTCGCGAGCGGCACTGATCAATGCCAGCCAGTCAGGATCAGCCTGAGCGAACGCTTTATCGGTCATTGCATTCTCCAACTCGCTTAGAAGCTCTAAGATGCACCATTGTTTTCCGCTTGGCGAATCCTGCGATGATACAGATCAGTGCCCTTCCCGCCTTCACCGACAACTACATCTGGTTGTTGCAGGACCACCGCAGCCAGCGCTGCGCCGTGGTCGATCCGGGTGATGCCGCCCCTGTGCAGGCCTGGTTGGCCATGCACCCGGAATGGCAGCTCAGCGACATTCTGGTCACCCATCACCATCATGATCACGTCGGCGGCGTCGAGCGACTCAAAAAAGCGACGGGCGCCACCGTCTACGGCCCGGCCAGCGAAAACATCCCCGGACGTGACATCGCCCTGAACGATAATGATCGCGTCAGCGTACTCGGCCTGGAGTTCGACGTGTATGCCGTGCCGGGCCACACACTGGGTCATATCGCTTACTACCATCAGGGGCTGCTGTTCTGTGGCGACACCCTGTTCGCCGCCGGGTGCGGGCGCCTGTTCGAAGGCACGCCGGCACAAATGCACCACTCCCTCAGCCGCCTGGCCGCACTGCCCGAAGACACGCTGGTGTACTGCACCCACGAGTACACCCTGAGCAACCTGCGCTTTGCCGCGGCTGTCGAGCCGAATAACCCGGACATTGCCGAGCGTCTCGAGAAAGTCTCCCAATTACGCGAGTCCGGCGGCATGTCGCTGCCGTCGACCCTGGCGCTGGAGAAGCTCACCAACCCTTTTCTGCGTACTGGCGAAACATCCGTTAAAGAAAAAGTAGACGAACGGAATGGCCCGGATAACCGGGCTCCGAGTGAGGTTTTTGCGGCTCTTCGGGCTTGGAAAGATACGTTCTAGACAGGGCCACTATCGGTCCAAAAATTCTGAATGGTTGACCGCACCCCGTGCGCTTTCTAGAATCGCCCGACATTTTTGCCCGGAACTAACTTCCAGCCAATGTCGTCATCTATTCGTAAATCCATCAATTCAGACGCATTGACCCGCTTGGCTCAAGCCATCGCGGTGGCTGTGTCCGCCACCCTGGCGGGCTGCCAAAGCACCAGTCATGTGCCACAAACCGACGTGGCACATACGCTTTCCACCCGGACCAAACAAAAACCTATCTGGCTCAACGAGAAGCCAAGCCCACAAGCCGCGCAGGACGTCTGGGAGCGCATGCGCCAGGGCTTCCAGTTGCAGGACGGGCTGGGCGTCAACCCGCGCATCGAGCAACAGCGCCTGTGGTTCGCCAGCAATCCATCGTTTCTGCAAGGCGCCAGCGAACGTGGCAGCCTGTACATTCACTACATCGTCGAACGCCTTGAAGAACGCAACATGCCGCTGGAACTGGCGCTGTTGCCGGTGATTGAAAGCGCCTACAACCCGATGGCCTACTCGCGCTCCGATGCAGTCGGCCTGTGGCAGTTCATCCCCTCCACCGGGCGTTACTTCAACCTGCGTCAAACCCGCTTCTACGACGGCCGTCGCGACATTACTGCGTCGACCATTGCGGCGATGGACTACCTGACCCGTTTGCACGATATGTTCAACGGTGACTGGCTGCTGGCCCTGGCGGCCTACAACGCCGGTGAAGGCACGGTCAGCCGGGCCATCGAGCGTAACGAAAAGCTCGGCCTGCCAACCGACTACTGGAACCTGCCGCTGCCGGCGGAAACCCAGGCGTATGTGCCCAAGCTGCTGGCCTTGTCACAAGTGGTGTTGTCGCCAGAAGCCTATGGCGTGAACCTCAACCCGATCGCCAACCAGCCCTACTTCGAAGTCGTCGAAATCAACCAGCGCATGGACCTGTCCAAGGTTGCCGCGGTGGCCAACATCGACGAAGACGAACTGTTCCAGCTCAACCCGGCCTTCAAGCAACGCACCACCGTCGACGGTCCCCAGCACTTGCTGGTGCCGACGTCCAAGGCGCAGTTGCTGACCGCCAGCCTGTCGACCATGAAACCCGAAGAGCTGATCAGCCAGCGTCCGCTCAAACCGGTTTTCGAAGGTGCAGACGACCGCGAGCTGGCAACGCTCAAGCGCAGCTACCGGGTCAAGCGCGGCGACAACCTGACGCAGATCGCCAAGGCGAACAAGGTCGAGGTCAAGGACCTGCAGCACTGGAACAAGCTGAACGGCAAGGACCTCAAGGTTGGCCAGACCCTGGTGATGCGAGACACCAGCAAGCGCAGCGGTGGACGCATCAGCACGGTAGTTGCGGCCAACAACAAGAAGCAGACCCAATACAAGGTCAAGCAGGGCGACTCGCTGTACATCGTCGCCAAGCGCTTCAACGTTGAGATGCAACACCTCAAGCGCTGGAACCCACGTGTTGGCCAGGCCCTCAAACCCGGGCAGGTGCTGACGGTTTCTTCCCCGCGTTAAAAAACAAAAGATCGCAACCAGCGATCTTTTTTTTGTCTTGAAAGACGGCTTTAGAGGCTAATGCCTGCCTGTTAAGCCAGTACGCAATCCGTAGCAGCTGCCGAAGGCTGCGTTCGGCGGCGTAGCCGTCGCAAATTCGGCATCCACGGATTGCTAGAAAACCGCGTTGCGTGATTTTACGACCGCTTCGCGGCCGAACGCAGCCTTCGGGCAGCTGCTACGAAGATTAGGCTTTGGAGGCCTACCTTTTTCCTGTCGATACAAGCTGTTACTGTACGATCCACAAAGCCCAAGCCGCCTGGACCGGATCTCTGCCTTGATGCGTCCCCTCCTGTTCCTAATCAGTCTGGCCTTGAGCTTCCCCGCAAGCGCAACGATCAGCGAAAGCCATGGTTATGCGCAGTTCGGCACACTCAAGTACCCGGCCAAATTCACCCACTTCGACTGGGTCAATCCGCAAGCGCCCAAGGGCGGTACATTGCGGGTCATGGCATTTGGCACCTTCGATACGCTCAATCCCTACACTTTCAAGGGCACCAGCCCGGTCGCGACCCCGAATTTCCTGCAGTACGGCATCAACGAGCTGAACGAACCGTTGATGGTCGGTACGGGGCAGTACGCGCCGTCCGGCGATGAACCCGCCTCCAGTTACGGGCTGATCGCCCAGTCTGTCGAATACAGCGAAGACCGCAGCTGGGTAGTGTTCAACCTGCGTCCGCAAGCACGCTTTCACGACGGCACGCCGATCACCGCCTACGACGTCGCGTTCTCCTATCGCTTGCTGCTCAAGGAAGGTCATCCGCAATACCGCACCAACCTTCAGGAAGTGCAGCGGGTCGACATCCTCAACCCGCAGCGCATCCGTTTCGTGTTCAAGCGTGCCGGCAACCCGTTGCTGATCCAGCGCCTGGGCGAGTTGCCGGTGTTGCCGCAGCACTACTGGGAAGGCCGCGACTTCAAGGCCACCACCTTCGAACCGCCGTTGGGCAGTGGTCCCTATCGCATCACCGAGGTTCAGCCGGGTCGGCAGCTAGTGTTCGAGCGGGTCAAGGATTACTGGGGCAAGGACCTGCCAGTCAATCGCGGCAAGTACAACTATGATCGCGTTGAAGTCGAGTTTTATCGCGACAGCGACGTGGCATTCGAGGCATTCAAGGCCGGCGAGTTCGACATCTACATCGAGCACCAGGCCAAGAACTGGGCCAATGGCTACAGTTTCCCGGCCGTACGGCGTGGCGAGGTGATCAAGGCGCAGATCGACCACCAGATTCCGACCCAGACCCAGGGCCTGTTCATGAACACCCGGCGCGGTACGTTCGCCGACGACAAGGTGCGTGAAGCCCTGGGCATGATGTTCGATTTTGAATGGACCAACCGCGCCCTGTTCAGCGGTGCCTACAAACGGGCCATGAGTTACTACCCCAACAGCGAGTTCACAGCGACAGGCTTACCGGTCGGCCACGAATGGCTGATGCTCTCGCCCTACCGCGATCAGCTCCCCGCCAAGCTGTTTACCGAGCCCTTCAGCCTGCCGCAGACCGACGGCCGCGGCATCCCCCGGGAAACCCTGCGCCGGGCGCTGGGTTTGCTCGCCGAGGCTGGCTGGAAGCTCAATGGCCAGCGCCTGCAAAATGCGGCCGGGCAGCCACTGCGTTTCGAGATCCTGCTGGTCAATCCGAACCTGGAGCGCATTCTCCAGCCCTACGCCGAAAACCTCGCCAGTATCGGCATTGACGCGCACCTGCGCACCGTCGACCGTGCCCAATACAAGCAACGTCTGGACCAGTTCGATTTCGACATGATCCTGATGACCCTCGACCAGACCCTCAGCCCCGGACTTGAGCAGTGGCAGTACTTCCACTCGAGCCAGGCCTCGGTCAAGGGCAGCAAGAATTACGCGGGCGTTGCGAACCCGGTGGTCGATCATTTGCTGGAACAACTGCTCGCGGCGAAATCCCGTGACGAGCAACTGGCGGCCGGCAAAGCGCTGGACCGGGTGCTGCTGTGGCAGCACTACTGCATCCCCAACTGGTATATCAATTATCATCGCCTGGCGTACCGCAACCGGTTCGCCTTCGTCACCACGCCGCCCTACACCCTGGGGCTGAATGCGTGGTGGCTGAAGACTTCGGAGAAAGCCCAATGATGCGTTTGCGTACCCTGCTGGGTCTGGTCTTTGCAGGGCTTGCCTGCACGGCCCACGCTGCCCCGCAGCACGCCTTGACCCTGTACAACGAGCCGCCGAAATACCCGGCCGATTTCAAGCACTTCGACTACGTGAACCCGGACGCGCCCAAGGGCGGGATCTTCCGTCAGGCCGGCTTTGGTGGCTTCGACAGCCTCAACCCGTTCATCAGCAAAGGCGTGCCGGCCGATGACATTGGCCTGATCTACGACACCCTGGCCAAACAGGGGCTGGATGAGCCGTTTACCGAATATGGCTTGATCGCCGGCAAAATCGAAAAGGCTCCGGACAACAGCTGGGTGCGCTTCTACCTGCGCCCCGAAGCGCGTTTTCATGATGGTCACCCGGTGCGTGCCGAAGACGTGGTGTTCAGCTTCCAGACCCTGATGAAAAGCGGCTCGCCGCTCTTTCGCGGTTACTACAGCGACGTCGACAACGTGATCGCCGAGGACCCGTTGCGGGTGCTGTTCACCTTCAAGCACACCAGCAACCGCGAGCTGCCGCTGATCCTTGGACAGCTCTCGGTATTGCCCAAGCACTGGTGGGAACACCGCGACTTCAGCAAAGGCAATCTGGAAATCCCGCTGGGCAGCGGCCCGTACAAGGTCAGTGAGGTCAAGGCCGGGCGTTCGATCCGCTATGAGCGGGTCAAGGACTACTGGGGCAAGGACCTGCCGGTCAATCGGGGCTTTTACAACTTCGACAACATGACCATCGATTACTACCGCGACAACACCGTCGCGCTGGAAGCACTGAAGGCCGGACAGTTCGATTACTGGCAGGAGATGAGCGCAAAAAACTGGGCCAACGCCTACAACACGCCATCCGTCACCGAGGGTCGCCTGATCAAGGAACAGATCCCCAACGGCAACCCCACCGGCATGCAGGGCTTCGTCTTCAACCTGCGCCGCCCGGTGTTTCAGGACGTGCGCGTGCGTCAGGCCCTGAGCCTGTTGCTGGACTTCGAATGGACCAACAAGCAGCTATTCAACGGCGCCTACGCGCGCACCCGAAGCTACTTCGAAAACTCGGAAATGGCCGCCACCGGCCTGCCCGATCAGGATCAACTGGCAATCCTCGATCCGTTCCGGGGCAAGATCCCCGATCAGGTCTTCAGCGAAGCGTTCCAGAACTCCGTCTGTGACGGCAGCGGAATGATCCGCGCCCAACAGCGCAAGGCCTATCAACTGTTGCAGGAAGCCGGCTGGCGGATCGTCGACGACAAGATGGTCGACACCACCGGCAAACCGGTGAGCATCGAATTTTTACTGGCGCAGACCGAGTTCGAGCGGGTGCTGTTGCCGTTCAAACGCAACATGAGTGACCTGGGGATTGACCTGGTGATTCGTCGGGTCGATGTGTCGCAGTACATCAACCGCGTGCGCTCGCGCGACTTCGACATGGTAGTTGGCAGCTTCCCGCAATCCAGCTCACCGGGTAACGAGCAGCGCGAGTTCTGGAAGTCCGAAAGCGCCGACAAACCCGGCAGCCGCAACTACATGGGCCTGAAGGACCCGGTAGTCGATCAACTGGTCGAAGAACTGATCAACGCCGACTCGCGCAAAAGTCTGGTCGCCCACACCCGGGCGCTCGACAGGGTGTTGCAATGGGGCTATTACGTGATCCCCAACTGGCACATCAAGACCTGGCGCGTGGCGTACTGGAATCACATTGGTCACCCGAAAGTCCCACCGACCAATGACGTGGGCATCTCCACCTGGTGGGTCAAGCCCGACGCTAAACCTGCGATCGAAGTGCTGACCAAAGAACAAGCCGATCCTGCGGGCATGGAGCAATAAGATGCTGGCGTATATTTTTCGGCGACTGTTGCTGATCATTCCAACCCTGTTCGGCATTCTGCTGATTAACTTCGTGATCATCCAGGCCGCACCCGGCGGCCCGGTGGAACAGATGATCGCCAAGCTCGAAGGCTTCGAAGGCGCTACCAGCCGCATTGCCGGCGGCGGAGCCGAAGTGTCGGTGGCCGGCTCCAGCTATCGCGGTGCCCAGGGCCTGGACCCGGCGCTGGTCAAGGAAATCGAGCACATGTACGGCTTCGACAAGTCGGCGCCGGAACGCTTGTGGATCATGATCAAGAACTACGCCACCCTGGATTTCGGCGACAGCTTCTTCCGTGACGCCAAGGTCATCGACCTGATCAAGGAAAAGATGCCGGTGTCGATCTCCCTCGGGCTCTGGAGCACGCTGATCATGTACCTGGTGTCGATTCCATTGGGGATCGCCAAGGCCACCCGGCACGGCAGCCACTTCGACGTGTGGACCAGTTCGGCGATCATCGTCGGTTACGCGATTCCGGCGTTCCTGTTTGCGATCCTGCTGATCGTGGTGTTTGCCGGCGGCAGCTACCTGGACTGGTTTCCCCTGCGCGGCCTGACCTCGAACAACTTCAGTGAATTGAGCTGGATGGGCAAGGTCCGCGATTACTTCTGGCATATCGCGCTGCCGGTGACAGCACTGGTGATCGGTAACTTCGCGACCATGACCCTGTTGACCAAAAACAGCTTCCTCGACGAGATCAACAAACAGTACGTCGTCACCGCCAAGGCCAAGGGCCTGACCCGCCATCGCGTGCTCTATGGCCATGTGTTCCGCAACGCCATGCTGTTGGTGATCGCCGGCTTCCCTTCGGCCTTCATCGGGATTTTCTTCACCGGTTCGTTGCTGGTGGAAGTAATCTTCTCGCTCGATGGCATGGGCCTGATGAGTTTTGAAGCAGCGATCAACCGCGACTACCCGGTGGTGTTCGGCACCCTGTTCATCTTCACCCTGTTGGGGCTGGTGGTGAAACTGATCGGCGACCTCACCTACACCCTGGTCGATCCACGGATCGACTTCGAACACCGGGAGCATTGAGATGAACCTGTCCCCTCTCAATCGCCGACGTTTCGAACGGTTCAAGGCCAATAAGCGCGGCTGGTGGTCGCTGTGGCTGTTTTTGATCCTGTTTGGCGCGAGCCTCGGTGCCGAGCTGATCGCCAACGACAAGCCGCTGGCAGTGCATTACGACGGCCAATGGTATTTCCCGGCGCTCAAGCGTTACCCGGAAACCACCTTCGGCGGCGAATTCCCGCTGGAAGCCAACTACAAGAGCCCGTACATTCGCGAACTGCTCAAGGCCAAGGACGCCTGGACCTTGTGGGCGCCGATCCCGTTCAGCTACCAAAGCATCAACTACGACCTGAAAGTCCCGGCCCCGGCACCGCCTTCGGCAGACAATCTGCTGGGCACCGACGATCAGGGCCGCGACGTGCTGGCGCGGGTGATTTACGGCTTCCGGGTGTCGGTGCTGTTTGCACTGACGCTGACCATTCTCAGTTCGATCGTCGGCGTGATTGCCGGCGCCTTGCAGGGTTTCTATGGCGGTTGGGTCGATTTGGCCGGGCAGCGCTTCCTGGAGATCTGGTCGGGCTTGCCGGTGTTGTACCTGCTGATCATCCTCGCCAGTTTCGTGCAGCCAAACTTCTGGTGGCTGCTGGGGATCATGCTGCTGTTTTCCTGGATGAGCCTGGTCGACGTGGTCCGCGCCGAATTCCTGCGTGGGCGTAATCTGGAATACGTACGCGCCGCCCGCGCGCTGGGGATGCAAAACGGCGCAATCATGTTCCAGCACATCCTGCCCAACGCCATGGTCTCGACCATGACCTTCATGCCATTCATCCTCACGGGCGCCATCGGCACCCTGACCGCACTGGACTTCCTCGGCTTCGGCCTGCCGGCAGGCAGTGCATCGCTGGGTGAACTGGTGGCTCAGGGGAAATCCAACCTGCAAGCGCCGTGGCTGGGCATGAGCGCCTTTGCGGTGCTGGCGCTGATGTTGAGTTTGCTGGTGTTTATCGGCGAGTCCGCTCGCGATGCCTTCGACCCGAGGAAGTGAAATGAATCAGGACAATCTGATCGAAGTGCGCAACCTCTCTGTCGAGTTTGTGGTCGGTGACCACGTGCAACGGGTGGTGGAAGGCGTCAGCTTCGACATCAAGCGCGGTGAAACCCTGGCACTGGTCGGCGAAAGCGGCTCCGGCAAATCGGTGACGGCGCACTCGATCCTGCGCCTGCTACCCTACCCCTTGGCGCGGCACCCCACCGGCACCATCAACTACTCCGGGCATGACCTGCTGTCGCTGAAAGAGAAAACCATCCGGCACATTCGTGGCAACCGGATTGCGATGATCTTTCAGGAACCGATGACCTCGCTGAACCCGTTGCACTCGATCGAGAAACAGATCAACGAGGTGCTCGGCATTCACAAAGGCCTGACCGGCAAGGTCGCGACCCAGCGCACCCTGGAGCTGCTGGAACTGGTGGGCATTCCCGAACCGCGCAAACGGCTCAGGGCCCTGCCCCATGAATTGTCCGGCGGCCAGCGCCAGCGCGTGATGATCGCCATGGCCCTGGCCAACGAACCGGAACTGCTGATCGCCGACGAACCGACCACTGCGTTGGACGTGACTGTTCAGTTGAAAATCCTCGAGCTGCTCAAGGAACTGCAGGCCCGCCTGGGCATGGCCCTGCTGCTGATCAGCCACGATTTGAACCTGGTCCAGAGAGTCGCGCATCGCGTATGTGTCATGCAGAAAGGGTGCATCGTCGAACAGGCGTCGTGCGAAGAGTTGTTCCGCGCGCCGCAGCATCCTTACACCCGGGAGCTGCTGGCAGCGGAGCCTCGGGGCAACCCGGCAACCAATGTCATCGGCCCGCCCTTGCTGCAAGTCGAGGACCTGAAGGTCTGGTTCCCGATCAAAAAAGGCTTTTTGCGCAACACCGTCGATTACGTCAAAGCCGTGGACGGAATCAACTTCAGCCTGCCTCAGGGACAGACCCTGGGCATTGTCGGCGAGAGCGGTTCGGGCAAGTCCACGCTGGGTCTGGCGATTTTGCGGTTGATTGCCAGCAAAGGCGCGATCCGTTTTGAAGGCAAGTCGTTAGACTGCCTGTCGCAGCAGCAGGTAAGGCCGTTACGGCGGGAAATGCAGGTGGTGTTTCAGGACCCCTTCGGGAGCCTGAGCCCACGGATGAGCGTGAGCCAGATCGTCGGCGAAGGCCTGCGGATACACCGGATCGGTACAGAGACCGAACAGGAACTGGCGATTATCGCGGTACTCAAGGAAGTCGGCCTGGACCCGGCAACCCGGCACCGCTATCCCCACGAGTTTTCCGGCGGACAACGGCAGAGAATCGCCATTGCCCGAGCCCTGGTGCTGAAACCGGCGTTGATCTTGCTGGACGAGCCGACCTCGGCCCTCGACCGCACCGTGCAACGCCAAGTGGTTGAACTGCTGCGCTCACTGCAAAGCAAGTACAACCTGACGTATCTGTTCATCAGCCATGACCTGGCGGTGGTTAAAGCGCTGAGTCACCAGTTGATGGTGATCAAGCACGGCCAAGTGGTCGAACAAGGTGATGCGCAAGGTATCTTTGCCGCACCGCAACATCCCTATACACAGCAGTTGCTGGAGGCCGCTTTCCTGGCACCAGCCACTGCGCAATAACCTGAAAGAGGAGCAACACATGGGTTTTCTCGCCGGTAAGCGCGTACTGATCGTCGGTGTCGCCAGCAAGCTGTCCATCGCATCCGGCATCGCTGCCGCCATGCATCGCGAGGGCGCTGAGCTTGCCTTCACTTATCAGAACGACAAACTCAAGGGGCGTGTCGAAGAGTTCGCACAAGGCTGGGGCTCGAGCCCTGAGCTGTGCTTCCCGTGCGACGTGGCCAGCGATGAAGAAATCGCCAAGGTTTTCGAAGAACTGAGCAAAAAATGGGATGGCCTGGACTGCATCGTGCACTCCGTTGGCTTCGCACCTGGCGACCAACTGGACGGCGACTTCACCGAAGCCACCACCCGTGAAGGTTTCCGCATCGCTCACGACATCAGCGCCTACAGCTTCGTCGCCCTGGCCAAAGCTGGCCGCGAGATGATGAAAGGCCGCAATGGCAGCCTGCTGACCCTGTCGTACCTGGGCGCCGAGCGCACCATGCCGAACTACAACGTGATGGGCATGGCCAAGGCTTCGCTGGAAGCTGGCGTACGTTACCTGGCTGGCTCCCTGGGCCCGGAAGGCACCCGCGTCAACGCCGTATCGGCTGGCCCGATCCGCACTCTCGCCGCTTCCGGCATCAAGAACTTCCGTAAGATGCTGGCCGCCAACGAAGCGCAAACACCGCTGCGTCGCAACGTCACCATCGAAGAAGTCGGCAACGCCGGCGCCTTCCTGTGCTCGGACCTGGCGTCCGGCATCAGCGGCGAAATCATGTACGTGGACGGCGGCTTCAACACCACCGCCATGGGCAACATCGAAGAGTAATCTTCACGCGTTAACAAGAAACCCGCCGATTGGCGGGGTTTTTGTGCCCATTGCTTCAGACCCGCCGCGAATCCCTGTGGGAGCGAGCTTGCTCGCGATAGCGTACTGACAGGCGACATTGATGTTGAATGTTACGGCCTCATCGCGAGCAAGCTCGCTCCCACAGGGATGAGTGTTCAGCCGTCGATATTCGTCAGACACCGCGCAAACAACTGCTGGATCGGTTGTGTGCGCTGGCTGTAGCGCCGCAACAGCACAATCTCCCGATAGAACGTCAGTTCGCCCAGCGAGATGATCCTGACTTTCGCCCCGTACTCAAGCCAGAGCCCCGCCTGGGGAATCAACGCCACCCCCAGCCCGCACTCGACCATTTTCACGATCGCCTCCAGCTCATCCAACTCCAGCGCGACGTTGACCTCAATCTGCTGTTCGCGCAGAAAGCGTGTCACCAGACGGCCACCGAACGAGTTGCGGTCATAACGCACCTGTGGATGTGTGCTGAGTATCTGCAACGGATCCTCGCCTTCAAGGTCCGGCGGCACGATCAACACAAAAGGCTCCTGCCGGATCACCTGGGCCGACAGTTCCTTGGGCAGTTCAAAGGGTGGCTTGATCAGGATCGCCAGATCAAGTTCGCCAGCGTCGACCTGACTCAACAGGTTGAGTGACACGCCGGGCACCAGTTTTGGCTCGAGCAGCGGTGCCTGCTGCCGCAAACGCAGCAATGCCTGGGGCAGCAAACCGGTTTGGGCCGTCGCTACAGCGCCAACTCTCAATTCGCCGCGAAACTCACTGACGTCGTCACTGACGGCCATGCGCTGAAAGGTTTCGAGGATTTCCCGGGCCATCGGCAACGCCCGCTGCCCGGCCGCGTTGAGGATGGCCTGACGCCCGGTGCGGTCAAACAGGCGAATACCCAGCGCCTGCTCCAGGTTGCGCATTTGCGCGCTGACGGCCGATTGCGTGAGGCCAATGTGCATGCCGGCTGCGGCGAACGTGCCATAGCGAGTCACTGCAATGAAGGTTTTCAGTTCACGCAGCATGAGCGCCTCGATTGATCGATTTTATTTGAGCTGGAGGCAAAAATTATCGTCTTTTAATCAAAAATCACAAGACTAGAATCAGCTCAACTCTCCTGTCATCGAGGCTTGAACATCATGCGTCTCTCCCCTTTTCATCTGGCCATCCCGGTGTATGACCTTGCAGCCGCGCGGCTTTTCTATGGCCAAGTGTTCGGTCTGGAGGAAGGACGCTCCAGCGAGCACTGGGTGGACTTCAACTTTTTCGGCCACCAATTGGTCATCCACGAACACCCGAAAACCGCCACCCAGGAATCCGCCCACACCAATGCCGTGGACGGTCACGACGTGCCGGTCCCGCACTTCGGCGTGGTGCTGTCGATGGGAGAATGGGAATCCCTGGCCGAACGACTCACGTCGCTGGACACGCGCTTCGTGATTGAGCCCGGCATTCGCTTCAAAGGACTGGTAGGCGAACAGGCGACGATGTTTCTGTTCGACCCGTGTGGCAACGCACTGGAATTCAAGGCGTTCAAGGACATCGAACAGTTGTTCGCCAAATGAGCAGCACCTCGCCCTTGCTGGCGAACGCCAATGACAGCGATGGCTCACTCAACGAACTGGACGCGACCAGCATCGGCGATACGATTCGCAGTGGCTTGGCGACTGCCACCTCGGTAGCCGAACACTTCTTGACGCGCATTGAGGAGCACGAGCCGCAGGTACAGGCATTCGCCGCGTTCAACCCGCAACGTGTGCGCGCTCAAGCTGGAAAGCTTACACAAGAGAACCACCAAGGGCTGCTGGCAGGTGTGCCAGTGGGCATCAAAGATATCTTTGACAGCGCCGATCAGCCGACACAGTTCCATTCACCGATCTACGCGGGACATCAACCTTCGCGAGACGCCCATGTGGTCACATTGCTGCGTCAGGCTGGCGCGTTGGTCATGGGTAAAACCCACACCACTGAGTTCGCGTATATGCACACGGGGCCGACGCGCAATCCGCACAATCTTGCACACACGCCAGGCAGTTCCAGTGCAGGCTCAGCGGCCGGGATGGCCGCCGGTTTCTTTGCGCTCGCACTGGGAACGCAGACCGCCGGATCACTGCTCAAGCCCGCCTCCTATTGCGGTCTTTATGCCTTCAAACCTTCCCTTGGACTGGTTTCTCTCGAGGGTGTCAAACCGCTGGCCCAAAGCTTCGACACCGTCGGTTGGTATGGCCGCTCCGTACGGGATCTCGAACGCGCCGCTCGCGTACTGATTCCAGGCTTTACCGTGCAAAGCCGCGATCACCGTCGATTACGACTGGGTCTATGCCGAACCTCGCGCTGGAACCAGGTCGAGCCGCAGGTGGCACAGGCGTTGGAGGCGGCCATCGAGCAACTACGCTGCGCAGGACATCAAGTGCACGAAGTGCATTTGCCCGAGTCATTCGCCGGAGTATTTGACGACCACGTATTGATCAATGATTGCGAAGGCGCGCGTTCTCTAGCCAAGGAGTTCCACGTCCATCGGGCGCAACTCAGCGACTCCATACTGGCGATGTTCGAACGCGCGGCGCAAACCAGTTGGGAACAAGAGTCCGCAGCCAAAGCGCGCCTGACCCGGCTCGCACCACAGTTGGCACATTACTGCCAGCCGTTCGATGCGATACTCGGCGCCAGTTGCGGTATCGTCGCGCCGGTTGGCCTTGAGTCGACCGGACCGTCCGACTTCATCAAGTTCTGGGGCGCCTTTGGCTTGCCTCAAGTGAACATTCCACTGAACCGGGCAGGCGGTTTGCTACCGATTGGATTACAACTGATCGGTGGATTCAGAAACGACAGCCATTTGTTATGGGCTGCCCATCAAGTGGCTTCAACATTAAGCGGCCCGCAAGCGGGTTAAAACCCGAAAAACTGCCAAATCTAGCTCCCCGCCAGCGGACATGGCCCACCCGCTTCTGCCCAAAGCTTGAACTGGGTGACAAAAATATCGTGAGGCACCGGCACCGGCGTCCTGTTGCCTCCGGGATTCCAGCCCCAGAGCACCAGTTTGTCGTCGCTGACATGGGTGATCAGCGCGGCAAAATCACGGTCGCCGTTGCTGGAACGATCCTTAATCATCTGGCACAGCCGGTCGGCCGGCAAGCCGATCCAGGCCATTTTGTGCGCAGCTGAAGGCAAGCCCCAATGCGGTGCGCCGGGTGGCGCGTGGGGGCCATAACTGGCGGGCGGGTTGGTGTCGGCATGACAGGTTGCACACGGCAGCCCCGCCGAACCCTTACCGTCCGTACCGCGAACCACATTCATGGCATGCGGCTTCCCGGCGTCGAACTGCAAGGGCGAGTCACCGGGGATATGGCAGTTCTGGCAGCGCGGGCTCTGGAACACCTTCTGCACCGTGGCAAACGCCGCCAGTGCGGCTTGATCGTCAGCAAACAGCTCCGAGGTGTAACTGCCGCCCCCGAGCAACAGCAGCGCGCCCAGAAACAGATGCCGTCTCATCTCACACCCCCGCCAGTTGCAAGGGCAGTTCACGCAGGCGTTGCCCGGTCAGGGCGAACACCGCATTGGCCACCGCCGGCGCGGTCGGTGGCACCCCGGTCTCGCCGATGCCGCCCGGTTTTTCAGTGCTGGGGACGATGTGCACCTCGACCACCGGCATTTCATTCAGGCGCAACACCTGAAAGTCATGGTAATTGGACTGCACCACTTTCCCGTCCTTGAAGGTCAGCTTGCTGTGCAAGGTGAACCCCAGGCCAAAGGTGATGCCCGACTCCATCTGCGCGGCGATGCTCGCCGGGTTCACCACAACACCGCAATCGACCGCACAGACCACGCGGTGCACGCGGATCTTCAGGTTGTCCTGGGACACCTCGGCCACTTGCGCAACGTAACTGCCAAAAGACTCATGCACCGCCACACCCAACGCGTGCCCCGCAGGCAGCGGCGCCTTCCAGTTGGCCTTCTCTACCGCCAGGTTCAGCACGCCCAGATGGCGCGGATGCTCCTTGAGCAAGGTCCGTCGGTATTCCACCGGGTCCTTGCCGGCCGCCGTGGCCAGTTCATCGATCAGTGACTCGACGACAAATGCGGTGTGCGTGTGCCCCACAGAACGCATCCACAACACGCTGATGCCGGTTTTCGGCGAATGCAGATCGACCAGATGGTTGGCCAGGCCCTTGATGTACGGGCTGTCGGCCACGCCTTCGACCGAGGTGGCATCGACACCATTCTTGACCATCGTCGCTTCGAATGAGGTGCCGTCCATGATCGACTGCCCGACCAGTACGTGCTGCCAGGCCTGGGGCATGCCCTTGGCGTCCAGGCCAATGCGCGCTTTATGGAGGAACGCCGAGCGGTAGTAACCACCGCGTATGTCATCTTCCCGCGACCAGACAGTTTTCACCGGCGCACCGGCCGCCTTGGCAACCTGCACCGCTTCGCTGACAAAGTCCGAGGTCGGATTGGCTCGACGACCAAAACCGCCCCCGAGGAATTCGGTATGAATCTCGACCTGCTCGGGTTTGAGCCCGGTGATTTTCGCCGCGATCATTTGGTCCAGCGTCTGGAATTGGGTGCCGGTCCAGATCTCGCATTTGTCCGGGGTGATTTTCACCGTGCAGTTGAGCGGCTCCATCGGCGCATGCGCCAGGTAGGGAACGCTGTATTCAACATCAATCGTCTTCACTGCCTTGCTCAACGCGGCACTGATGTCGCCCGCCTGGCTGGCCGGGGTACCGGGGATCGCGGCCAGTTTGCGGAAGTTTTGCAGCAAGACATCACTGTCCAGAGCGGCGTTGGGCCCCAGGTCCCAGTCGATTTTCAGTGCATCGCGGCCGAGTTTGGCGGCCCAATAATGATCGGCCACCACAGCTATGCCCGTCGGCACCTGCACGACTTTATGCACGCCCGGCAGCGCCAATGCCGCTGCGCCGTCGAAGGATTTGACGCTACCACCGAACACCGGCGAGCGCGCGACCATGGCCGTCAGCAATCCATCGAACTGCACATCCATGCCAAATTTCGCCTGGCCGGTGATTTTTTCCGGGGTATCCAGGCGCTTGGTCGGTTTGCCGATGATCTTCCAGTCCTTGGCATCCTTGAGTTTGATCGACGCCGGATCGGGCGCCGGCAGTTGGCCGGCGTCATTGGCCAGCTCACCGTAAGTGGCGCGCTGATCGCCGGCGATCACCACGCCCGGTTCGGTTCGTACCTTCGAGGGAGCGACGTTGAAGCGCTTGGCGGCGGCCTCGATCAGCATCAAGCGCGCAGCCGCACCGGCCTGACGGTAGCGGTCGAACTCCATCCAGGTCGAGGTCGAGCCGCCGGTAATCTGCATGCCGCCAAAGGCTGGCAAACCATAATCGGCTGCCGATGCCGGCGCATGCTCGACGCGGATCTTCGTCCAGTCGGCGTCCAGTTCTTCGGCGATCAACATGGTCAGGCCGGTCCAGATCCCCTGCCCCATTTCGGAGTGCCCCAACAGAATGGTCACGCTGCCATCGGGCGCGATGCGCAAAAAGGCGTTGGGGGCGAACACCGCGTCCGGCGTCGAAGCCGCCTGTGCAAAGCGATTGGCTCCCGGAATGACAAACGCCACCACCAGCCCGGCACCGAGCACGGCACTGCTTTTCAAAAAATCCCGTCGAGAAGTCTCGATCTTCGCGTTCATCGTCATGCCTCCCCGATTTGCGCAGCACGTTTGACCGCCGCACGAATGCGCGGGTAGGTCCCGCACCGACAGATATTGCCCGACAGCGCCTGATCGATATCGCTGTCGCTCGGCGACGGGATTTTCGCCAATAAAGCTGCCGCCGACATGATCTGCCCCGACTGACAGTAACCGCATTGCACCACGTCGATCTCGGCCCAGGCGCGCTGCACCGGATGCGTGCCGTCGCTCGACAAACCCTCGATGGTGATGATTTTCTGGCCATTGGCGACGGCCGCCGCCGGGGTGATGCAGGAGCGCAGCGGCGCGCCGTCGACATGCACCGTGCAGGCGCCGCACTGGGCCATGCCGCAGCCGAACTTGGTACCGGTCAAGTGCGCGATATCGCGCAATACCCACAACAACGGCATGTCGCCGGGCACGTCCAGGGATTGGTCTTTGCCATTGATATTGAGCGTCAGCACGGCGGTCTCCTCAGTCACTCACGATGTCCTTTCATGGCGTCACTGTGGCAACGACTGCCTACGCGCGCCTCGGTTTATCCATTGAGCTAAGCGCAATTTTCCCGAAGCCTTGATTTGCGCGACCACCGGTCACAAAAAAGGGCCACTTCCAAGAAAGCCGCCCTGTGTTTCAAACCATCACCGACCTACACCCTCGGCCCCAGCAGGATGCGCGTATAGCGCAATAAAAACAGTGCAAACGCGGAGCACCAGAACAACACCGAAACTGCCAATCCATGAGTGCTGAAAGGCACGATAAAGACCCGACACACCCCGGCCAGTAACACCAAGGCAAAACCCAGCACCACAGCTTTTGCCGGCTGCAGCAGGCGTCCGGTATGACCGAGACTGACTCGTGCGATCATCGCCAGAACCAAACCGCCAACACCTCCGACCGCCAGCGAATGCGTGGCCAGGCTTTGTTGCGGCATCACGCCGAGTTGCCACAGCGCCATGGCCAGCGCCGCGATCAACAGCCAGGCATATGCCAGGTACAACGACCACAGCAGCGGTACGCGCCAGATGCCACCGTCATACCAGCGCCACAAGCGAACCAGGTGCAAGCCGCTGATCAACACAAACAACGCCGCCAGCCAAGGCCTCGGCGTGTCGTTGAACCCCGCGCCGATCATCAACACCACCAACAGGCTGGCGATCAACAGCACTTTGGTTTGCAGTGGCTGCGCCATTGATCCTTGAGGGCGATTCAAACCACGCTGG
Source organism: Pseudomonas sp. 05N431 (assembly GCF_056397005.1). Lineage (NCBI taxonomy): Bacteria > Pseudomonadati > Pseudomonadota > Gammaproteobacteria > Pseudomonadales > Pseudomonadaceae > Pseudomonas > Pseudomonas sp. 05N431. The sequence continues at coordinate 96,620 of NZ_JBFTMN010000001.1, forward strand.
ATGAAGAATGGAATCACCCGCCCGCCGATCACGCTCATCAGCGCAGCGACCAGCCACAACGCCGCCAGCACTCCGCGCCGCTGCAATGTGATGTCATCTTGAGCCATGCCCCACAAGGTCAGCAGCTGACACCCGGCCAGCACACTGATCATCAGCAGAATCGGGTAGTTCTCGCGTTTGCGTGCGGCGATCAGGTCGCGTCCTAAAACGACTACCAGCAGCGGCAGAAAAGGCACTTGTAACGCCAGCAGCCACGCTGCGGAAACCGGCATCAGCCAGGCCAACCGCGCCACCAGCCACACCAGCAGCAATCCCAGTAGCGGCCAGCCGGACAAACCGGGGCGGCCGGTCCAATTGGGTACGGCGGTCAGCAGGAAACCACCGATGATCGCCGTGGCAAACCCGAACGGCATTTCATGCCGATGCCACGCGAGCATCCCGCCCATCGGTTGCGAGCCGGGCAGACGTCCGTAAAGCCATAAACCCCAGACCGCCAGCGCGATACAGGCGAAGGCGCTGCCGGCGAGGAAAAATGGCCGAAACCCCAGGCTCCAGAGTGGTACGTGCTTGATCGATGGCATCTCAGACCTCCGCGCCGATCGAACCTTTGCTCGACAGGTGCAGAACATTCTGCGAGTTACTGAAGAATTCGAACATTTTGGCGTACTCCTGAAGCGGTTCAGTTGTACGTATCGACTATCAAGTCGCGTGCCAGCTTTCAAAGCCCTGCAAAACAGCGCTTTGCAGCCTATATAGTCAATATGACTCAAGTGCAGGCAGGTCTAAATGACCCAATTAATTGTCATTATGACTACTTCCAATAGATGGACACCCTGATCTTGTCGATTGACGGTTACGCCCGACGACCACCGGCTGACTACGCTAAAAGTCCAGCCTGATCATTCCTGGAGGAGAACCTTCATGTCGCGCATTCAGAAACTCACGCCCTGCCTGTGGTTCGACGATCAGGCCGAAGCCGCTGCACAGTTCTACTGTTCGGTGTTCGAACACTCGACCATTACCGCCATCACTCACTATGGCAAGGCCGGTTTCGAACTCCATGGCCGGCCCGAGGGTTCGGTGATGACCGTCAGCTTCGTGCTCGATGGCCAGACCTTTACCGCGCTCAATGGCGGCCCGGTGTTTCGCTTTAACGAGGCCATCTCGTTCCAGGTCAACTGCCATACCCAATATGAAATCGACCACTTCTGGAATGCGCTGTCTGCCGGTGGCGACAAACAGGCCCAGCAATGCGGCTGGCTCAAGGACAAGTTCGGTCTGTCCTGGCAAATCGTGCCCGTGGTGATGACGGAAATGATGACCGACAGGGACACCGCCAAATCCCAGCGCGTCATGCAGGCGATGTTGCAGATGAAGAAACTCGACATCGCCACACTCGAGCGAGCCTTTAATGGCGAGAGCTAATACACGCCCTCGACATTTCAGATCGAACGCGTCGGTCACCCAGGTGTCATTAATAGTAATGGGATCGCAGCCTCTGCCCCTCCTCACACCGTTGAACGGGCAGCGAGTCCAGACAGAAGAGCAGAGTCACCGACAGGGATGTGGCAAGTGACCCTTGCGCTACGCCGAAATCCTTGCGAAGGAGATCCACCGATGGTGACTCACTATAAGACTGCCGGGCACCTGGCCTGCGGCCGCCATGGCAGCAACCTCACGTCCACGACTGAATTTGCCCGCGTCAAATGCCGCAGCTGCCGTAATACCGACGCCTTCAAGGAAGCCCGAAAAGACGCTCGCAACGCTGCACGCCGAGCAGCCCGTAGAGCCAAAGTCGCCCATGCGTCGATTGACTGGCGTGCGTCCTGGATTAAAAGACTCAGCGACATGCCGGGCCAGCAACGACTCCCACGGGGATTCAGTGGCCAGCCCTATGTTTAGGGCTGTGAAGGCAACTAGATCAATACGCCGATGATTGCCATCGGCGTAGCCGGTTTGCGAATGACCCAATCAGTCGTGCTGCAACAGCCCCGAACTGTATTGATTAAAGCTGTTGCCGATCGGGCTACCACCAAAGCTCGTCTTGTTGGCACTACGGCCGTCGAATTGATGGCAGTCCTCTGAAAAACAGCTGCTGGTTGTCACGCCAGAGCACGCGCTCAACAACAACGTGCCGGTGATCAAAAAAACTTTGACGAGGTTCAACTTCATTGTTCAGTTCCCCTTGGCTGGAAACGAGGCGATGCACGATCCGAGTCAAGCATCCTACGCCGCCAGATCAGCCGAATCATAATGAAACATTGCAGGCTGACAGTCTGGGTTCAGCTTCTGGAGATATCCCATTAATTGACAACCCACCTCCAGCTGCGTAAATCGGTTCTCCCTCCTGACTTCAAGAGCTCGCCATGGATATAGCAGCCATCCCGTTCGGCACCACCGACTGGTCGACCGTCGAACCCACCGTCCACGCTGGCGAAAGCGGCAGCGCCTATTGGCGCACCCAGCAGTTCGGCGCAATTCGCGTGCGAATGATCGAATACACCGCAGGTTACCTGGCAGACCACTGGTGCTCGAAGGGCCACATCCTGCTGTGCCTTGAAGGTGAGCTGCACACTGAACTCGAAGATGGGCGCCAATTCGTATTGAAACCGGGCATGAGCTATCAGGTGGCGGATAATGCGGAGTCTCACCGGTCGTCGACGGTGACGGGGGCGAAGCTGTTCGTAGTGGATTGACCTCGCCTTGCTGGGCGGTGAACGCAGGGGTAACGACGCACAAAACGACCATTGATCTGCAAATCCGGCCCACGCCCAATAAAAACATATTTATATGCTTCAATTGATATTGTTGGACAATCCCACGACAAGAGGGTGCCGTCATGAATATCAAAACCTTGGCCTTACTGCTGCTGGCGCTCTGCGCCCAGCCCGCCTGGAGTCAAACTCCCCCCGCCTCGCCTGCACCAGCCGAAAGCGCTGCGCTCACTACACGCCTGTCGATACGTGACCTTTGGGTCGAGCATATTTTCTGGACCAGAAATTACGCGATAGCCAACCAGGCCGCTAACCATCAACAAGCCCAGGTCGCCGCCGCTCAGGTGGTAGACAACGCAACCCGCATCGCCAACAGCCTTGCTCCGCTGTATGGCCAGCCCGCTGCCGATCAACTGCTCAAGCTGCTTGCCGGTCACTGGGGTGCGGTGAAACATTACAGCGATGCCACTGTCGCCAAAGACAAGAAGGGCCAGCAGGCCGCTGTCGCAGAACTGACGAGCAATGCCAAGGCCATTGCGGCATTTCTCGCCAAAGCCAACCCCAACCTGCCTGAAAGCACGCTGGTGACGATGCTGGCAGCTCACGGCGGCCACCATGTCGCCCAGATCGACCAGCTTGCCGCGCACGACTATGCCGGTGAAGCGAAGACCTGGCAGATGATGCGCACCCATATACTGGCGCTGGCCGACACGCTGACGGCGGCACTGGTCAAACAGTTCCCGGACAAGTTCTGATACCGAGCGAGTGCAGACCATGTTTGAAGGATTGGGCCGTACACAGCAGGACCTGCTCAATGCGCTGCTGCACCACGCGGGCGGTATGAGCATTGACGAGTTGGCTGAGCAACTGGCTGTCACACGCACCGCGATACGCCAGCATCTGGCGGCTCTGGAGCGTGACGGCCTGGTGCTGCGCGGCGAAACCCGTCCGACAGGCCGGCGACCGGAGCAGCTGTATCAGCTCACAGACCATGCGCGGGAGCAGTTCCCTCGCCACTATCGGTTGCTGGCCAGTGTGCTGATTGAAGAAGTCGCCGACATCATCGGCCCCGTCGAACTGGCTTCGCTGATGCGCCGTATGGGCCGCAAACTGGCCTTGGACCATGAACGTCAGGTCGTTGACGAAACAAAAATCGTGCAGCACATGAACCAGACGGGATACGAAGCTGAGGTGTTCTTTCGCTCATCCGACGACAAGGAGATCGTCGCGCATAACTGCGTCTTCCACCGCTTGGCCGCGGCCTATCCGGTGGTATGTGAGCTGGATCTGGCGTTGATCGGGACGTTGGGGGGGGGCGAAGTCGACCATACGGAGTGCATGGTACGGGGCGGCAAAGTCTGCCGATTCAAGCTTCGGCCGATCGAGCATCAAGCAGAGGCTGAAAAGGATGCAGCACCCGATCCAGCAACGGCTCGATGATCAGCAAACAGCAGCTGCCTCGCGTTCACCACGTCGAGGCAGCTGTTTACCCTTGAGACTTAAGCCTGGACCAGGTTGGAGATCTTGACGTCCGGATCGACGTCAGCCTCGTAGTCCACCCCTTCGATCCCGAAGCCGAACAGGCGCAGGAACTCCGCCTTGTAACCGGCAAAGTCGGTGAGTTCGTAAAGGTTTTCATTGCTGACCTGATCCCAGAGTAGCTTGACGCGCTCCTGGACTTCAGGCGCCAGCTCCTTGTAATCCGCGCGCAGACGCCCTTCTTCGTCCATGACCGGAGGATGGCCGAACAAGCTGTCCTTGTAGAGCGCGTAGACCTGCTCGATGCAGCCTTCGTGTGTGCCCTGCTCTTTCATGACCTTGAACAGCAAGGACAGATACAGCGGCATGATCGGGATCGCCGAACTGGCCTGGGTCACTACCGCTTTCAATACCGAAACCCGTGCATCGCCGCCCAGGTCCGCCAGTCGCTCGCGAATGCTCAGGACTTTTTGGTCCAGGTCTTTCTTCGCCGCGCCAATCGAGCCATTCCAGTAAATGTCGTGGGTCAGCTTTTCGCCCAGGTAAGTGAACGCAGTAGTTTTCGCACCCTCGGCCAGAACGCCCGCTTCGTGCAGGGCATCGATCCACATCTGCCAGTCTTCGCCACCCATGACCTTGACGGTACCGTCGATTTCTTCCTGGGTCGCTTCGGCCAAGGTGGTCACGTTGACCTCTTCCTTGTCGGTGTTCAGGCCGCGCTGGGTAACCGACTTGCCGACCGGCTTGAGCGTCGAGCTGTAGACTTCACCGGTTTTCGGATCGGTACGACGCGGTGCCGCGAGGCTGTAGACCACCAGATCGATCTTGCCCAGGTCGCGCTTGATGGTCTCGATGGTCAGGCGCTTGATTTCATCGGAGAACGCATCACCGTTGATGCTCTTGGCGTAGAGACCTTCCGATTCGGCGAACGTATGGAAGGCCGCGGTGTTGTACCAGCCGGCGGTGCCGAGCTTGCCCTCGACGCTTTCACGTTCGAAGAACACACCCAGCGTCTTGGCGCCGCAACCAAAGGCCGCGGTGATGCGCGCAGCCAGTCCGTAGCCGGTCGATGCACCAAGCACCAGGACATTCTTTGGACCGTCGGTGATCTGTCCTTGCGCACGGACGTAGTCGATCTGATTCTTGACGTTGGCTTTGCAGCCAGTGGGGTGGGTAGTCACACAAACAAAACCACGAACGCGCGGTTTAACGATCATAAATATCTCCCTCTTCCAAGATGCCGAGAGCCAACACTGGCTATAAAAGTCATAGACGCTGGGAAAACGGAAGCGTCACGGTGTCAGGCCTATTCATTGACCTCATTGTCCGGACCTGTCGCGAATCCAGCGCATACCCTCGATGATTTGAGCCGCCGTTTCCAGTCCGAGAGTGGCGTTATTCAAAAACAACCTAACATGCAGTGATGACATTCTGGACTAACCCGTTTCCATTGCTAGCGTTATCCGTAGAAACACCTCAGGTCGGCAGGAGCAGTCCGGTGAACAAGCCCATGGAAGAGCCTTATGGCGGTAGACGCAGGACTTATCTGTTCAACGAATCGCACCTGAGACCACGGCAACGGGCCCTGCTGCTTGCGCTGATTCTGTTGCTCATTAATGGTGTCGGTCGGTTGTTCATGGTGGAGGTGGTCGGACTTGATGGCGCAATCCTCCAGCTGGTGGTGGTCCTCACTGCCTTTGCCACGGTGATCTGTGGCGCCCCACTCATCATGTTTCTGAGCCTGGGCTGGTTTACCCGCTACAGCGAATTCCAGAACAGCTTGAAGGGCGGCGCCCTGGCGGCCTATCTGCAACGCTTCTGGTCGACCAGTCTGATTCATTCACTTCAAGACGAAGGAAAACTGGGGCCCAGCGGTTCAGTCGATGATTGGCGAGCCTGCTCCGACAAGAATCCGGAGCTGTGCGAGCGTTTGTTTGCGCGGATCTACCATGAGCAATATGGATTGGTGCCGTTCATTGTGCCTTTCATCATTCTCTTGGTGGTGGCTTATGCCGCGGCAGCCTTGGTCGCGTCCAACTATGTCATCCCCAACTGCGACAACACGCTTAAAGTAGCGTGCGTGTATAAGCTCGGGATTCCACTGCTGGTCAGCTCGCTGGCGGGGGCTTTCATGTTTGTCGTTAGCGACTCCGTCCTCAGTATCCGCCGCAAGTCACTGAACATTTCCGATGTGTATTGGTACTCCCTGCGCCTGTTTCTGGCCATTCCGCTGGCAATGGTGATCATGAATGCCGGCGCTGGAGATGGCCCGCATATCGTCACTGCCTTTGCCTTGGGTACCTTACCGATAGATCCGCTGATGAAGATCGTGCGAAGACTGGGCTTTCCCCAACTCACCGAGCAGGACAAAAGGGACGGCAGTTCAGACAAATTGCTTGTCCTTGAAGGCGTGACTCTGCCTGTGGTTGCGACGCTGGAGTCAGAGGGCATCAATTCGATCGAGCAGGTGGCTGCGGCGGATCCGGTATTGCTTTCAATCCGCAGCGGATTCCCCTTCAGGTTCACCTTGCGCCTGGGCTCCCAGGCTATCGTGCGGCGCCATCTGGGGGAAAACGCGGCCAGGCTGCTTCCGGTGGGGCTGGCGGATGTCGTCCCGGTTTTCCTGCTGGTGCGGGCACTCGATACCCCGGCGGTGCCAACCGGGGATTCCCCCGACAAGTACGACGGACCGTTTCCACGGATCGAGTCACCCGATGCGGTCGTCCAGAACGCGGCCGTCCGCCTTTTCCCCGATGACAATGACCTGCAACGTCAAGCCATCACCCGAATGAAATTTCGTCAAATTGCAGCCGAAGAATATACGGTGATGCTGGCACGGATAACGCCACCCGATACCGGGTTGTAACTACGGGGCGAAGGTCATTTACGCGCCAACTTATACCTGACGCACTCTTCATAGAAACTCTGCCGGACAGCCTCGGGCTTGAACTTCGATTGACTGTCGTAGGTTTGCTCGGTGATGCCCATGGCCATCATTCGCATCCAGCCCTTGCTGAACTTGTACGCCTGGATCTTCTGGCGAGCGGCATACAGCGAGACCCCGGACAGCTTGAGTTCCTGGGCCCTTGCCGCAGTACCCGCCCCCCAACTGCACATAAACCGATCATTGGGCATCAACTCTCTTGCCTGGACAGAGAGCGCAATGCTCGCCAGTACCAGCGAGATCGGCACGATCAATACATTGCGTATTTGCATTCCGCCTAACCGCCTGAAAATAAAGTGATTTTGGCGGTAATTTTGAGGCCTGGGGGCCAGCAAAATGCCTTCTGTCCGACTTTATGGGGATGACTTTGCTGAGCTACGGATTATTGCGGCTGAAACGTCTGAAGGTAGGCCAACAGGTTTTCGATCTTTTCCTGATCACTGAGCCCCCAGAAGATCATGCGCGTCCCGGGGACTACTTTTTTCGGTGCTTCGATGTAGGCGGCCAGCGTTTCGCGGGTCCAGACCACGCCTGATGATTTCATCGCGGTGGAGTACTGGTAGTCCGTCGTGCTGCCGGCATGGCGCCCAAAAATGCCATTGAGTTGCGGACCAAAAGAACCCCGGGCTGAATCGCCCACTTGATGGCAACCGCCGCATATTCGGTTAAAGAATTTCCCACCCGCTTCAGCATCGCCGGCCGCTTCTGCGGACGCACTGAATACGCCTGTATTGAGAATCAAGGCGACGGTTAGTACTGCGGCTTTCTTCAAGTTCTGCTCCTCATCAGGTGTTACTTACCGCTTTGAAGATCTACAGCGTGCTCTGTGGCAGCGATCACCAGGATTTACGCTCCACGAGGGGACATGAAACCCTATGAATAGAAGGCTCATTCCTGCTTTCGATCAAGTGCTGAGCGGCACGCCGGCCCATTTCGTAATACGGGAGTTGCACGGTGCTCAGCGGTGGATAGAACAACTCGGCAACACCGATCATATTGTCGTAGCCAAGTACGGCCACCTCGGCGGGAATACGCAGGCCACGACTGAGCAGGTATTGATAAGCGACCAACGCAATGCGGTCGTTGCCACAAATAAGCAGATCGAAGGTCGGCTTTCCATCCGACTCACGCAATTGCTGCTCCAGCGCTACAACCGTTTCCTCATAGGCGTCATCAGTCGACAGGTTGTATTGGGGAACACTGTCCAGGGACACACCGCCCTCTGCCAGGGCGCGAACCAATCCCTGCTGGCGCAACTCCCAGGCGAGGCTGCTTTGCGGCAGGTTGATGCACAACGGATGTCGGTAACCACGCTTCAGCGCTTGCCGCACGGCCTGGTACTGACCGTCTTCGTCATCGGGTACATAACAGGCCACGCCTGGCTCTGAACTCATGCAATTGCTGAGCACCAGCGGCAGGCTGCGGAGCACCTGGGGAATCTCGACGGTACGAAGCTGCATGGCGCTGAAGATGATCCCGTCGGGCTGATGCGACAGCATCAGGTCGATGGTTTGCTGACTCGGCGGAGCCTCGAACACGTTGAGAATAAAGACGTTCCAGCCGTTTTCTCGTGCCGTGCGCTCCATTGAAAGCAGCATTTCTACAGCGAAAGGGGTTGTCGCGGTATCCAGCGCGAAGACTCCAATAGTCTTGCCACTGGAGTGACCGCCACGGATCTTGCGCGCAGAAAGACTGGGGACGTATCCGAGGGCCTCGACCGCTTGACGAACTTTCGCCAGCGTTTCCTGGTTCAGCTTTTCCGGGGTGTTGAGCGCCCTGGATACGGTCATGAGGGAAACCCCCGCCAGCCGTGCGACATCTTTAACTGAAGCCATTCGCGGGTGCCATTGCTTGTCTGGCCGGGCATCATGTCATGCTTGGCAAAAGCATGACAACACGATGCCCGGCAGCAGGCGGCACGAATGGTCTGCCAGGGGTACTCAAAGCTTGAGATCGGCCAGGCTCCAGACAGAAATCTCCCCGAACACCCCTGCCCCGTTGACCGCAAAAGCGCTGACACCCAGGCTGTCGGGCCGCGGATAAATCCGACTGCTCAAGCTATAGACGCCATCGTCGACAAACACCTCGATGGACGAGCGATCGAGAAAAATCCGCAGTGCAATCCGCGTTTGCTCCGCTTTCACCGGAACGCTACGAACACCGCTCACGCCAGCACCCGAGTGCTGCCTGTCGAGGACCAGGCGTCGGGACATGGCATCGAAATACAGCAATGTCCGTTCCTGCTGGTCTTCGCTACAGCGCAGCGCCAGGCCAAAGCGCTCGGCGGTGCTGTCTGCCAGATCCAGCTCAAGCTCAAACTCCAGCAGGGCGCCACGAACATCAAGTGTGCGGCTCCGGGATTCGACCGCGCCGACCTGCAGCATTTGTAGTGACTGCCGTAGCGCTGTCAGCTCACGAGCCGGACGCATACGCAGCCGCTCGCCATCGCGGCTCAACTCACGTGGCAACGACAGCGCACCGCACCAGTGTTGCGCCTGACTCGGCATAGGGCTGTCCCACATGTCCATCCACGCCCAGAGCAGACGGCGTCCGTCCGGCGCCAACAGGGTCTGCGCGGCATAAAAATCGTGACCGTGATCGAGTTCGTGGAGCTCGCCTCTCTCAGTGAAATAGCCGGAGTCATCCAGCACGCCCAATCGATAGCTGTTCTGGAATTTGTTCCAGTTGTCGTATCCGCTAGGCTTTAAGCCTTGCGGCGAGTACAGAAAAACGTCGCATCCATCCACTTCGAATACGTCCGGACACTCCCACATGTAACCGTCGGACTCACGCTGGCCATCCAGGGCACAGCCGAGGTATTCCCACTGATGCAGATCCTCGGAGCGATAGAGCAAAAGCTGCGGGTCGTCCCCCTGACGAGCACCAAGCGCCATCCACCATTGGTCTGCGCGCTTCCAGACCTTCGGGTCGCGAAAATGCATGATGTCCGGATGCGGTGGCGTTTCGATCACCGGCCCATGTTTGGTGAACGTGAGGCCATTCGTACTGCTGGCCAGGCATTGGACCTGGTGAATTTTCTGGTCATCACCCGGTTCCCCTAACCAGGTGTGCCCGGTGTAGATCAGATAAAGCGTATCGCCGCAAACAACCGCCGACCCTGAAAAACAACCGTCTCGATCGTAGGGATCGCTGGGGGCCAGCGCGATGGGCTGATGCTCCCAATGCACCAGATTGCGGCTCTTGGCGTGCCCCCAATACATCGGCCCCCACTGCGCGGAGTAAGGGTGATGCTGATAGAACACGTGGTATTCGCCTTGAAAATAGACCAGCCCATTTGGGTCATTCATCCATCCGACCGGGGGCGACAGGTGATAGCCGAGGCGATAGTCGTTGCCACGTTCGGGTAGTTTTTTTTCGATGGCGCGATGCGCTTTTTCCAGCAGTGCAGCGTGCATGGCTTGATCCTTACTAGGGTTCGTAACGGTTGGCTGATTGAGCCATGGCAGGAAGCTCTATCGAATCAAGAGCGCTTGCCCGGGATGATTGGCGGGCAGGATCCGCACGTAACAACGACCATGACAGCAGCAGGCAACTGCCTACCAGGCCAGCCATCGCTACGTAAACGCTCGAGAAGCCAACATGGTCGTAGCCGTATCCCACAAGTGGCGACAGCAGCATCGCGGTCAATTGCTGGGCGAACTGGAACCCCACCAGATAAATCGAGGCCGACAGCCGTGAATCGAAGTTCAACGAAATGTATTTGAATACCGAGACCAGCAGGATCGGGACTTCAAGGGCGTGCAACATCTTGCAAGCGGCGATGGTCCAGGCATCCGTTGCCAATCCGGAGCCAAGAATGCGGACGAACATGATGCTGCCAGCCAGGATCAATCCGTACTTGGCGCCTGTACGACCGACCACCCATGGCGCGAACAACATCAAGACCGCCTCGAGCAGAACCTGGGATGAATTCAGGTAGCCATAGGCTCGTGTGCCCTCCTCCGGGGTTGAGAAAAACGAGGAGAAATACACCGGAAACTGCTGTTCGTAGATCATGTAGATTCCACAAACGCCGGTCAGGTACAAGCTGAACGCCCAGAAGCGCGGCAGTGTCAGCAACTTCCAAAGATCGTTAAGCCGCACGGGTTTGCTGGCTTCGCCACCCGCTTGCGCTTCTGGTTTGTTGAAGCGCTTCAGATCCAGGCGGAACAGGATCAGCAAGAACACGACCCCGGCGGCACTGCTCATGTAAAACGCAATGTTCGGGTCAATGTTGAAGACCACACCAACGACGCCTGTCGCACTCGCCCAACCCAGCGAACCCCACATTCTGGTGGTGCCAAACTCGAAACCCGCGTGACGCGACAGTCGTTCCGTATAGGACTCGATGACACCTACGCCTGCGAGCATGGCGAACGCCAGGAAAGCCGCGCCGACCACGGCTCCCAACACCACGTTCTGGGCCAAAAGGTTGGCGTATACGTAGATCGCAAATGGCGCCGAGGCGCAGAGCAGTACACCAATCCATACCAGCAGTTTTTTCGACAGGCCAAGTCGATCCTGAAGAGCGCCATAGAACGGCTGAATCAGCAGTGCCGCAATAGCGTTGGCGGCAAAAATAAACCCGGTTTCCGTTCCATTCAGACCGATGACTCGATGAAGCCATATCGAGAACAGCGAGTAGCTGGATGACCACGAAAAAAAGAAGAAAAACAGTAAACCACTGATGAGCCAGTACTCACGTTTGACTGATAGCTGCATGTGACGACCCTCTTGTTTTTATTTAAGTTAACGTTAACATCGCAGCGCATTACGCGTCCTCTCCCTGCTCGTTGTCAAGTGGATCCGAGTACCAGGGGTGGGGATAAGGATCTGTTCAACAGGTCTTTGCAGTACCCGAATACAAAAACAAGAGGGTTACCTATGAGTGCTGTGGTCTGTCGGCCTTTGGCTGGCTTTTCTTTGCTTTTTCTCTCCACTCAACTGCTCGCCGCACCGGTGCAAAGCATTGAGGAGCGTCTTGCCAGGCTTGAAGCCAGAACCTCCGTCGCCGAGGCCAGAGCCTTGCTGGCAGAAGCTGACGCAGCTCGATTGCGCAAGGAAGTCGAGCAACTCAATCGGCAAATCGCGATCCCCCCGCCGGCGATCACACAAGCCTCCCTCAACGAGCGCGTTGCCCGGATAGAGGCGAACCAGCAGGTCCTTGAAAACCCTCCCCCAACGACCGCGTCTTCAGCCAGTTCGACCGAGCGTCTGAGCGATGGCTTCACGTTTGGTGGCTATGCCCGCTCCGGGATAGTGACCAACGGATCAGGTGCCGGTCATGGCGGCCCCTACGTCACTCCCGCAGGCTCCGTGGGGGGAGCCGTTGGCAGGCTTGGCAATGAAGTCGATACCTACGTGGAGGCGAAATTTTCGAAGGAAAGCCAAGCCGGCAACGGTACGCATTCGAAATACACGCTGATGCTCGCCGACGGTCTCGAAACACCCAATGACTGGACCGCAGCAGAAAGTTCACTCAACGTACGGCAGGTCTACGCCGAACTGGACCATCTGGCGTCCTTTCGAGACAACCCGCTGTTGCGCGATGCAACGCTGTGGGCCGGCAAGCGCTTTGATCGGGACAATTTCGACGTCCATTGGCTCGACAGAGGGATCGTGTTCCTTGCCGGGACCGGTGGCGGTATCTACGACGTGCGCCTGACCGAAGACTGGCGCATCAATGCATCGCTGATGAGCCGTTCCTACGGCGACTTCGGTACTGAGGAAAACAAGGACATCAGGAGCTATGTCGCCACCCTCAATCAATTTTTCGATGAGGGTCGCTGGCAAGTCATGCTCAATGGCATTTCCTCGCGCCAGAACGATGCCAGCCTGAACGAAAAGAGCCACCACGCATTCACCACAAATACCCGGGTGAACAAGGCAGGATTCATCCCTGCCGAAAGCGGTTCGCACGGCATGCTCGCCTACCATCAACCTGACTTTTTCGGCCGTGAGGGCTACTTCAAAGCTGCGCTGCTGTATGGCCAAGGGTTGGGGGCGGAGGTCAATAGCATCGGTGCCGATGGCGACCTGCTGGACGAGGCTCAGACCGTGCGGCTGGCGCTCTATGGCCATACTCGCCTGAACCGGGATTGGAGCATCGCACCCGCGATGATTGCCGAGCGCAGCAAGGATCGCTATGTCCCTGGCGACGACTATCGCTATGTGACGCTCAACATGCGCCTGGCCAACGAACTGAGCAGCAACTTCGAAATGCAATATGAGCTGAGCTGGCAGAGGATGGACCTGAACGCGCTTGGCTATAAGGACCGACAAACAGCCAATGGTGACTACTGGAAATTCACGTTGGCGCCCACTTTCAAGGCACAAACCGGAGACTTCTTCGCTCGCCCTGAATTGCGTCTGTTCGCCACGTACATGAACTGGTCCAGGGACCTCGATAACTTCAGTGCAACAGACGATTTTGGTCAGAAGGGCTTCAAGTCTGGCGGGGTCTGGCAATTCGGAGTGCAGATGGAGACCTGGTTCTAGGAGCCCTCAAGGGCTAAGCCGGCCCAGCAACGCTTGAGATCACTCGCCTTCAGTCAGAGCGTCCTCCCGTAAATGCTTGATGAGCTGCTCGACGAAAACACTGACCGCTCGCGGCACCTGCCGACGGCTGGGATAGACGATGTGCAAGCCATTGTTGAAGCGCCCATGCTCGGGCAACACCTGAATCAGCCGCCCGGCCTGCAAACTGTCGCGCAAGATCGCCATCGGCAACAGGCAAATGCCCAAGCCAGCAATAGCTGCCTTCAACTGAGCCTGTGCAGTGTTGGCACTAAACCGGCCCGTCACCTCGACACTGACGAAGCCTCGTGGCCCGTCGAGATTCCAGGCGGTGCGCGGCGCCTGCCTGGAGCGTCGAATACATTCGTGCATCGACAATGCCCGCACCGTGTCCGGCGTGCCGTGAACCTGCAAATAACCGGGGCTGGCGGCCAACACCTGGCTTCCAGTGCCGACCCTTCGCGCGACCAGACTGGAGTCCGGCAAATCACCGGCTCTGATAGCGACATCGATCCCTTTGTCGATCAGGTCGTCCCGGCTATCGCTGAGCAGAAAGTCCAACTGCACACCGGGATACTGTTGAAAGAATTCCGCGACCCAGTCCATCAGATAAACGTCGAAAAAATCGGCGGGGGCCGCAACCCGCACAGCGCCGCTCGGTTCCTGGCTCTCCCCTGCCAAATGGCGAGCCGCCTCGATCAGGTCATTGACCTGCGTTGCACTGCGATCGTGCAGTGATCGTCCCGCCTCGGTCAGCACCAGTTTACGCGTGGAGCGCTGCAACAAACGCACCTCCAAATGCTCTTCCAGCTGACTGATACGGCGGCTCAGGGTATTGGCCGGCATGCCCATGCGGCGCGCCGCGCTGGCAAAACTGCCCGCCTGCACCACCTGGACAAACATCGCAATTTCATTGAGATCCAGCATCGCATTACTTCCAAAAATGGACGAGTCAAAGCCGATTATAAGCACTTATCAATGTATCACCGGCTGGATACGCTGGAATCCACGCCAAACCATCCAAGGGTGCTACATGACACTTTCAACAACGACATTGAGTCCCCTCGCCTTTCCTCAAGTCCCTGCCTCGCGCAGCATCAACCTGCGCACCCGTGGTCATGGGCACGGCCCGATTGTTCGGCTCATGAGTCCCTCGGACCTGGGGCAGTTACTCAAGCCGTTTGTGTTTCTCGACCTGTTCGCAGCGGATACCTCGTTCATCGGCAACATGCCGCTGCATCCCCACTCGGGGATCGCGACCATTACCGTGATCACTGAAGGCAACCTGCGCTTTGACGATCCGGATTCAGGTTCCGGATTCATTGGCTACGGTGGAGTCGAATGGATGCGTGCAGGCGCGGGGGTCTGGCATGGTAAAGAAATGTCTGCCGGCACATCAAAGCGGATCCAGGGGTTTCAGCTGTGGGTCGCGCTACCGGCGGACCTGGAAAACGCATCTGTCGACAGCCAGTACCTGGAGGCACCTGCCATCCCACAGGTTGGGCCGGCGCGTGTCATCGTCGGAAACTACCAGGGTATCCAAAGCCCTGTACGTGCGCCCTCGGGCCTGAACTATCTGTTGGTGACACTGGCTGCGGGCCAACGCTGGGAATACCAGCCACCGTCTGGGCACGAGGTGCTTTGGCTCAGCGTCAGTCGGGGTGCGCTGCATTCTCCTGAGCTTATCCAGGCCGGAGAACTCGTCGCCTTCACGCCAGGTAACAGTGCATTGAAACTCGAGGCCGGAGATCAGCAAGACGCGGTGTTTGTTCTGGGATCGGCGATTCCTCACCCGCACGACCTGAAGATGGGCAGCTACTCCGTTCACACCAGCCTGAAAGCGTTGAAAGCCGGAGAGGCAAAGATTGCTGAGTTGGGCGAGCGTCTACGAGCAGAATCCTTGCAGAGGACCGGGTCGGGGTCAGTACCGATCTACAAATGACGCCACCTGGGTTGCGAAAAACCCGCTCTGCTCATTGTCGAAATCAGAGCACTCTCCGCGCAAAAAAACGCAGCGAGGATGTTCATGACAGTAGCGCCCTCAGCGCTGCTGGCATGGCTACAACCTCTTTGGTTTCGGGTGAAATACACACGTGAGTGACATTGGCGGTGAAAGACAACATGTCACTGTTGAGGAAGCCCTCGACTAAAAAAGTGAAGGAATGAGTCCCTAGTTTCTCCACGCTGACCTTGATGCTCAACTCGTCGTCCCACGTCAAAGGCCTTAGCAGCTCCAATGACATGGCGCGCACCGGCGGCAATATATCGAACCCCATCAGCGTTCTGAGTCCGGGCACTCCCAGCCATCTATCAAGCGCCGTATAAATGGCTTCCACTGCAAAATATGAAAATCGCGGGGTGTAAACCACACCTGCCGGGTCGCAATCTCCAAATAGAATGGTTCTGCTGACGAAAACCGCTTTAGGCATCAGTCTGTTCTTCCTTGAAATATCAGTCATATTCCGCTTCCCGATGCTCCCCCAACAGGCGCCGTTGACGCGGCGTCGCGGCGGCCAGCACGGCTGGGTTGAAGCGCCAGTGCAGGTAAGGCGAGAACTTCTGCGCCACCATCCGCCGGCCGTAGTGTACCTGCAACAGGTAGCGCACGCGGTCGGGGGTTCGGTTGTCGCTACCGGCGTGCCACAGCTCACTGCGAAACATCAGAGCATCCCCGGCCCGACACAGCACTGGTTTCGCGATACAGCCATGCCACTGGTTTTCGCCGCGAGCAGGCGCGCGCCCGGCTCGGTGGCTACCGGGGATCACCCGGGTAGGACTGAGGTCGGTATCGATATCGTCGAGGTAGAGTTGCGCGGTGCAGATCTGCATCGGCAACTCGAAGGCCGGGTCGGCCAGCAGGCTTCGCGGCAGTTCCATCACCAGGTAATCCAGGTGCAATTGAGCACCGATAAAGCCGGGATGGCAGCGCCAGGCGGTCTGGCCAATGATGTGACAATCCTCTCCCAAGGCCGCTTCGGCCAGTTCGATGATCCCGTTCAGGTCGAGAAACGGCAGCCAAAACGGGTCACGGTTGAACACGCACTTGTAATGATCAAGCAGGCCGCTGTAGTCCCAGTGCTCGGGTTTCAGGCCATCTATTGCATGGCGCAACGCGCTGATTTTGGCGCTATCCAGCACACCGGGCAGCACCACGAAACCGTCCTGATGCAACGCTTGCAGACGGCTGGCGGTCAGTGATGACAAGCGCTCGGTGGTGTCCATGTTGCGCACCCGGAAAATGCCGACAACTCCCATTCATACTGGCACTGCGTGAGGTGCTTCGCCACGTTTGCATCCTGACGGAGTCTGAGCGAACGCGTCTATCGTGCGGTACCGTCGTGAGGCTTATAGAAGACAAATTTTCGGGTCTCGGCGGTCTTGATGTATTCCCTGGCCCATTCGGGTTTCACGTGTTTACTGTGGAAATACATGGCGCCATGGGTTCGGTCCGGGAGTTGGTGATTGAGTGCTTTTCGCGCGACTTCCGTGGCAACCGTGTAAGGCGCATCTTCGTCGGCATGATCCGAGCGTCGATCACACCACCACGAAAACTGGCACGCATGCTTTTTCGAACCTTGCTTGACCACCTCGCACACCGTACCCGGAAAACCTTCATGGCCGAGCCGGTTCAACACAACATTGGCGACCGCTTCCATGTCGGCCAATTCCCCACCTTTGGCCTCCCAGAAAATAGTGCGTGAAAGGCAGGTAATTGCATCCTTCAAAGGTGCCTTGCCTGCCGGATCGACCGCCTGCGCTTCAGAGGGCGTAATCACCTCGGCCTTGGGTACCGGCATCACGCTGCCCTTCTCTGCCGTCTTCTGCTCCAGGACTTGTGCCTTGTCCACCGCCACCTCCTTGTTTTGCGCTTCGTCAGCCGCGCTCGCCTGCCCCCCGAGAAGGGCAATTGCGAGGCAGGTGGCTATCCGGATCAGGCGCATGGTCGAACCTACTGACCGAGTCATGTTGGCGACTCCACTTATTGCGGTCGACACCGCAGCAGCCCAATCATTCCAACAGACTGACAGCAGGTAACCATTGCGGCTACGCACCAACCTGACCGTCCACTTCTCCCTCTGCTTTACGTGCGCAGATGCTGATAACGGGGAACTCCTGACTGCCGTCACACCTCCAAATTCATGTAGCACATCCGTTGCTTCATCCATTCGGAGGACGCCGTCATGCGTCGCACACTTGTCATCTCTTCGCTAATCCTTTGTCTGCCCTTTGGTTCGGCCTTTGCCCGTGTGGATGCACGCGATGTCGCCACCTCGGCAGGTGTTTCCGCATCCCTTTACTCAACGTTCAAGGACCACAAACTGGTCGTTTCCGCCCGCGATGACGCTTCCAGCTTCGTGGCGAGTGGAGGTGCCATTCGCGGTGCCTATCTGGAGTCGGAGTTGAAACGGATTCGACTTGAACACCCAGGCCTCAAGGCCAGCGACGAAGATCTGGCCCAAGCAATCCTCATTCAAGCCGAGGCACCTGCCGATCACTAGAGGCATACGCACGTCAGTGACAGGCTTCGGGGTTCACCGGGATGATGACGTTGGCCTAACGTCCCGGTCCTCGGGCTCTTTGCTGACATGCACCACCGACCAGGAACTACTGTCCGACGCCACGTATCAAAAAACATAAGGCCGGTCATTCAGGTCTCATGCATACGGAGGACTCGCCATGCGACGTATATTCCTCATTCCATTGCTGGTGCTGCTTTGCCTGCCCTTTGGTTCGGCCATGGCCCACAGGCGCCATATGCCCGACATTGATGCGCGCGATGTGGCGACGTCGGCAGGGATTTCCTTGTCGCTGTACTCGACACTCAGAGACGACAAAATCGTCACGCCAGCCCGCGAAGACCTCTCCAGCTTCGTCGCGAGCGGCGGCGCCATTCGCGACGCCAATCTGGAGTCGATGTTGATGCAGGCTCGACGCGATCATCCAGGCCTCAACGCCAGTGACGAAGAGCTGGCCCAGGCGCTGCTCGTTCAACCCGAGGCACCCGCTGATCACTAGAGAGATGGTGAAGTGTCGAGTCGATCCCTCCCGCAAGGGATCGACGGCACGACCGTGAATCGGCATCGTCGTTGCACTCGCAAGCCGGTCAAAATCATCACTGCGAAGCCCATTGAACACATTTGATCGCCAGAATAGTGGTCGGATCCACCAACGCGACAGTGTGCTCACGTATTTTGAAATCGTCACAATGGCTCAAGACCAGCGGCAGTTCCGTGCATCCCAGAATCAGTACATCCGCCCCCAATTCGCACAGATGCTCTGCAGCAAGCAGTAGCTGATCCTTGCAATGCCCGTCGACAAAACCGGCCTTGATCCCACGCTCTCCATAGATCGCATTCATCACCAGCCCCTGATAATCGAAACCCGGAGTGATCAGTTGCAAACCGGCGAGCCGTGCAGCGTCATGATAGACCCGGCTCTGGATCGTGCCGGAGGTGGCCAGCAGTCCAATTGTCTTGCCTGAACCATATTGCTCGGCGATAGCGCTTATGGTTTCGCTGAGCATGTTGATAATGGGAACCCGAAGGTAAGCCTGGATACGCTCGACGAACGCGTGCGCGGTATTGCACGGGATCGCTATGGCGTTTGCACCATAACTCTCAAGCCGTTTGCAGGCGGCATACATGGCCATGGTTGGATCGGTTTCATTGAACAACAGGTTCGCGGTCCGGTCCGGAATCTGCGGGTTCTGTTCGACGACCATCTTGATGTGTTCCTGATCCCGGCCAGCCGGCGTATGCCTGACCACCTTGGCCATGAAGTCCACCGTCGCCGCCGGGCCTACGCCGCCCACGATGCCAAGCTTGAACGGTGGACGAGCCGTTTGATTCTCTGGAAGGGTCGCCACCGCAGCGTATATTTCATTCACATCGAGCAGCTTCACCCCGCGACGTTGCAGGTCGGCACACACCAGCGAGAGCTCTGTCATCCCCGGTACGATCAGGCAGGCACCCTGGTTTTGCAGCGACAGGCAGGCCTGATGCACACGCTCCAACGGGACACCCTCCAGCTGTCCGTCCTTGATACCGTCGACACCGTACACCGCCTCCATCATCGCCGACTGATCCTGCTCAGCCGGATAGACCAATTGGAAGTCAGCCCCAAGGTATCGCTCAAATAACCCTGAGTGACGAACGTAGTCCGAGGCCAGAATCCCTAGCGTGCTGCCCGGATCTGCAACATGTCGGATGTTCTCGCTCAGGGCCGCCATCATGTCCAGGATGGGAATGCCCAACTCCTCCTGGATCTCTTCCCGGAAGGTGTGGCTCGCGAAACAAGGCAACATGATCGCGTCCACCCCGCTCGCCTCAAACGATTGGCAGACTTGAAAGACATAGAACTTTCTGGAGGTCATGCTCGCGACCCTGTCCAGTGGTAACAGTATGTCCTTGAAGGGATGTTGCTCGAAGAGGAAGTGGTATCGACCTTGATCAGCCAGCACCGCTCTCGACTTGACCAGCTTGAAGAAAAGGTCGCCTCCCGCCAGGGAGCCAAGCCCGCCGACGATACCCAGTTTCCGGGTCAGGGCTGGCGTGTTTGTTCGTTGGGATTGGGCTTTCATCATCATGATTCTCACACTGCAACCGAGGAAGCTCTTGGTGCTGTTGACGCCTGGATGGCCGGCGCTTCTTCATCAACCTCCTCGGCCGGTTCCGATTTCGCGACGACAGCCGTGGCGATGCTGTTACCGACGACATTGGTCGCGGTCCTGGCCATATCAAGGAACTGGTC
This sequence comes from Pseudomonas sp. 05N431, assembly GCF_056397005.1. Classification (NCBI taxonomy): domain Bacteria; kingdom Pseudomonadati; phylum Pseudomonadota; class Gammaproteobacteria; order Pseudomonadales; family Pseudomonadaceae; genus Pseudomonas; species Pseudomonas sp. 05N431. The sequence continues at coordinate 117,023 of NZ_JBFTMN010000001.1, forward strand.
GATACCGAGAATCAACAAAATGCCCGCTTCAGGAAGGTTGAACATCGGCAGCGTTGCCGCCACCACCACAACCGAAGCTCTCGCGACACCGGCCATGCCTTTGCTCGTCACCATCAAGGTCAGCAATATCAGCAGTTGCTGGGTAAAGCTCAGCTCAACGTTATAGGCCTGGGCGATGAACATGATTGCAAACGCCTGGTACATCATCGAACCGTCGAGGTTGAACGAATACCCCAACGGCAGCACAAAGCTGGACACCCGTTTCGGAGCGCCGAACTTCTCCAGGGCTTCCATGGTTTTCGGGTAGGCCGATTCGCTGCTCGCCGTGGAAAACGCCAACAGGATCGGTTCCTTGATCAGCTTCCCCAAGGTAAAAACCGAACGACCGAGAAACAGATAACCTGCGCCGAACAGCACCGCCCAGAGGATGGCGATGCCCAGGTAGAACTCGGCGATCAGCTTGCTGTAGTCCAGCAACAAGCCAAGCCCTTCAGTGGTGATCGCGGACGCAATAGCGGCGAACACGCCAATGGGCGCAAAGGCCATGACATAGTCGGTGATCTTGAACATCACCTTGGCCAACTCATCCACACCCTTGGTGATCTGCGTGAAACCCGCTTTTTTCACGGCGGCCAGTGCAAAACCGAAAAACAGCGAGAACACGACAATCTGCAAGATCTCGTTGTTGGCCATCGCCTCGGCAATGCTGCGCGGGAAAACGTGACTGATAAACACCTTGAGACTGAAATCACCGGTGTTCACCACCAACGGCGTGGCGCCCACCTGGCTGACTTGCAGATCAAGCCCGGCACCCGGCTGGAACACGTTCACCAGTAGCATGCCAATGAACAGTGAAACCACCGACGCTGTGATGAACCAGGCCATCGCCCGGGTGCCGATGCGCCCCACGGATCTCGAACTGCCCATGCTGGCGATACCGCCAACCAGCGTCGCGAACACCAGTGGCGCGATGATCATTTTGATCATGCGAAGAAAGATGTCGGTGACCATCGAGAAGTAGGTGGCGATTTCTTTCGCAGACTTGGCGTCTGCTGCGAAATGGTGGCAAAGCCAACCGACGAGCACGCCCGATGCGATGCCGTAGGCGATGTGCCGAGGGAGTCTGTTGTTCTTCACGGTGTTTTCCTCAAGTCGTGTTATTGGTTTTTTGCTTGGCAGGAGAAAGGATCGAAATGCCCGGGTGCTGTGCTGCGGCGGGCGGCATGATCGATTCTATGAAGAGCGCGATAGGGAGATGATGAGTAATCGCCATATCCCGATGCGGTTTTGGAATAGTTTGTGAAATGTCGCGAATACCGGGTATCAGAGGCGTAGAATTTTGCGCAGCACAGCTGGAGGCGGCGTCATGCAAATCAAGTGGTTAGACGATCTATTGGCAATCGCGGAGTGCAAGAATTTCTCCCGGGCAGCCGAGATTCGATGCGTCACCCAATCGGCATTGTCGAGACGGATTCGCTCTTTGGAGGATTGGGTGGGTGTCGAATTGGTCGATCGGGGCACCTACCCGATTCAATTGACGCTGGCAGGCCGAACCTTTTGCGAACAAGGACGCGAAGCCCTGGCTGCCTTGCTTGAATTGCGTTCAGCGCTCAGGCAAGAGGAACGAATGCCTGGGCGTTCCATTCAGGTCACTGCCGGGCACAGCCTTTCGATGACCTTCCTGCCCAAATGGTTGACCCGCTTTCAACAGCACAATGCGCATTTCAATGCGCGGGTGGTGGCGGCCAATATCCATGACGCGGTCATCGCATTGGCCGAGGGAAACTGCGATCTGATGATCGTCTACCATCACCCTCAAGCGCCTATCCTGCTTGATGTCGAAAAATTCGTCAGCCTGACCTTGGGGCACGACTCGTTCATCCCCCTCTGCGCCCCGAATCGTCGGGGTGAACCGCTGCACCGGCTGCCCGGAAAAACCGGAAAACCCGTCCCGCACCTGGCCTATACCACCACGACTTTTTTGGGCCGCGTTGCCGATATCGTCATCAAGAACGCCCCTGTTCCCTGCGTGCTTTCCCGTTGCTATGAAGCCGATATGGCGATGCTGCTCATGCGGATGGCAATCGAGGGCTACGGCGTGGCGTGGTTGCCCGAAAGTGCTGTGACAGAAGAACTGGAACGCGGGCAACTCGTCAGGGCCGGCGGCAACGAGTGGAGCGCTCAGCTCGAAATCCGCTCGTACTGTTCGAAAGCCAATCAAAATCCGACCATGCTGGAACTGTGGAAAACGCTGGAGAAAGCTTCACACCGTATCGCTGTCTAGCATCAACGGGCTGTGACCACGTTCATTCGAGCGCATGCCGCCAAACGCAGGCCAGCCAGCCCGCCGCGCATTGCCACCTATACTCAATTTCACCTCCCCCCTCGGGGCCCGCACTGCCAACAATAAGTAGCAGAGGTGGAACATGGTCTGGCAGCAAGTCTACGATCCCTTCGGTAACCCGCTGGTCTCGACCCTCATGGCGGCGTTACCGGTGGTGGTGATGCTCACGTCCCTGGCGTTTTTCCATCTCAAGGCGCATATCGCGGCCTTGCTGGCGTTGAGCACGGCCTTGCTGATCGCCATCTTCGCCTTCGGCATGCCGGCGAACATGGCCGGTTCCGCCGCACTGTTAGGCGCCGCTACCGGCCTGCTGCCGATTGGCTGGATCGTGCTCAACATCATCTTCCTGCATCGGCTGACCACCGAGAATGGCTCGTTCAAAGTCCTGCAGGATTCCCTCGCGCGCATCACCGACGATCGTCGCCTGCAATTGCTGCTGATCGCCTTTTGCTTCGGCGCATTCTTTGAAGGCGCTGCGGGGTTCGGCACGCCGGTGGCGGTGACCGGGGCGATCCTGATCGGGCTGGGTTTCTCGCCCCTGGCCGCGTCCGGCCTGGCGTTGATCGCCAACACCGCGCCAGTGGCATTCGGGGCCTTGGGCACGCCTATCATCACCTTGGCCAAGGTCACCGGGCTGGATGAAATGGAACTGTCGATGATGGTCGGCCGGCAGTTGCCGTTCTTCTCGGTGCTTGTGCCGTTCTGGTTGATCTGGGCCTTCGCCGGTTGGCGCAAGATGCTGGAAATCTGGCCGGCGATTCTGGTAGCCGGGGTCAGCTTCGCAGTGCCGCAGTTCTTCGTCTCCAACTACCATGGGCCGATGTTGGTGGACGTGATTGCCGCACTGATCTCCATGGCCTGCCTGACCGGTTTTCTCAAGGTCTGGAAACCCGCCCGCGTACACACCTCCGCCGCCTTGTCGGGGCGTGTCGACGACTCAAAAATTGAGGAATCGCCAGACGAAAAAACGGCGCCCAGCGCAACCTTTGCCAGCGATGCCCGGCCCGCCGTCATGCGCGCGTGGATGCCCTGGATCATCCTCACGGTCTTTGTCTTTGCGTGGGGCACCCAAGGCTTCAAAAACATGTTCGACACCCGTCCGGCCATGGACCCGCAAACCCACTCGGCCAAGCTCGATCCGCAGGGTAAGCCGGTGAACGAGGCGAACCCGATCTTCGCGCCGGCCCTGACCTTCACCACCCTGCACCTGCAGGTCGAGAAGGTGCCGCCCGTGGTGCCGCAACCGAAACCTGAGGAAGCGATCTACAAATTCACCTGGTTCACCAGCACCGGCAGCGGCATCTTGCTGGCGGCGATTTTCGGCGGGCTGCTGATGGGTTATTCCATCCCGCAGCTGATAAGCCAATACCTGCGAACGCTGTGGGTGGTGCGCTATTCGCTGACCACCATCGCGGCCATGCTCGCCCTCGGCTTCATCACCCGCTATTCCGGCCTGGACGCGACCATGGGCCTGGCGTTCGCCGCCACCGGGATTTTCTACCCGATGTTCGGCACCTTGCTCGGCTGGCTCGGCGTTGCCTTGACCGGCTCGGACACCGCATCCAACGTGCTGTTCGGCGGCTTGCAACGGGTGACCTCGGAACAACTGGGCATCAGCCCGATATTGATGGCCGCGGCCAACAGTTCCGGCGGGGTCATGGGCAAGATGGTCGACGCCCAGTCGATCGTGGTGGCCTCCACCGCCACCCGCTGGTATGGGCATGAAGGGGAAATCCTGCGCTACGTGTTTTTCCACTCCATCGTGCTGGCGATACTGGTCGGTGGATTGGTCACGTTGCAGGCGTATGTGGTGCCGTTCAGCCATTTGGTGGTCGGCGGGCATTGATCGACACCAGATGGGTTGCTTTCCTTTAGCTTCATGCCCGGGATCTTCAACCGGGCGTGGAGCGTGTCAGCCACCTACACCAGCCGCTCGATCTTCTGATGCTGCCAGACGATTTTGTAATACGCCGTCTGCAACGCCAGCATGCTCAGGTAAGCCAGCGGAAACGCCACCCACACGCCTTGCAATCCGAACTGCGCATCCAGTAAATACGCCATCGGCAACTGCACCCCGACCACGCACACGATGGCAATCGCCACCGGCACCATCACCGTGCCGCTGGCGCGCATGATGCCGCCGATAACCGCCTGGAAACCGAACACCAGCAGGCTCCAGAGCATGATGTGCAACAGGTGTTCAGCCATGGCCTGGGTGGACGGATCGGTGAGGAACAACCCCAGCAACCAGTGCGACAGCAAATAACCCAACACCACCAGGCCACCGGTCAGCCACACATTGATCAACAACCCGGTGCGCAGGATCAGCCCGATCCGCTCGATGCGCCCTGCCCCAATGGCCTGGGCGCCGAGGATCGACGCCGTGATCGCAATCGACAGCGCCGGGAATTGCACGTAATTGACGATCTGCGTCACCGCCCCGTACGCCGCCGTCGCCTGGGAACCGTGCTGGTTGACCAGCGCCAGAATCACCAACTCCGACAACGACAGCACCACCATCTGCAACCCGGTGGGCAGGCCAATGCGCAGCACTTTGCCGAGGATCCCCACATCCAGCCGCATCGCCGCAAAAAACGCCCGATCCGGCGCCAACGGATGCCCCTTGCGAATCAACCGCCAGGCCAGCCAGGCCATCGCCGACAAGTTACCCGCCAACCCGGCAAACGCCGCACTCTGAATCCCCATCGGCGGCAGGCCGAACCAACCGCGAATCAACGCCGGCGTCAGCGCCAGCCCGATACACGTCGACACCAGCAACGCCACCAGTGGCGACAGCGTATCGCTGACCCCACGCAACAACTGGGTAAACAGCACATACACCAACAGCGACGGCAGGGTCCACATCATCACATGCGCATACGCCACCGCATCGTCCAGCACATCCGCCGGCGTCCCCAACCCCTGCAACGCCGGCCGCGCAAACACACTCCCCACCACCGCCGCCGCCAACCCGATCATCGCCCCCAACAGCAACGTCGTCCCGGCAATCGCCTTGACCATCTGCGGCTCCCGCGCCCCCCACGCCTGACCAATCAACACCCCCGCCCCCGCACCAAGGCCGATGACCAAGGCGATGAAGAAGAACACGATCGGGAACATCCCGGACACGGCCGCCAGGGCTTGAGTGCCGAGCATTTGGCCGATGTAGATGCTGTTGATCGTGCCTGACATGGATTGCAGGAAGTTGGACAGGACCATGGGGGCCAGGAACAGAAGGTAGGTTTGCCAGAGGGGGCGTTGGGTTGTTGGGGTTTGCATGGAGGTTCCGTCTCGGGTGGGGATGCCGTGACGGGATTCTACGGGAGGGTGGAATGAGTAATGAACACAAATAATCGGGATCGATCATGTACTCAGAATCGGTGGATGACCGAGTCGATGACTCGCCATTCACGGGAGCCTGCATACGTTGCCTTATGCCAATGCTCGCCCCTTCGCCGGCACACAGCGTATCGAGCAACAGTGCGCGGTTGTTAGCTGCCTGTCACGAATGGGAGGTAACGATCCGAAGCGGTTATTCGTGATAGGCAGAAATCGGCTGTGGATTCAACCGGTCGTGACGGAGAAAAACGACCAGGGTTATTGCTCTTCACCATCAGACAAGGGAATCAGCGAACCTGCAAACGTAGTTGACTGTTACAGGTTAAAAAACGCATGGGGCATCGTAAGTAATCTTTTGCATGATGCATGCTCTTTGCACAGTCGTTAGCATCCGCTTTGGTTCGTGGGCAGCCTCTCTCGACAAGCAGCAATCGGCCAGAAGTCCGATGGACATCATGATAGCAAAACGATAGCATGCACTATGAATGCTCGACAATGGATCTTGTCACCTTTGTCTCGTTTCCCTTTGGATATGTCGTGTTTATCGCGAACGCCTTGATAATTAACAAGGTCGTTTATTTGACAGCCTGTCGCGTTCGAACGCGGCATAGCAAGTCACCCAACAATAGTTATCAGCCTTATATGAGAGCGCGCACTTGAAAAAAATAATATTAACCGGATGTATTACCTTGATCTTAACTGGCTGCACCTTTACGGGCGCCAATGAAATTGCTCCTGGTCAATACATGATCACAAGCAGTGGCAGTATCTTCAACTCTAGAGAAGGCTTGTTAGAAAACATAAACCAGAAAGCCGCAAAGGTTTGTAATGGAAAGCCTTACCATCTGGAAGGTGACCCAGGCGCTAATATGGTCATCGCCACTCAAACTCAGATTGGCAGTACTCCAACCACAGTCCTTGGACTAAAAGCAATTTGCGAAGATGGCCGTTAATAGCCTAACTACGCGCTAAAATCGCGTCACTTCGATCACTTGGTAAATGTCTGTCAAACACGACCGGCCGTTAGGGTTGATGCCTGTCAGTCATGACAGGCAGGCATCGGCCAGAAGCAAACGTTCGAATAAGCTGCCTATGGCTAGAATCAAACCACCCTATTTAAGGGCATTAAGGCCATGCAGAGCTGGTGAAAAAGCGAGCGTCGGTCCGCCCCAGTGAGCGCAGCGAACGAATTTAGCCATAGGCTATGATTTATTCGACGCAAACAACAGATGCTTCTGCGCTAGGGAATTTATGCTGTGTTATATAGAGCTGCCCGTTCAGAGCAGCGTAATTTGTTTTCTCTTTAAGAAATGGGCGAACTTCTGTTTCTGCTTTAAGTGGATTGCATAACTCATTCGCTCGTTTTCTAACAAAGCCAACAACTTGTTCTTGCTTGTTATAGCCATTACCTTCGAAAGTAACCGTATAGGTGTTAGCACCTGTTTTTACGTCACTGTATCCACCGTCGTACATTGTCGAGCCTTTGGGTGCATATGGAATGCCAGAACAAGCCGAAATAACGACGCAAGAAGCGATTGATAAAATTTTACATTTTTTAATCATAGATAAACCTGAAGGCTGGCTAAGGGACGAGTTTTAGTCTTGCCCAGGGAGGAACAAGATATGGATAACGGCAGGCCTCGCTGCCCCATAGAGTTCAAAGCAGCAATCAGAATGCTACTATTTTGCCATTATCATGTCCAATATCTGGTTCTACGCTGAAAACAGAGCTTGCCGAATGGCTGCTTTGGGTTTTCTGCCCGTCAGGTCTGGCGACTTTGGGCTCAGGCTGTGTGAAAGCGCAGGCAATGTTTTGGAGTCTGCGTCGCTACGTAAAATTTGCCAGTAATGGGTTGATCAGCCGGACTGGAAATTTGTGTAGGAAAGCGATTTCGTTCTGGTCCAGGGCCACATCAATACAGATCCTACAGCAGCCTCAGAATCCCTCACCTTGCCCCCTGATTGGATGAAGCTTATAGTCCTCTCCGTCACCCAAATGGCGACCAGGTTTGGCGACCTGTTGATCGGATCAGCCCTTTAAATCTGATTCGGAGTTCCACCCATGGATAGATACATGCCCCTCACCGGAATCGACCTGATCCCGGCCTCCCTGCTCATCGACACCCAAGCCCCACTCGACGTGCTGCAAGCCACCGCCGACTACCGCATCCGCACCGTCACCCAAGTCCTCGAAAATATCGCTTTCCGTGCCGACATCGAGAGCGACACGGTGGTGCTGGCCGACTTCGCCAAACTGCTGGTCATTCCGTTGCGCGATGGGTGTGACATGATGGATGTGATCGGCAGACGCTTGCGGGAACAGGCGGCGCCCGCTTTGTGTGTCGGGGAGCGACAGTGTCGTAACATCAACCGGAACGATGCACTATTTGATCTGCACAATGACCGGGCCTTCCGTAACAATCGGCGGGTTCGCGTGGATATGCGAGGCATTTTTCTGAATCCACTCGCGCGCGACTTTCAAGCTCGCATCGCTGCCGGCCTTGTCCGTGCAAACAGTCACCGCCGTAACACCATCACCCGTATTCAGTAGTGTGTAGCTGACGAGGCCAGGCACTGTCCGCAGGGCAGCTTCGACATCGGCCTTGCGCTCTTCTAAAAGCTTGAAAAGCTGCTTTGCTCCCGTACCCAGGTAGGTTCTTATCACCGCATACATAGTCGTCTCCTTTGGGAGTACCGTCTTGATGCCAAGCCAGATCCGATGATCGCCGCTATCACTCAGGTTTCAGTTCACTCCCGACTTTTTAAGTTTAGCCAAACGCTGGTGACAAACGAGATGCAACGACTACCGGCCGTTTTTGACTGTGGATTCAACCGGTCGACGCAACAGATTGGCTAAATCGTTCAGCGAGTGGTTAGTCGTCCGTGTGCCCTTGGCGCCGCAGGACGACATGCGTGGCCTTCTCCGACGCTACGTATTCAACGCATTCGTATCCCAGAGCCCGCAAGTCAACCCCTTCGAACAGCGATTCTCCCCGGCCGAGCAGGACCGGTGAGATAGCAATGTGCAGTTCATCAATGAGGCCCTCACGAAGATACTGCCGGATTGTGTCCGGCCCACCGCCGATTCGCACGTCCATACCGGCAGCAGCCTCGCGTGCACGGTCGAGCGCCTCGTGAATGCCTCCTGTTATGAAGTGGAACGTCGTGTCGCCTTCCATCTCGATGGGGGGACGAGCATGATGGGTCAAGACGAAGACTGGAGCGTGATACGGTGGATTATCTCCCCACCATCCTTTCCAGTTTGTGTCCGGCCAATCCCCACGAATGGGTCCGAACATGTTCCTCCCAAGTATCCAGGCCCCAACATTCTGAAAGCCACGGGCGGCGAAATCATCGTCAACCCCGGTCGTACCGCCGTCCTTGCCGAACAAGGCCCGCTGGAACGTGCGTGTTGGGACTAGCCACTGGTGCAGTTCCGTCCCGCCAACGCCGAGCGGATGGTTGATGTCTTGATTCGGACCTGCTCCGTATCCGTCGAGCGAGATGGTGAAGCCGTTAACGCGAACCCGTGTCATCGTTTGCCTCCATTTAGACGCCTGGCAGTTAATGTGGAGAGCGTAGACCGGAAGTTTAGGTGGTTCGCCTCAGATACCCAGGTCAATCACGTATGAACCATTGAAATCGGGATTTTCATTGATGCCCTCTTTTGCATAGCCCCGAGCGTTGCAAATGACCCGGGTCTTGCCCACCCGGTAGTCGAAGCTTCCGTGGGTATGGCCATGCAGCCACAGTGCCGGCTGCCAGGCTTTGATCCGGTCTTCGAGGTCTGAAACAAAGCTCGCGTTAATCGGCGAACGTCGAAAAATCGGGCTTATGCTCAAACGCGCTGGCGCGAAATGGGAAACCACCACCGTAGGAATAGTGCTGTTGCTGGCGAAGCAGTCGTCCAGCCAGGCGACTGTCTGTAAAAAAACAAGTTGGGCAATTGCCGGGCTGAACAGGTCTGGAAAATCGGGCGAGACTCTTATGTGGGTGAAGTCGCGGATGACCTTCGTCGCCAGATCGATACCGTATGCCCGCTCCTCTGCCGAATCGAAAAGACGATAGTCAGACCACAGGGTGCAACCCAAAAATCGCACACCGTCGTGGATATACTCCGAACGCTCCAAGACGTGGATCCGTGTGCCTTGCGACAACCGGTTCAAGTGCTCGTAGGTAGAGATCAGGTCACTGCCATAGAACTCGTGATTGCCGGCCACATACACGATTGGAACAGGACAGGATTTGGCCCACTCAATGGCCGCGGCCGGCCGGGAGATGTCCCCCGCGAGGACGACAATATCGGCCTCCACCTCGGGAAAAGGTATCGCGTTGACGGACAAGTGGATATCGGACAGCAAGGCGATGCGCATCGATCAACTCCTGTCTGGTTTGAAGGTCAGCCTATTCGCAGGCCCCACAGCTACAACGATGATAGATCGCCAGTAGCCATGGAGAAGCTGGCTGCGTAAAACCTCTACGAGTGTCCAGAGTACTTGAGCCGTTGAACGTCGTCTCCTAAGCGAACGCGCTTTGCATGACCAGGCGTTGTTGCTCAACGTGCATCGCCATATTGCCCGGTGCCGTCGACGCACCCGGGGGTGGCCCTGCGTAACGAAGCGAAGCCGACTCAGGGATCATTTCACACAGGTAATCATCGACGAATTTCCAGGCACCTTGATTACGCGCTTCCTCCTGGCACCAGACCACCGACTTCAGGTTTTTGTAACGGTCAAGTTCATTAGCCATCGCCTCGGAAGGAAAAGGAAACAGCTGTTCCAAACGGACAAGCGCAATGTGTTCCGCATTTGCCGCACGGCGCTGAGCCAACAGCTCATAGTAAATTTTCCCGGAGCAGGCGATCACACGCGTCACCTTCTCATCTTGCTCAGGCGTGGTGAATTGCTCTCCCATCACCTCCTGAAAAGATCCCTCAGAGAACTCCTTCAGCTCGTTCACCGCCTCCGGATGCCTCAACAGCGATTTCGGCGTCATCACAATCAATGGCCGGGGTACGGAATGCAAAGCCTGACGGCGCAACAAATGGAAGAACTGAACCGGCGTCGTAGGCTGACAGACGCGCATGTTGTCTTGCGCGCATAACTGCAGATAACGCTCCAGCCTGGCCGAAGCATGCTCCGGTCCCTGACCGTCCTGACCATGCGGCAACAACATAGTCAATGCGCTGTGCTGTCCCCATTTGACGGCGCCGGCGGCAATGAACTGGTCGATGACCACCTGCGCGCCGTTGGCAAAATCACCGAATTGAGCTTCCCACAGTACCAGTGCGTCAGGACGGGCAATGGTGTAACCGTACTCAAAGGCCAAGACCGCGGCTTCGGACAATATCGAGTTGATGACCGCGAATTTGCCCTGCCCTCGCGCCACGTGATCCAGAGGCCGATATTTACCGTGTCCACGAACTTCACGGTTTTGCGGATTCAGCACGGCGTGCCGATGGCTGAACGTACCGCGCTCACTATCCTCTCCGCTGAGCCTCACATCGAAACCGGCAGACAACACGGAGGCGAACGCCAGGTGCTCGCCCATCCCCCAATCCAGCGGTTTTTCACCCATCGCCATCTCGTGCCGGCCTTTGATGACTTTGGAGACGAGCGGGTGCAGTTTCAAATCTGCAGGCAGGTCAGCGATACGCGCAGCCAGCGCTTTAATGTGCTCCAGTGTCGGCGCCGCGTAGGGGGCAGGTCCCGCGTGCGGAGAGGAATGTTGAGTCGTCTCTACGGCCATGGAGTCGTTTTTCGCAGCTGCCTTCATGACGTCAGACTGAGAACTCTCCAGGCTGTCACGGTAAGCCTGCGCGATGGACGACACCTGTTCGTCGGTTACCAGTCCCGAAGCCACGAGTTTATTGGCATAGATTTGACGTATGCCGGGATGGGCCGCAACCGACCGGTACATCAACGGCTGGGTAATCGCGGGGGTGTCTTGCTCCTGGTGGCCATGCCGTCTGAAGCAAACCAGATCAATGACAACGCTTTTGCCAAATGCCTTGCGGTAATCCAGCGCGAGCTGTACCGCGTTGACAACGGCCTCAGGGTCGTCCCCGTTCACGTGCAAGACCGGCGCTTCAATCATCTTTGCAACATCGGTGCAGAAGAATGAGGAGCGGGTTTCTTGTGGGTCAGACGTGGTAAAGCCGATCTGATTGTTCACCACAATGTGTACGGTACCGCCGGTGCCATAGCCTTTGGTGTAACTCAAGCTCAGCGTTTCCATGACGATGCCCTGCCCGGAAATGGCCGCATCGCCGTGAATTTCCACTGGCAGCACGCTGCCACGCTGGGAGGCTTCATACTGCTCGCTTTGCGCGCGAGCCATCCCCTGGACAACCGGGTTAACGATTTCCAGGTGAGAAGGATTGAATGCCAAGGCAACTTTCACCGGGCCGTTTTCCGTCTCTATGTTCCCGGTAAATCCTTTGTGGTACTTCACGTCACCTGCCGGCAGAACATTCGCCACCTTGTTCTCGAACTCATCGAAAAGATAGGCCGGTGGCTTGCCGACAGTGTTCACCAGCACATTCAGGCGACCACGGTGAGCCATGCCCATCACGACATTGCGCACACCATTTTTTGCACCGTGGCTGATGAGCTCATCGAGCAGGACAATCAGGGATTCACCGCCTTCCAACGAAAAGCGTTTTTGGCCGGTGTAACGGATATGCAGGTATTTCTCGAGCCCTTCCGCTGCGGAAAGTCGCTCGAGAATGCGCAGTTTTTTCTCGGCACTGAGCACCGGTTTGGCTCGAGTGGACTCAAGACGGTCCTGCCACCAATCGCGTTGCAGCGGGTCGCTCAGGTACATGAACTCGGTGCCGAGCGTTCCGCAGTACGTTGCCTCCAAGGCCGATACCAGATCAGCGACAGACCCCTCGCCTTTCCAGAAATGATTGCCTGGCAGTTCGATTTTTTGTGACAAGTCGCTGCTTTCCAATCCATGAAACACAGGCGACAACTCCGGCATGCCCGGCAATGGAGCCCAGCGCAGAGGATCAAGATCGGCCCGACGCGCGCCGACCATTCGAAAGGTCGCGATCAATGATTGAGCGGCCAATTGCCGACGAGCCGTTTCCAGGTCTGGAGCAGCGACCGCCAAGGCCTTGCGCCCGACACGTCGCGCAAGTTGCACAAATTGCTCGACTATCGGTGCATGCGCGATGTCGTCCAAGTGACGTTCGCCATTGCCGAGGGGCAGCCGAAGGGACTCGAAATAGGAACGCCACTGATCTGAAACGGCTGAGGAGTCACCGAGAAACTGCTCATACAACTCTTCAACATAGGAGGCGTTGCCACCATGTAAGACTGAAGTTTTTGGGCTCTGCATTGTGACTCCTCGTTTCTCTGCCATCACTGAACTGGCAATAAGGGGGCTGCTGTTGTGACTGTCTACCGGTCCTTCAGATGTCCACACTCCATCCATCGAAAGTGCGTCGACATATAAGGGAAGGTGTTTTGTCTGCCCTCGAATCGTTAGGGCAATGCTAACGGGAACGTAACTTTAGAAGGGTGATAGGTGATGCGATTCAAGGCCAATAAAGGGCGATTTTCGGCCACGCGCCCGCCCTTGCACTGCTGCCTCGACTCTCTGTTGAATTGATCAGGCTGTCTCGATTGCTTTTGAAGTGTGCTTGATCGCTGGCGAGACTTTTCTGTTTATTGTCTTTGCGCTTTTCTCGGTACTTCTGAAGTGGCTCCGGTATTCTTTTGGCGTGGTATTCAAACGTCGTGAAAAAATCATGCGCATCTGTGTTGCGTTATGAAAGCCGCAGTTGAAGGCAATTGTTTTCAATGGCGCGTCCGTGTCTTCAAGCATTTTTCGAGCGTGGTCAACGCGTACCTGTTCGACGAAAACGGCAGGCGTGACAGCCGCGTATTTGGCAAAGATCCTCGAAAAAGTCCGACGACTCACCGACACCGCATCCGCCAGCTGTTCCATCGAGAACGCTTCATCGATGTGCTCTGTCACAAAGCGCATCACCCTGGTAACGATGGAGTCTTCTTCAGGGCGCAAGGCCAGAAATGGGCTCGACTGGGACTGTCCGCCCTCTCTGTGGATGTACACAACCAGGCGTTTTGCGACGGTGACCGCCAGTTCGCTCCCCCAGTCTTCAGCGACCAGGGACAGGCACAAGTCAATGCCCGCCGATACGCCGGCAGAGGTGAAAAGATCGCCGTCACGCACAAAGATTTTGTCGGGCCGGATGAGGGTCAGAGGGAATTGATCTTCAAGTCGCTGAACGTCATTCCAGTGAGCGGTCACTTCGCGTCCATCAAGCAAGCCGGCATGACCTAACAGAAAGGCGCCATTACACACCGATCCAAATCGCCGGGAACCGTCCGCCTGACTCCGAAGCCAATCCAGAAAGCCTTCCTCCGGCCGCGCGTCCGGCATTCGAGGACCGCCGGCCACAAGAAGAAGGTCGCAATGGCCCGGATAGGTTTGATAGTGATAGGGAACGGCAATCTCCATTCCGTTGGAGCACCGTACATTGCCTGGCCGAACCCCAACCATTGAGACGTCATAACGCTGACCTTCCGGCAGAAATGAATTCGCTTCCGCAAAAACATCGAGCGGACCTGCGACATCCAGCGCCTGGACACCATCGAATACAACCAATGCAAGTTTCATTTGAAGCTTCCTGGTTGGCCGTCCTTGGAGTGGTTGATCTCTGTATTGGCAGAATCCGCCAGCCCAGGCAAAAGCCGATGAATGGCACGCCTCCCATCCTGCTTACGGCGCCGGGAAATCTCAACGACATCAGGCTATGGCCTCCAAAAGTGGCCAGAAATCGCTATTGATTGGCTCTAAAGTGGATGAGCAAAACTTCGGCGTGTCTCGATTTGCCTCTACGCTGGTGGCTCTCTGAGCAGGTTCCCCCCTGCATGTTCGCTAGTCAACGGAGTTAATGCCGATGTGGTACGACACGCCCGCAACACGCCTGCTGGGCATACAGTTTCCCGTTATTCAAGGTCCCTTCGGTGGCGGCCCCTCCTCCGTTGAACTGGTCAGCACCGTATCCAATGCCGGAGGCTTGGGGTCCTTCGGCATGCAGTCACTCGAACCCGCGCAAATGATCGATGTGGCACGGCAGATTCGTGTCGCGACGAGTCAACCGTTTGCCATCAACCTTTGGATATCCAACGGCGAACAGGCGGGATCAAGCGCCGAAGCCGTTCTCGAAGCGCGTGAACGTTTGCGTCCGTACTATGCCGAACTGGGGAAGGAAGTCCCGGTCACGCCTGAGCGGTTTATCCCTGACGTAGGCGCCCAGCTAGAGGCCATGCTGGAGATCAAACCACCCGTATTCAGCTTTGTTTTCGGCATTCCGCCTGCTGCCGTTATGGCTGCCTGCAAGTCACTCGGCATTTTGACGATGGGGACCGCGACCACTGCGCAGGAAGCCAAAGCGCTGGAAAATGCCGGCGTCGATTGCATCGTTGCTTCAGGATTCGAAGCTGGTGGCCATAAGGGGTCATTCCTGAGATCGGCTGAAGAATCGCTGACGGGCACATTTTCCCTGATTCCCCAGGTCGTGGACCACGTGGCGATTCCCGTTATCGCTGCCGGTGGCATAGCGGATGCACGCGGTGTGGCAGCAGCCTTGGCCTTGGGCGCTCACGGCGTTCAGATTGGCACTGCATTTCTTGCCTGCAAAGAGTCAGCGGCGAGCGCCCCCCATCGCAAAGCCCTTTGGGAAAGTCATTCCGGCTCGACGACGCTGACGAAGGCCTTCACCGGGCGCCTGGCGAGGAGCATTTCGAACAGAATGACGACCGAGGTGAGTCACAGGTGCTCAACCGTTGCGCCCTACCCCATCCAGGCCTGGTTCATGGGGAATCTTGCAAGAGAAGCACTCATACAAGGTCACGATGACGTTGTTTCTCTGTCAGCGGGGCAATCCGTTTCTCTGATCAGGCACGACAGCGCACACGCGTTGATGGACGAAATCGTTAGAGAAACGCCAAAAATAATACAGCGCCTGCAGTGACCGAATGATCACCACGCTTCCTGTAGCAGCTGGCGGAGCCTGCGTTCGGCTGCGTAGCAGTCGTAAAATCAGACACCACGTTTTTCAGGTTAACCGTGGAGGCAGGATTTACGGCCGCTGCGCAGCCGAACGCAGGCTCCGCCAGCTGCTACGGGTGGGCGTTGTTTTTAAGTGACTGGCACTGCTCAGATCTGCGCCAGCGCCTGGGCCAGGTCGGCGCGCAGGTCTTCGACATCCTCGACCCCCACTGACAACCGTATCAGCGCATCGCCGATGCCAAGCTCTGCGCGGGTTTCGGCGGGAATGCTGGCGTGCGTCATGATCGCCGGGTGCTCGATCAGGCTTTCGACCCCACCCAGGCTCTCGGCCAGGGCGAAGATCCGCACACTCTCGAGGAAACGCTTGGCACCGGCCAGGTCGCTGTTCAGGTCGAGGGAAATCATCCCGCCGAAACCGTGCATCTGCCGTTGCGCCAGTTCGTGCTGCGGGTGCGACGGCAGGCCCGGATAATAGACGCGCGCCACCTGCGGCTGATGCGAAAGCCAGCGAGCCAGCTCCAGCGCGTTGCTGCAATGGCGTTCCATGCGCAGCGCCAGGGTCTTCACGCCGCGCAGGGTGAGGAAAGCGTCAAACGGCCCGGCGATAGCCCCCACCGCGTTCTGCAGAAAACCCAGGCGCTCGCGCAGCTCTGCATTCTGCCCGACCACCGCAATGCCACCGATCACGTCGGAGTGGCCGTTCAGGTACTTGGTCGTCGAGTGCAGCACGATATCGAAGCCCAACTCCAGCGGCCGCTGTATCCACGGGCTGGCGAAGGTGTTGTCGGCCACACAGATGATGCCTCGATCGCGGCAGATACGCGCGACAGCGGCAAGGTCGGTGAGACGCAGCAAGGGATTGCTTGGTGTCTCGACCCAGACCATCCGCGTGTCGTCCTGCAGCGCCGCTTCGAATGCCGTCAGGTCGGTCAGGTCGACGAAGCTGAAGCGATGCCCGGCGCTGCGCCGACGCACCTTGTCGAACAGCCGGAAAGTACCGCCATACAGGTCATTGCCAGAGACAATGTGCGAACCGGTGTCGAGCAATTCGAGTACGTTGGAGATGGCCGCCAGACCGGAGGCGAAGGCAAATGCCTGGGTGCCGCCCTCGAGGTCTGCCACACAGCGTTCCAGCGCAAAGCGCGTCGGGTTGTGCGAGCGCCCATAGTCGAAGCCCTTGTGTACGCCGGGGCTCTGCTGCAAGTAGGTGGAGTTCGCGTAAATCGGTGGCATCAGCGCCCCGGTGCTCGGATCCGGCGTCTGGCCGGCGTGGATCACACGGGTGGCGAAGGCCCGTGGCGTGGCGTTTTCATCGTGCTGACTCATGTAAGGGATCTCCGCAAGTGATTGAGCATGTCGACTCGAGTGATCAGGCCGTGGAAGCCCGAGGCGTCGGCAATGACCGCCACCAGCCCACGGTCGAGTTCCGCCTGCAGTTCAGCCAGGCTGGCGCCGGGAGGCAGGGTTTCGACCTTGTCGGTCATCGCGCTGGCCACGGTCATACGAAAGTGCGAAGCGTCTTTGTGCACGCCCAGCAGGATATCCGACTCGTCGATCACCCCGACCAGCCGCTTTCCGCCCACCAGCACCGGCAGTTGCGACACATCCGCCAGACGCATGCGCTGGAAGGCGGTCAGCAAGGTGTCGTCCGGACCGACGCTGATCACCCGGCCATCCTCGAAACGCCGCGCGATCAGGTCGCGCAGGTCGTCGTAGCGCTTGCGCGCAAGCAGGCCCTGATCGGTCATCCACTGGTCGTTGTAGATCTTCGACAGGTAACGGGTGCCGGTGTCGCAGACGAAGCTGACCACCCGCTTCGGCTCGGTTTGCTCGCGGCAGTAGCGCAATGCTGCCGCCAGTAATGTACCGGTCGAAGAACCGCCAAGAATGCCTTCGGCGCGCAGCAGTTGGCGCGCATGATCAAAGCTTTCCTCGTCGCTGATCGAATAGGCCTGGCGCACGCTGGACAGGTCGGCAATCGATGGAATGAAGTCTTCGCCGATACCTTCCACCGCCCACGAACCGGGTGTGCCGAGGGTGCCGCTGCGGCTGTATTCGGCCATTACCGAGCCGACCGGGTCGGCCAGCACCATTTCCAGTTCCGGCTGCACGCGGCGAAAGAAACGGGTCAGCCCGGTCAGCGTGCCGGCCGAACCGACACCGACGACGATGGCATCCAGATCATGCTCGGTCTGCGCCCAGATCTCTGGAGCGGTGCTGCACTCGTGGGCCAGCGGGTTGGCCGGGTTGTTGAACTGATCGGCGAAGAACGCGTCGGGAATCTCCTGCGCCAGCCGCGCGGCAACGTCCTGGTAATACTCGGGATGGCCCTTGCCGACGTCGGAGCGAGTGATGTGTACCTCGGCGCCCATCGCCTTGAGGTGCAGGACTTTCTCGGTGGACATCTTGTCCGGCACCACCAGCACCACCCGGTATCCCTTGGCGCGGCCGACCAGCGCCAGGCCTAGGCCGGTGTTGCCGGCGGTGGCCTCGACGATGGTGCCGCCCGGTTGCAGGCGGCCATCGCGCTCGGCGGCGTCGATCATCGCCAGGCCGATGCGGTCCTTGATCGACCCACCGGGGTTCTGCGATTCAAGCTTGAGGAACAACGTGCACGGGCCAGTATCGAAGCGGCTGACGCGCACCAGCGGCGTATTGCCGATCAGCCCGAGCACGGCCGGGCGAGAGTTGTTCGGCATGTCTTCACCTCCTTGATGACTTTCTCACTGTATAGACAGCAACCGGCGGTGAATCAACGGGCGCCAGTCGCAGGAAATATCTCGTTTGGACCATAGGCTGGGATCGTGCCGCCCGCAACTTTGCGCAGCCAATCGGTAGCGACGCTGCCGGAACGGCAAGGCCTATGCGCCGATAGCCCGATGAGTTGGTGACAACCTCCCATCCTCACAGCTGAAGTCGCTGAGCTAGAAGCTGAGCTTCCCGTGTGAAGCGAGTCACCGGATCTATGGTCGCGTTAGGCCTCAGCGCTGGGTTGCATCTTCGTTCCCTCTATCGAAAGCACGCATACGATTAATTCATTTACGATTGACATTCACCAGCTCCCCATCCATCATCCAACTCATGCGATTACATCGCATACGAGATAACACCATTTACCCCCCTTACTCACCAAGGAATCCATCATGACCAAGATCGAGCAAGTCCTCCATTCAGGTAACAGCCACGCCACAATCAATCACGACCCCAATGTCCAGCGCGGTGAACTCGGCGTCCTCGACCTCAAGCTGTCAGCGCACGACGGTGAAAGCCACGAGTTCATCGCCACCGAGTTGCACCCTAGGGCCGAGCAGTTGTTCTCGGGCGCGTGGTCGGCCTGTTACATCAGCGCGTTCCAGATTGCGGCCTCACTGAAGAAGGTCAGGCTGCCGTCCGACTACTCCGTGGACATCCAGGTAAGCATCGGGTCGGTCGGTACCGGGCATTGTCTTGGCGCCCAGTTCACTATCCGCGTGCCGGGCCTGGAAAAGGACGTCGTCGAGGCTCTCGCGCATCAGGCCCATCAGCTCTGCCCGTACTCGAAGGCCGTGCACGGCAACATCGAGGTTGGCCTGAGCGTCGTCACGGTGTGATCGGACGAGACATGTGGGTCTCACTAAATTTCTTTTGAGGAATTTGGTCAACGCGAGAGGTCACCCACGCCACTTTAATCTCGCATGCAATTAACGCTTATCCGCTTACACAACGGGCATTTTCGCCAATATTACATCGCATACGATTTCATCGTATACAATCACGATCAACTTAATACCCTTATTCACGAAGGAATCCACCATGGAAAAAATCGAAAAAGTACTCGCCTCTGGCAACTCCCACGCCACGGTAAATCGCGACCCCAATCTCCAGCGCGGCCAGTTTGGTGTCTTCGACCTCAAGCTGTCGGCACCTGGCGTGGAAAGCCTCGAGCTCATCGCTACCGAGCCCCACCCGACAGCCGAGCAGTTGTTTGCGGGCGCCTGGTCGGCCTGTTACACCACTGTGTTCGGGATCGCGGCCTCGCTGAAGAAGGTCAAGCTGCCGTCCGACTACTCCGTGGACATTCAGGTAAATGTTGGGCAAACCGGTACCGCGTGGTTCCTCGGCGCCGAGTTCACCATCCGCGTGCCGGGCCTGACAAAGGAAGTCATTGAGGAAATCGCGCACCTGACCCATACGATCTGCCCGTACTCGAAATCTGTGCGCGGCAACATCGAAGTCGGTACGAACATCATCACGGTGTGAACTGTCCCAAACGGGGGGCCTGTCGCCGTGACGACGCACGATAGGCTCTTCGCACGCCACTAGACCGTGCATCCATCCGTCGCTGGGCCGTCCCGCATCGTCGATATTCATGCGTGTCGGCCACAGCATCGGATGGGATGCGTGGTTCATTTACTCAGGAGGATGGAAGCAATGTTCAGTCACATAGCGGTCGGCACTAACGACCTGGAACAAGCAAAGCGCCTCTACGATTTGACATAGCTGGGCCCGGTGAAACTGACAGCCGGCTGTACTCCATTCGGTAGCGGTCCGATGCTCGTTCTATTACGATACAATCGCACGCGACATACCATGTTTTGCATGTCTTGTGAAACATCAGGCTCTACCTAAAGAGGATACAGATACAGATGAAAACCACGAATCAAGCGCCTGCTGCGGCTGTGCCGCTGTCAGACTATCTGTGCTTTGCGATCTACTCCGCGAACCTGGCGTTCGGCAAGGCATACAAGCCGATGCTCGAGGAGCTTGGGCTCACTTACACGCAATACATCACGATCGTTGCGCTTTGGGAGGAAGACAACCAGACCGTCAGCGGTCTGGGCGAGAAGCTGTTTCTCGAATCCAACACACTCACGCCGATGCTGAAGAAGCTTGAGGTGATGGGTTATCTGAAGAGGCAGCGCGATCCCGAAGACGAGCGTCAGGTACGGGTCAGTCTCACGAAAAACGGTCGGCAACTGCGCGAAAAAGCCCTGACCATGAGTCTCACTGAGGCGACAGGCCTCGCGCCAGACGAGTTCGCTAAAGTGCAAAAATCGATCGTGGCGCTACGGAACAATCTTATCAAGTCAGTCCAAAACGGCTAATGCGCGGTTTACGCGATTGCAGCCTTGTTTCCACCGGATCTAACGCGCGCGGCGAACCAGCGCGCATGCGATTCATCATTCGAAAGGAACGGTTATGAACATCGAAGGTGCTGTTGTTTTCGTGACGGGCGCGAACCGTGGGCTTGGCCTTGAATTCGCAAAACAGGCGCTCGAAAGAGGGGCGCGGAAGGTTTATGCGGGCGCGCGCGACCCGGCCAGCGTGACGCTGCCGGGCGTCGTGCCCGTGAAGCTGGACGTGACCGATCCGGCGGCGGTGGCTGCGGCAGCCGACGCGGCGCGTGACGTCACGCTGCTGATCAACAACGCGGGCATCGCGCGGCTCGGCAGCCTGATGGACGACGGCGCGCTCGACACCTTGCGCGATCACTTGGAAACCAACGTGCTCGGGATGCTGGCGATGTCGCGGGCGTTTGCGGCGAGCCTCGCCGGCAACGGCGGCGGCGCGATCCTGAACGTGCTGTCCGTCGCGAGTTGGGTGAACCGGCCGATCCTGTCGAGCTACGGCGTGTCGAAGTCGGCCGCGTGGGCGCTGACCAACGGTCTGCGCCATTCGCTGCGCGACCAGCACACGCAAGTCGTCGGGCTGCATGCCGGCTTTATCGATACGGATCTGACGCGCGGGCTGGAAGTGCCAAAGGCGACGCCAGCCGACGTCGTACGCCAAGCGTACGACGCGATCGAGGCTGGTGCAGAGGAAGTGTCCACCGACGAGTTCACACGGCAGGTAAAGGCCGAGCTGTCGTCGGGCGTCTATCTGAATGAGGTGACGCCGCACTGATGGCGCCGGAGCGGTTTCCCTTAGGGCTGTGAGCGCAACCGCCAATTTCAGTCATCGCGCCATCGCGATGACCTGGAAGCGACCATTCGCACCTGCGCCCCAACCGTCAAAAAAAATTGCAGTACGATATCGATTTCGCAACCCCGTTCGTCATTCCGATGCCAGGCCGATGAGGCCGGCTCAAACAAGGAGACAGACGATGCGTGTCATTGTGCTCGTGAAAGCTACCGACGACAGTGAAAAGGGCATTCTGCCCACGACCGCGATGTTCGAGGCGATGCGCCAATTTAACGAGGAATTGGTCAATGCCGGCATCATGCTTGCCGCCGACGGCCTCAAGCCCTCCTCGCAAGGCAAGCGTATTGCGTTCGATGGTCCCGGCCGTACGGTAATCGACGGACCTTTCTCCGAGACCCCCGAGCTGGTCGCCGGCTTCTGGCTCTGGGAGGTCAAGGACATGGATGAAGCCGTCGCCTGGGTGAAGCGCTGCCCTAATCCCATGCCGGGACCGAGCGAGATCGAGATCCGGCCGCTGTACGAGATGGCTGATTTGCGCTGAATGTCTGACGCAGAAGCTTGCCGAAGGTGATCCCGGTAACGGCGCAGCGGCGCTCCCGCTGGCCCCCTCGCAACAATAAAGCCGCTACCATTTCGCACAACGAGCGCGGACGAAAAAGCCCGGCTAAACCGTAATGCTGTTCATTTAAGCAATTTCAGCCGCGAGGCATTCTTTGTAGCAGCTGCCGAAGGCTGCGTTCGGCTGCGAAGCAGTCGTGAGTCCGGCTGCCATGGTGTACCTGACACACCGCAATTGCTGATTTTACGACTGCTTCGCAGCCGAACGCAGCCTTCGGCAGCTGCTACAGATCGCATTACGGCTTAAGTGAACAGCATTACGGCTAAACCGGGCTTTTTCACATCAGTGCGTACTTGCCCGCAGGCCAGGTATTGCCCTTACTGAACGTTTTTCAGCTTGATCACATCACCGGAAATTTTGGTGGTGTAACCGGTCAGGACCCAAGCCCAGAACCAGTTTTCCTGCACCTGGGTGTTGATCATTGCATCGCCGCCCTTGGCCTTGATCGCCGCGTCCTGAGCACGAATAAAGCGGCTGTTCTGCTGGATCGGGATGCAACCAAACAGCAGGAGGCCAGTGGCGCTCGCTTCACTGTGCCCCAGAACGGTGTATTGGGTGCTGTCGTAGTGCTGGGTCTTCATCGAGGTGCCGGTGCAGTTCTTCCCCATCCGATTGACAGATTCCCGCCGGTTCTTCGTAATGGCCGGCGTTTACGGACGATGCAAAGGACCTGCCATGACCAAGACGCCATCTTCTGACCGGGGCGATCTGCCCCGCGCGCTGATCTTCATCCCGCTGGGCCTGTGTCTGCTCTACCTCACCCTATGGCTGGTCGAAGACCGGCTGGGCTTTCTGGCCCAGGCGCAACGCGCCGAAGGGCATGTCAGCGCCCTGAACGCGGGCGGCAGCCACCCACAAATTGACTTCACCGACGCCACGGGCAAGGCGTTCAGCTACCCCGAGAGCGGGTTTATATTTGGCTACGCGGTGGGCGACTCAGTGACGGTGCTCTACCGCGCCGATGCACCCTCCAGCACCGCGATCATCGAAGACCATGGCGCGCTGTGGGGCGTGAGCCTGCTGGCGGGCCTGTTCGCCATTGTGTTCACCGCAGGGGGCGGCTACCACGTGGCCGCCCTGCGCAAGGTTGATCGTTGCTAATGCACGACGACAACCAGCCCCTCCTCCTCACCCGGAATGCTGAAGTAGCGTGTGATCAGATCAAACTCGGCGTCTGTTGCTGCGAAATCATGTGCGCCCTCCGCGTTCCGTGCGTGCAGTCTGGCGCGGCAAGTCTCTTCGTCAACATCCAGATAATGCAGGCAATGCTGCGTCTGCGCATGATCGGCCAAGGTACGCAGCCACTCGCGATCAGAGACGGTGTTGGCAGGAAAATCCAGTACCACGCCCACACCTGCCACAAGCATGTTGGTAACCAACGGCCCCAACACCCCACGAATCCGATGTGCACACCGCACATAATCGGTCACCGAACTGATCTCTCCGGGGTAAAGCATCGAAAGCCAATGGTCTTCGCTGAGCAGGATGGCAGCGTGGTTGTCGGCAAGTACTTTTGCCAACGTTGATTTACCAGACGCGATCTTGCCGCACATCAAATGCAACGTAGGTGTAGGCAAGGGATACGTTCCTTATACCGAGCCAAGGATAATGCCCAATGGCTTGCTGCCGGCGCGATAGCGCCGGAGCCCTTTATTAGCCATCAGATTACTTTGACCGTGTTTTATCCAGCGCCGTGGCGATGACACTGCCCATTCGCGTAGGTTGGGGATCGTTCTGGTGCTGCACAGCGTTGACAGCCCACTCCTCGAGAACCACCCGGTCTCGCTGGAAAATCATCATGTGCGTCGAGCCGCCAAACTCGAAGTGTCCGATTTCGGTGCCACGGGTGATGCTGACAGGTTCAGCCCCCTCATCGACGATGAACTCTGGCTCGATAATGCACGTCGACACCTCAACCATCCCTATGCAGATGAGCGCGACATAGCCGCATAACGGGTGCTCGAAGATGAAGATAGCGCGAGCTGCGACATGGCCGAGGTAAGGCTGCGATTCGGTACCCTCCCAGGTGCCACTGCCTTCGCCTTGTCCCGGGCGTTGTGCAAAGTAGGTTCCCGGCTGCACCCATGAGCGCACAAGAGTGCCGTCTAGCGGTGCGTTCCAACGGTGGTAGTGTGTCGCAGACAGGAACCCTTGGTAGATTTGCCCCCCCTCGAAGGGCTTCGCCCACCGTTCCTGTCCCCCAAAGATGTCGAGCAAGGAGTAGTTGACATCCTTGATCCAGAAGTCGGTCTCGAACGATACGTTATTTTCGTATTGCCACGGCGTGGTTTCACAGCCAATGTCGATCTGGGTCTTTGGATCTCCCAGGAACGGACGCGCGCCGGGCACGAACTTGCGGATAAAAAATGAGTTCCATGAATCAAAACCATACCCCGGTTTCTCGGGGTCGCATTCCATTTGATTCCACACACCAGCCTTCCATGCAGCTTCGGAAATCCATGAGCCTTCTTTCTCGGGGTCATTGATGTCGAGCTTGTCGAGCGAGGCGCTGCTCTTGAGGAATGTGTTCCACGCATTGAGCACCTTCTTGAATTGAAGGTTGAACGTCGTATCGTGGAACAACGCGACGCCCGCTTCAGTGGCCATCGAAACCGCCAGGAAGCCATTCATCGGGGTGCCAACCTGGGCCGTCGCGTTGAAGGACGAGGAAGTCGTGACAATCTCGTTGAGAATCTCGAAGAAGCTGTCGTAGCCTTTAATCCAGACAGCGTCGCCGTCCTCGTCTTTGATCTCCTCCCTGGTTTTTTCATCAAGCGTCAGAACGAAGGCGTTCGACTGCTCGATCATCGAGTTTACCCACATGCGGTACACACTGTGCGTTGTCACCCAAGCCTTGAACTCAGCTATTTGAGGTTGCATCGGGGTGAGCGTACCGGCCCTTTTTTTCGCGGCGATAAAGTCACGAAGCGGAACGAGGTACCTGGCAGTCGCCCACACGCGGTTGGGAACCCAGAAGCCCATCTGGATAGGCCCGGCATTCTCTAGCGTGAGAAGGCTGGACGAGGTTCCTTCTATGCGTGCTTCCTTCGAAGGCTGTTTTGGGTTTGATATCTGGTTATCGAATTGAGTCATGTCTTACTCCTTTAAATTTAGGGACTCCCAAAAACTCCATCCAGGCAATCTTCAGAGTCGCTATTCCAGACTGCGGTTTTGTAACTGCCAGCTATAAACAGCCCCAAAAAGGGCAAGATCTCACACCTTCAGGTGTGATAACGATTTAACGGGCCGGGTGGGCAACATTCCTTGTCCTCTGTGCTATCCCTGTTCAGGGAGGGGCGCTGCAGCGGTCGGATGACCACATAGAAGTGTTTTCACAATAGTTGGTAAAGCCGTTCCCGCTAGTTTTTTACTGAAAGGGAGCACATTAATTTTCTGGGACCTGAAGCCGGATCTTCCGGGGGTATCGCGGTTCACCACCGCGTTCGTCGGTACAGGCGTCGAATTCAATTAAAATGGGCGCTTTACCAGTCTCCGTTTTGTTTGACTGTTTTATTTCTTCGTCACAACGCTCGGTCACCCGCCCTGCCCCGCAAAATAGGTAAACCGCCCGACACCTGTGATAAAAATACCGTCCCTGCTCCTGGAGGCCGTCATGGATCTCGCCACGCTCACACTGTTCCTCCCTGCCTGTTTCGCCCTGAACATGGCGCCAGGCCCGAACAATCTGCTCTCGGTCAGCAACTCGACCCGCTACGGCTACCGCACGTCTTGTGTGGCCGGGCTTGGGCGTTTGCTGGCGTTCGCCGGAATGATTGCCTTGGCCTCAGCCGGGCTGGCGGTAGTCCTGCAAACGTCAGAACTGCTGTTTTACGGGATCAAGATTCTGGGGGCGGCGTATCTGTTCTACCTCGCAGTTCAACTCTGGCGAGCCAATCCACAGGCTGAAAGCGCAGTTGCCAGCGCGCCGATTGGCATCATGGCGTTGGCCCGGCAGGAGTTTCTTGTTGCGGCTGGCAACCCGAAAGCAATTTTGATCTTTACCGCATTCCTCCCGCAGTTCGTCGACCCGGCGAAAGCCGTGACGCCGCAGTTTGCGGTGCTGGGTGCGTTGTTTTTGGGGCTGGAATGGATCGCTATCAGTGCCTACGCCTACATGGGTTTGCACATGCGTCGCTGGTTCGCCGAGCCACGTGGCAAGCGGATTTTCAACCGTTGCTGCGCCGGGCTGTTGTCAGCGGCAGCGTCGGTGCTGCTGATGGCTCGTCGTGCCTGAATCCCCTTTAACGTTAAGGCACAGAGCCCCCATGAACCTGAGTATTTTCTACGCCTTGAGCGCAGCCGCACTGTTTGGCGCCAGCACCCCGTTGGCCAAACTGCTGGGTGTGGAGGTCTCGCCGATTTTACTGGCGGGGCTGCTGTACCTGGGCAGTGGCCTCGGCTTGACCCTGGTCAGGTTTATCCGCGATCGCGGCTGGCAGGCAACCGGCCTGACAGCCGGCGAGTGGCCGTGGCTGATCGGTGCCATTGCCTTTGGCGGTATACTTGGGCCGGTGGCATTGATGTTCGGCTTGACCCTGACTTCAGGGGCCGCAGCCTCGCTGATGCTCAATCTGGAATCGGTACTGACGGCGCTGCTGGCCTGGCTGGTGTTCAAGGAGAATGCTGATCGGCGAATCGTTGCGGGCATGTTGGCCATCGTCGCTGGCGGAGTGTTCCTGGCCTGGCCGCAAGACTCGACACAGGCGCAAGGCTGGATCGGCCCGCTGGCCGTCGCGCTGGCCTGTGCCTGCTGGGCCATCGATAACAACCTGACCCGCAAGATCTCTGCGTCCGATGCCCTGTTCATTGCCGGTATCAAGGGACTGGTCGCGGGAGCGGTCAACTGTACGCTGGCGCTGTCGTTGGGGGCCAAACTGCCGAACATTGCCACGCTCGCGCCGATACTCCTGGTCGGTTTTCTCGGTTACGGCATTAGCCTGGTGCTGTTCGTGCTCGCCCTTCGAGGCCTGGGCACGGCGCGCACCGGCGCGTACTTTTCGACCGCGCCGTTTCTGGGTGCGGCAATTGCGATTCTGATCCTCGGCGAACCGGCTTCACTGACATTCTGGATCGCGGCCCTGCTGATGGGCATTGGCGTCTGGATTCACCTCACTGAAAGCCATGCGCACGACCACCAGCACGAACCCCTCCTCCATGGTCACCGGCATGTTCACGATGAACACCATCAGCATGAGCATGACTTTGAATGGGATGACAGCGAACCCCACAGCCACGTTCACCAGCATCAGGCGATCCGCCACAGCCACCCGCACTTCCCGGACATCCATCACCGGCACAAGCATTGAGCGGGTACTGGCCGGAAAACACGAAACCACTGCCTATGACCACCACCTGCAGCGTTTGTGAAAAAGGAACACCTCAATGAGTAAGGTTTCTCCATCGCTCGTTGAAGCGGAACGGCCAAGGCCTGAGGCGATCAGTTTGCGTGAAGCGTTCTGGTTCTGGCTCAAGCTTGGTTTCATCAGTTTCGGCGGTCCGGCAGGACAGATTTCGATCATGCACCAGGAGCTGGTCGAGCGACGGCGCTGGATTTCCGAGCGGCGATTTCTGCACGCCCTCAACTACTGCATGTTGCTGCCGGGGCCGGAAGCCCAGCAGTTGGCAACCTACATCGGCTGGCTGATGCATCGAACCTGGGGCGGCGTCATCGCAGGCGGGCTGTTTGTGCTGCCCTCGCTGTTCATCCTGATTGCCTTGTCCTGGATGTATATCGCCTTCGGCGACGTGCCGATGGTCGCCGGCCTTTTCTATGGCATCAAACCGGCCGTGACCGCCATCGTCGTACAGGCGGCGCATCGAATCGGTTCGCGAGCGCTGAAGAATAATTGGTTGTGGGCCATCGCGGCGGCGTCGTTCGCGGCGATATTTACATTTGATGTGCCCTTTCCGCTGATCGTGCTCAGTGCGGCCTTGATCGGCTACCTGGGTGGCCGTTTTGCTCCGGAGAAGTTCCGGATCGGAGGCCACAGCGCCACCCAAAAATCCTATGGCCCGGCATTGATCGATGACGACACCCCTTCCCCCGAACATGCCCGGTTCAGTTGGTTGAAACTGGCGCTGCTGACACTCATCGGCGCGGTGTTATGGGCGTTGCCAATGGCGATCTTGACCACACTCTTTGGCTGGGAAGGTACCTTGACCCAGATGGCCTGGTTCTTTACCAAGGCGGCACTGCTGACATTTGGCGGCGCCTACGCGGTGCTCCCGTATGTCTACCAGGGCGCAGTCGGGCACTATGGCTGGCTGACACCGACACAAATGATCGACGGCTTGGCGCTGGGTGAAACCACGCCGGGGCCGCTGATCATGGTGGTGGCTTTCGTCGGCTTTGTCGGGGCCTATGTTTCGCAGGTGTTCGGCGCCGACCAGGTGTTTCTCGGTGGCGCCGTCGCGGCGACGCTGGTGACCTGGTTCACCTTCCTGCCTTCGTTCCTGTTCATCCTCGCCGGCGGCCCGCTGGTGGAGACGACGCACAACGAACTCAAGTTCACTGCGCCGCTCACCGGGATCACTGCCGCTGTGGTTGGGGTGATTCTTAATCTGGCAGTGTTCTTCGGCTATCACGTGCTGTGGCCCAAAGGGTTCAGCGGCACCCTCGACTGGCCCTCTGCGCTGATCGCCATTGCAGCAGCGATTGCCTTGTTTCGCTTCAAGCGTGGCGTCATTCAAGTACTGATGGCCTGTGCGCTCATTGGTTTGGCAGTGCATCTGCTGCGCTAGAGAGCGTCACGAAGTTTTGAGCGCAAGAGACCGGGTGCGGTCCTGCGGGCAGACCTTTAATCTGCCTGCAGTACCTGAACTTCTGCCTGGAATTTTCATGCCCTATGACCCCGCCAGCCACTACCTGGCCGCCATCGACCCGGACTGGGCGCGGCACGTCGCCGCCATCGGCCCGTGCCTGCATCAGCCAAAACCGGCTCGCGATCCCTACGAAGCGCTGGTTCGGGCCATTGCTTATCAGCAACTCCATGCCAAGGCCGGCGATGCCATTCTCGGGCGGTTGATCGCGCTGTTTCCCGACTCGCCGTTCCCGACGCCCGAGCAATTGCTGGCCTGTGAATTCGAGGTGCTGCGCAGCTGTGGTTTCTCCGGCAGCAAGATCGCCACGCTTCACGGTATCGCCCAAGGCGCGCTGGAGGGGCTGGTGCCGAATCGTTCAAATGCGCTGGCGATGAGCGACGACGCATTGATCGAACGCCTGACCCGGTTACGCGGTGTCGGCCGCTGGACTGTCGAGATGCTGCTGATCTACACCCTGGAACGCATGGACATCCTGCCCGCCGACGACTTCGGCGTGCGCGACGGCTATCGCCGCCTCAAAGGTCTGGAGCAACAGCCAAGCCGCAAGCAGATGGTCGATATCGGTCAGGCATGGAGCCCCTATAGAACCGTCGCCGCCTGGTATTTGTGGCGAGTGCCGAACCCATGAAACGCTTTGTGCTGATCAATGCTCAGGGCGAACCGCTAGACAGCGCCGAACCCGGGCAAATGGGCGGTCATCGACGATCACGAATCTACGGTCGACTGGACTGCCCTGCTGCGCTGCGGGCCATTGCCCGTGGCGGCTATGTCGCGCACCGGGTGTTTTTTGCCGACGAAGCCGCAGCCCGCGCTGCGGGTTATCGACCGTGCGCGGTGTGTTTGCCGCTGGCGTATACGGAGTGGAAAAAAGCAGCCCATCAATGAAGTTGTAACCTGCGACCGGTATCAATCACCGGTTAATGCCGCTTAAGCAACTGAGAAGCCTGCTCAATGAGCACCAAAGCGCTCGATAGCAGCATCAATAAATCGTCGGAGTTTGGCGGTTCTCTGGCGATTTGCCGTGTAGAGCAAATGCATGTGTCGGCTCGGCGCTTCGAAATCAGCTAGCAGTCGCACCAACTTGCCGCTTTGCAGTGCAGGCTGAAGAAAGTCTTCGGATCCAAGGACAATTCCAAAACCGTCAAGCGCGGCTGACAGCAGTGCTTTGCTCTCGTTGACCTGCAAACGACTCGTGACCTGTACCTTATGAACCGTGGAGCCTTCGAAGAACTGCCATTCGCGGTCTGCCGGGCGGGACCAATAGGCAAATCCCAAACATTCATGGTTCTCGAGATCAGCCGGTGTTTGTGGCGTTCCGCGTTCAATCAGATAGCTCGGTGCTGCACAGGCCACCAGCCGATAAGGTGCCAACGGTCTGGCGGTCAGACTGGAGTTGGCCAAGGGGCCGATCCGGAAAGCCACTTCATACCCCTCTTCCACCAGATCGACGAAGCGGTCCGTCAATTGCAGATCGATTTCCACTTCAGGGTGATGACGCAAAAAATCCGTCACGAATGGCATGAGGCTATGGGAACCGAAGGTCACGGGCGCACTGATTTTCAGTTTGCCACGAGGCGTGTCGTTCATGATCTGCGCAAGGGAGTCGGCAGCCTGGGCTTCGCTCACAATATGCTTGCAGCGTTCATAGTAAGCACTCCCCAGTTCAGTCAGGCTCTGTCGCCGGGTGGTACGGTTCAGTAACCGCGCGCCCAACCTGTGCTCAAGAGCGGCAACATGCTTGGCCACCATTTGCGGCGACATGCCCAAGCGCTCTGCGGCGCGGGCATAGGAGCCTGATTCCGCGGCCATCACAAAAGCGCTCATGCTCGTCAAGCGATCCATCATTCAACACTCCTGATAACAAGACTAAGTAGCCGATGATTATTTATCTGCCATTGGTTGGCAATCATCATGATTTCTTCTTACCAACCAGCGGAGCAAGGACATGCGTATCGGCATTATTGGGGCAGGCTTCATCGGACGCGCAGTGGCGCAATTGGTCATCGCGGCAGGACACGAGGCGATGCTCAGCAATTCACGTGGGCCACAGACCATGAGCAGCGTGCTCAGTGGTATTCCCGGCAGTAAGGTCGGGACCCTCGAGGAGGCTGCGCAGTTTGGCGAAGTGGTTCTCGTGGCAATCCCCCTGGCGCATTACCGAAGCGTGCCGGCCAAATGGCTAGAGGGCAAAACCGTGCTGGATGCCAACAATTACTACCCGGAACGAGACGGCCACATTCCCGTCCTCGACCGATTCGAAACCACCACCAGCCGCTTGCTCGCCGAGCACCTGCCCCACTCCAGAGTGGTCAAGGTTTTTAACGCGATCCTCGCTCAAGACCTGGTGCAGGACTCGCGCCCGAAAGCGGCACCCGACCGACGCGCACTGCCGATCGCTGCGGATAATCCGGTCGCGAAAGCCCTGGTGATCACATTGCTGGACGAGATTGGATTCGACGCTGTCGATGCTGGCAGCCTTGATGAAAGCTGGCGATTCGAACGGGCCAAACCCGCCTACTGCATACCACTGGATAAACAGGGGTTGAAGGTTGCCTTGGCGGCGGCCCAACGGCAGGTCGAATTGCCCGACGGTTCGTGGCGTCGCTGAATGGGCCCGCCACCCACTGGATCGAGAAAGGACCTGGAGTTGACTGAGGACAATGTCAGCTGTGGGTCGTGCTGGCCGGTCGTGACAAACAGCCAAAAGTGGTCGCTCACCCAGCGATAAAAAATCCCCGGGCATTAGCCCGGAGAACTGCCTGGCTATCCGGCCGGTATTCGTCTTCGCTGTATAACCTGCCGGCGACAGCAATAAAATACTACTCCCGCCGGTAGGTCATAATCAGAATTTGAACCCTCAGAACTCGCTGACTTATGCCCTTGGCTCAGGCTTAGCGCAGCGGGTAGATAGACCCACCACGTTTCTTTTTCTTACGCTTGAACAGGTTCAGGATTTTTCGAATGATGCTCATGCTTTTGCTCCCAATAAAGGCCTAGTTCGGCGACGATAAGTTTCGCCAGTTGCTCGTTGCCAACATCATTGAAATGAACGCGATCTACAAACAGGGTTTCATTGAACACCGGTGATTGTTTGAGCATGACGTTCATGTCCAGGCAGCGTATGTCTCCCGCTTTGGCCTGGATATGCCTGAAAAACGGCATATGTACTTCCTTACCCAAAACACCGCTGAACAGCCGATAGAAGTTGTTCGGACAGCTGTCGATGGCATGGAACACGGCTTCCTCGGCAGGCGTCAGTTGGTCCCGACACCAATGGGACAGAGGCTGAAGGACAAAACTCAGCGTGGCGCCACTACCCGCCAACAGCAGTTGCCACTGTTTCAACGCACCCGTGATGGATTCAGCAGCACGTTCCAGGCGTGCATCCAGTGAGATTCCGTCGTCCGTGATCACTTCATCCGCCGGGTTCTCGTAGAACAGTGCTTTCTTGCAGCGCTGCAGCCAGGACTCGCCGCCCTTCGATCCGAACGAGTTCTTCTTACGCTGCATGTCCTCGTTGAACTTGTTCATGTAATGCTGGAATTCGAAGGAGTAGTAATAGCGCCCATGCTCGCTGGCGAACTCGTCCGGTATACCTTCCAGGGCCAAGGTGTTGATACCACTGAACACCACGACATGGCCGATATCCCCCAGGCGTTTTTGATGCATCAGGAACATCAGCAATTCCTGGGTGGAGTTGTAGCCGCGCCCGGCAAAATTCAGCCATACCTCTCCCGTCAATTCGCTGAGCCTGGAGGCAACGGTGAATGCATCGCGCGTGGCGCCCACACCCAGGGCGGTCGAGCCGCCTACCAGTAAGTTGACCTTGCCGTTAAGTGGGCGCTCGGTAACCGAGAAACGCTGGCCTTCGTGCTCGCTGTAGCGAAACCCGAACGCATCGGTATTGATCGTCGGCGAACGAAAGTTCTTCTCGTGGAAGTACATGGTGTAGGGCACCCAGCGCGCCCCGATGTGCATGAAACTGTCGTAGTCGCGAATTTGCGGGGTCCACTTGTAGACCTCCTGGACCGCCTGGTGGTGATCCAGAACCGGTTTATCAGTCAAGGGCATAGTGTGTTCTCCAGTCGGTGTCTTCATTCCATTGAGGCTGCTCGGATTTCATCAGCAGGAACTGGCCAATCACGAGGCAATCCATCTCTGTGCGCATGAAACAGCGGTACGCATCTTCCGGACTCTCAACGATGGGCTCCCCCCGGACATTGAACGAGGTGTTGATGAGTACCGGGCAACCCGTTTGCCTGGCAAATGCCGTGAGCAACTGACGAAACAGCGGATTGTGTTTCCCGTCCACGGTCTGCACCCTGGCGGAGAAGTCCACATGGGTGACCGCAGGTATTTGCGAGCGTTTGAGTTTGAGCTTCTCGATACCGACATAGCCCACATCATCCAGGGTCGGCTCGCGTTTGTCGGGCTGTACCGGGGCGACGATCAACATGTAGGGTGATGGCTGATCCAGATCGAACCATTGGTGCGCCTCCTC
This sequence comes from Pseudomonas sp. 05N431, assembly GCF_056397005.1. Taxonomy (NCBI): domain Bacteria; kingdom Pseudomonadati; phylum Pseudomonadota; class Gammaproteobacteria; order Pseudomonadales; family Pseudomonadaceae; genus Pseudomonas; species Pseudomonas sp. 05N431. Next base: position 150,596 of record NZ_JBFTMN010000001.1, read on the forward strand.
GGCTAACACCACCGGAGCAAAGGGGCGAAAGGATTCACGGTTCTTTATCTTGAGGTTCATCACACTTTGCATGTGTTCAGACTGGGGATTACCCAGGATCGAACGCGCGCCCAGTGAGCGAGGGCCGAACTCCATGCGTCCTTGAAACCATCCGATCACTTTGTCATCGGCAAGGCAGGCCGCTGTCGCTTCAATCAACGCCGAGGGATCGAGCTTTTGATAGCAGGCGTTCAGTTGGCGCAGATTCTGTTCGATGTGGGCATTGCTGTAGTCATTGCCCAGGTAAGCTCCCTGCATGCTGTCCTGGACACCATCCGCTTCACGTTGCATACCGGTGTTTTTGTAATGACATTGCAGTGCGGCACCCAGCGATCCGCCGGAGTCCCCCGAGGCGGGCTGGATGAACAGGCTTTTGAACAGCCCGGAGCGCGCCAGCTTACCGTTGGCCACGCAGTTCAGGGCCACACCGCCTGAGAGGCACAGGTGCTCCGCTTGAGTCAGTTCCTTGACCTTGCGGGCCAGCCCCAGCATGACCTGCTCGGTGACCACCTGGATCGAGGCGGCCAGGTCCATTTCTCGCTGAGTAATACGAGCCTCGGGTTCACGGGGCGGGCCTGCGAACAAGGACTCGAAGGCGTCGCTGATCATCCGCTCGCCGACCTCGTAATCGAAGTACTGACGACTCAGGGTAAAACTCCCGTCGTCCTCAATCTGAATAAGGTGCTCGAGGATGGTATCGACGTACTTCGGTTCACCGTAGGGCGCTAACCCCATGAGCTTGTATTCGCCGGAGTCGACTTTGAATCCGCAGTAATACGTGAAGGCCGAATACAGCAGGCCAAGGGAATGGGGAAAGCGAATCTCGAACACCGGTTTGAGACGGTTACCGGTGCCATGCCAGGCGGTGGTGGTCGACCACTCCCCCACACCGTCGACGCACAACACGGCAGCGTCCTGGAAAGGTGAAGGATAGAAAGCCGAGGCCGCATGGCTCAAATGGTGCTGGCACAGGTACAACGGCGGCACAGCCACACCGGGGAAAAGCGCCTCCAGTTCTCGAGCGAGGATCCCTTTGACGTTCTTTCGCGCGACAAACTTCGTGTAGTTTTGAGCGAACGCCAGCGCACCTCGTGGAAAATTATTCTTGTAGGTTTGGCATATCCTTTCGAATTTTATGGTCGGGTCTTCGTAATAGGCCAGCCAGCTGATGTCAGACAGACTGATACCCGCCTGATCGAGGCACGCAAGCAGTGCTTTGGCGGGAAAGCGCTTATCCTGTTTGATCCGCGAGAAACGCTCCTCCTGCAATGCACAGACGATATTCCCATCTTTGAGCAAGGTCACCGCGCTGTCATGGTAGAAGGCTGAGATTCCAAGGATGTAGCTCATGCCACCCCCTGCACGAAAGCAAACATCGCAATGGCGAAAAACAGCACAGGAGGCAGATAGTCAAACCAGGTGGCGCGCTGGATGGTTGCCCGCAACGAATGGGCGGTGAGCCCGACCGTCATGTTCACCAAAATCCCGCCGATATTGAAAATGAGTCCGTAGAGCAAAAAATGCAGCCAGGCAGGACTCGCGTCGGAAGGCACGAATTGCGGCAGCAGGCTGATAAAAAAAAGGCCGATTTTAGGATTGGACAAGTTGATCAGCATGCCTTTGCTGAAGGCATAGTTGGCAGGGGCTGGCGGATTTTCGCTGGCCGCAGCGGTTTCGCCGGCAGTTCGACGAGGCCAGGAAATATAGGCCAGGTACAACAGGTAAAAGGCTCCCGCTATCTGCACGGCGCGATACAGCAGAGGCACTTCCTTGAAGATCAGCACCAGGCCGAATGCTGCCAGCAATACGTAGAAGAACACCCCGAACTCGACACCCGCTGCAGCCCGCAGGCCGGTACGCACGCCATGTTTCAGCGATTGGTTCATCACATAGAGCATCGCCGGTCCCGGCGAGAGATTGATGACCAGTACCGCCAGTATGAAAGACAAAAATCCGTAGCTCATGATGCATCCTGCCGTTGAGTGATTTTATTGAAACTCCGTTGGGTAAAGGCACGCAGGGTGGACAGCAAGGATCCTGCCGGAGGGCTCAACGCTCGATAGCCAACCCAGACTCGCTGCCAATGGTGGGAGAGCTCTGTGTGCCCGCCTTTTTGCGCAACATCATCCAGATGCTGCTTGATCGCCTCTATTGCCCAAGCCGTATGGCCGCTGACCACGTTGTCGATGGTGTTGTGCAGGTCCGTAAACATCGAGTTGAAGCCGTAGTGCCGCAACACATCGGCCGATCGTCGATACTCGCCACCTACGCCCGAGAGTTCCATGGCCAGATTGAGGCCCAGGGTTTCCGGCTGAAAACTTTTCGGAAACAGAGAGATGGCCAACCAGAACACCGGAACCTGCAAGCACTCATTGTCAAAATGTGCGGACGCGGCAAAGGGTTGCGCAGTGAAGTCCCCCACCTCGACACCCATGCTGGTCAGCAGATCCAGGTAGATATTGCCGTGATGGAGTGAGGTGGCGCCTTGCCCGAGCTCATCAAACAGGGTGCGGTACAGCAGCGCGCCGATGGGACTGGTGACACTGGCAGGCGTGACGACATTTCGTAGCCAGGCACCGTCGATCAAGGTCAGCGGTGCCAGCCTGGTTGCGTCGGCAATGATTTCCTCGCGGGTTTCTTCCGGGGCGTCCATTAACGGCCGGTAGCTTTCAACCTGGCGCTTATGCTGTGCGGCCAACCACTGATCCAATTGTTGATGGGTGTAGGGGCTGAACGGCAGGCCTTCACTTTGCACAGTCTGCCGATGCCGGGCCAACCAGCGTTCGGCAAAATGCCTGGCCGTTGGCAGCGCATCCGGTGCCTTATCAATATGGAGAAACAGCGGGTAAAGCTGTTGTAACCTGTACCCGGAGTATTTGGCCAATGCGTGCTGCCTGGCCTTGACGAACGCTGACTCGCAGGGCGCAGCAGGTCGTTCAGGTTGCAAATCGGCAGGCGGCCGCCTGGTATCCGGGCTGATGCTTTCGGCATTCAGCGTTGCGATCCAGGTTTCGACGACTTGAATGTCCCGTGGGGAAAAGACCCCGAACATCCTGCCTTTAGGATGGCTGATGAGATTCATCAAAGCGCTTTTGCCCGGCTGACCGGCCGTGACGTAACGGGAGTCGGCCAGCGCCTGGACCGTCGCCTGAGCACAGAATGTTTGCGGATTTAACCAGTGGTCGATGGGTTGCTCCGCCAGCGTCCCGCGCCTGTGATAACCGCAGCCATGAGGGCCTAGTTTTTCAATCAGCTCGACCATGGCGGTCGCATTGCTGAAACGCGCTTCACTCATCAGCTCACTGACCAGACGGCTTTCATCTTTCTGAATCAGGCCGAGTGCGCAAGCATGGCCTGCGGCGATCAATGCATGGGCCTTCGGGTCAATCTCAGCCAAGTAATAGTCGATGGCCGCCACTGCCAGCGGCCGATAGCGTTCAGTACAGGCCTGCCCGAAGAGTGGCGTGCCGACATCCTCACGCAGCGCGTTGAGCTGGTCCAGATAGCTGCATAAGGCAAGGTTGACACCCAAGGTTTCGGCATATCGGGTCGCTGGAAAACAAGCCATTCCCAGCAAAAACACCGGCAGCTCATAAGCGGCTTCCTGAATGTTCGAGTCCTGACAGAAGCTGTTTGCAAACACTTCACTCAAATGCACCCCAGCCTGTCGTGCGACCTGCTCGAACAGATAGCTCTGGCTATGCGTCGGATGCCCTCCTCCCACAAGCCTTGCGTGTGTCTGAAGCAGCAGCCCGCCGTCCCTGCGCCATGCGTACGCGATGGAAGTCACACCGCATAGCCAACCGCCGAGTGTTTTAAAAAGTGGCGCGTATTGAAAAAAGAAATGCCGTCGCTGTGGCGCATGTCTCAGCAGGCCAAGAATGTCCTGCCGAATCCGTGAGCCAATTGCCTCGACCTCCTTCTCTCCCGCGTTAATCAGTTCGGAAAAGTTTGAAGCGTCGGCAGCACCGCGATGGCGGTCCAGGCAGTGATTGACGTTGTTCCAGACCAACTCCACCAGCCCGTGACACTCTTCCTGATTGATCAGTCTGAAAAACCACTGTCGAGGGCCCTGCTGAAACTTCGCGAGCTCCGTCGCAGGCATTGCGAGAAAACTCGGCTCGTCGCAATCAGGCAATAGTGAGGAAGTACCAGCCATTGTTCGATCCTTGTTTGGCGGGATTTGACCTGCCCGCAGAGTCAGGCAGCACACGCATCAGCCCACGGCAGGCTGAAGCAGCTCGCGCACGTTGTAGATCAGTCCCACCAGTGCCACCAGCAGTAACGCGACTCCCGAACACTTGGAAATCAACCGTTTGTTGGTGTCGTTCAACAGCTTTCTGGTGATGAAAATGTAGGTCCCCAGAATGAGCAGGTCGATCACAACCCACAGTAACGACAGCAGTAGCAGACTGTGTCTCGATGAGGAGGTAACCTGGATGAATTGGGGGAAGAAGGAGATGAAGAAAATGATGTCCTTGGGGTTGGAAATACCCACGATGAAACCGCGCCATAGCCCTCCGTGCGCTGCATTCTCCACCGGTGCTTCTGTACCCGTAGTTGCGGGCAAGCTCCTCAGCGTATCGAGTGCTAAATAACCGATGAACAGGCAGCCCATCAGGCTAAGAATGTTCAACAACACGGTATTAATGGCGGCACTGGTAACAATGATGTATGAGGCCAGTGCAATCAGCACCAAGGAAGCCCAGTTAGTCCCTATCGCCGTGGAGAACGCCTTTCTCGGCCCAGCAGCACTGGCTGTAGCAATCACCAGTGCGACAACGGGGCCCGGCGTCGCTATGAGCAGCATGACGGTCAAAATATAGGTAATGGTTAATGCAGTATTCAACGTGTGTTTGCCCCGTCGGTTAGTGACTTGAGGTTCATCCGAAAAGGGCATTGCTCATGATTCAGCGAGCCGGGCTCTTCGAGTTGGTATTGCTTGAATTCAAGACTGCCACGCTCACCAAAGACGCCAAGCGTCTGGGATTTGATGCCTTCGTTGTAAGCTTCGGACCGTGAACGAATACGTGCGCGAATACGTTGACCACTCAGCGAGTTGCCGGCGGCTACCTGGTCAAAATTGTCCCGAGGGTTGATCACGAACACGATGTGCGTTCCCAAATTCCTGCTTTTCATCACGCGGTGCTTAGGGAAACTCATGTTGATGAACAGGGGCATCCCCATGAAGGAGAATGACCAATGTTCGCTATTCAGGTCGGTTGGAATCGCTTCTGGCCAGGGCTCAGGATCCTGATCGTGCAGTTGCTGTAAAAGATTCCAGGCGTAGAGTTGCTCTTGCGCCAGTGAACAGAAATCGCTTTTTTCGAAGAGCACGATTAAAGGTTTGCCGATTCGGTATTTTAACGGCCAGGTTTTCACCTGTTGTACATAGAAAGCAAGACCCGCGATAAAGTCTTCGATTGCTCTATCAGCACTGACAAAAAGCAACTCAGTACTTGAAGAACTCACTGCCTTCTTTCCGAATAAACAAGGGAAGCTGTCTTGACTGACAATGGATTCGAATGCCTCCAAAGCGGTTGTTACCCATGTCTTCCTGACCGACTCATACACCTCAAAATACTCAAGCAAGTCCAGCTTATTAAAACAACGTCCATGTATAGCCAGCATTGCATCTCCAAGAGGCACTTCTAAAAAGTTATATGTATATACCTTTTTTAGAGGCGCATTCTGGAAGAGGCAATGGGCTTTGTAAAACGAGTTAGATTATGATCTACTATTACTTTAACTCATGGTAGAGGCTTTCATGACGGAACGGATTCCAGCTCTGTATTCGCTACGCGCGTTTGAAGTTGCAGCACGTTTCTGCTCCTTCAGTAAGGCCGCCAGCGAGCTATCAGTCACTCAAAGCGCCGTCAGCCACCACGTCAAAACCCTGGAGGAACTCTTCGGTTGCAGTCTCTTTGAACGTCACGGGCCAAAAATCAGCCTCACTGATCATGGACGTCTGCTGGCAGAAGAGCTGAAAGCAGGCTTCAAGATCATCGAAAGTGCTTGTGAGCTTTTGAAGGTAGACCGCCATCGCCTTCGCCTCAAAGCGCCTTCGACATTAACTATCCGCTGGTTACTTCGGGCGCTGGATAAATTTAACAAAGCCAACAACACGTGCTCTGTCCAACTGTCCAGCGTCTGGATGGACGTTGATGAAGTTGACTTCTATTCCGAGCCTTACGACTGTGCAATCCTCTTAGGGGACGGCAATTTCGGCGCAGACGTGCAGAGTTTCAAATTATTTGATGAGTGGTTGATTCCGATTTGTAGTCCTGGGTATATGGAGCCCGGTGACGTGAAGTTGTCCTCACTCAATGAACATAAATTGTTGCACCCTTCCACTGACCGGCGAGACTGGCGGCGATGGTTGAAAAAGATGGGTTGCCTTGAAACGACTTATCTAGAGCGAGGCCAGTTGTTCGATACATTGGATCAGGGAATTGCGGCGGCCGTGCAAGGAATGGGTATTTCTGTGGCCGATCTAGTGCTTGTTGTCCAGGAGGTAGAACTCGGCCAACTACGGCTCCCGTTCAAAAGCGCAGTGGCCACGGGCGATGGTTATTACATGACCTGGCTGAAAGCCAGTCCTAAGGCGCCCCAGATGACTCAGCTACGAGAATACCTTTTGACTCAGGCTCCCGCTCTACCGGCCTCAGGTATCGATTACCTGAGCTAGCGAGGGAGGGTCAGCTTTTTGTCATGGCGTCGAATGATATTTCGTTGTACGTCGAGGCCGCGATTGACAGGCAAAACTGCGCCCCTCCCCCCGCAGGAAAAGTTGCCTGTCGATTAAAGGTGAACCTTCAGGAAGGCTTGCGAAAAAGGGCTCCCTTAAAAAAGGGTGTCGTGTCGATCAGTAGCGATAGGTTGCCTGCACTGAAAATCCATTCGCACTGTTTTCGTAATTGGCACTGTATTCAGGTTGAAGGCCGGAGCTGTTCGACTGCTTTACCGAGACTTTGGAATCCCAGAGATAACCATAAGCAAAGTCTATCGTCAGATCGGGAGTCGGCAAATAAGCGCCGCCCAAGGTCACGACTTGGCGGTTACCAACCGGAACGCGCACGCTGCGATCGGCATTTCCAATTGGCGACGGGTCATAGGCGTAGCCTGCGCGCATCATCCATTGCGGGGTCAATTGATAGGATGCGCCAACTGCGGTGGACCACGTGTCGTGCCAGTTCAATGGTTCGCCCACACGCTCCAGACCCGCACTCTGGCCAACGGCGGAAACATCGCTGTTGATTGCCTCGAACTTTTCGAGTCGGCTCCAACGTTTCCAGGTGGTCCCCAGGTATCCCGTCCAGCGACTATTGAAATGATGGGTGATGGACGTATCCACCGATTCGGGCATAGTAAGATCTATCTTGGCGGGATATTTTCCGTCCAGCGGGATAACGCTCGGGGAGCCGGAAACCTCAGTATGCCCTTTGAGGTGATAGTTCACCTTTGAGTGATAGTTAATCCCCCAACTCGTTGCCTCACTCAAGTCAAACAAGAGGCCGACGTTGTAGCCAATTGCCGTGTCATCGCCTTTGATGGTGACCCGTGTGTCCTGGCCGTTGTTCAGGGCACCGGTGGCCAAGTAATTCTGAAGGTTTGCATCGAAACGGTTTATGGTCGGTCCGCCACCAATGGACACGTAATCATTGATCCGATAGGCAATGGTGGGCTGCAGGGTTACCTCCTTGGTCGAGCTATAGGAACCATGGTAGCGGCCCTGAAAACTGCTCTCGTAGTCATTGATCAGACCACTCGGAGCATAGAGGCCCAGACCAATCGAAAGACGATCATCAAGCGGCGTCGACATATAGGCGAAAGGCACGACCGCCAAAGGTACCGAGTCCCCCTTATTCGTTCCTGCGACACTGCTCCGCGCATCACTAATCTCGTCGCTCCCCGAGATGATCCCGGCCCCTCCGGAAATCTCACTGCGCTGCAACTTGGTCAAGCCTGCAGGATTTCCAAAGATAGTGCTGGCGTCCAGCGCGGAGGACGACCTTCCCGCATAAGCCGTTCCCGCACTGCTGGCACTTTGTTCGTTAAGGGCAATGCCATTGGCGCTTGCCAGTGTAGAGGCGCTGAGCAGTGCCATGGCGCTGCTGAACTTGATCCACGCAGCACACTTTCGCTGAGCTGAGAGACACAGGACCGCACGGCTATTCAGTTTCATTTTCCACCTCTTGTTTATTGTTTTTGTTGATTGCACGCAGGCAAGGCTTCGCCTTCCTGTGCACTTGTCAGTGCCAGTTGGAGTGGATCGAAGTTGTGTAAAAGGCCCTGACTGACTAGTGCCAGGGCCTGTTTGCCGGATTTACGGAAGCGAATTCGGGCTCATTCAAGCCACTCGACTTGAAAGCTGTAGTGTCCGAGGAGAGGAGCCAGGACTTCCTGGTCAGTTCCGGCCCTGATGCAGGCGACATGCCCACGACGATTATCCTGCACGACCTCCACTGCAATACCCGAAAGCCCCAGGCGTTCCACTGCCTGATGGACCACCCGGGCAATCTCCCGCTGCTGCAAGGCAGGCTTGAATATCTTGCCCACGGCAGTCAGTGGCAGCGCTTCGAGGATTTCAATGCGCTTGGGAACTGCCGCCCGCTCGCTGATGTTGAGATGGGCGAACGCCTCAAGCTCTTCGGCGTTGCAGACTTGCCCGGGCCGCAGTTGAACGTAGGCGACCGGCACCTCGCCCGAGTAGACGTCGGGGCTGCCGATTGCAGCGGCCAGGGCGACGGCGGGATGGGTTTGCAGAGCCTCCTCGATTTGCTTGGGATCGATGTTGTGGCCGCCGCGGATGATTAACTCCTTCTTGCGCCCGGTCAGCCAGAAGTAACCCTGCGCATCCTGGCGCCCCAAATCACCCGTATTCAGCCAGCGCTGACCGTCGATATCGATCCAGAGGCCGCGGTTATGACTCTCTTCCAGATAGCCTCCGAAGAGGTTCGGGCCACTGATGGTGATGAGGCCGGTCTCATCCACGTTGGCGTCACGCAGGTACTCTCCAGAATCATTGAGCACAACCGCGCGCATATTCTGATAGGCGATCCGCATCCCGATGGAGCCGATACGGCGCTCGCCATGGGGTGGATTGATCGAGGAAACGCAGGCGCCCTCGGTCAGGCCATAACCTTCAAGGATCTTTACCCCGGTCCGGCGCTCGAACTCCCGGAACAGCTCAGCCGGCATCGGGGCGGCGCCACACATGGCATAGCGAAGACTGGACAGGTCGTGGCCCTGCCATTCATTTTGCAAAAGTGCGGCATAGACAGTGGGTACGCCGGAAAAGAAGTTGATACCGAAGTGCTCGACCATCTCCCAGAATCGCCGGATCACCCCCTCGCCTCGATACCCATGAGGTGTCCCGAGGATCACCTGGTCGCCTTGAGTCCAAGGCATCAGGCCCGTCACCAGCTGTCCATTGACATGAAACAGCGGCAAGCCACAAAAGATGACCTGGCCACTGCTGCGTGGCTGCATGTGAGCGGCCATGGCCCATGCATTAAAGACTTCCGAGCCATGGGTTCGCGCGGCGATTTTCGGGAGCCCGGTGGTGCCGCCCGTACAGATGTAGGAGGAGCATTCATCCTGGCGGATTTGCCGACCGCTCTTCAGGTGTGTGTGCGGCTGCGTATTCATCAGCGATTGCCAATCGTGGATCGCGATTGCGCTGTGCACGGCTCGTTCCTTCAGTGCAACGGAATTCAGGATCCCGCGCACAGGTTCGGCGACATAGGGTTCCATGCTGACCCAAACGACAGACCTGATCGCGGGCAACTGATCCAGCTGCGAAGCCAGTTTGGGCCACAGATCGCTGCCCGGAGTCGGTGCGAGTGTCACCACCACGGAGGCCTTCGCGGCACTCAGCAAGCCGGCCATCTGCTTGGCTTCGAGCAGAGGATTGATCGCCATGACGATGCCTGCCGCCTCCCCGCCCCAAATAGTGAAATGGGTTTCCGGCAGGTTGGGCAGGATGAACGCAAGCACCTCGCCCGGTTTTATGCCCAGGTCATGGAAGGCATTCGCCGCGCGGGTGATGTCCGTGAAGAGCTCGGAATAGCTCCAGTCGTGGGTGTTTTTGAAGTCAGTAGCGTCGGCGAAGAAACTCAATGCGGGTGCGTCGGGAGTACGCCCAGCCGCACGTCTCAGCGCTTCATAAGTGCTGGAAGCCAGGCCACGCTCCGACAAGGGGACTCGTTCGATATTTTCGATGTCGCTCAGGGTCTGCACCGTCATCAGGCTTCTCCCACAACTCGGTTGCGTTGCACGCCAAGGTCGATCACGCCATCGGCGCTGCGAATGCGCGCCTCGACCACATCACCTGGCTTGAGATACTGCGTCCGGCCTTCCTGCGCCTTGAGGAAAAGCTTCCACTTGGTGGCTTCCGGCATCAGCGCCGCAATCCGCTGTTTTGCAGGCGAAGGTACCGTTAGCGCACAGCCGGCAGGAGTGCCGGTGGCGATCAGGTCTCCGGGGGCGAGATCTTGCACTGATGAGAGTTCGGTCAGGGTTTCAGCGGGGCCGTAAACCAGGTTCGCCGTGCTGTCGTTCTGGCGCACCTGATCGTTGACCGTCAGGCGCAACTGCAGTGCTTTGAGGTAATGCATGTCCTTGGCATCCAGAAGGCAGAGGTAGGGACCGACCGGGCCAAACGTGCGGAAGCTCTTGCCCTTGTAGAACTGCATCTGGGGAATCTGAATGTCACGAGCCGAGTAGTCATTGACGATGACGACGCCTGCGATGAACTCATGCAGATTGGCGTCGGTGACAGTCACGGCGCCGGTGATCGCGCGTTTCATCACCAGCCCCAGTTCGATCTCGTAGTCAAGGAAGCGCACGGTGCGCGGCTTGATCAGGTCGCTGTCAGCCGCCACCAGGCAACTCGTCGCCTTGGTGAAGATCATGTTGAATTTCTTCGCATCCGGGTCCATACCCGACTCGATCATGTGCTGACGATAGTTGGCGCCCTGGCAGACGAACTGCTGGTTACGAGTCACCGGCGACAGCAGTTTCACTTCGCCTTCATCCAGCTCCGTACCGTTCAATCGAGCGAGGTCGTCGATACTGTTCTGGCGAATGAAGTCACCGGTGGTTTCAAAAACACCGGGGACAACAGTGATACGGCCTTGGCGTAGCACGCCCCAGTGGATACCGTTCTGAAACTCAAAGCGGACTACGTGTACAGCAGACATTGAAGGTACTCCTGGAGCGTGTTTGTCCCGCGCGCGGCAGCACGAGAACTGTGGTGTTGTTCTGAGGAAGGGCTGGCGGATCTACCCGAACATCCGCATCAGCGTTATCAACTTGCGAATGGTCAGGTCCGGGCTGCGTCGCAGGTTGCGGATCAGCGCACGCAGATTGCTCAAGCTCATCTTGGGTTTGGTAAAACTCTTGGGCATGCGCTGCCCCCACTGCGCCATCGCCTCGGGACTCACGGGATGGATGCCCGTAGGCTGTACGGCCGTGAAGATATCCCCGTCGCAGTAATGCTCGTGCTTATCGCCCCAAGGGTCCTGCCAGTAATCGAAGATCTGACTGCCCAGGATGTGCCGGCCGATTCCCCAGGAGTGCTCCCAGCCCCGCTCCCGCAAGACGCGCTGCCCCATGCCTACCGCGTCTGCATCGACGACCTCATAGGCGCTATGGCTGTAGGTGGCCATGAACCCTTGCGCGATCGCGAGCGTATGGTGAGCCGTGGGAATCTCACCAAGGTCAAGGCGCATGAAGGCGACGATCGGTGTGCCATCGGGGAGTACCTGCACATCGCTGGGAATAAACCCGAAATGCTGCGTATACCAGGCACAGGTCGCCTGGTAGTCGGCCACTTCAATCACGATGTGGCCCAGTTTGAGTATTTCAGGCGGTGCAATCGGCGGGCGCTGCGTGGCATTGATGCGTGGCTGCTCTTGCGTCAGATTCCAGGGAAGTGGGGCTCTGTGCGCCAGGGTTTTACCTGGAGCCTGGTCGCAAACGGCTTCCACAATGAACCCCGAAGGATCGGTCAGCCTGACGTAATGCCCACCGCCAGGATGTGCCGATTTCTCGACCGATGACGCGCCCGGGATTCGAGCTAGCTTCTGCAGATCCTTGAGCGACTGGACGGCCAGTCCGAACCCGACGAAGCGTGCATGTTCCGCTCGATGGACACGGTAACAATAGGCAGCCGGTCCAGTGGCGCGCAGATAAAGCGTATCGGCGCTCTGATGACTGACGGTCAAACCAAAGTCCGTCAGGAACCGCGCCGCCTCGTTCAAGTCCGGCCGTTGGAAGATCAGGTGAGTCAGATCCTGGGCCTTCACCGTCGGCTGCGGATGCCGGGCAGGATGTTGTGTCGCCAACTGGCACATTTCATTTTTGCTGTTCATTGTTCTTGTTTTCCGGTTTTTCAGGCCAAAACGATCCCCGCACCTCTGAAAATGCCAGAGGTGTTTTTTGTCAGGTCGGTTACCGCGCTTAGTCGAGTGGAGGAAGTGCCGGCAACTCTGTGGTCGCCAGCGCTCTAGCCTCCTCGTGAGGCACACCCAATGCCCGCAGCACCAGCTCGGCCGTGTCAGAGCCTGATTCGCGCCACGTTCTGTGCCCTTCCAGCACCAGGAAAATCGAGCCGAGGACGCTGCTCGATATCAGCGTCAGTACCGAGAGCAATTGCTCCTGCGCAAACGTGTACCGCCCACTGGACAGTCCGCTCAGAAGATCCGTAGTCGCTTGGCTGCTGAACATTTCGCGCAACGAAGAGTTGCTCATGGCGAATTTATGGATGAACGCCCCCCACTGGGGGTCCTCATGAGCTCGACGAATGAAGAATCGAATGCCATTGGCAAGGCGCTGAGCCGGATCGGAGAGGGAATTGAAGCTCTTGTTGACGCGCTCATGCATCTCCCTCGCGAGATAGCCGGCAACCTCCTCGAACAGGTTTCCCATGCTGACGATATTGCTATAGATCGTTCCGCGCGCCACGCCTGCCTCTTGCGCAAGGTCGAGGATGTTCACCTGGGAGGTGCCTTTTTCAGCGAACAGGCGAAAGGCGGCTCGATGAATGCGGCGCTGTATCGGATTTAGGGATTCCACGCTCTCTCTCCAGAATTACCTTATGACCCAATTGAACACTCGTGTTCATCTGCCGTCAACAAGGTTTTTCGAATCAAGAACGTTCTTCACGCTAAAAAACGTTCTATTCCTCTTAATTCCGGATTTCATGAGTGATATGGCAAGGTCAATAAAGGAGGCTGTAGACCTCTACATGTTGACTTAATTGAACACGCGTGTTCATCTTTGCAATAAATCTGGCTCCCCCCTCCTGGCAGGGCCTTCAAACCGGCCCATCGATGTCATTCAGGACCTCGACAATCCTGAGGAGCACCGTGCCGACGTCTCTCCAAAGGTATTGATCCTTAGCGATGACCGGCCGACTTTTCATTAACTGAAGGACAGAACATGACCGGCTCAAAGCTCTTCGAACCGCTTCGATTGCCTAACGGCACGGTGATTCCAAACCGAATCGCCAAGGCTGCCATGGAGGAGAACCTTGCCAACGAGGATCACGCACCAGGGGAAGCGCTGACCAGACTCTATCGGCGTTGGGCGGACGGTGGGGCCGGCCTGATCATCACTGGCAACGTCATGGTCGATCGCCACGCCTTGACCGGACCGGCGGGCGTGGTACTTGAAGACGATCAGTACCTGGGCAAATTCAGTCTATGGGCCGATGCTTGCCGCAGTCGTGGGGCTCAGGCCTGGATGCAAATCAATCATCCCGGACGGCAGCTATTGGCTTCAATGGGGCAATCTGCACGGGGGCCCTCCGCGATTGCTGTCGACATTCCCGGGTTATCAAAAGCTTTTGTGCCGCCCAGAGCCTTGAATGAGCTGGAGATCGAAGAGCTGATTGAGCGCTATACCCATGCGGCAGTGCTGGCCGAGCGTGCCGGATTCACCGGCGTGGAGATTCATGCGGCGCATGGCTATCTGTTCAGCCAATTCCTTTCGCCCTTGACCAACAGGCGTAGCGACCGCTGGGGTGGCAGCCTGGAAAATCGTGCGCAAATTCTCCTGCAAACCATCGATGCCATACGTCAGCGAGTGGCACCTAGCTTTTGCCTCGCAGTGAAGCTCAATTCCGCGGACTTTCAGCGAGGCGGTTTCGATGCTGAGGATGCAACTCGCGTAGTGGAAATGCTCAACGCCAAGGCGGTCGACCTGGTCGAGTTATCGGGTGGCAGCTACGAAAGCCCGGCGATGCAGGGGCAAACCCGCGACGGCAGCCGCCTGGCACGAGAAGCCTATTTTCTCGAGATCGCGCAGAGAATAGGAGAAATAGCGCGCATGCCGCTGATGGTCACCGGCGGCGTGCGTAGAAAAGAGGTCGCGGAACGCGTGGTGAGCGGCTCGGTGTCGATGGTGGGGCTTGCCACTGCACTGGCCATCGAGCCGGCCCTGCCAAGCCAGTGGATGGCCGGTCAGGACACCGAAGTGGAGCCCATCGTCGTGCGCTGGAAGAACAAGGCGCTGGCATCGCTTGCGTTGTCGTCGGTCGTCAAGAAGCAGCTCGGTTTGTTGAGCCAAGGGAAGCGGACAAAGCCCAGGACGTCGCCACTCATGGCATTGATCGGCAATCAGCTGAAATCTCGTCGCCAGGCGAAGAACTATCGGCAATGGATTGGCCGATTGCCAGTAAGTTAAGGCGACGACGCGGTCCGTAGCAGCTGGCGAAGCCTGCGTTCGGCTGCGAAGCAGTCGTAAAACCTGAATCCCGTTTCTCGCTGTTTAACCCGGTCGGCTGGTTTTACGGCCGCTGCGCAGCCGAACGCAGGCTACGCCAGCTGCTACGGGGAATGCGCGAAGGCAGAAGTCCTTCTTACCGGCATCGGGGTCTAGCGGGCTCGAGGATGACTTCAGGACTAGGGTAGCGGCTTGGCGGCGATTCGCTTGGCTCTGGCAGGTGTTGCGCCCAGAGCCTTGAGAATCATCTCGGCGACCCGCAGATCGTGCTCCGGCACCGCACGCCCCTCGACCACCGAACGCATGGCTCCGGTTGTGCACGATACGACCATGTCCAGGGCGATCCCTTCGTCCTCGTAAGCCAAAGTACCCGCGCGCAGACCATCACGCAGGTCGCCCAGCACATGGGCAGCCAAGCGCGAGCGCATGGTTTGATCGGAATGGATGATGCGCAGCAACGCGTTGGCCCATTGATGGTCGTACGCGGCCCGGCATACGAACATCCGCACGCCAATCGAAAGCCGCTGCGCGCCGCAGTGCACGTCCGAACTCAGGGCGGAAATGGCATCGGAAAACTCGGTCGCCATGGCGATGCCAACCGCCTCGAGTACTTCGTCGCGTGTCCGAAAATAGTTGTAGATGGTGCCGTTGGATACCTCGGCCTCCGCGGCGACGTCGAGCAGTGCAATCTCCCCCACCTCCTTGCGCGCGACAAGACGCAATGCCGCGTCCACCAGGCCGCGACGGGTGCGTTCACGCTTCTTGTGGCCTCGGGTGAGAGGCTCTTGCGCAGTTGCTTCTGAAGGACAAGTGGGGGACGGCATCTTCAGGCTCTTAATCGAGGGGGTTCGTTGATGGTAATGGAAACGTTATCGGCAGTGGAATCGGTGCAAGCCATCAGGATCTGGCAGTCTCGAATGAGACTGCCAGCCTCTACACCTGGAGCATGGTGCATGATGATGCGGTCAGGGCGAATCGCGACGAGCGTGCCTTTAGCCGCGAGCGGCAGGATGTCATGGTTCACGTCTTCAATGAAGTCGCAACGGCCGCCGGAGCGTTGGCCGCGTGTTCTGATTTCCAGGAAATGCCCCCCCATCTTTTCCCAGGAAACGACTTGAGCAGTGGTCAGCAGTGACAATGGGTCTACGCCGAATCCAACCAGGGTCAGGTTGTCTCCAAGAGCATCGTCACTCAGCTGGATCTGCTTTTGCGTGTTGCGAACCCAAGCCTGCGGAAACAGGCTGCCACGTACCAGCTTGTCGCCCCGACGATGCTTCACGAACAGACCCTGCTTGAAGATGTTCTTCGGCTTGATGTCCAACTGTTCGAAGTACCTCCTGGTAGCGGGAGTCAACGTCAGCATGCGCATCAGGCCGTGGATGAAGAAAGCTGCGAGCTTGTTTTTAGGCATCACCAGGCGGCCCATGAGTTTCGCCAGATTGATCATCGCCTGAGCATGGGGGCGGCGCTCTACGTCATAGGTATCGAGTACCGCCGGCGCGGCATAACCGCGAAGGACCCAGGCCAGTTTCCAGGCCAGGTTGGCGCCATCTCGAAGTCCCGCTACGAGCCCTTGCCCGACAAAAGGCGGAGTGATGTGCGCGGCGTCGCCAGCGAGGAAGATTCGGCCCTTGCTGAATCTGTTGCAGCAGCGCGCATGGAATCGATACACCGCCTTGCGTTCGATTTCCAGCTCCTGCGGTTTGATCCATGGGGCAATCAGCCGGGCGATGCTTTCCGGGCTTTCCAGCTCTTCGCGCGATTCGCCGGGTTGTAGCATGAACTCCCAGCGCTCCCTGCCGCCGGGTGCAGGCATGTGCGGCGTTGGGCGCCGTGGATCACAGAGAAACTCAATGTGATCAATCGCTGACTTATGCCGGTTCATGACATCGACAATCAGCCAATCCTCCGCATAGGTCTGCCCTTCAAACTCCTGGCCAATCAGTGTTCTGACCCTGGAGCTTGCGCCATCCGCACCGATCACGTACTGGGCGCGAACGGAATGCGATCGGCCATCCTGATCCCGTACGGAGGCGACGACGCCGTCCGACTCCTCGACCAGGCTTTCGAGCTCGAAGCCGCCCAGGCTGGTCACTGACTTCAGCCGGGAAACCTGGCTGCGCATCGCTCGTTCGAGGTCGGGTTGATAGAAGGTCACAAGCTTGGGGTGGCCGTCGATACACCCGGCAGTGTTGGCACGACCGAATTGCCCGAGAACCGGCGAATGCATCTTCACTTCAGGGATTGCAATCTTCTCGAAAGCCTCCTCCGACAATCCGGCGAGTTGCAGGATACGCAGCGCTTCGTTGTCCAGGGCAATCGCGCGGGGCATCAGAACGATCTCATGGATCTTGTCCAGCACCAGTGTCTTGACCCCATAGCGGCCGAGCAGCGCCGCGATTGTCGCACCGACCGGACCGTTACCGACGACCAGCACATCGACGGCGACGGGAGGCAGTTCGGGTACTTTCTTGTTGTTGTTCATATCGAGCCCTTGTTGTGATTGAAGTCGTGGGACGCGCAGGTCTCCTCGTCAGGCAAGGTGAAGATATGAAATATTGATACATATTTCAATATTGATATTTTTGTCATTATTTTTTTGAGATCATTACCACACCAAAATGAGGCCACGCAGGCTGTGTCGAGAGTGTCAGGGGGCTTGCGAATCGAGTCCGGTCCGAAGAGACGAATTCCGGATACCCGAGGAGTGAAGTCACGCTTGCATCAGTTTCCGACCGGTGAGGCTTGGCTTCCGAGCCGATCAGCGTTGTCATGGAAGCCATGCTTCACAGCGCATAACTATGTTTTAGTCTTCAGGAATCAAACGTGGCGCGTCCGCAGCCCCATCAGAACCCAGTCCAGCTCTGCTTCGTCGAGTTCGAGCTCGACGAGGCCAACGCCTGCTTGTTACGTAATGGAGAAACCGTGGCGTTGGCGCCGACACCCTTCACCCTGCTGTGCGTGCTTGCCCGCCAGCCGGGATCGCTGGTGAGCAAGGATGCCCTGCTTGATGCCGTGTGGGGGCATCGGTTTGTCAGCGATTCAGTGCTGAAGACGGCCATCAGCGATCTGCGCAAGGTGTTGGGCGACGACCCCAGGCAACCCCGATTCATCGAGACGGTGTCGCGGCGTGGCTATCGCTTCATCGCCGCACCGTCCCCTGCCCCTTCGATGCCGCCTGCATCCACGACGGTATCAGCCGCTGGCGCGCATCCGTCGCCGCCATTCATCGGGCGCACCGACGAGGTTTCAAGGCTGCAACGGGCGTGGGAGCGGGCTTACGGTGGCCAACGTGCAGTGGTCTGGCTCGCCGGAGAACCGGGGATTGGCAAGACCACGCTGATCGAACATTTCCTTGCCAGCCTTGGCGGCGGCATCGCCTGCGCACGCGGCCATTGCGTGGAACACTACGGTACCGGCGAGCCGTACCTGCCGGTGCTGGAGGCGTTAGCCGATCTGTGCCGCAGCGACCCCACCCTGCCGGCGCTGTTGCGCGCCGTGGCGCCGACCTGGCTGCTGCAACTGCCGTGGCTGAGCACTACAGAGGAGCGCGACGCATTGCGGCGCGAGCTTGCCGGCATCGGCCCGGACCGCATGCTGCGGGAAATGGGCGAACTGCTGGACCGCTACACGGAGCAGCGCCCGCTGTTACTGGTGACCGAAGACCTGCACTGGAGCGATCGGGCGACGGTCCAGCTCATCGACTATCTGGCGCGGCGACGTAGCCCCATGCGGCTTATGTGGCTGTCGAGCTTTCGCCTCGCCGAGGTGGTAGCGCTCGATCATCCGCTCAGCTCGCTGCGCCACGAACTGCGCCTGCAACGCCTGTGCGAGGAAGTGGTGCTCGATCCGTTCTCGGAAACAGAGGTCGCTGACTATATTGCGCTGCGTTCCACCTCCTTGGCGCGAGATGAAACTTTCGTGCGGACCCTGCACGAGCGCACTGACGGTGTGCCGTTGTTCGTATCATCAGTCATCAGTGAAGTGATGGACCCAACGGATGACGACGCCACCATCGAGGCTCGGCTGGCGGGATTGGCGGTCCCCGAGAACCTCGCGGCCATCATCGATCACTACATCACCAAGCTCGGACAGGAGCAGCGTGCGCTGCTTTCGGCGGCAGCGGTGTGCGGCGTCGAATTCCGGATCGAGACGGTTTCCCGGGCCCTCGAGCGCGACCTCGCGTCTGTGGCCGACACCTGCGAGGAACTGGTGCGCGAGCAGGTATGGCTCACACGGTCGCGGGCCACCGATGTCGAAGAAACGGTAGAACCACCCTACTCGTTCCGGCATGCCCTCTTCCGCCAGGTGCTGTACGACCGCACGCCACGCTCATTGCGCACCCACCTTCATCGCCAGGTTGGTGCGGCTCTCGAACGCGAACGCACGGCCGGCATACCGGTCGCAGCCTCGGAGCTGGCAATGCACTTCGACCGGGCTCGGCAGCCGATGGTCGCGCTGCGCTACTACGCCGAGGCCGCAGAAGCCGCGCTGCTGCACTTCAGCCCGGCCTTGTGCATCGGCCTCACTGAGCGCGCGTTGGTCCTGCTGACGCAGGCAGCGGACGGGACCGAGCGCGCTACGCTCGAAATCACCTTGGCCACGCTGCAGGGGGTATCGGCTTTCCACACGTTCGGTGTCGGCAACGAAGCCAGGAACGCGTTCGAACGCGCGTACACGCTGCTAGCGGATGTACCCGAGCATCCAATGCGCGGTCGCCTGCTGCACGGATTCGGCTATCTGCTGGGTCTGCGTGGCGACTATGCGCTGGCGCTGGAGGTGGCGGAACGCGCCGAAGCCCTCTCGTCCGAGACAAACGACCCCATGCTCATGCTGGCGGCGTGCATCGTGCAGGGCGAAGTGCATCACCTTCAGGGTCGCACGCAGACGACCCGCCGTTGGCTAGAGCGCGCCCTCGCGATTGCCGAGCCGCTGGACATCGGGGCAAACGAGGTTTTTGCGACCGACCCTCAGGTCATGCTGCACGGAATGCTGGCCATAGAACTCGTGCGTTCTGGCCTGGTTCTACAAGGCCGAGCCCACATGCAGCGGGCGCGGACCCGCGCGCAGATGCTTCGCCAACCGATGACCTGGCTGGTCGCCACCTGGCAGGAAGTGTTGATCGAGGTGCGGATGGGCAACTCTGTGCGTGTGGCAGCACTGGCTGACGACCTGCAGAAGCTGGTCGATGAGTATTCGCTCGCACTGGGACGTACGGCTTGCCGCTGGTGGCGCGGCTGGGCCGACGCGCGCAATGGCGTGCCGCGCGAAGGCTACCGACGCATCCGCGAGGCCTACGAAGAACACACCGGGCTCGGCATGCGCTCCGGCGCCAGCGAGGTGCTCGGCTACGCCGCCGAGGCGTTGCTACTGGCGGGTGACTACGACGCCGCCCGCGTCGAGCTGGAGCAAGCGCTACGGGTCGGGGAAGAACTGGGCGAGCGCGTATACCTGCCGCAACTGTTGCTGCTGGAGGCAGCGATTGCGCGGATGCAGGGCCGGTTCGACGCCGGCAACACTGCGGTTCGGCATGCGATTGAAGAGGCTCGCGCCCAGGAAGCACCCTGGCTGGAATTGCTCGCGCTGGTCGAACTGTGCGAGCACCACGACGCCACGGCCGAGGACCACCAGGCATTGGCGAGGCTGATTGACCAGTCGCCCGAAACCGACGGAACCGAGCTGGTGAAACATGCACGCTCACTGCTTCAGGCTGCCAAGCCTGCTTGAAGCGTTAAGGACACAACCCTGTGGGAGCGAGCTTGCTCCGGGCGGCGTTCCGACGATGACGGCAGTACATTCAGCATCAATATTGGCTGACCCACCGCTATCGCGAGCAAGCTCGCTCCCACAGGTTTTCGGTGTTCAAGCCCTTAACTTACCGGCATTAATTTCTGTCGGAGCGGCGCAGTCCCGACCCAAACCCGACCTTTCGCTTACGACTCCACCCGGGGGACGACCTACGCTGTCGTCGAACTTTCCCGAGCCCCTGGTCTGCGATGATCCTGAACCCTGAATCCAAGTACCCGAGCCGCCGCTCCTACGTAGTGAAGCTGCGTGGCGATGCCGCGCCGGGGGCCCTCGTCGGCCGCCTCGAAAACCTCGTCACCGGGCGTCAGCGCGAGTTCTCGTCCGCCGAAGAGCTGCTGGAGTCGATTGCCTCGGACCTTGCGTCGGCGGCCGGCGAGCACACGGCAAATGCCGACGGCGAGTGACGCCCCCAACCTGAATGAGCGCTCGATATGGCGACCGAACGGCGACGCTTCGCTGACGACTTCGCGCACACCGGGCCCTACGCTGTTGCCATTCTCGAATCCACACGAGTCCAATGCGATGCCGCAACTTCCAGTTTCCTTTCCACTGCCCCTCCACACCGGCCGGACGACCTCTCAACGGGCCGGGCTCGCCGTTGCGGTCGCCCTTGCCTCTTCGCTCGCCCTCGCCCTGGCCGGTTGCTCCACGCCGGTCGTCAAGCCGTCGGTCGACCTGCCGAGCAACTTCGCCGCGAGCACGGCCTCCGAGATGGAACCCGAGGCGGCGTGGTGGGAGGTCTACCACGACCCGATGCTGACGGATCTGGTGCGCCGAGCAGCGCGTGAAAACCGCGACGTCAAGATTGCCGCCGAGCGTCTGCGCGCCGCGCGTGCCGGCGAAACGGTCAGCCGTTCCTGGCTGCTCCCGAGCGTCGGCGCATCCGCCTCCGGCAGCGATCGCAGCAGCGGCTACAACTCGGCCACGAAGCAGGGTTATCCGGACACCAAGACCACCAGTGTGGGCCTGGATGTCTCGTGGGAGCTCGACCTGAGCGGCCGCCTGCGCGCCGGTGCAGCGGCGGCCAACGCCGATGCACTGGCCGCAGAGGACAGCATGCGCGGCGTACGCCTGCTGGTGATGAGCGATGTCGTCAGCAACTACTTCTCATTGGTCGGCGCGCAGCGCCAGGTCGCGACACTGCGCGCCATCTCGGCGATGCAGGACGAGACGCTGCGTCTGGTCACCGCGCGCCAGCAGGCGGGGCTGGCATCCGCCTTCGACGTCGAGCGCGCACAGACCGATGCCTTGTCGGCACGGGCGCAGATTCCGCCACTGGAAACGCTGGCGGCGGTGTCGCGTCATCGTATCGCGGTGCTGATCGCCGACCAGTCCTTCAATACCGCGAACATCCAGCCCTCGAGTGTCGATGTGGCAGCGGTACCCGAGGCCAAGCCGGGCCAGCCCGCCGCGCTGCTGCAACGCCGACCTGACGTGCTGGCGCTGATGGCACAGCTCGACGCAGCCAATGCGCGCCGCCAGCAGGCCGCAGCCGAATGGTTCCCGCAACTTTTCCTCGGTGCTTCCTTCGGTCGCCAGGGCCTGAACGTGAACGGCGCCGATCTCGGCGTTGCTCGCTTCACCAACGTGGCGGGCCTGCTGGCGATGCCGATCTTCAACGCCGGGCGCACGCAAGCGATCAACGAGGCTGCTGAAAGTGCTCAACACGAGGCGCTGCTGCGCGCCGAAGACGGCATCGTACGGGCGCTCGAGGATGTGGAGAACGCTCTCGTTACGCTGTCGCAGGAGCGCCGCCGCGCCGGGTCGCTGCAATTGGCCGCCGCGTCCGCGGAGTCTGCGCAGAACCGCGCCCAGTCGCTCTATAACCGCGGGCAGGTCGATCTGTTGCCACTGCTGGATTCGCAGCAGGCGCGTCTGACGGCACGTCTGAACGCCAACGACAGCAACACCCGCCTGCTGCTCGATAGCGTGCAGCTCTACAAGGCGCTGGGCGGGGGTTGGCAGGTGTTCGAGCAACCCACCACCCCCACTGCCGCCACCAAAGCCGACCGGCCACCACTTTCCTGAGATCCAGTCGTTTTTCAAAGAGGAACCGCCTTGAAGAATTCCCTTACTGCGGCCGGCGCTCTGGCCGTTGCCGTCATGCTGTCTGCCTGTAGCCCGGACCAGCCCACCGTGCAAACACCACGCCCGGTGCGCACGGTTGAAATCAACTATGACAATGCCCGCGAAGCCAGTCGCTACGTGGGCACCGTACAGTCGCGGCATGAAGTCGAGCAGGCCTTCCGCGTTGGCGGCAAGGTCGCCCAGCGCAAGGTCGATGTAGGCCAGTTTGTGCACGAAGGCGACATACTGGCTGTGCTGGATGACAGCGATTACCGCCTCGCTGAGGAAGCGTCGCAGCAGCAATGGGCGGTTGCCGTCGAGCAGACGCATCAGGCTGACTCGGACCGCCAGCGCCTGACCGCGTTGAAGGTTGACGGCTCGGTCAGTGCCGCCGACGACGAGCGTGCCCATACCAATGCCCAGACCGCGCATGCGACCGCCGAAGCCGAGGCTCGAAAGCTTGAACTCGCGCGCAACCGGCTCAAGTACACCGTGCTGCGCGCCTCTCGAAACGGCGTCGTCACGGCTGTGCGCTTTGAGGCGGGGCAAATCGTGGCCGAGGGCCAACCGGTTGTCTCGGTGGCGAATCCGGATGAATCCGAGATCGTCGTCGATGTGCCCGAGGATCAGCTATCGGCCTTCAAGGAGGCGCGTTTCAAGGCCTCGCTGGCCAGCGCGCCAAACGAGACCTTCGATGTCACGCTGCGCGAGTTGTCGCCACAGGCTGCAGCGCAGACACGCACCTATCGCGCGCGGCTCAAGCCGGTGAATGCGCTGCCGCTGGGCGCCACTGCCACGGTAATGGCCGAGCGCAAGATGACAAATGTCTCGGTGGCGGCGGTACCCGCCACGGCACTGACGCAAAACGGCGGTCAGCCGGCGCTGTGGGTGGTCACGCCCGCGGGCAAGGATCCGGTCGGCACCGTCGAACTGGAGCGAGTGGCCGTTTGGGGCTATCGCAACGACGAAGTGCTCGTCTCCGGGCCGCAGGCCGGCGTATTGGTCGTCACCGCCGGGGTCCAGAAGATGACATCCGGGCTGAAGGTCGCGCTTCCCGGCGCGGCGATCGTTGACGCGAATACCACGCAGCAGGCCACCCGATGAACAACTTCAACCTCACCGACTGGGCGCTGCGTCATCGCGCCATCGTCCTGTTCATGCTGATCATCGTAGCCGTGGCCGGTGTCTTCAGTTTCACCCGGCTCGGTCAGCTCGAGGATCCGAACTTTTCCGTGCCTTCCATGACCGCGATCGTCATCTGGCCGGGCGCAACCGCCCAGCAGATGCAAGACCAGGTCCTCAACCGCATGGAGAAGAAATTCGAGCAGATCGACAACTTCGAGAAGGTCGTCACCTACGCGCGGCAAGGCTACGCGGGCATGACGCTGACCGTACGCGGCGGCACCTCCAAGGCCGACCAGCGCGAGGCCTGGTATCAGGCGCGCAAAAAACTCAACGACCTGAACCGTGAGCTGCCTGACGGCGTGATCGGTCCGATCGTAAACGACGAGTACGGCGACGTGTATGGCCTGATGTACGCGGTCAAGGGCGACGGCGTCGGCCACGCCGACTTGTCGGACGCGGCCGAAGACATCAAGCGCAGCCTGCTGAAAGTGCCGATGGTCAAGAAGATCGATGTCATCGGCAAGCAGGCCAAGCGTGTCTACGTCGAGTTCTCGCACGAGCGCCTGGCAGCGCTGGGCATTACACCACTCGCCATCGCCGAAAGCCTGAAGAGTCAGAACGCCCTGTTGCCCGCTGGACAGATCGACACCAACGGCGACCGCGTCATGGTCCGTGTGAGCGGCCAGTTCGCCAGCGAAGAAGCTATCCGCAACGTACCCATCACCGCGGGCGGGCGGTTGATCAAGCTCGGCGACATCGCGACCGTATCGCGCGGCTTTGAGGATCCGCCGACCTACACGGTTCGCCACAATGGCCAGCCGGTGCTGATGCTTGGCGTCACGATGACCAGCGACGGCAATATCGTGGACCTCGGCAAGGCGATGGAGACGGCGGTCGCCAAGATCCAGTCCGAACTGCCGCACGGCGTGGAACTGGAGCGCGTAGCCGACCAGCCCTCCACGGTGAAAGATGCGATCTGGGACTTCGAGCGGTCGCTGATGGAAGCGCTGATCATCGTGATCGCGGTGAGCCTGGCCAGTCTCGGCTGGCGCACCGGCCTTGTGGTCGCGACCTCGGTGCCGCTGGTGTTGGGTGGCGTGGCGCTGGTGATGCTGGCGATGGGCTGGAACCTCGAGCGCATCTCGCTCGGCTCGCTGATCATTGCGCTCGGCCTGTTGGTCGATGACGCGATCATCGCTATCGAAATGATGGTGGTGAAGATGGAGGCCGGCATGGACCGCGTGAAAGCGGCCGCCTTCTCCTACCAGTCCACTGCCATGCCGCGCCTGACGGGCGCACTGATCACTGTCGTGGGCTTCTTGCCCATCGGCCTCTCGAAGTCCACCACCGGCGAGTACGCGGGTGGGATTTTCTGGATCGTCGGCGCTGCGGTGCTGTTTTCGTGGATCTGCTCGGGTATCTTCACACCCTACCTGGCGGTCAAGATGCTGCCCAAGGATTTTGGCAAGCACCAGCATGCCAATGACCCGTACGGCACGAAGTTCTACCGCACGCTGCGCGGCCTGATCGACACCGCCATCGAGCGCCGCTGGGTGGTCATCGGTGCAACGTTTGGCGCCCTGGCGCTTGCGCTGGCCGGCATGAAGTTTGTGCCGCAGCAGTTCTTCCCCAACAGTTCGCGCCCTGAGCTGGTCGTCGACTTGCGCATGAAAGAAGGTTCGTCCTTCGCGGCGACCACCGAGCAGGTCAAGCGGATGGAAGCGCAGCTGTCGAAGGATGAGGAGGTCAAGTACTTCACCGCCTACACCGGCGCCGGCGCACCGCGCTTCTATCTGTCGCTCAACCCCGAACTGCCGAACCCGGGCTTTGCCCAGTTCGTTGTGATGACCAAGGATCTGGATGCGCGCGAGCGGGTACGTACCCGGCTGATGGCCGCGGCCGACCAGCAGTTCCCGCAGGCGTGGGTGCGTGTAACCCGGCTTGAGCTGGGACCGCCCGTCGGTTACCCGGTGCAGTTCCGCGTCGTCGGTCCCGATACCCAGGTGGTGCGCCGGATCGCCCGCGATGTGGAGAAAGTGGTCGCGGCCAGTCCGAAGGTGCGCGACCTCCAGCTCGACTGGAACGACCCGGTTCGCACGCTGAAAGTGCAGCTTGATCAGGACAAGGCAAGCGCGCTGGGCCTCACGCCGGCCGAGGTGTCGCTGGCGACCCAGACCGTGATGAACGGCGCAACCGTGTCGCAGCTGCGTGAGCACGAAGACCTGATCGACATCGTGGCCCGTGCCGTGCCTGAGGAACGTTTGAACCTCGACACGCTGAAAGACATCAACCTGTACACGCGCCAGGGCACGGTGGTGCCACTGTCGCAAGTTGCACAGGTGCACTCTGAGCTGGAAGAACCGGTGCTGTGGCGCCGCAACCGCGACATGGCGATCACGGTGCGTGCCGACGTGAAGGATGGCGAGCAAGGTGTATCGGTGACGCAGGAGATCCAGCCATTGCTCAAGGACATCGAAGCCAAACTGCCGACGGGCTACCGCATCGACGTGGGCGGTGCGGTAGAGGAAAGTGACAAGGCCAACAAGGCGCTGCTCGCCGTGGCCCCGCTGATGCTGATCACCATCCTGCTGCTACTGATGCTGCAACTGCAGAACTTTTCCCGCATGTGGATGGTGATGCTGACTGCACCGCTGGGCCTGATCGGTGTGGTGCCGGCGCTGTTGGTGTTCCAGTCGCCGCTGGGCTTCGTCGCAATCCTGGGCATCATCGCCCTGGGTGGCATGATCATGCGCAACTCGGTGATCCTGATCGACCAGGTGCAAACCGAGATCGCTGAAGGGCGCGACCCGTGGAATGCCGTGCTGGATGCCGCGATTCACCGGGCCCGTCCGGTAATGCTGACGGCACTGGCCACCGTACTCGCAATGGTCCCGCTGACGCGCAGTGTGTTCTGGGGGCCGATGGCCATTGCGATCATGGGCGGCCTTACCGTGGCGACGCTACTGACGATCTTCTTCGTCCCCGCGCTGTACGCCGCATGGTTCAAGGTGGGTCGCCAGACGGTCGCTGGCACTCAACCGATGAAGGGGGATGCCGCGCTCGCTTCTGAGTGATGAGTGCCGTGGCGTTGTGCGACCGGCCTCACCGCTATCAGCAAGGATTGCTCAGCGCCGCTTCTGAACACAATTGAGGTCTCTGCTTCGTCTGCAACACGCCTCCTGCCTACACAGGATTGGGTGTGTTGCAGACTGGACTGATGAATTTTCCTCATAAGTCCTTGCCGATTTACCCATCTAGTCCCCCTCCGTTAGCTCGCTTAATGTTTCTACAGCGGCATTCAGGCTCGTGTAGTTGATCGGATGCGCCTCTAGATTTCTGTATGGGAGTAGACCAATGAACACTCGCAAACTGGGCAACGCTCTGGAAGTGTCCGCACTGGGCCTTGGATGCATGAGCATGACGTCGGCGTACGGGCCGGCCGCCGACAAGCAAGGCATGATAAAGCTGATCCGCACGGCGCATGATCGCGGCATCACCTTCTTCGACACCGCAGAAGCATACGGCCCCTTCAGCAACGAAGCGCTACTGGGTGAGGCCCTGCAGCCGATTCGCGATCAGGTGATCGTGGCCACCAAGTTCGGTTTTGACATCAATCTGATTACCGGCGAACGGGGCAGCGGCACCAACAGCCGGCCGGAGCGTATCCGGGCGGTGGCAGAGGCCTCATTGAAGCGCCTGCGCACTGACCGCATCGATTTGTTCTACCAGCATCGCGTGGATCCCGAGGTACCGATCGAGGATGTCGCCGGCACCCTCAAAGACCTGATCGCCGAAGGCAAGGTCAAGCACTTCGGCTTGTCGGAAGCCGGTATCGAGACGATTCGGCGTGCCCATGCGGTTCAGCCGGTGACTGCGGTTCAGAGCGAATACTCGCTGTTCTGGCGAGGCCCGGAAGACGGACTCCTGGCTGTGCTGGAGGAACTGGGCATCGGCTTCGTGCCATTCAGCCCGCTCGGTGCCGGCTTCCTCACCGGCAAGATCGACGAGAACACGCAGTTCGACGCTTCAGACTTTCGCAACATCGTCCCCCGCTTCTCCCCTGAGGCACGCAAGGCCAACCTGGCGCTGGTCGAAGTGGTAAAGGCCGTCGCACAGCGCAAAGAAGCTACGCCCGCACAGGTGGCCTTGGCCTGGTTGCTGGCCCAGAAACCCTGGATTGTCCCGATACCGGGCACGACGAAGCAGCACCGCCTGGAGGAGAACCTCGGGTCTGTAGAACTGGAGCTGACCGGCGAGGATCTGCGCTTTATCGATGAGCAGATTTCCCGAATCCAGGTGCACGGTGATCGCCTGCCCGAGCCTGCGCTGAAAATGACCGGGCTCTGAATCCCCCCTCTGAAAGCTGCTCCTCACGCGGAGCAGCCTTGCTGTCGACTCGCCACCTTGCAGGAGCTCCTTCAATGAACCCCTTGATCGCCCCACTGGTTGCCTTGTCGCTCTTGGCGGGGGAAACCTGCGCCCAGACTTCCAGAGAGATCCGGATCAGCAGTGCAGGCTCTCAGCCGTCAGTTCTGGGCGCTGTAGAAAATTTCACCGGTACGGTGCGTGTCGATGGCCTGTTCAAGGGTGACGCCCCTGCTCGCATCGGCGGTGGCACGGTGACCTTCGAACCCGGCGCGCGTACGGCCTGGCATACCCATCCGCTCGGGCAGACGCTGATTGTCACCGCTGGCGTCGGCTACGTGCAGCAAGAAGGCGGCCCACGTCAGGAAATCCGCCCGGGTGACATCGTCTGGATCCCGCCGCACGTACGCCATTGGCATGGGGCTACGGCTACCACCGGCATGACCCACATCGCAATCGCCGAAGCCGAAGACGGGAAAGCCGTCACGTGGGAGGAGAAGGTCTCGGATGCAGAGTACGAAGGTGCATCGCCCACGCGGGAGCATGTAGATGACGTAACGGGAACACTGCCTACCCGCACGCAGTGATGAGCAATGGATGGAGACCTTTTACCGATGACTGCCAAAACAGCCGTGGCGCGTTGCGAGACCAGGTCCCTGGCCGCTTTATTGGCCCTGTGCCTGGGGCTTGGGTGTGTGCCGGGTTTTGCCTCCCAGAAAGCCGAGACATCGCAAACCATGACCAGCACACAACCCGCTTCAGACACGCTGTCGGCCAAGCAACAGGCCATTCCACTGATCGCAGCATTCATGGCTACGAGTGACATGCCCAGGCTCAACGCTGCCTTGAACCAAGGTCTGGACGCTGGCCTGACTGTCAGCGAGACCAAGGAAATCCTGGTGCAGCTTTACGCCTATGCCGGCTTCCCGCGCAGTCTCAATGCGTTGGGCGAACTGATGACGGTGGTGGAAACACGCAAACAACGTGGCATTGACGATTCGCCTGGCCGTGCCCCCTCTCGTCCGGCCCCAACAGGTGAGGCCTTGCTGGCGGCAGGTGTGGCCAATCAGACGCGCATCTCGGGCGGCCCGGTCAAGGGCCCGGTGTTCGATTTCGCGCCCGTCATCAACCAGTTTTTGCAGGCCCATCTGTTCGGTGACATTTTCGAGCGCGATAACCTCGACTGGCAAAGTCGAGAGCTGGCGACCGTCGGAGCTCTGGCCGCCACACCAGGCGTAGAGGCGCAATTGCGTTCGCACATGCTCGCGAGCATGCGGTTGGGGCTAAGCGCTGCACAATTACGTCAAGTCATCGAGGTACTCGAGCGCGGGGATGAACAGGCCGCCAAACGTGCAAGCAAAGCCCTGACACAGGCACTTGCCGCTACGGGAGGTTGAACATGACGCCTGTAAAAAACCTGCTGAGCATTGCCTTCTTGAGCGTGCTTGCCGCCTGTGCAACCCATCCCGCTGACTCAACCAATGCCGTCGCCCCTTTGATGATTCAGCAGCAAGGCAGCTTCGCCGCTGGCGGAACGATGACCACAGCACCGGGCACGTTCAACCCACGTAAGCCCATGAATCCTGATGGCCAGACCTACCACGGCGACCATGCCTACGCCTTCTACCAAATCCCGGTCGATGCCCGAAAGCTGCCCATCGTCATGTGGCACGGCGCCGGCCAGTTCTCCAAGACTTGGGAAACCACAGCCGATGGGCGTGAAGGTTTCCAGACCCTCTTCCTGCGCCGCCATTTTGGTGTGTATCTGATCGACCAACCACGTCGTGGCGATGCCGGGCGCAGCATGGTCGAGGCGACGCTCAAGCCAACGCCGGACGAACAGCTCTGGTTCAACCAGTTCCGTATCGGCCTCTGGCCCAACTATTTCGAAGGAGTGCAGGTTGCACGCGATGCGCAAACGCGCGACCAGTTCTTCCGCGCGATGACGCCGAACACCGGACCGTTCGACACGGGCGTGATTGCCGATGGCGTGTCGGCGGTTTTCGACAGGATCGGCCCCGGCATCCTGTTCACTCACTCTCAAGGCGGCGGACCTGGTTGGTTGACGGCGATCAAGAACAACAAGGTCAAGGCCATTGTGGCCTTCGAGCCGGGCAGCAGCTTCGTCTTCCCCGAGGGTGAAGTGCCAGCACCGATTCCCAGCGCATTCGACACGGTGCAGGCCGCGGCGGTACCGATGGCGCAGTTCATGGCGCTCACGCGAATTCCGATCCTGATCCTCTACGGCGACAACATCCCGGACCACGCCGTCGACCTGCCTGCCCAGGACAGTTGGCGCGCCCGACTCACGATGGCCCGGTTATGGCGCGATGCCGTCAACCAGCATGGCGGAGACGTGAGGCTGATCCACTTGCCGGAGATTGGCATCAAGGGCAATACCCACTTCCTCATGTCGGACTTGAACAACGTACAGATCGCCGACCTGGTATCGAAATTCCTCGCAGAAAAGAAACTGGACTGACGAGAACCGCACCTCTTCATAGCATAGATATTCAGGAGTCTTCACATGAGAAACACCATTTTGAAAGCCACGCTCATGGCCGCCATGGTCGGTGTCTCTGCCGGCGAGGCCGGAGCAGCAGACTATAAAAAGAACCCGTTCACGTTGGCTTACGACGGCGCAATTACCAAGAATGAGCCCGGCAAGGTCAATATCCATCCGGTCACCTACACGCTCAACGGCCTGGATATCGCTGCGAATGTTTATACCCCTGCCCATTACAACCCGAAGAAAACCTACCCGACTG
Source organism: Pseudomonas sp. 05N431 (assembly GCF_056397005.1). Taxonomy (NCBI): domain Bacteria; kingdom Pseudomonadati; phylum Pseudomonadota; class Gammaproteobacteria; order Pseudomonadales; family Pseudomonadaceae; genus Pseudomonas; species Pseudomonas sp. 05N431. The sequence goes on from NZ_JBFTMN010000001.1 coordinate 181,498, forward strand.
TGGTAGTGGCGCACCCGAACGGCGGTGTGAAAGAGCAAGTGGCCGGCCTCTATGCCCAGCGCCTGGCTGAACAGGGCTATATCACCATTGCTGCGGATGCCGCATACCAGGGTGCAAGCGCGGGACAACCGCGTAATGTCGACAAGCCTGCGTATCGCATCGAGGATATTCACGGCATGGCAGATTTCATTGCTCAATATGCCGGAGTCGACGGAAAACGCCTGGGCCTGCTCGGCATCTGTGGCGGAGGCGGGTATTCCTTGGCTGCTGCGCAAACCGACAAGCGATTCAAATCGGTGGCGACGGTGAGCATGTTCAACTCCGGACGGGTTCGCCGTAATGGCTATGCCGACTCGCAATTGGACACCGTCCAGCAGCGCCTGCAGCAGGCATCGGCCGCCCGCGCCCAGGAAGCGGCTGGCGGGGAAGTACTCTATTCGGGGGATGCCAATCTGACGGATGAGCAAATCGCCAAACTGCCATTCGACCTGTACCGCCAGGGCTACGAGTACTACTGGAAGACGCACGCGCATCCCAATTCGACCTTCAAGTACACCACGAGCAGTTTGCTCGAGCTGATGCGCTTCGACGCCACCCAGCAGATCGACCTGATCGAACAGCCGTTGCTGATGATCGCCGGCAGCAAGGCCGACAGCCTGTACATGACCGAAGATGCGTTCGCCAAGGCCACTGGCACCAAAGACAAGGAACTGTTCAAGATCGATGGGGCAACGCATATCGAGACCTATTGGGTTCCCCGGTATGTCGACACCGCCGTAGGCAAGCTGACAGCGTTTTACGCAAGAACCCTGTGATTCGGGGGCATGTGCCCTACTCCGTTCTGTCAGCACCGGTCGGGAACCTATGGCCCGATCGGCCTGCTCCTGTGCAGTTGATACAAATAATGCACGCATCCAGGCGGGACATGATTACATGGGATAATCCCGTGCCCTTCATGAGAGGTTCTCATCAATGTCCCGAGCCAATCTCAATGACCTCCAAGCCTTCGTGGTGATAACCCGCGAGGGCAGCTTCACCCGCGCCGCCGCCCAGCTGGGTGTCTCGCAGTCCGCCCTGAGCCACACAATGCGCGCCCTTGAAGCTCGACTGGGCGTTCGACTGTTGACCCGAACCACGCGCAGCGTGTCCCCCACCGAGGCAGGTCAACGGCTGTATCTCTCGATGGCGCCGCGGTTTGAAGAAATCGAACTTGAACTGGCTGCTGTCAGTGAGTTTCGGGACACCCCGGCAGGCAACGTGCGGATTTCCGCCTCGGAACATGCGGCGAACAACATTCTTTGGCCCAAGCTGTTGAAGGTGCTTCCTGACTACCCGGACATCAAGGTTGAAATCACGGTCGACTACGCGCTCTCCGACATTGTCGCGCAGCGCTACGACGCAGGCGTACGCCTTGGCGATCAAGTCGCCAAGGACATGATTGCCGTTCCGGTCGGCCCTCAATTACGCATGGCGGTAGTGGGCTCCCCTGAGTACTTCAAGCGGCGGCTCCCACCGAAAGTGCCCGGCGATCTTGCAGAACATAGTTGCATCAACCTGCGCCTGCCCACCCACGGGAACCTCCTGCAATGGGACTTTGAAAAGGACGGCCACGAGCTCAAAGCCCGTGTCGAAGGTCAGTGGACGTTCAACAGCAGTCTGCCCATCCTCCGTGCCGCAGTCGCGGGCTGCGGGTTAGGTTTCCTGCCAGACGATATGGTCTCGAAGGAGGTTGCCGACGGGAGCCTGGTGCGAGTATTGGAAGATTGGTGCCAACCCTTTCCTGGCTACCATCTCTATTACCCTAACCGCCGCGAGCATTCGTCAGCGTTTGGCATAGTGGTTGACGCACTGCGCTATACGCGCTGAGTGGTCGATCATTGAGGCGCCTTGGCGTGCAACGCTAATCGTTTCGTAGAACCCCGGACCGGGTTCAAGCCAGCAGCTCGGTAATCCACCGGGCCTGCCGGGCGATGTCTTGCACCTTCTCCTCGGGCACGGCCTGCCGCGCCCGGGCGAAGTTGCTCAAGGTCTTCTGCTTCTCGCGCAGCATGCGCTGCCACTTGGCCAGGAACGCCGGACTGCGGGCCTGCATCTGCAGCGGGCCGAAGTACAACTCCTCGGCGGTGTACATCACCGGCCCATCGCGCTCGGCGACGATGATTTCGTAGTCGAAGCGGTTTTCCCGCAGCACTTCCTCGCAGAGGATGCGGTAGCCATTTTCCATCAGCCATTGGCGCAGTGGCTGCTCGCCGCCGTTGGGCTGCAGGATCAGACGCTCCTGGCCGCTCAGGCGCGCCTTGCCGTTGTCGAGAATGTCGCGGATCGTCTCACCGCCCATGCCGCAGATGCTGATCGCCGTGATCCCGTCTCCCGGCTCGATCGCCGCCAGGCCGTTGGCCATGCGCACGGTGATCCGCTGGTCCAAGCCGTTCTCGCGCACAGTACGTTCGGCTGAGCAAAACGGCGTCAATGCCACCTCGCCGGCCACCGCCGCCGCGATAGCGCCACGGCGCATCAACGCCACCGGCAGGTAGCCGTGATCCGAGCCGATATCGGCCAGCCGCGCACCCAGTGGCACATGCCCCGCCACCCGTTCCAGACGCGTGGACAATGTCTGTTCGTTCAACTGCTGCCCCTTTTCATCACGAACGTCCGGCACCTTTGGCTGGATCGGGGCGCGATTCTGTCGGGCAACGCCGTGCATTTCAACTTTATGCGACCAACCTCCCTGACAAGCAACGTGCAACGCAGGCATCATCATGAAAAAGGCAGTGCCGAACACCGTCTAATCTGATTAGAACACGACCACACTCTTGATACAGGGGAAAAGGGATGATGACCGGAATAACAGCGCGCCAATGCTCGTCATGGGCCCTGCTCTCCCTGCTCGCCATCAACCTGGCGCTGACCGCCGGATGTTCAGGCAAAAATGCCGCGCACCGCTATTCGACCTCAAGCATCGCCTCGAACTGCTACGCAAAAGCGCTACCTACTGCCGGCGAAGGCGGCCTGGCCTGGGGCCCCACTTTGAACACGGCTCGGCAAAAATCCCTGGATAATTGCAAACGTTATGCCGGCCAATCCGGTGGCACGCCGAGTACCTGCCGTGTGGTGACGGCGGAGTGCAAAAATTAATAGCGCGGCAACGAAGCGGGCCGTTCGGTTCGTGGTCAATCACCTGACCGAACACCAGTCGGCCATGACCGAGGCATCTGCTGGCTTCCGCAGGACGCTTCCAGATTGTGGTCATCAGGTAATGGCTCTGCAACAGCCGTTGATTGGGCGCTCCACAACCAGATACCCGCTACAGTTATTCCGTCTTCAGGCTGGAAAAGTTTGGCCAGGGTGATAAGAATGAAAACCTTTGGATTATTAGCCTATAGTGTTGCGCTGTGTCTGCTGGGAGTAATGTGCCTGTTTTTTTTCTGAGAAAACGCAAGCGCTTATCATTAAGTGGCTTGACTGGACGCTGGCATCAAAAAAATACCTATTCAAGAACCTGATCAGATCACGCAGTTACTTGAGCATTCTTAGGGCCGTGGGCGCAATAGCTCTTTTAATGTCCTTCTTCTTAATGTGTGGGCTCGCAAAATCAAATATATAATAATTGGACTAGGCGTTCTCATACCGTGCGCAATATCCTACTACGCGGGTATGTTCGCAACGTCTTTCGAGACCAACCTGTGTTACTCAGAACTAATGGGTAATCTTTCCGATCAAGCGCAAGTTGTAGCCACGTTCAAGGACCCCGCCGCAATGGAGAAGTACGCAAAAATACTTAAGGATTTGCCACTGCGCGGTTATGAGTCAGACTGCTCGACCCTTCTCTCTTATGTCCAAAAAACAGCCATTTTTGTCCCTGCAAAATAGACTATTTAATACGCTGCGAGCATCCCCGCGGAGTCGGTCTCGGTCCAAGGTGACAAGCAAGAATAGGCAAAAGTGAACCTTTCCCGGTCAATCGTGAAAATGGACACGCTGCGCGTACCACCAACACGCCCAGACGACGGTGATCACCAAGGAGGAGGCGCAGAAGATTAGGGTCTGACGCGCATTGCCAAGATCCTCTCGGGCAAGCAAGCCAAGCGCCTGGAGGGCTGCACCCCCAAAAAGCGCCAGGAACCCCATTCGCCAGGCGAACATGCGCTGTCGGTAAACGTCGAAAGCCAGCGGGAGCATCACGGCGCCATAGATTACGCAAAGATAGCGAAGTCTAACGTCTGCATAGTGGTTAAAGACCGAACCAGCTGGATCACCCAGGGAAGGCTGGATATCCGTTATGGCAGAAACGCAGAACATGAGCCCTTGGAAGGCGAGCACCGCTGTGACAATCACGATGACAGTGGGTGGCCGCTTTGGGGAGCTCCGAAGCTCACCGGGTGGCAGACCTTTTGATGCCATCGCGACCTGGTTACTCAGCGCTGTGCGAATGACGTCAGACAGCCATGCCCGATCGTTGCGGGAAAACCACATACAGATCCGCATCACGCCAATCCCACAGGCCATCATCGCAAGCCCCGCCAGCGGCAAGAGTGTGGTGTGAGGCGCAGGCACGGCGGCAAATAATGACAACGCTGTATGGAGCACACAAAACCCGAACCAGAAGCCCATGAAAAGCTTAACGGACCAGTGCAGCGCAAAGCGCCCGGTTAGCACGACCTGGTTTTGGCGCACCTGGAATCGGCCGACGAAAACGGGCTTGAACGAGTTGCGCACCATCGGGATGACACGTTGGAGCGAAACGCGAGACTCCGTCACCGTTCCCATGGCCGCTTCTCGCGAAAGCGTAAACATGGCCCAGCGCCGTGTTGCTGCTTTCAGGCGCTCAACAGATTCCGTCAGTCCGAACGAACTCTCAAATTCGACCAGGTCTGATCCCACCCAAAGCTCCCTCATCCATCGAAACATACAGCCCCCTTTTGGCGCTTCATGCATAGATTTCAGGCACTGGCCGTTTTCTACCCGTCATGACAGGTTGGTATGGGGTTGAGAACGGACATCGCTCCTGGCGTCGACTGGTTAACTGTAGCCTCTTCCACGTCTGTGGCCCTCCAAGGCTTTGTCGACCTCGTACTTCACTACGATAGCGTCCTGGTGCAAATGAGCTCGGAATTGAGCACACCAACGATGCTCCAGCGTTGAAACATCTCCGCTTTCGGAAGTGTTGCTACGGCTTCGCCAGTGGCAGAACGTGTCTATGATGGAGTGTGATAGGAAAAGCTGCCTGGGATGCCACGTCTTCAGGTCATGACGGTTGTAAGTAATGATGAGAGGAGAATGCATCATGAGCGATCCCGATGACCGTATCCGTGAGTTTGCCTTGCAGAGAATTGCGAGCACTTTCAATGTCTGCGTGGGTTCGCTTAGTAGCGAAACCGTATTTGGGAAAGATTTGAAGGCTACTCACGCTTCCGAGCTATTTAACAGGAATGAATATGATGTGATTGAAGGCGACATCCTCGATGTTTGTGACAAAGAGGCATTCAGAGCCATAAGTTCCGGCCACTTAACCATTCGCACTGTCGGCGATTATTGCGATCACATGATTAACTGCTACAAGAGAAAACCAAAGGATGTTATTGAGACATTGAAAATACCCTCACTCAGCTAACAGAGCATTGGGGAGGTGCAACGGGATACCCTATGTTTTGGCTAACTCTACAGTCGATGATTTTGTGGTGCATATTTATATCAACTGCAATGACGTTTGTGCCAGAGAGGGTGCTCGACTATGTAAAGCGAAGCCGCATCTGGATGTGGTACATGAAAACCATACTCAGTATTTCCAGCGAATCTCTGAGCAGTAAAGCAGCTGTTCGGTGGGTACGCATTCAAGGAGGAATCGGTTTGGTTGCGGCACTGCTGACGCAGTATGCCTGGATTGTTAACCCTGCCTTTAGTCCATAGGCAACCGTTCGAGGGAGTACAAACATGCACGATCCTTTCGATCTTCTTCGTTTCGTCGAGGCCCAGCGCCCGGCTTTTAGCCGGGCCATGGAAGAGTTGCGTGCCGGGCATAAAACCAGCCACTGGATGTGGTTCATCTTCCCGCAACTGCAGGGCCTCGGGCACAGCGAGATGGCCCAGCGCTTTTCCATTTCCGGTGCTGCCGAAGCCCGGGCCTATCTGCTGCATGAGGTGTTGGGGCCACGACTGGAGGAAAGCGTCAGTACCCTCCTGCAACACCGCGACAAGAGTGCACTCGCCATTCTTGGCCACCCCGATGACCTGAAGCTGCGTTCCTGTCTCACGCTGTTCGCCAGCATCAAGCCCGAACAGCCTCTGTTCCAGCGGGCCCTCGACCAGTTTTTCGCCGGTGAGCCAGACGCCAGGACCCTGTCCCTTCTTGGAGAATAAGGTCGATCCCGGTGGGTTACTCGAACGTCGTCGTTGAGATTCTGGCCGACAACGCCGCGCCCGAAGCCGAGGCCGTCTACGCTGCGCTCGACATGCCGTTCGCCGGGCTCGTGTATGGCCTGAAGCAGTACTTTTCGCACCGCTGAGCGCCTACCCGAGCCCACCCTCAACAAGGAGCAAAGAAATGAGCACGAAAAGCTGCACGAGTCAGCCCTAGTGTTTTGATGGAGGGTGACACTCCGCTGATCTCGTCTCAGTAATCGACCCAGACCCCGCCACTGTCCGCAGACTGGACACAGCGCTCGACCCAGCGAACGCCTTCGACACCGGCATGGATATCCGGATAACGCAGCGTCGCCAACCGCTCATGATCACCGTGGTTGGCGGCGTCCATGGCCACGGCAAAACGGTAGTAAAGGTTGGCCCACGCGTCGAAAAGCCCCTCCGGGTGCCCCGCGCCGATTCGGTCGTCGAGCACGGCATCGGGATGCAAATACCCCATGCCGCGCTCCAGCACTTGGGCGGGTTTGCCCTGGACTTCGAATGCCAGCTGGTTTGGCCGCTCGTCCCACCACTCGAGGCTGGCTTTGGAGCCGATCACGCGAATCTTCTGGCCGTGCATGGAACCGGCGTTCACGGCGCTTGACCACACACTGCCCATTGCCCCGCCTTCGTACTCCATCAGTGTGTAGGCATTGTCCTCAAGCGGTGCGCGGCTTTTGACAAAGCTCTGACGAGAGCACAGCAGCCTTTTGATCTTGAGTTCGGGCAGCATGACTTCCGACAGGTACAGCGGATGGGTGCCGACATCTCCCAGCACATAGCTGGGGCCGGCGAAACGCGGATCGACTCGCCATTTGGTCGCCTCGCTCTGCGCCTCCACCGGCTCGCAATGGAAACCATGGGCAAACTGCATGTGCACCATGCGAATCTCACCCAGCTCGCCCTGGGCAATCATCTGCCGGGCCTGTTCGATGAGTTGATGTCCGGCGTAGCCGTAGGTCACCCCCACTACCCTGTTGTTCGACACGGCAATTTCCCGCAGGGTTTGCGCCTCCTCGAGGGTGAAGCAAAGCGGCTTTTCGCAGACCACGTGCAACCCCGCTTCCAGAGCGGCCTTGGTGATTGCGAAATGGGTGCCATTAGGTGTCGCCACGGAAACCGCCTGAATGCCATCCGGCCGCCCGGCCTCACCTTCAAACAGGCTGCGATAGTCTGCATAGCAGCGTTCGGGGTCTACTCCGAGTTCCACGCCGAAGGCCCGACCGCGCTCCGGGTTCAGGTCGAAGGCGCCGGCGACCAGCACAAACGACTGGTCACGCAATGCCGCGCTGCGGTGGATGTAGCCGATCTGACTGTCGCGCCCACCGCCGACCATGGCCCAACGAAGAGGTTCAGGAATACGCTTGCTGCCATTGATCATTGGAAAATCCTTCCCGTGAGAAATATCAGAAACCAGCCTGAGTGAGGTAGGTGCGGCTGGCTGCAACGTCGCGCAGACTGCCATAGGCGTTACGTGGATCACGTTCTTGCTCGACCGTGATGTAGCCCTGGTATCCGAGCTCGGTGATCAGCTCACGCAAGGCGCGATAGTCGATGACACCCTGGCCGATCGGGCACATCACCCCCTTGGCGCAGGCCCCGAAAAAGCTGATGTGCTCACCCAGTACCTGATCGAACACGGCCTGATCAATGTCTTTGAAATGCAGGTAATCCAGGCGATCCGCGTACTGGCGCAGGGTCTGAACCGGGTCCATGCCGGCGTAGTAGAGATGGCCAGTGTCCAGGCACAGGCCGGCTACTTCGTAGGGAATGTCGGCGACCAATTGCGCCAGCTCGTCGGCGAACTCGATGTAGCCGCCGGCATGCGGGTGAATCACCGTGCGCACACCGAACTCCAGCCAGGCCAGATCAGCGATGGCGCGGATGTGATTCATCATGCCCAGCCAGGCGTCAGGTGACAGACGCGGTGCTCGTTCGGAGTGGCCGGCCGCGTAGTCACGTTCCTCATGCCCCCAGTCGATGACCACCAGACAAGGCATGGCGAAGCGCTGCCCCGGTTCCTTCGGCACCATTGGCAGTTGTTTGAGCAAGGCACAGATATTTCGGGTTTGTGTCAGCAGGTTCGGCAGGTTGGCCGGATCCACCAGATTGTCGAATACAGTGCCGGCCACCACATGCAGGCCCTGCTCGGCGAGCACTGTGCCGACTGCCGCAGCGTCGAGTGGCAGGTAACCATACGGCCCCAGTTCGATGCCGCGATACCCGGCTTGCGCGGCTTCGCTGAGCACCTGTTGCCACGCGGGCAGATGAGGATTGTTGACGTCGTCTACGCCCCAGCAACAGGGTGCGGTGGAGATATGGAGGGTCATGTCAGGTTCCGATGATTGTTGTTATGAGTGGCGCTGTTTCGCTCGGAGAAATCCTAAGTTGCCAGGGTGCACGACTGCTATAGTCCTGCAGCCATACCTGTCAGAACCCGTCAAAAACATTAATCAGGCTTTCATTTCATGTCAGAGATCCATCAGCCGACTGGCCGCCGTTCAACCATGGAAGATGTCGCCGAGGCCGCAGGCGTTAGCCTGTCCACCGTAGATCGGGTGATGAATCTGCGCGCCAACGTTCGCGCCGATACCGCACGGCGCATTGCCGAAGCTGCTGCCCGGCTGGGCTTCTACGGTCGCAATGTGATCGAGCAACGCCTGCTTCAGCAGCGACCAACCGTGCGCCTGGGGTTCCTGCTGCAAAAGCGTTGCGTGGCGTTTTATCAAGGGCTGGCCAAGGCCTTGGCCGAGGCAGCAGCGTCCAGCGTCCGTGCCCAGGTTCGGGTGATGATCCATTACATCGATGACCTCGCCCCGGCCGCCACTGCACAACGCATCCTCAAGCTGCAAGGAGAGATCGACGCTCTAGGTGTGGTGGCGGCAGATCATCCCGCCGTACGCGAAGCCTTGGCGCAGCTGCGTGCTACTGGCATTCCCGCTGTTGCCCTGGTTTCCGAGCTGAGTGCGGCGGCCGGCGCCAGCTATGTCGGTGTCGACAACCGGTCAATGGGGCGCACGGCCGGCTGGTTCATCAAGAACCTGGCGCCCCACGCGGGTCCTGTGGCGGTGATGGTAGGAACGCAGCGTTTTCAGTGCCAGGAACTGTGTGAAATGAGCGTGCGCTCCTTTCTTGCGGAGCAATCCCAGGACTGGGAGCTATTGGCAACGCGCCTCACCCTGGAGGACGAAGAATTCGCCTATGCCGGCACGCTCGACCTTCTGAGCAGCCAGCCCGACCTTGTCGGCTTGTACGTGGCGGGTGGCGGCATCGAGGGTGTCATCAACGCCCTGCGCGAACTGAAGGCCCAGAACATCGCGCTTCCCACAGTCGTATGCCACGACCTGACACCCATCACCCAAGCTGCCCTGCGTGACGGCGTTGTACAAGCCGTACTGTCGCATCCCATCGTGGCTCTGGCGCAGACTGCGGTGAACATGATGGTGGATGCAGCGATAGACCCATCGTCAGCGATCGTCACGAAGCTCATGCTTGCACTTCAGATTGACGTACCTGAAAGCGTTTAGTGGCCGAGTAGCAAGATGTGCGAATTATTGTCTACGATGCATTGCTGGACATCACAGTGACAACCCGGTTGATGCAAAGGGAGCGCACAGATGAACCGTCTTACTGCAAAAGATTTTTCCCCTGAGCTGCTTGAGCTCTACGACTACTACGCCCACGGCATGATCAACAGGCGAGAGTTTCTGGATCGTGCGGCGTTGTTCACGTTAGGTGGTTTGACGGCCAGCGCCCTCCTCACCGCCCTGAGCCCCAATTATGCGCTCGCCGAGCAGGTGCCCATTACCGACCCGGACATCATCGCCGAGTACATCACCTATCCCTCCCCCAAGGGACACGGGCAAGTCCGTGGCTATCGGGTGCGCCCGGCGAAAGCCAGCGGCAAGGTGCCAGCAGTGGTGGTCGTGCATGAAAATCGCGGGCTCAATCCCTACATCGAGGATGTCGCCCGGCGGTTGGCCAAGGCAGGATTCATCGCCCTCGCCCCCGACGGCCTGACATCGGTCGGAGGTTATCCCGGCAACGATGAAAAGGGTCAGGCGCTGCAGCAGACTGTCGATCCTGAAAAGCTCATGAATGACTTTTTCGCCGCCATCGAATGGCTGATGAAGGATGACTCGACCACTGGAAAAGTCGGCATCGTCGGCTTCTGTTATGGCGGTGGCGTCGCCAATGCCGCGGCCGTGGCCTATCCAGAGTTGGGTGCTGCAGTGTCCTTTTATGGTCGTCAGCCTAGGGCTGAAGAGGTCGTCCGGATTCAGGCGCCTCTGCTACTGCACTACGCCGAACTGGACACGCGGACCAATGAAGGATGGCCTGCCTTTGAGCAGGCGTTGAAAGCTGCCGGCAAGACTTACGAAGCCTACACCTACCCTGGCGCTAACCATGGTTTCCATAACGACTCCACGCCTCGATACGATGAAGCCGCCGCCAGGCTTGCCTGGAGCAGGACGCTGGATTGGTTCCGGCGGTACCTGGCTTAGCGTTGAAATCGCCCCGCAACACGAGAACCTGCTCACGGTCAGCGAGGAGTTGCACTCTGCAGGACCTCGCTCGCCGGATCACGGCTGCAACCATTTTCCGAACAGACGTGTCACCCGAGGCATGAACACGTAGACCACCAACAGCACGATGCTGGCCGTGATCAGCACATTGCTTTGCACATAACCGCCCAGCCAGGGCATCCAGCCAAACAGCGGCTTGAACAGCATCGGCACCAGAAAGCTCAGGGGCAGGATGACCAAAAAGGTCACGCAGGACTGCTTCCAGCGCGGTGGGGGCGGCGCAGCCTCATCAGTCGGAGTAAACCAGAACTCACGGTCGGCCTTGACCTCGGTCTGGTCGCCATCGGCGAGCAATGGCCGCGCCTCTTCGACCAGCTTGCGGCGATCCTCGGAATCGAGCCAATGCTGCAATTGTTCAGTCGTGGCGAAACGCAGCACACTGGTGAACTGCGCCAACCCCAGGCTTTGTCCGCGCATCACATCAATGCCCAGATGCCCTGGATACGTGCGCGCGATGGCAATGGTGCGACGCAACCAGTTTTCGTACGCCTCATCCCCGCCCTGTTTGACCCGATGGCGCACCAGCAGTGTGACCACGCCTTCCGACAATTCGATGTTCATGACTGACTCTCCGAGCATGCCCGTTGGCAGTGACGGCGCAGCGAACTGCGCCGTTGAGCAACGGAATTTTTCCGTGGCTTACTTGACCTGACGTTGCGGCGCCTTGTGCACCATGGTGTAAGCGTAATCCACGCCCATGCCGTAGGCACCACTGTGCTCGCGCACCAGGTCCATCACTGCGTCGTAAGTCTCTTTGTGTGCCCAGTCGCGCTGGTACTCGAGCAACACTTGCTGCCAGGTCACCGGCACCGCACCGGCCTGGATCATCCGCTGCACTGACATGTCGTGAGCTTCTTTGGTCGTCCCACCCGATGCGTCGGTGACGATGTACACCTCGTAGCCTTCGGCCAGCGCTTCCAGAGCCGGGAAGTTCAAGCAGACTTCAGTCCAGAGTGCGGCCATGATCAGTTTCTTGCGGCCGGTGGCCTTCACCGCCTCCACCAGTTTTTTATCTTCCCAGGAGTTCATCGAGGTGCGCTCGATGGGCTGATGATCGGGAAACACACTGAGCAATTCCGGCCAGATGTAGCCGCTGAAGCTTTCGGTTTCGACCGACGTCAAAATGGTCGGCACGTTGAAGATCTTCGCGGCTTTGGCCAGTGCAACGGTGTTGTTCTTCAGGGTCTGACGGTCGATTGATTGCACGCCGAAGGACATTTGCGGCTGGTGGTCGATCAGGATCAGAGCGGAGTTGGTTGGGTTGAGCAATTCACGAATAGACATGGCGTGTTCCTTTTGATGTCGCTGTTCTGGAGGGTTGAGTTATTCAGGCTGTAAGGCACGGTGCGTGGTCTCGTTGGAGGTGGTGTGCTACCGGCTTGGAACCTAATGTAGTTGCTGGATAAAACCGAAACAATTACCTAAAATGCGTAATCATTATTTCCAAAACAGGGACAATATTGGACCGGATCGAATGCATGCGTGCTTTTGTCGCCACTGTCGGAGCAAACGGCTTCGCCGCCGCAGCCCGAGCGATGGATGTGCCGCGCTCAAAAGTCAGTAAACAGATTCAGGCGCTGGAAGAGGCCATCGGTGTGCAGTTGCTGCAGCGCACAACGCGCAGCCTGCACCTGACCGAGGCCGGCGCGGAATACTACGAAGCGGCCCGTGAAGTGATCGCGTCCGTGGACGAAGCCGAGCAACGTGCGCGTAACGGCATTGGCGAACTACGCGGCGTGCTGCGGGTCAACGCGCCGATGTCGTTCGGTCTGCGGCGACTCGGGCCGTTGATCCCGTTGTTTCATGAGCAGCATCCGAACATTGAGCTGCAACTGGTCCTGAGCGACCAGCAGGTCGATCCGGTGCGCGGCGGTTTCGATGTGACCATCCGCATCGCGAGCCTGCCGGACTCCTCCCTGGTGGCCCGACTGTTGGCGCCTGCTCCGCGGATCATGGTCGCCTCCCCGGCTTATCTTGAGCGCGCGGGCACACCGCAATCGCCAAAGGACCTGAGCGCCCACCAATGCCTGAATTATGGCTACCTGCAGAGCGGCGTCAGCCTGCAATTGAGCAACGGCAACGAGACGCAGCGCGTGCACGTCACCGGCCCGCTGCATGCCAACAATGGCGACCTGCTGGCCCAGGCGGCAGAAGCCGGCATGGGGATCGCCTTGCTGCCGAACTTCATTGTCGAAGAGGCTCTGGCGGCCGGCAGGCTGGTCGCCGTGTTGTGCGAATGGCAGGCTCCGCCGATCACCATCAACGCGGTCTACTCGTCTGCACGTCGGGTGCCGCAGAAGACCCGGGCGTTTATCGAGTTTTTGGTGACGCAGCTTGCGCAAGAGCCGAGTTGAGTCGTAATGCTGTTCACTTAAGCCGTAATGCTACAAAGAATGCCTCGCGGCTGAAATTGCTTAAATGAACAGCATTACGAGTTGAGCCGGTGCCTTGGCTCTCGCTTTAATCGCCTCGAGTAACCCGTCCATCGGGCAGGTACGCTGCGATATTGCGCATTGCGCGCTCAACGTACTGTTCTTTTTCCCCGACTGGCGCGACGTAGTGCAGTGCGCTCTCTGCCGCTTCGACGCCTTCCAGGCGGGCAATGATCCAGGCCGCAAGATAGACCGAAGCGAGGCATCCACCGGCGGTGGCGATGTTGCCTTTGGCGAAGAACGGCTGGTTAAGGACATCGATGCCAGCCGCCTGAACCCACGGTTTCGTCGTCAAATCCGTACAGGCCGGTACACCCTCCAGCAAGCCAAGTTTGGCCAACACCAGCGTGCCTGAACACTGCGCGCCCAGGAGCTGCCTCGAGGGATCAAGTTGCAACTGCGCCATCAGGGCGGTGTCAGCCACGACCTCGCGAGTCTGCATGCCGCTCCCGACAATCACCGCATCGGCTTCACTCGCTTCGCGAAGCGTTGCCTGGGATTCGATCACGACCCCGTTCATTGAACGAACACGGGCCGTTGGGCTGGCAATCGATACGCGCCATCCCGGCTTCTTGATGCGGTTAAGCACACCGAGTGCGATCAGGGAGTCGAGTTCGTTGTAGCCTTCGAAGGTGAGAATGGCGATATGCATGGCTGGGGCTTCCTGCAAATGTGGCTGGCATCCGCCAGAAGGAGGCGGTTGTACAGGCGCAGGCTATGGCGAATAATTAGTACAATCAAATTATTGTAATGGATACATCTCCATGGCTCGCTCCCGGTATAAATCGTTGGTCGACGCGTTCGCTGCCGACATTCGAGCAGGACGCCTGTCACCTGGGACGCGCCTGCCCACGCACCGGGAGCTTGCGGCCAACGAAGGCCTCGCCTTGGCCACGGCGACCCGTGTCTACGCAGAGCTTGAAACCATGGGCCTGGTCAGCGGCGAAACCGGGAGAGGTACGTTTGTCCGGGAGACCTCGTTGCCAACCGGGTTAGGCATCGACCAGCATGCAGTCGCCACCGGTGTTCTGGACCTTAACTTCAACTACCCGTCTCTACCGGGCCAGGCAGAACTGCTGCGTGGCGCATTGCGCCAACTGGCGTCTGCGGGCGATCTGGAGGCATTGCTCCGTTATCAGCCCCATGGCGGACGACAGCATGAGCGTGCATCAGTCGCCAGGCATCTCCAATGCCGAGGCTTGAGCGTCGGCGACGAGCACGTACTGATCGTCAACGGGGCTCAACACGGGTTGGCGGTGACTGTCATGGGGCTCCTGCGCCCAGGCGATGTTGTCGTGACGGATGCCTTGACCTATCCCGGTTTCAAAGTCCTCGCGGACACCCAGCGCCTGGAACTGGCCCCCCTCCCCGCTGCAGGCGGTGAACCTGATCTGGATGCCTTGGCTCGACTGTGCCGCAGCAGAAAGGTCCGCGCCGTCTACACCATGCCGACCTTGCACAATCCACTGGGGTGGGTCGTCAGCGAAAGCTGGCGGCAACGTTTGGTGAGCATCGCCCGCGAGCATGACGTGCTGATCATCGAGGACGCCGCCTATGCGTTCCTCGCAGAGGACGCACCGCCCCCCTTGGCAGCGCTTGCACCGGAAAGAACCGTGTACGTGACAGGCCTGTCGAAAAGTGTCGCCACCGGGCTGCGCGTCGGATTTGTCGCGGCGCCCTCCGCCTGGGTACCCGCTATCGAGAGAGCCATACGCGCCACCGTTTGGAACACGCCCGGGGTGATGACTTCAATCGCCTGTAACTGGCTCGACGACGGCACGGTCAATCGCCTGGAAGACGAAAAGCGCCAGGACGCTGCGAAGCGACAGGCCATGGCCAGAGCCACGTTGACCGACCTGAAGTACATCGGTCATCCCTCCTCCTATTTTCTCTGGCTGCCGTTGGGTGAAGAGGTTCGCGCAGACCAGGTGGCGATGGCACTGATGCGCGAGCACGTTTCGGTGTCGACTGCGGAGCCCTTTGCAACTTCCGCCCCTATTCCTCACGCGATCAGGCTTGCGCTCGGCTCGCTGGAACTGGATGCCCTGCAAGTCGCACTCGACACGGTGAAACGTGTGGTTGACGCTAATTCTTATTGAGGTGGCCGAGCGTCGACTTCCAAGGCTCTAGCTGCGTCATTCGCCATCCACCTGATGGCGTCATTGCCCGTCCGCCCACCCCGGGTGGCGTCCAAACGCCTCGAACAGTTCAAAAATGGTTGCCTTGACCTTTTGCACCGCGTTGCTCTGCACGGCGGTGTCAGGCCAGCACAAAGACAGCTCACGGGTGAACAGCCGATGATCGATCCTGGCCAGCTTGAGCTTATGTTGATCCAATTCAGCATGGGCGGCCGCCCACGGCAGGATCGTCACACCGAGCTTTGCCAGAACGGCTGAGAACAGCAAGTCCGTGGAGTTGGCTTCGAACTCGACCTCACACTGCAGACCGGCCTCCTGCAATGCCGACTCGACTCGACTGCGAATGGTGTTTGGGGCACAGGGCAGCACCAGCGGCATCTTCGCCAAGGCGTCGATTGTCACCGGCCCCTCGGGTAACGGAAATTCCGGCCACGCAATCAGGTACAGCGTTTCGGTGAGCAGTCGCTGCGAGATCAGCCCACGGGTTTCGACCACATCGACATTCACCGCGAGCGCAACTCGCCCGACCGTGATCAGGCCTCCCAGCTCGGCGCTCGGGGCGTCGATCAATTCCAGCTTGATACCCGGATACCGACTGCGGATCGTGCGCGCGAGCGGAATTGCCAACATCCGCGCAGTACTCGACGGCATGCCGACCGAGACCTTGCCCTGGGGGAGTTCGGCGTCCTGACGCAGCAGTTCACGGGTGCCGTCGGCCTGGCGCAGCAGCTCGATGGCATGCCGGTACAGTGTCTGCCCGGCCGCGGTGGGTACTACGCCCTGCACGCTGCGCTCGAGCAATTGTGTGTCCATGTCCCGTTCCAGATTGCGCATCTGCTGGCTGATCGCGGGCTGCGCGATATGCAGTGCCTCACTGGCGCGGGTGATGTTGCCGCACTCGACCACCTTGATGAAATACCGCAACTGGCGCAGGTCCATGGGGGGGACGTCCAAAGAATCTGACTCTATATAAAAATCCGATGGGACCAAAGGAATTTCATATTTGTAGCTTATGAGATGCGCTGCCTAGACTGATTTCACAATAAACGAAGCGCTGACGGCGTCCCCCGCCTCGTAGCGCCTCAATAGGCCTGATCAAGGTCAATGGGAGATCCTTAATGTCCAGAGCATTAACCGCATCAGCAACGAGCGTGAAGCCGATCAAAACGCCCCTGACCCGCGAGCAGATTCGCGGCTTCTGGACGGTCTACCTGGGATGGGTGCTGGATGGCGTGGATTCGGTGATCTTCGCCCTGGTGTTGATTCCCGCCCTGACCGAGTTGCTGCCCAACTCGGGCATCACCCCAACCCCCGCCAACATCGCCATGTACGGATCTCTGCTGTTCGGGCTGTTTCTGATCGGCTGGGGTCTGTCGTTTATCTGGGGACCGCTGGCCGACCGTTTTGGCCGGGTGAAGATGCTGGCAGCCAGCATTCTGGTGTATTCGCTGTTTACCGGAGCCGCCGCCTTCTCGGAGAACATCTGGCAATTGGCGGCGTTTCGGCTGATCGCCGGGATCGGTGTCGGTGGCGAATGGGCACTGGCCGGCACCTACGTGGCCGAGAGCTGGCCGGAGGACCGGCGCAAGATGGGCGCGGGCTACCTGCAAACCGGCTACTACTTCGGCTTTTTCATTGCCGCGTTGCTGAACTACACCGTCGGCGCAACCTACGGCTGGCGCGTGATGTTTCTGTGCGGCCTCGCACCGGCAGCGGTGGCGATCTACACCGCGTTGAAGGTGAAAGAGCCTGCCCAGACGCATAAGGTGGCGCACCCTGTTGCACGTTCCCCCATCACGTCTGCACGCACCTCGTGGTGGGAAATCTTCGCCCCGGCCTTTCGCCGACGCACGCTGACCAGCTC
Organism: Pseudomonas sp. 05N431; assembly: GCF_056397005.1. Lineage (NCBI taxonomy): Bacteria > Pseudomonadati > Pseudomonadota > Gammaproteobacteria > Pseudomonadales > Pseudomonadaceae > Pseudomonas > Pseudomonas sp. 05N431. Next base: position 198,917 of record NZ_JBFTMN010000001.1, read on the forward strand.
AGCCTTGGTCGGAGTCGCCATCGTCGGTTTGTGGGCCGGCTCGGTTTACGAAGCAACGGCCGTGGTGACCCTGGCGACCCGCGCCGGCATCGACCACGTCGGCGCCGTGCACCTGGCATCCATTGGCGCAGCGGTACTGTCGCTCAGCACCATTCTCGGCTGCCTTGTTGCGCCGTGGCTCGCCGAACGGCTTGGGCGACGGCTTGCGTTGGGCATCTACTTCGCCGGCATGGCGACGTCGATCATCGTCGCCTTTGGCTGGGTCTTCTATATGGACGACGGCCTGCACCTGTTCATGGTGTCGCTGGTGTTTCTCGGTTTCTTCGGCGGCAACTTCGCGATTTTCTCGCTCTGGCTGCCCGAGCAGTATCCGACCCGAATCCGCGCCACGGCGTTCGCCTTCAACGCCTCGGTCGGCCGCTTCATCGGCGCCGGGGTCAACTTCCTGCTGGCTGCTGCGATCCACTGGCATGGCTCGCTCGGCGCCCCCATCGCCTGGACCGCTGCGGCCTTCGTGGCCGGCATGCTGATCCTGCCGTTTGCCGTCGAAACCCGTGATCAACCATTGCCGCAATAAAACCGCAGCGCTCAAACATTCAGTGGAGAACCGTATGCAAGCTTTGCAAGGCGTGAAGATCGTCGACTTGAGTCGCGCACTGTCGGGGCCGTTCTGCACCATGGTGCTGGCGGACCTCGGCGCCGATGTGATCAAGATCGAGCCCGGCCCGACCGGTGACATGAGCCGGACCTGGGGCCCGTTCGACCGGGGCGTGAGCACCTACTATCTGTCGTGCAATCGCAACAAGCGCGGCATGTGCATCGACTTCCGCAACCCCCAGGGCCTGGCCGCGATCCAGCGGCTGATTGATGACGCCGACGTGGTGATCGAGAACTTCAAACCCGGCACCCTCGATAGCATGGGCCTGAGTTATGAGGTGCTCAGCGCGCGCAATCCACGGCTGATCATGGGCAGCATCAACGCCTTTGGCAGTGACGGCCCGATGAGCAGCTGGCCGGGTTTCGATCAGATCGCCCAAGGCTACTCGGGGCTGATGAGCCTGACGGGGTTCGTCGATGGCGACCCGACCCGCACCGGCACGGCCATCGGCGACCTGACCTCGGGCATGTGGCTGGTGACGGCGGTATTGGCCGCCCTGCTGGAGCGCGAACGCACCGGGCACGGCCAACACGTCAGCACCTCGTTGCTGGCCAGCCTGGTCGGGTTGTTGAGTGTGCACGGTCAACGCTACCTCAGCCTCGGCGATGTCCCCCGCCGCACGGGCAACGCCCACTCGGTCATTGCGCCTTACGGGGTGTTCCAGACGCAGGACGGCCCGCTCAATCTGGCGCCAATCACCTCGGCCATGTGGGGACGTTTATGCACACTGCTCGATTTGCCGACACTGCCAGACGACCCGCGCTTCGCCACCAATGAATCCCGGGTCGAGCGACGTGACGAGTTGAAAGCTATTCTGGAAAGCCGCTTGAAAACCCGCAGCAAACGCGCCTGGACCGAACTGTTCATCGAGGCCGGTTTACCCGCAGGTCCGATCAACACACTCGACGAAGTGTTCGACGACCCGCAGGTGCTGCATAGCCAACTGACCCGAACACTCATGCACCCGACACTCGGCGCGCTGCGCCAGGTCGTGACCCCGGTGTTCAGCGCGACCGACGCCGCAGAACCTGCGCCCGGTATCAGCCAGCGACCACCGCCGCTGCTCGGTGAACACACCCTCGAAGTCCTGCGCGAGGCAGGTTTCGACACGGCATCGATCAACGCACTGCTGGCCGCGAAGGCCGTGTATCAGGACACCAGTGATTCGCCAGTAATGGCATCCGCACAATCAACAGGAACCGCACAATGACCCCGACGCAAACCTCTTCCGCCACCGTAACCGTCAACATGGTCGATGAACGAATCGGTCGGCTGGTTTTCAGCAACCCCACCCACCGCAACGCCCTCAGCGCACAACTGTTGACGGCCCTCGACGAAAGCCTCGTCGCACTGGCGTCACAACGCATACCGGTGGTGATACTCGGCAGCGAAGTCGGCCAGCCCGTCTGGAGCGCCGGCCATGACATCCGCGAACTGCAACACGATCACGACCCGATTGCCTACGGCAAGCCACTCGAAAAAGTCTTGCGCCGCATCCGCGCCTACCCCGGCGTGGTGATCGCCATGATCTCCGGTTCGGTATGGGGCGGTGCGGTCGACCTGGCGATGAGCTGCGACCTGGTGGTCGCCGATCACAGTGCGAGCTTTTCGATGACGCCGGCTAACATCGGTTTGCCCTACACAACGAGCGGGCTGCTGCGCTTCTTCAACAACCTGCCGATCCACGTGTTGAAGGAAATGTTTTTCTGCGCGCACAAGCTCGATGCAGAACGCGCTGAACATTTCGGTGTGGTGAACCGGTTGGTCGACAGCGACACGCTGGAGGCCACTGCGCTGGAACTGGCACACACGATTGCCGGCAAAGCGCCGCTGGCCATTGCCGCGGTCAAGGAGCAGCTGCGCATACTCGAAGACCTGCAACCGATGCCGGTTCAGGCGATGGAACAGATTGCAGAACTGCGTCGACAGGCATGCGAGAGCAGCGACTTTGATGAGGGGCTGGCGGCGTTTGCAGAGCGCAGGCCGGCGGTGTTTAGCGGTCGGTAGGATTCCCTGAGGCAGACAATCAAGCCTGGTGAACGACGTACGTCACACGGTTGAATCCCGATGGAGCTGACACCCATCGGGAACACCGGTAAAAAATCGAACTCAAGCCATACCGCTGCTTCCAATGTACAGGCCAATGGAGGTAGCGAATGAAAACGGAGCTATGTGTGCTGCCGAACGGAATTTCGAACAACAGTGCCGTACCTTGTATTGGCAATACCCTGGTGTCGCAATCCCGTTCAGTATGAGAGGTGGATTTCATGAGCAGCATCGTCTACATCGTCGGGGCAGTTGTGATCGCCCTGTTTGTCCTGTCGGTCCTCGGGCTTCGATAGATTCGAAGACCATCTTTATTCATCGTTTGTGTTTTATTTCCCTGACGTGGGCGTTCGCCTCATCACCCTTCCTTCGATGATGGCACGGGCGTCACTCGCCACACGACGTTACCGATATCGTCCGCAATCACCATCCAATGCTCCCGTTGGCGAGATACGCCTATCGGCCAATAACCAACAATCGGCTCCATTCAGACAGTGTTACACGTCACCCAAGCCCCCCAGAAAAGGCTGCTGAAAAAACGAGTAGCGTCTCCGAATCCCGAGTCATGCAGCAGTTTTTGAACTGCCGCCTCGGAGTGTGGAGGGTCAGCGCCTTGAAGGATTTTCCCAAGTTTGACCTTCACTTCATCCAGGCTCGCACCCTGCTGTCGCCACCGTTGCCCCCAGGCAGCAAGCAACAATGGTTGACTGGCATAGGCATATTGATTGCCCGCGACAATCAACGGCGCACCTGGCTTTAGATAAGTCCGAATGGAACGTAGAAGTTGTCGTTTGGCGTCGTCTCCAGCGAGATGATGGAGTACACCGATCAGCGTCGCCGCGTCGTATGACGCGTCCGGTGGCAGGTCGTCAACCTGACCAAGATGCACGTCCGTTCTCTCAAGCAAGTCGTTTGCCTCCAGCTGCTGCGTCGCGGCCTCCAGCATCGGCTCAGAGGGATCAACGGCAGTGAAACGCCAACTCGGCTCCAACCTTGCCATTGCAATAATCTCCTGAGCCGTACCGCCTGCGCCAACGACCAGTATTCTCGCCGAGTTTGTGTCACCGAGGATTGCCGCCAGCATGCACGCCGCAAGATCGTGGCAGGCGTCATAGCCTGCCAATGCAATACGGCTCTGTCGTCCGTACTCATTGGCCCGTGAGGTATCAAATTTTTCAGCTGCGTTCAGAGGCGATGATTTCAAGGCGATTCTCCATGTCCTCAAATCAAGCTACGCCATGCTCATCGATAATTAAAATTCATTAATTTTATGCTATCCATTCCCACTAGGAATGTAACGTTTGAGTGACTGCTCGTCTGCCTGGGTTGGTTGCGTCGTTTGGTGATAGCCCGCGTCCGGCATTGCCTCACCCTCCTACCCCATCACTTCAATCAAGTCCCTCGGCGTCATCTTCGTCACCATAATCATCACAATCACGAACATTCCCAAAAACCCCAGAACGCCCATCCAGAACCATTTCCTGTAAACGGATCTGTACTCCTCAGCAAGCCCCACCCCCGTCTCAACCGCGCTCAAGGCCATCATCTGCAGCCGCTTCTGAAGCACCAACACCGGAAGCCACAGCGAGCCCACACACAGGAAGATGATCAGCGACGTCAGAACCCATTCCGTGGTGAGGGGAAGTCCGGCGAGCTTCACCAACAGGTAACCCGTCACGATCTGAATGAAACCTGCCGGTGTGGTAATCCAGGTGTCGAACCGCACGACCATTCTCGCCACGTGCGCGATCACTTGAGGATTGGCCGTGCGGCTGGCGGCGATCAAATAGAGGTAAGACCCCATGCCGAATCCGAACAGGAAAATGGCGGCGATTACGTGGATGTACTTCAGACTCAGGTAGAGCATGGTCAGCCCTGCTCGTCAGAGAATTTTACCGACAAGTGTAGATTCGCCGGGTCGTTGATCGCAGCCATGTACTCATCAACGGTGATCTCGCCCACGCAAGCCCGGGCACCGGGCTCGGGCGAGTACCCTTGGACGATTTTTGCGGCCAAGGCAACAGCCGCGCAGCTGGGGATCTCTGGGCCCTTGTCATTCATAGCGGTCAGTTGCACCGTCATGGACAGCGGCTTTGCATCAACATCGATGCCCCGGACGTCGATGTACATTGCACTTTTACCATCACCGAATCGCTCGAACCTGCGGCCCAAGCGATGCAACCTTGCAGCCCATGGCGCAGGGTCCCGAACCAGCCCCACTCTCATCGCCTGAGCCAGCAGATAGTTGGCCACACCGCCGAGCTTCAGGCCTGACCCAGCCTTGAAGCTCAGGGTTTGCGCACCATAACGCTGGGCGAATATATCGATGTCCGGCACGTCGACATTGGCCAGCACCCGGGTCCCCAGTCTTGGCATCTTGCGAAGCGTCAGGTCCTGCCAGCCCAACACTTCATGCACCCGTCCATTCTTGAGTTGCTTGATCGGTTTGCCTGCGTAGGCGAGCACACCTTCGACGGTCGACAGTCCCGGCATCTTTGCCGAAGATGAAATGCCATGGTCGATCGAGTCGATACGTTTGAAGCGATGTCGGTGTTGGTCGATTATTGCTGCCGATAAGGTTGGCACCGAACTGCAACCGCTGAGGATAGCCACTCCTGCACGCTTGGCTTGCACGTCGAGCGCGCCGATACCGGTGACGAAGGTACGGCAGTCAGACAGGTCGCAATAGTTCACGCCCGCATCGATACAGCCCTGCGCAACGGCATAGGTCTGTCCCTGGAACGGGCCGCCGGTATGAATGACCAACTGAATACCCATCAAGTCCAGGACGGACTTGAATGCAGTGTCCATGGCATCGCCGCACCAGCTTTCACAAGTTGTGCCCGATTGGGCTTTCAGCTCATCGACTTTGCGCAACAACCTGTGTGAGTCGCGCCCCGAAATCACCAGGGATACACCTGACATCGCAATTAAATGCCGGCAAACGATGCTGCCAAAGTTTCCGTAGCCACCGATTACCATCACCCTGAGCGTCATTCAACTCTTCCCTAAACCATTCGATCATGTGGCTAATTCGCCCTGAACATGGACTGGCGCGGAGCTTCTCTGATATCAGATGGCCAGGCAAGCGGCAATGCCATCTACCCAACCAGGCAACTCACCGCCGCTAACCCTGATTGAGAAAAACGGGTACAACCATTAGCCTGCTCTGGATTGAAAACCGGCACCTTTGGAGGCATCGATGCGCCTGCTGTGCAGAATCAAACCGCTGTGCCTCTCGATGCTAGCCATTATCGTGCCCTGCCTGGCGAGCGCCGAGCCGAGGCCCGAGCATATGGTCTATCTGCGGGCGATTGATCCGGGTATCGAGCAAGACATCCGCTACGCCAGCGCCCACAACTTCACTGGACACCCACTCGACGGTTACGACGCTGCGGAGTGTCTGTTGTCGCTGGACGCCGCCAAGGCCCTTGCCCGGGTACAAACGGCGCTGCGCGCGCAAGGCTACGGTTTGAAGGTATTCGACTGCTATCGACCCAGCCGTGCTGTTGCCGATATGGGGCGCTTTGCGACGGAGCCGGGTGACCCGCGCAAGGCCGAATTCTATCCGCGTGTCGACAAACAAGACTTCTGGCGTCTGGGCTATGTGGCCCGGGTTTCGAATCACTCCAAGGGCGGCACGGTGGATCTGACGCTGACAGGTCCAGAGGCTCTGCCCGCTCAGACATGGAGCCCCTCAGCTACGCAAGTCGACTGCGCCGCTCCCTATGAGCAGCGTTGGCATGATGGTGCCGTCGACATGGGAACAGGGTTCGATTGCTTCGATGAGCGAGCGCATACCGACAGCTCAACGATCAACGCGACCGCCAAAGAGAATCGCCAGCGGCTCAGCAACGCCATGCAGAAAGAGGGTTTTTCCGGGTATTCGAAAGAGTGGTGGCACTTCACCTACACCGGGAATGATGCGTTGAAGAACGTCATGGATTTCCCCATTACGGCCCAGGCGCTGGACACCAGCAACCAGCTGATTGTGGTCACGACAAAAAACTGGACTGATGTCCAGGGGGCCGCCCAACGCTACGAGCGGCAAGGGAAAACGTTTCAGAAATACGGCGCGCCGTTTCCGGTGGTTGTCGGCAAAAGCGGGCTGGCCTGGGGCAAGGGTCTCGGTGTCGTCGAGCAACGCGAAGGGCCGGTCAAACGTGAAGGCGACGGGAAAGCGCCTGCCGGCCTGTTCAAACTGGGAACAGCTTTTGGCTACGACAGCTCGGCCGATACCAGGCTGCCTTACCTTGCGCTGACATCGAGCACCGAATGCGTGGATGACAGCCACTCCAAACGCTATAACGAGCTCGTCGACGGGTCGACGATTGCCAAGGACTGGAACAGCTCCGAACACATGCGTCGCGATGACGACATGTATCGACAAGGTATTGTGATCGAGCACAACACGCCAGCGTCCGCCGACTCCGGCTCGTGCATTTTCTTCCACATCTGGCGGGCCCCCACCTCCCCGACGCTGGGCTGCACAGCCATGGACCCAGCGGATATTGCTCGCTTGTTCAGCTGGCTGGATCCGCGTCAGTCCCCTCTACTGATACAACTGCCCGAAGCAGAGTACGAGCACTTTCGCGAACGCTGGAACCTTCCCCAGCGTTGATACCGTTGACTCAAACTCGGCCTGCTCGCATGCACTGACCTCAGTCGTGATCCACGCCAGCGCGCTTGAGCATTTTCTTGCAGCGTTCGGACAAGTGAAACACCCGCAACTGTTTGCCGGTCTTGACATAGCGCTCCCGCAGCGTCTTCAGCGCGGCGATGGCCGAGTAGTCGACAAAGCTCAGGTGACGACAATCGAGGGTCACCTGGGACGGGTCGTTGGCAGGGTCGAACTGGTTGAGGAACGGTGCAGTAGAGGCGAAGAACAGCGTGCCGTGCAGGCGGTAGAGTTTGCTGCCGTCAGCTTCCAGGTAACTGTCGGCGTATAGCTCGCGGGCCTGCTGCCAGGCGAAATTCAGCGCGGCAATGACAATTCCGCAGAGCACGGCGATGGCCAGATCGGTGAACACCGTGATGATCGTTACGGCAATGATCACCAATACGTCATTCAACGGCACCTTGTTGAGCACCCGCAGCGAGGCCCAGGCGAAGGTCTGCTGCGCCACGACGAACATCACCCCGACCAGTGCGGCCAGCGGGATGCGCTCGATCAGCGGCGAAAGGAACAGGATGAACAGCAAGATCATCACTCCGGCGACCACGCCAGAAAGGCGACCGCGGCCGTTGGAACTGAGGTTGATCACGGTTTGGCCGATCATGGCGCAGCCACCCATGCCGCCGAACAGCCCAGAAACCATATTGGCCGCGCCCAATGCCACGCATTCGCGATCCGGGTAGCCACGACTCTCAGTGATCTCGTCAGTGAGATTCAGCGTCAGGAGCGTTTCCAGAAGGCCGACCAAAGCCATCAATACCGCATAAGGGGCGACGATGCGCAGGGTTTCCAGGTTCCAGGGCACCTGAGGCAGGGCCAGGCCAGGCAGGCCGCCGGCAATGTGCGCCATGTCGCCAAGGGTGCGCGTCGGCAGGCCGAGCAGGTAGACCGCCAGACCGACGCCGAGGATCGCCACCAACGCCGGTGGCACGGCTCGGGTCAGACGCGGCAACACGTAGACGATGGCCATCGTCAGCGCCACCAGCCCAATCATCAGATACAGCGCTGTACCGCTCAGCCAGGTCCCGCCATTTTTGAAATGCTCCAGTTGCGCCAGGGCAATGACAATCGCCAGGCCATTGACGAAACCGAGCATCACCGGGTACGGCACCATGCGCACCAGTTTGCCCAGCCGTAGCAGACCGAAAGCCATCATCAACAGTCCACCCATCAACACGGTGGCAAGCAGATACTGCACGCCGTGCTGCACCACCAGCGCGACAATCACCACGGCCATCGATCCGGCAGCACCGGAAATCATCCCCGGCCGGCCCCCGAACAGGGCAGTCAGGGTGCAGATGATGAAAGCTCCGTATAAGCCCATCAGCGGATTCAGGTGCGCAACCAGAGCAAAAGCGATGCATTCGGGCAGCAGAGCAAAAGAGGTGGTGAGTCCGGCCAGTACATCGGCACGCAGACGTTTGGGTTTCATGGCTTACCTAAAATACAGGCCGACGGAACGAGCCGCAGGGCGTGGCGGGAAAAGACGGCTGCGGATGTTACGGAATTGAAGACGGCCCGGCCAGCGGCTCACCCGTAATGCCTGTCAGTTAAGAGACTTAAGGCCCGACGCACGACCCGTAGCAGCTGGCGAAGCCTGCGTTCGGCTGCGAAGCGGCCGTAAATCCTGCCTACACGGTTAACCTGAAAAAACGTGGTGTCTGATTTTACGACTGCTTCGCAGCCGAACGCAGGCTTCGCCAGCTGCTACAGGGAATGTGTCGGGCCTGAAATCCCTTAACTGAGCGGCATTAGCAGCTCACGCGTTATTTTTTCAGGCTTTGCAGGCGCAGTTTCGCGCGTTGCACGGCGGCCATTTTTTCGGGGCGCTTCATGCGCTTCCATTTCCTGATGTCCTCCTTGATGCGCCCACAACTCACACACAGCTCACCGCGCAGCTGGCAAACGGAAATGCACGGGTTTTCGATATCCTTGGCCATGGTTCAATCCCGCGTCGAGCGCTGGCGCGCCAAACGTTGCTGCCAGTTTCCGGCATGAGAGCGCTGACACTCTTCTTCAGTGTCAAATTGCACGTGAGCCGAAACCGGGCTGACGAGAATGTCCGCCTCACTCAGCGCCACAGCCGTCAGTTCGACCATGCGTTCAGCTTGCCCGATGGCCAGGGCCTGGCGCTTGTTGGCCTGTGTGTCGAAAACCCAGATCACCCTCAAGCTTGCGGGGAATGCCGTGTAATCCACCTCATGGGTCAGCCAGGCAAACCCGACGATTTCCGCTTTGGCCGTCTCACAGGCCTCGGTCAGGGTAACCACCAGGCGACGCTCGATTCGCGCCTGATCGCGTTTGCTTAAAAGCATGGATTGATCCTTGAATGAGTATCCAGGGCCGGCTGAGAGATGCATCAACCGGCTATGTGTTCTTTTCGCAAATGATGCCGCGCCTACAAATGGGCGGCAGGGGGAACGCTGCGGGAAATCAATGACGGCAACCATACCGAAACACACAACCCGCGTCTTGCCACCTCATCGCCAAACCCCAGACGGATCTGTGCCCCGTTGCGATCGGCTACGGCCTTGACGATCGACAGCCCCAGCCCAGACCCGACCTCATGATTCCCGAGGCTGCGATAAAACGGGTCGAACACACGCTCCCGCTCCTCGGCCGCAATCCCCGGGCCGGAATCCTTGACCTGCAACAGCGCTCCGCCCTCCTCCATGCCCACCGAAAGATCCACCCGGCCGCCCGCCGGCGTATAGCGAATGGCGTTATCGACCAGGTTCTTGACCATGGCACGCAGGTCGAGTTCGTTGATCAGCACCTGCACGTCCAGTTCGTCCTCGACACCGATGTCGATATGCTTGGCCTCGGCCAGCAGCATCAGGTCCTCCAGCACGCGACGATAGACGCCATGCACGGAAACCGGCGTTGCAGGCACCGTCGAGTTCGATTGCGCGGTGGCCAGCGCCAACAGTTGATCAATCAGATTCTTGCCGCGCTCGATCCCCCGCCGCAACGCAAACAGACGCTCCCGGGCCAACGTCGACATGTCTGCCACGGCCAGGCGCTCGGCTTGCAGCGACAGGGCTGTCAACGGCGATCGGAGTTCGTGAGCGGCGTCGGCGACGAAGCGCCGCTGGGTTTCCATCGACTGCGCCACACGATTGAGCAATCGATTGATGGCCAGCACGAAGGGACGGATCTCGGCGGGCAAATGGTTTTCGTCGATGGGGTGCAGTTCCTGCTCGCCGCGCTGGTCGATTTCAGACGCCAGTGCCGCGATAGGCCGAAACAGCTTACGCACCAGATCGGCAACCACCAGCAAGAGCACGGGAAACAGGATGAGAAACGGCAGCAGGCCGCGCCAGGCGCTCTCGCGGGCGTCCTTGTCGCGCGTGCCGGTTTCCTGCGCAACGGCGATGCGGGCGCCACTGGTCAGGGTCTTGACCAGCACACGAAACGGTTCGCCACCGACCACCAGCGTCGACAGGCCGTCGGCCAGCGTTGTCGGCAGTGGCAGCGGTGCGCCGGCCTCCACGTTGCCTGACGCCTGGTTGCCATCGTTCAGGTACTGAACGGTGACCCTGGATTCTTCATCGTCGCCCTCGATGCCCGCGCCTTGCGTCGGATAGGTCAGCGTCATCTGCTGACGCTCGAACAACACGGCCACCTGATGCAGGGTGTTGTCCTGCATTTCCAGGGCTTCATCGAATGCCGAGACGAAGGCAAAAATGCCAGCCACGATAGCGACGATCAGAATGGCCAGCGACAGGGAAACGGACAGCCTGACCTGGACCGACTCGCTCAGTCGCCTTTTGAAACCATCCATCCCATACCCCTGACATTCTTGATGACGTGGCTACCCAGCTTGCGACGCAGTGCATGAATCAAGAACTCCACCGCATTGCTTTCCACTTCATTGCCCCAGCCGTAGATGCGGTCTTCAAGCTCGCTGCGCGAGAGAATCGCCCCCGGCCTGATCAACAGCGCCTGCAGCAGTGAAAACTCGCGACTGGAGAGCTGGATGTCCGGGTTTTCTTCAGTGCTGGCTTGTTTCGAGATCGGGTCCAGCGACACCACGCCGTTGCTGAACACCGGCAGCGCGCTGCCGCCTTTGCGGCGCAGAACGGCACGCATGCGGGCCAGCAGCTCCGCCATATCAAAGGGTTTGAGCAGGTAATCGTCAGCGCCGCCATCGAGGCCGCGCAAGCGATCGTCGAGGCTGTCGCGGGCCGTGATGATCAGCAGTGGAACGCCGTTGTTGCGAGCCCGAATGCTGCTCAGGACTTCCAATCCGTCCTTGCCGGGCAAGCCGAGGTCAAGCAGCACCAGGTCATAATGTTGAGTGTCCAGCGCCGTCAGGGCGGTGAGGCCATTGTTGACCCAGTCGGCGGCGTAACTGGCATCTTTCAGTGCGTCCTGGATCGCCTCCCCGATCATGGGGTCGTCTTCGACCAGTAATATCCGCATGTCCCTCTCCGGTGATAAGTGAGGCTCGACACTCACGCGGATCTACCTGCGCGAGTGTCGAGCCTGCATTGAATCACCTGTTCAAGCGTGCGCGAAGCGATTTATGGGTATTGAAAGCGCTCAGCTTTTTCCTTGCAGCGAATTGAAGGTTTTCAGCAAATCATCCATTGCTGCCTTGCAGTCGCTCTGTTTCGGGCTGTCGGCGCGCAAGGCCTCAAGTGCAGTGTCGATGGACTTGTCCAGGACATGCCAGTCGCTGGCAGCGCGCGGCTTGATGCCGGCTTCCGCGGAGTCCCAGGACAACTCCAGGTCCTTGATTCGCGTTTTCGCACCCGGCAGGTCGTTTTTATTCACGAGATCGGCGACGTTGGCTGCAATGCTCTGGAATGCCGACAGGTCGCCCAGTTTCGAGACCGTGCTCTGCTGAACGCTGGCTGCGCCCGAAGTAGCGCCGGCTTTTGGGGCGTCAGCAGGTTTCGAACACCCGGCGGCCAGACCAAACACGACGATGGCGGAAAGGACAGCGGATTTACGAAGGGCAGTTTTAACGTAGACCATGATGATTCCTTGATAGGCTTTTGAACGGGTTATTCAGTGACGAGTTTGCGATTGCCGACGTTCATCTGCGCGGCGGCGACCAAAATCAGGATGACGCTGAGGAAAATCGCGCTGGTCCACATGGCGCCCATGCCAAGGCCGCCATAGGTTTTGGCTTGGGTCAGCAAGTCTCCCAGGGAGGCGCCGAAAGGACGGGTCAGGATGTAGGCGATCCAGAAGGTCAGGACTGTATTGCCACCCAGGCGCCAGGCGGCGAACGTCACGGCGATCAGCGCGCCGAAAATCACCGCGCCCAGCGTAAAGCCAAGTCCCAGCGCTTCGGTGGCCAGGTCGCCGGCGGCGGTGCCCAGCGCAAAGGTGCAGAGCACCGTCGCCCAATAGAACAGTTCCCGGCGCGGCGTGACGATTTCAGTGATTGAAAGACTGCGCTCCAACCGGTACCAGATCATGAAATTGATCGCCAGCAGCACCGAAAATACCGCCGTACTGGCATACAGGCTGATGCCCATCTTGTCAGTGAGCACGTCGGTAATCTGCGTCCCGACGACGCTCACCAGCACCACCGTCAGCCAATAAATCCAAGGGGTGTAGGCGCGTGTACGAAGTTGGCCGAACAGTGCAATCGCCAATAGCACGGCCATGCCGATACTGGTCACACTCTGCCCCAACCCGGCATCGACGGCGAGAAAGTCAGCGCCGGTTTCACCCACGGTGGTGGACATGATCTTGATGACCCAGAACGACAGGGTCACCTCGGGGACTTTATTGAGCCAGTCAGCTTTCGTAAGCGGCTTCATGTGGATGCTTCTCCTTGACAGCGCAGCAATTGGCGCAAGGGAGAGACTACGCAGGCAAACTTAGCTGGAACTGAGGAACCTCGATTATCGGTCATGATGCGAACATAAAATCCCGGCCAGGCCGGTACACATGGGCTTCGCGGGCGCTCCTGGCTAAAAAAATCATCTCAACAGCCTGTAGCAAACAGTTACAAATAAGGCCATTATTCCGCTCGCAGTCACCATGAACGACCCTCTTACAGAGCGGTTCAGTCCAGGATCATTTGCCCACTGCCGAGACTTTCCGAGCGTCGTACTGTGTTTTCGGAGGTAGTGGGAAAGCCTTACTTCTTAAGGAACGTATTTTGACAAACGTCTGTACCAGCAGCCTTGATATCGGCTTTGCTTCTCTGGATTACCTGCAAATTGGCATCCTGGGCATCATTCAAGGCATCACCGAGCTATTACCTATTTCGTCCACTGCGCACATGCGAATCGTCCCTGCCCTGCTCGGCTGGCCCGATCCTGGCTCGGCGTTTTCCGCCGCGATGCAATTGGCTGCACTGGCCGCGGTCGTCAGCTATTTCTGGCGTGATGTACGGGAAGTCGTCACGGGCAGCATCGGCGCCGTGCGCCAGCGTGACTACAGCAACCAGTCGTTCAAGCTGGCCGTGGCCATTGTGCTGGCGACCATCCCGATCGGCATTGCAGGCCTGGCCTTGTCCTCGCTGCTCAATACCTGCAATTCACCCTTGAGAGGCCTGATGGTGATTGGTATCTCATGCCTGGTGATGGCCGTTCTGCTGGCCGCAGCCGAACTCAGCTGCCGCCATCAGCGCGTCGTGGGCCAAATGCGCCTGCGGGATGCATTGATCGTCGGTATTGCACAGGTTGGCGCGCTGATCCCCGGTGTTTCCCGCTCAGGCTCAACACTCACCGCCGCACTCTTCCTGAACTTCAAACGTGAAGAAGCCGCGCGTTTCTCATTCCTGCTCGGGCTGCCCGCTATCGCGCTGGCCGGTTTGAAAGAGCTGTGGGTGCTTTATCACGCACATATCCCGGCCGAAGCGTGGTCGCACCTGATTTTCGGATTGGTGATCGCCAGCGTGTCGGCGTTTTGCGCCATCTGGGGCCTGATGAAATTCCTCGAAAGGTTTTCCACCTGGCCTTTCGTTATCTACCGGGCGGTGCTGGGTATTTTCCTGATTGTCGCGGTCAGTACCGGGCTGTTGAGCTAAACAACGTTCAAACGCTGATAGAGCCCGGCCCTGTGCCGGGCTTTTTATTGCCCGGGATTAGCTGACCACTAACCCCATACCGAATGCGCAGAGCGATAACTCGAGCCAGCCCGAGGGTTCTGGCAGGCAAACGCCTGCTGTGGCGCTCTAGCGCATATCCGCATAAGGCGAGATCGGCGTCACCGGTAGCGGCAGGTTGCCTTGCCACGGGTCAAATGTGTAGCGCAAGTAAATCAAGGCCCGGCTCGGGGCGTAGCCTTCGCTGTGCTGCCAGGTGATGCCGGTACCCAGCACCAGGTTATCCGAAAGGCGACGCTCCACGAGGCCCTGGACACGGAAATTGAAGCCGTTGCTGCTACTGCCAGTCTTGGTCAGGGACGGGTTGTCCACCAGAGTCTTATTCGATTGCGCCAGCAAGCTCTGCAGATCAGCTTCGCGATTGTCTTTGGGGTAGAGATCAGAGCCGTCGATTTTCGCGAACGACCAACCCACCGAGCTTTCGAGCAGGGCCGACCAGTCAGCGTTACGCCAGGCGTAGTTCACCGGCACACTGACCGAGTAGTACTGCTGTGGGCTGTAGTAGCCGCCCTGGCCGAGTGTGTCTTCGCTTAAATCCTTGTCGTAGCCCATGTACATCAGGGTCAGGCCAGTGCGCAGACGCTCGTCGGCACGTTCCACCAGGCGATAGTAATAACCGCCCATGGCTGTGCGTCGCTGATTATTCTCAACGTTCTGGCCCACTAGCCAATGACTGCTCAGGCTTGCCCACACGCCATCCTTGCCGCCCTGGTCATGGCTCAGGCCCAGGGTGAAGCCGTTGGCCGTAACGCCGCCCCACTTGGTTCCGGTAACCGGATCGACCGCACCGGCATACGACACCAGTGAGTTGGTCAGGGGCCGCCGCGATGCCGTCAGGCGGTAGCCCAGGCTGCTCCAGTCACCGCTGTAGGTGACACCGCCGACCCAGTTGGACACGGTGAATTCTTGTGGCGTATGACCAAGGTCGAAGGCCCAGCGATCATCGTGCCAGCCCATGCCCAACAGGGTACCGCGCACGCTCTGCGAAGCGCTGGTACAGCCACCCTGCACCACCGCGCACAAGCCGAACCGGTCGGTGCTGGAAAAATTGCTGACATCCAGATTGATGTCTTCGGCCTGGACGAAGCCCTGCCCTTGCGCAACTGGCGCATCGATGCGCAGGATGGTGGTTTGGGTGGTCAGGTCCGAGACCCCAGAGGAACTGTTGTCGGTGCGCCAGGCGAGGTCATGGTACAGGTTCACCGTCGGATTCTGCTTTTGGTACAGCTCGTCGACGTCGCTGCGGATGCTGCGCTTCAACCAGTCATCGCTGTCCCTGGCACGGCTGGCCAAGGTCATGGCACGGTTGTCGCGAGGTTCGGCCTGTTGCGGTTCGATCATCTTTGCCGCGCCCATGCTGCGCGCATAGTCATCCAGAGCCCGCTGCGGCTCTTCTCGGGACAGCAGACGCGCCGCATCCCGATAGACCAACGAATCACTTTGCGGGGTATTGAGCAACTGCGCGAACAGCGCGTTCGCACGCGTCTTGTCGCCCAGCGACGCCCAGGCATTGGCCAGTCGGCGCTGAAACGACACATCAGCCGGTACCGGCGCCGACACTGCCATAAGGCTGACCTTGGCGGCGTTCGGTTGACCGCGGGCGATCAGCACTTCGCTCAGGCCGAGTTGGGCCTCGGCATTTTTCGGCTCGCTGCTCAGCACCTTGCGATAGCGGCTTTCGGCCTGTACCAGGTCGCCACGCTGCTGAGCCCAGTCGGCCAGGGTCAGGTAGTCGTCGGTGGTCGGCGCGCGCATCAGCAGTGCTTCGGCCTGGACCTCATGGCCACCGTCGCGTAGAGCCCGGGCCTTCGCGAGCAACTGGCGACGCTGCAGGCGTGCCCACAGCTCGTTCATGTTGTCGCTCCAGGCGGCACGGGGGATCTGCTGCAGACTGCCCATGGCCTCGCCGTCACGCTCGGCATTGGCCAGAAACAGGCCGTGGGCATAGCGCGCCTCGGTGTTCTGGCCCTGACGCTGTAACAGCCAGTGGAAGCTTTGATCGGCCTCGGTATTGAGGCCCAATTCGCGCTGGGCATTGGCCAAGCGGTACACCAGCCAGGGATTGTCCGGGTCCAGCACGCGAGCCTTGCTCAAGGCTGCCGTCACCTGTGCCCAATCGCCGCGCCGGGTAGCGTCATCAGCCTGCGCATTGAGGCGATCCAGCTTCAGCCCCCGACGCACGCTTTGGAACTCTTGCTGCTCCTTGGGCGTCAGGCTGTCGAGGTAGTGCTCGGCCTTTTCCGGTGATTGCGACTGGTACAGGCGGACCATCGCACGCACCACGCTGGCATTGCTCGGATCGAGCTTGCGTGCACGCACCAGCAAGGCTTCTGCGCTGATGTCATCGGATTCACCCCGGGCAACGTAGGACAAGCCGATCAGCGGCGCAGGATCGTTAGGCTTGGCTTGGTTCGCCTGCCGGTACCATTTTTTTGCAACGGGATAATCCTTTCGCTCAAGGGCTTCATCACCCTTTTGCAGCAGCATCCACTGATAGTTGGCAGCCTTGAGATCCTGCCACTTGCTTATATAGGAGGTGTCCTGCTCGATGGCCGAGGCTTGGACGAAAGCGTTGTATGCCGCTTCGTACTTGCTCTGGTGCATCAACGAAATACCCAGCGAACCGATCAGGCTGGAGTCTTTCGGATAACGCTTGATCGCCCGAAGCAAACTGGCTTCAGCGCCGACGTTATCGCCGGCCTCAAGCAATGCCTTGCCTTTGACCCCGGCCTGCCAGGCAGGATCAGCCAGGTATTGCTCCTGCTCCTGCAACTGTTTGGTCGCGTCAGCGCGCAAGCTGGTGTAGGGGTAGAACTTCAGAAACGCTCGCCAGCCCTGCGCGGTTTCGGGCCCTACCGGTTGCTTGAGCCAATAGTTGTATTCGCGCTCGGCAGCGTTGTTGCTGGCGTTCGGGTCGCCAGCCAATTGATGCAGGACGTCCAGCGCCTCGGGATCACGCTTTTCGGCAAACAGCAGGCCGACCAAGGTCTGGCGCAGCGAGGCATTGCCGGGGTACTGCCGGTCCAACTCGCGCAACTGCTCGATCACAACCGGGCGCTCGGCCTTGATGCCGCTACGCACGTTCAGATATTCCAGAGCCGTGGCAAAGTCCGGCATGTCATCGCCGAACAACTGTCGATAGGCCTTGACCGCGTCTTCGGAACGGCCGGCGACGGCCAGCAGGCGCGCCTCCTGCAAAGCCCTTTGACCATTGGTGCCGTGCATTTTCAGCAAGCTCTCGGCCTGACGCAGGGCCGCTGTGCCAGGCGCCTGCTGGCGCAGTTGGGCGACCAGGCGTTCGGCTTCCGGTTGATTTTTTTGCAGCAGTGCCTGGCGGACTTCAACAACTTTCACCAGCGGATTGTCCGGGGCGATCAGTTCCAGACGAGCCAGCGAGTCATGCACCAGGTCTTCGCGGTACAGAGCCTCACCAATGCGAACCTGTTCCAGCAGCCATTGCTGCTGGTCGGGCGGGCTGAGAGGCTGGCCCAGGGCGACCCCGTAAACGCTGCTCAACAGCAGCCCGAAACCGGTCATTTTGTGCATGCGGCAGTCCAGTTTGGCACGAGGCTTCCGTTTTTATCGAAGCGATAACGTTGTTGGTCCCAGCCCTGCCCGAACAGCGCCAGCGATTGGTTGTAATAGGCATCCGCCAAGGGCGGCTGTTGTTGCAGGCGTTGGCGTTGGGCCTTGAGTGCAGCCACCCTGTCCGGACTGGCAGCCAGCAAGGGCAGCAATGCAGCACTGAAACCAACCGGGCCGGCGCCATTGTCGAGACCGGTGAGTGTGTCGACTTTTTCCGGAACATGGCCCAGCCGCGCAGTCAGGTCCAGCATGGGTTTGAAGTGTTCGATCAACCCGGTGCGCCCGGGGGCATTCTTGTCCAGCATGCCCAGCCAGAGGTAGACACGAATGGCGTCATAGCTACCGACGCTGCCTTTCTGACTGTCCACGGCCCAACCCTGCCCGGGTTTCCACAGTTGCCAGTCGGGTGCCAGGCCCTTGGGTGAACTTTCGATCAGTAGACGCTCGGTGTTGCTGGCCAGCTCCGCCCAAATCGGTGCTTCCTGGGCGAAGCGTGCCAGCAATTGCGGCGGCAGATAGCTGGCATTCAGACGCCAACCCTCGGCATTGTCGAATCCGCTGTCGCCGGGCAGCAGCATCAGGCCCAGGCCAGGTAGCTTGCGCAGGCTTTGCGCAGCACTGCGCCAGAGCAGGTTGCGGCCCAATGCCAGGTAAGTCGGCTGATGCCACAGACGCCCGGCTTCCAGCAGGCTATAGGCGATCCACAAATCGGCGTCGGTGGCGTTGTTGCTATCAAGTACCTGCCAGCGGCCCGCTTTGTCGCGGCCCCACTTCCACGCCGGAAGCTGCCGGTTCAGATCTCCGCCAGCCAGGTTGTCCTGGGTCCAGCGCAGCACCTTGGCAAAGCTTTCGCGGTCATTGTCCACCAGGGCGAAAAACAGCCCGTAGCTCTGCCCTTCAGACGTGGAGATCAACTGCTCCGAGGAGTGATCAATTACCCGTCCGTCCGGGCTGAGCATCGCCTGGCGATAATTCTGCCAGGCCGGCCAAACGCAATCAGCAGCACCGGCAAAACCCGGCGCTACGATGCTTGCGGTCAACGCCAGCGTAAAGAAAGCCTTCACCCGACTACTCCTGACCAGCCAGGCGACGACGGGCAGCCCAACGTAGTGCGCGCCACAGCAGGAACGCCGTCAGCAGCACACTGATGGTGGCCATTACCGCCAGCAGGATCGGGTGCTCGGACAATTGGTACCAGAGCAGCAGCCACCACGGAAGGTGGCCGACGAAGTACTGCTGGCCCACCCAACTGCTGTCTACGCCACTGCTGCGGATCAGCGCCACGGAACCGGTAACGGCGTCCATTTTCCCCGTGTCGCCCAAGGTGTCGCGCAGCAGTTGGTAATCGGCATCATCACTCGCCAGCAAGGCCACGATGCTGCGCTGTTGGTGATACGGCGACTGCAAGCCGACGATGGCGGCGATCGGCGCCTGGGCGCTGACGTCGACGCGGTTGGCACCCAGGTCGCGCTCATCGCTGAACTGGCCGGCGCGGGCCGACTTGCCGCTCTGCTCGTTGGACGATTTGAGTAGCCAGGCACGCGTCTTGTCCAGCACCAGATTGGCATCGTCACCATCGCCCACGCCCGGCGCCATGGCGCCGAATACCAGCAAATCGGCATCTGCCCTGGCGTCGTCCCAGTGGTCCAGAAACCGCAGGCCAAACGCTGGCAGGCCTGAGCGCGCAGAGATTCCGGCAATGGTCTCGAACACCGTGCTCAGTTGCACAGGACGACTTTGGGTCGGAACCATCACCAGGGTTTCCGACAGGTCAGCCATGCGGCTGTATGGAAATCCGCCTCGGGCAAAAGCGCGCAGGTCGGGCATGGCGATGTAGTGATAGTAGCCGGACAGGTCGATGGTCGACTCTTCATCGATCACGGCCTGGCTGTTCACCGGCAGCGAAGTCTGGCAACGGTCGCGCTGGGCACTGCTAAAGGTGCTGGCGAAGTTGAAGTCGAAACGCAGGGTATTGTGGTCGCCAATCTTCAGTGCCGGCACCAGCAGCTTGTCGCTGAGGTTCGCCGACTCGTTGGACAACACCGCCAGGCGCAGCTCCTCCAGACGGCTGTCGGTCTTGCTTAGCAGCGGCAGGCTGGTGATGAACTGATTGTTCAGGCTGATGGTCAAGTGCGACTCGTCGTTGGCCGACGGTGGCGTATAACGAAACTTGGTTTGCAGCGGGATCCCCTGGTTACGCCAGACGAACAGGTCAGGCGGCAGATTCACGTCCACCGTAATGGGCCGTGGCTGCAGCCCGTTGGCCTGAAGCTGCTCGGGGTACTTGATCAACTCGGCGAAGCGTACCGAGCGGTCCGTGCGCATCCAGTTTGGCGCGTCATAAGGCACCCGAGGCTTGAGCTGCTCGACCTTGTTGACGGTCACGCGCGAGCCACGGAACGCGCCTGCGCCCAAGGCCAGGGCGCGGGCAGCCACAGCCAGGTCATCGTCGTTGCGACCCAGCACCAGCAACACCTTGCTGTAGGGATCCTGCGGGTTGTCGATCATCTGTACAACAGGCGCATCCACCACCGGGAACAACGTTGTGTCCGCCAGGAAGGACGGGCGATGATCGTTGGTGGCGAAGACAATGACCGACTTGGCGCGATGGCGTTCATCGGCGGGCGGCAGCTGGTCGAACAGCACGGGAAACTGTGCGCCACGCCAAGTGGCCAGGCTGCCGAAATAGGACGCCAGGATACCGGCTGCACGCTGCTCGCCCAGGGTCGGCGCAGCAGCGAAGACCAAATTGATGACCGGCTTGTCCTGGCCTCGGATGTCGAAGAAAGGCATCGGGAAATAGGCCAGGTCGTTCTTGAGCGTTAGCGCCTGCTCCTGCAATTGGATCTGACTGCTGCGCCCCACGTTCAACCATAGTGTGCTGTTGGCCGGGTCTTCGCAGACATCGGTGTAGTGCCCAACGAACTCCAGGCGTACCCGGTTGAAGTCCGCAATCAGACGCGGATCAAGGGCTACCGATTGGTTGACCCTCTTGCCCAACTGGTCCTTCTCGATCGGCACAACGCTCATCAGCACGTCGTTGAGGTACACGCGTAAATGCGAGATCTGTGGCAACAGCGAAGGCGACGGCGTGTACTCCAGCTGCAGTTTCGCGTCACTGGCGATGCGATCGCGGCGCAGGCTGAACTCGATCTGGTCGCTATTATGGATACCCAGCAACAGGCTGTCGGCGGGACGGCCCAGCTGTTCGAAGGTGTACGCAGTACTCCAGCTCGGTACGTTACTGACCGCTACCGGCGCGACCGGGGCAACAGGCACAGGTGCGGTGGCGGCCTGGGCGTAACCGGCGACCAGGAGCGCCAGACTGACAACAAGGGATTTGCTGAAGTAGCGGCTCATGGTGCGCTCACTGATGGGGAGTTGGAAACTGGGGCAGCAGCTGGCATCCGCGGCAGGAAACTGACCAACCAGCGCAACATTCGCAAAGGCGGGCCGGCGATTCGGCGGATCCAGGCAGGCAGGTATTCGTAGAGGCGCAAGTAACCGGTGCCGCCAAGTTTGAGAATGTCCACAAAACTTTGCAGCGGGCGATCCGGGGTGAAATTTTCGCCCCAGTTGAGCCAAGCGTCGGCGCGGGCAAACGTGCACTGCACAAAGTCGACTTTCTGTTGTGCATTGAGGCCGGTGAAGCTGATGCCGATGAAGTTCTTGTGGCTGCGACTGATATAGCCCGGAAACAGGAACTCGCGAGTGCCGCGCTGCATCATCAGCGAGATGCTCCCACCCACCGCCAGCGTCAGCGGGGTGTCGAGCTGGATGCCTGCGCCACCGTCGGAATAGTCCTGCAACATGCCTGGGTAACAGTGACCACTCTCAAGGCGCACTGCAGCGGGCAACTTGACGTATACCCGGTGGGTCTGGCGAACCTGGCGCACTTCAGCGGCGACCGCCATGGCGCCCCCGATGATCAGCAGGTTGTAGACCACCCAGAGAATGCTCACCACAACGGTGACAATCTCGTCGCGAGGGCCGCAGATCAGACGCCAGACGGCAAAACCCAGGCCGGTAATGTTCAGCAACGCCAGTAGCAAGTACGGCTGGGCGATTTTCCAGTCAAACTGGTTCTGCTCCATCAGGCCGCCCTTGGCGGTGACGTTGAACTTGCCCTTCCCGGGGTTGAACAGTGCCACGGTGGTGGGGCGCGCGATGTACCAGGCCAGGACGGTCTCGTACACCTCACCCCAGAAAGTCCGACGATAGGCGCCCTGCATCCGCGAGTTGGTGAGGCTTGCGTGGATCATGTGCGGCAGCACGTACAACAGGATCATCAGCGCCGGGGCGTAGATGATGTAGGCATGCAGGAACAAAAACGCCAGCGGCGCCAGCAGAAACACCAGGCGCGGCAGGCCGGCCAAAAAGTGCATCATCGCGTTGGCGTAACAGATGCGCTGGAAGACGGTCAGGCCTTTTCCGAGCAAGGGGTTGTCGGTGCGGAAGATCTGCGCCATGCCACGGGCCCAGCGAATGCGCTGGCCGATGTGCGCTGACAGGCTTTCGGTCGCCAGGCCAGCCGCTTGCGGCAACTTGATATAGGCCGAGTTCCAGCCGTTGCGGTGCAGGCGTAGCGCCGTGTGGGCGTCTTCGGTAACCGTCTCGACGGCAAAGCCACCGATCGCGTCCAGCGCGGTGCGTCGCAGCACCGCGCATGAGCCGCAAAAAAACGCCGCGTTCCACATGTCGTTGCCGTCCTGAATCAACCCGTAGAACAGCTCGCCTTCGTTGGGGTGCTCGCGGAATACATTGAGGTTGCGCTCGAAGGGGTCCGGTGACAGGAAATGGTGCGGGGTCTGCACCAGCGCCAGTTTCGGATCACGCAAAAAACCCCCGGTGGTCATTTGCAGGAATGAGCGCACAGGTATGTGGTCGCAGTCGAAAATGGCGACCAGTTCGCCGTTCAGTTGCTTCAGCGCGTGATTGAGGTTACCGGCCTTGGCATGACGGTTGTCGCTGCGAGTGATGTAGCCCACCCCTACTTCGGCGGCGAACTGGCGGAAACTCTCGCGTCTGCCGTCATCGAGAATGTAGATGTTCAGCTTGTCGGCCGGCCAGTCGATGCCCATGGCCGCGTACACCGTACCCCGCACGATTGACAGGTCTTCGTTGTAGGTCGGGATCAACAGGTCGACGCTGGGCCACAGGCGCGTGTTGCGCGGCAGCGACGCCGGTTTGCGGCCCAAGGGCCAGCAAGTCTGGATGTACCCCAGGATCAGCACTACCCAGGAATAAGTTTCGGCCACCAGCAGGATCATCCCGCACACCAGGTCCAGGGGCTGGTTCCAGTTCAGGGTCGAGGTATAGCGCCACCACAGGTAACGGCACGAGACGATGGTCGACAGCACCACCATCAACAACGTCGGAAAGCGTCCCGGAACCCGCCGCACCAGCATGGCCAGGCCCCACAGCAGCAAGACGAATACCAACTGGGCGACGTAGCCAAAGGGCTCGGTGATGCACAGCAACGTAAAAATGAAGGCGACGACACCGATGGCCGCGTTGACCAGTCGTTGGTTGTGACGCTCCAGACCTTTCCACCAATGGCTGCTCTGGCGAATCTGCTGGCTGGCCTCGGCGCGCCGGGGCAACTCTTCCAGCACCTTGCCAATCCGCGTCCACAGTCGCAGGTACAGCGCTCCGACGACCTTGAGCCAGGCTGGAGTCGACAAGCTCCACACCCGCGGCATAACCGGGCGAACCAGCACCAGCCAGAGGCTTTGCACCGCATAGCGCAACGGGTCGCCCAGGCTCGGTGCCTTGTTGACCAGTTGTGGATACCAGCGATTTGGCTGATCGAGCACCGCGCGCCAGTTCGGTGACTCCAGACGCAACAGCAACCACGCCAGGGCGTTCATTGTCGCCAGCAGCAGCGCTACTGGTGGCGCACAGTCATAGCGCCGACGCAGGTGAACATAAGGGAAGACGCGGGCGATCATGCTGTCCCCAAGCGTCGGGTCAGGCACCAGGTGGCCAGGCTCAGCACATCCTGGGCAACCAGACTGGCCTCGGCATAAGCCCCCACCGGCATCTTGAACGCCTGGGCTTCGCGCATCGCTTCATCCTGATGCACGTTGAGAGGTAGCAGGCGGGCACCATATTGTTTGCGCCAGATCAGCAGCAGGTCGCGCTGCAATTGGCTGACCGGGTCGAAACGGTTGATCAGCAGATGCTCGCGGGGGGCTTCCTCCTGCTGCAACAGCACGTGGCAGGCAGCATCCGCCTCGACAATCTGCAGGCGCAACGCACAGGGTCCGACACAAGCATGACCGGGCAGTCGCAAGGGCACATCGAACAGGATCCAGTCAAAGTGTTCGGCAAGGCTGGCCTGTCGGCGGCGCCATAGATTCGGCTCGTTCAGCAGGCGCTGCTCGATTTGATCCTGCTCTACCCGTTTCAGGCGGCCGTAGGGCAACACGCTCAATCCCGGCTCCACGGTCCAGGCCTGGGTGTTCCAGCCCTCCCCTTCGATCATGGCGCGCGCCCAGCCACTGGCCTCGCTGAAGCTGACATTGAAGTGCAGGCGAAGCAGGTTTTCCGGACACATGTCGACCAGCAGCACGCGCTCGCCCAGACTATGCAATGCGTATCCGGTGGCCGCCAGCAGCGAGCTGGTGCCGACACCGCCGCGCAGACCGCGCAGGCTAAGTGCGGTCACGACAGTGTCTCCAGTCCGGACTCACGTATCATCGGCAGGACCGCCGGTTGCAGGCGTTCCATCTCCGCCAGCAGCGGCCAGCGATGCAGGGCCTTTTGCAATTCGATCTGTGCGGAAGTGTCCACGTAGTCCAGTTCGGGCAGCTCAAGCTCCAGTTTCAGGCGGGCGATGTCATCGGCACGATCCGCACGCGACTGCACCCTGGCTTTCACTTGAAGCGCTGTGGGTAAGGCAGCCATCCTGCTTTCTCCTTGATTCGTATGTAAGGTTTTCCGGCGTAGTCAACGACCACCGTGCCAGCGTTTTCGGAGACTGCCGCCGTCTGCGGCAGATTACTCAGCAGAGCCGACCAGTTGAGCCCCTGGCCATCCGCCTGGGGTTGGGCGCTATACAAGCGACTGATGATTTCCGACAGGGCCAGGAAACTGCTCGGTTCGGTGATGTGCAGGGGTGCAGCACTGGGGTTATGCCCCATGCCAACCAGCTTGATGCCGACCGGCACGTGGGTGATGGACTGGCTCGGGATCTCGCGCATGCCGGCTATCTGCATACGATCGCCATGCAGCGACGCGCCATGTTCCGGCACGATCACCACCACCACCCGACGGCCGCTGACCTCCAGTTGTTTGATGAAGCCATTGAGGTCATCGATCAGCCCCTGGGCAAGCGGTTTGTAATCGCTGCTCCTGGTGCCGCCATCAGCGGTCAGCATACGGTTGCCGTCATGCAGTGTGGTGGTGTTGTAGAACAGCGCCACGCGATCGTTCTTTTCTGCTTCGCGGTGCTTCCACCAGGTGTCCAGTACCTGAGCATCGCGCAGGATCGGCGAACCGTCGAAGCCCACCAAGGCACGCGGCAATTTGCTGGTACTGACCGCGGGACCCGGCAATGATCCTTGGGCGCGGACTTCGTCAAGGAAGCCTTCGAACTGCCCGGTGTGGTTGAGCATCACTTCGCTGGAAAAGCCCAGCTTGCTCAAATCGTCCATCAACATGCACTGCTCCGGGGCGGTGCCATAGAGCTGATTGTGCGGAACCTGCCCGCAACTGGCGCGCAACAAGCGGATGGCCGCCGGGCCGCTGTAGGAAGTGGCCGAGTTGAAGCGGTCGAAAATAACGTCCATCTGCTGGAACAGCGTGTTATCGCGCAGGCCCACCGACTCCAGATCATCCCAGGCCATGGAACAGATATTGATCAGCAACAGATCGAAAGGCTGCGCAGCAGAACTCGCAGGCTTGAACTCCACCTGCCGCCCGGCCTCGGTGCTATAGAACTTCTGCAGGTAGGCTTCCAGTGTCGCGCTGTCCGGAGCGGCGGTGCTCACCGCTGCGGTGGGAGCGCCGCCGGCCGGCGCCGCGACCGGCTCGTTGCTGGTGCGCAGGGCCAGCACATTGGCGCTGGCCAGCCAGGCTAAACCCAGCACGCTCAAGGTGGTCAGTCGCAGCCAGTGCCGGACGAAGGCATAGACCACCACCAGCACCGCCAGCAACGCACACAGGTTCCAGTCAATGAAACGCCCCGCCAGTTCGACCACGTATGCACCGCTGAAATCCAGCACGCCTGGCTGGTCCAGCAGGCGGCTGAACGGGGGTAGCCAGGTGTCCTGATAAAACAGCGCAACACCCACGGGTATCGCAATGACTGTGCGCAAGATGCGCAGATAACGATGCGGCAATGGCAGCAGCAACGCCGCCGCGAATACCAGGTTTGGCAATACTTGCAGGTTCAGGTAACCCGCCCACAGCAGTACGAACTTGAGGATGAAATACAGATTCCAGGGACCCAGGCCCGGCCAGACGCGCACTGACGCCGGGTTAATGACTTCAAACCGGCTCATGGGGCTCGCTCTGGACAGGGGCGCGACGACGCACGCCACGGGATTTCAGATAACGCGGGGGCAAAAGACCCTGCACGACGGACAGAAAATGGCGACCGAACCTGATCAGTACCACGATCAGTGCCAGGGTCAGCAGGCTGCTGAGGCCAATCACCTGGATCAGCTCGGAATAACTCATGAACAAAGATCCGTAATGGGCAGCGTGGTGCGTTGAGGTGAATAGGCAGCACGGCCGGCAGCTTCGGCGGAGCTACCGGCCGTGCGTTCTTCTGCCAGAACGAACGTGGGAGGCAGCAAGGGTGCCGAGAGGAAATCCTCGCGCGGCAACGCTTCAACGCCGTGGAGAATCTGGAAGCTACTGAAGAGATCGCGCCAGGCCAGCCGGCAGATATTCCCCAATGCGGGTTCCAGTCCGTCCGCGCGACAGGCAAACAGGAACAGATAAAAGGCACCGTTGACCACGCAGGCGACGTCACCGAAACGACGCAAGCCGATTTGACTCAAGTACTGCTCGATTTCCAGGCCACCGCGCGGCATCAGTTTGAGCAGTTGGTGGCTGATTTCTCCAGAGGCGCCGTTATAGACGCGCTCCAGCATGCCGATGAATTCCTGGGGCGTTAACAGCCCGCGCTCGGCGGGCGGCCGCAGACGTTCGAATAGCGATTGGAAATCGGTGGTGCGGCTCCGGCGCCAGGTCTGGCCCTGAGCACTGTCGATGATGCTGAAGAAGTGCGCCAGAGTCGTCCCATAGGGCACGGTGATGTTGGCACCGCAGGACACCAGCAAACGCTCGTCCCGATAACGCAGGCAGGGCTCCATCTCGCGAACGATGATCTTTAGCGCGATACCACAGCGCTCGCGCAAGGTGTGAATCTGACGGGCCAGCTCTTCGACCTGCAGGTTGCTGTCGATGGCCACGATAATGCTGGCCGCACGAGCGTGGCTGGCTTGCTGGAGCAAATCCTCGCGGCTCTCGAACAGCCGCCACTGATCCGACAGCGGCGGCGAGCCTTCAAGCACTGATCGCTGGGTCAGGTAGATGCGCTGGTCATCGGTATGGGTCAGTTGCACATTGGTCTGCTCATGGACCGAGAGCGCAAAACCGTGCACCTGCAACTCGAGCTCGAACTCCTGCCCGCTGCACACGCCCCGCTCGCTGTGCCAGTAGTGCAATTGATAGCGAATACCACCATCACGGCGATAGAGCTGAGCGAGCCCGGAGATCGTATCGTTGAGCCGCAACAAACCTTCATGCAACTGAGGCGCCTGGCCATGGCTGATCACCAGCAGGGAGCATTGGCGTGCGCCCAGCCATTGCCTCAGGGACCGGCAGCAATGCCGCAGCTCTGGCGCGACGTCACTCTGCCATGCACTTTCCGGCAGCATCAGCACAATGGAAGTGCCGGTAACCGGAGCAGCACGGGTCAGCTCGCCGACCAGTGATTTGAGGGTCAGGCCGATGTCGTCATTGTTGATGTCAAACAGCTTCAACTGACCAGGACCGGTATCTGCCGCCAACTTCTGGGCCAGGTCCTGACTTGAATGCCCGCAGCACACCAACATCCCTTGCGCATCGGCCGGCATCGCTGCCAGACACTGGACCGCCAGCGCGGCAGAATCGCTCATCTGATCCACTGCCACCCAATAAAGCCCGCCGTTGCGCAACAATATTTGCTCATCTCGCAGATGACGGATGCCTAAGGTGACCTGACTCAAATGTAGTTCCCTTCCGTTTGAACCGAATGCGGTGCGATAAGCACCTTCTCTCCGACACAGCGTTGCAAAGGAGTCATTTTTCTGACAACCAGTGTCAGCGTTCCGAGCAAAACTCAGCGTCAAACTTAGTTAGCAAATAGGATGCCGCACTGACGGGCTGTTCCCGGTAATACTCAGGGAGCGAACTTGCAAGGCAGTATAGAGCGGCCAGAAAAAAACGAGACGTCACTTTTTCCGCCGATCACCCCCGCAAACTCTCTTTTCACCTCGATAATGGCGCGCAATTGTGATGATGTCGGACTGCCACTGTCAATAAGTCGTAACAAACATGATCAAGTATTGCGAGCAAACGGTAAAACCCCATATTTCCGCCATTTTATTGGCGATCAAAGGAATGGCGTCTCCATGATCATGCCGTCACTCGCCATAGCCGATGTACCGTATTGCCGTTCGCGGTTCTGCCTCTCACTGCCCTTTCCGGAACTACGCCGGGAGCAGCTTTCGAGCGCATTGAGTCTCTAATATCCAGTCGAAAAGCAGCGGACGCTTCTACCCTGCGCCGCGCTTCCCAACCGGGAGCGCGGCGTTCACACAGTTGCCAGCATTATTTGTCGTCCATCTTTTTTTCAGACGATTGAGGCCGATACTCGGCGCTCTCTTCAGCGTTGGGCGCTTCGGGGAGATGCCCGGGAGTGAACACATGCGTCAGTAAGTCTTTGGCATCGATTTCGTTGACGCCATTCACCGAACGGGCGAGTTCTACCACCCGCTCGCATTCTTTATGGGTGTTGACGCGACCGCTCAACGCCACCGTACCTGCATGGGTTTTGACATTGACATGCATGCTCAGAGTCGGCTCTGCAAATGTCAGGGCCGATTTCACCCGGGTAGTAATCCACGCGTCGTGAACGGCCATTCCCAGATTATGAGAGTAATGCTGGAAGGAGTGAGTTTTCATAATTGGACCCTCTCTCGTGTCATCGACAGATTAATTATAGTGCGGCCGTCGCGGTCCGAGCGCTGTCCCCCAGCCAGTCTGTTTTAATCGCTCTGTACCGGGCGCAAGGGTGCGCTACCGAACAGACCCGCGCCGGTAGCTAAGTCAACCTGACACAAGGCAGATTGCCGCCATATCAGGACGGTTGCGATTCTCCTGCTCATCCAGTGGACGGAGGGGTTCAGTGATTCCCTCATTCAAGGAGGCACGATTCATGACTCAGCATTCGCAAATACCTTTATTCCGCCGACTGGCAGTAATGCTCGTCGCTGTTACGGTGGCAGCGGCCGCGCTACCGGCACAAGCGCAACACGACTATCAGCGGGACGGCTACGGACGGCAGGTTTACCATCGCGACTATCGTGGAGGTCATGACAACCGTCGTGACTATCGCGGCGGCGGTGGCGGTGATTATCGCGGGGGTGGCAGCAACGATTTGGGGGCGATACTCGTTGGCGCAGTATTGGGAGCAGTGGTTGCGGGTGCGGTACAGGCACCGCCTGCCGTGATTTACCGGCAACCCCCTCCACCCCCGCCACCGGGCGTCCGGTACTACCCAAGGCCAGACTATCCCGATTCGTACAACTCCTATGGATATCCTCCACCCGGCTATTAAGTTCCCAAGCCGCATGAAACCCGAGCGACCGCCGCTCACGCTGATATATCCCCTGCAACGGTCGTCAGTTCGACAACTCAATCCGGATATAAAGACATGAAAAACTTCGTACTCAAAGCGGCTATGCCGGCAGCGTTGATGCTGGCATTGCTCAGCACTTCTGTCTCGGCACAAACGACGACTGCAAGCAGTCCTGCTGCATCGTCACAGACGGCTGCCACTCACGCCAAAAAGCATATGGATGTTGTGGAGAAGAGGATCAAGGAACTGCACGCCAAGCTGAAAATCACCGACAAGCAGTCAGCTCAATGGGAGGCCTACGCGCAAACCATACGCGACAACGCGCACAACGCCGATACAGCCTTTCTGGAGCGAGCGGAAAAGCTGCCATCGTTGAGCGCCGATGATGCAATGGCCTCCTATGCCAAATTAGCCCAGTTGCACGCGGACAATATGCAAAAGCTTGCAACGACGTTTAGCGCTCTGTATGGCACGTTTTCCGACGTTCAGAAAAAAAATGCCGACAAACTGTTCCGCAATGAACAGGAAAAACGCGAGGACCGGCTCGAGGCCGCGAAAAAAACCCATTGACAGGCCCGAGTCCTCAACCAGCCGAACCGACCACTGCGGGATCGGTTCGCGCTGGAACGCAGCGACCTGCAGAGGCTGATGCCAAGGAGTGAAATAGTGCTCGACAGCTAGGCTGTTCCAGGAGATCCGCACGACCTGTTGGAGGTTTGCCATGCAGCTTGAAGGTTCCTGCCATTGCGGCGCGGTGTCGTTCAGTCTGAACAGTGCCCACCCCTACCCGTATCAACGTTGTTACTGCTCGATCTGTCGCAAGACCCAAGGCTCGGGTGGCTATGCGATCAACCTCGGCGGCGAAGCGAAAAGCCTGAAGGTCCGCGGCCGCAGACACATCTCGATCTATCACGCGCGCCTCAAGGATGACGGCGCCCGGCGCGCCCACAGCAGCAGCGCCGAACGGCACTTCTGTTCGCTCTGCGGCAGTGGCTTGTGGTTGTTCAGCCCTGAATGGCCCGAGTTGATTCACCCCTTCGCTTCGGCCATCGACACCCCGCTGCCGGTGCCGCCAGAACACACGCACTTGATGCTCGGTTCAAAAGCCCCGTGGGTCGAAGTCGAGCTACATCCCGGCGATCAGCAGTTCGAGGTCTACCCGCAAGAATCCATCGCCGAGTGGCACGAGCGGCTGGGCCTGAGCCGTTAACAGTCTTTGACAGTTTCCCGACAAAGCTCCCAAAGATTGCCCGCCCGTACGCCCCTAGCATGATGGCCTCCTAATCCCTGCCGGGTGCCTCATGCTTGCTCTGAAAAACCGCAAAACCTTTTGTCTTTCGCTTACGTCCATCTGCCTGCTGGCCTCGACCGATTACGTGCAGGCCGAAGGCTGGCATTACAGCGTGCAGGCCGGTGTGGCCAACGCGCCGCGCTACAGTGGCAGCGCTGAACGCGTGACTGCACCGCTGCTGGGTGGCCAGATTGTCAGCCCTTATGGCCTCTTCCTCGACACCGAACGCGGTCTGGGTTGGCAGAACGAATGGGGGGACCTGGCATTCAGCACCTACATTGGCCTGAGTGAAACGCGCAAGGACCGCAAGTCGAGGTTCAAGGGTTCGGACCGCCTGGACGGCATGGGCTCGATCAAATCCCGCCCGCAACTGGGCGCCAGCATTCACTACACCCTGGGCGAGGTGGTCGTCGGCGCCACGCTGGAGCACGCACTGAAAAAGAGCGATGACGACCGCGACACCGATTCCGCCTACAGCCGACTGGAGTTGAGTATCAGCACCAACCTCTATGAAGGCGAATACGGCAGTCTGGATGGCAGCCTCAATAGTGTGTTCGGCGATGCCGACTACGTGCGGACCTGGTACGGCGTGAGCACGGCCCAGGCGTCACGCAGCCAGTTCCGCGCCTACGCCACCCATGGCGGGATGGTCAGCCGAGGCGCAGCGTTGACCTGGGCGGTGCCGATCAACGACCAGACTGAATTCTCGACGGTGCTGGCGATGCAGTACCTTAATGGCGACGCAGCGGATAGCCCGATCGTCGAACGACGGATGCAAACGTCGCTGGCCGGCCAGGTGAAATACAGCTTCTGAGTTGCCCCACAACGCCAGCCGTCCCCCACCCTGTAGCAGCTGGCGCAGCCTGCGTTCGGCTGCGTAGCAGTCGTAAACCCAGCCAACCGGATTCAACAGTGAGAAGCGGGATTCAGGTTTTACGACTGCTGCGCAGCCGAACGCAGGCTGCGCCAGCTGCTACGGGTGATCGGATATGTGTGATGCGTTGGGTTACGTGTTGAGGCTGAGATCTGACTTAGTCAGCCTGCGCCCAGGTCATGCGAAACGACGCGCCGCCCCACGGTGAGTCGCTGACGTCGACCTTGCCGCCGTGCGATTGCGACACCCGCCGAACCAGCGCCAGGCCCAGGCCGAAACCGCCGGTGCGACGGTCGCGGCTGGTGTCGAGTCGCGAGAACGGCTCGAAAATCTTCTCACGCCCCTCCAGCGGCACGCCGGGGCCATCGTCGTTGACCAGCACTTCATAACCGTCTTCACCCAGCGTCAGCGACACCTCCACCCGTCGCTCGGCGTAGCGAATGGCGTTGCGCAGCAGGTTGATCACCGCCCGCGCCATAAAACGCGGCTCGATCCGCACGTAGTCGACCTCACAGGCGCGAATCAACAGCTGCACCCCGGCCGCCTCGGCCTCCAGGGCAACGCTGCCGACCACGCTGTCGAGCCAACTGTGGGCCTGAATGTTTTCGAGACTGATCACCGTGGCACCACGTTCAAGGCTGGCGTAGGTCAGTAACTCGGAAACCATCTCTTCCAGCTCACCGAGGTCGGCGTACATGTCGGCAATCAGTGCTTTGCGCTCGCTCGGATCGGCCTGTTGCTTGAGTTGATCGAGTTCAAACGACAAGCGCGCAATCGGCGTGCGCAACTCATGGGACACCGCATTCGTCAGCTCGCGCTGATTGGCAATCAAGCCTTCGATACGCGCGGCCATCTGGTTGAAATGCTCGGCCAGCACGCGAATGTTCGAGCGTTTGGACAGCTGAATGCGCGAGGTCAGATCGTTATCGCCGAATCGTTGCGCGGCCACTCGGATCAGCTCAAGGTCGCGCCAATGCGGTCGCACCCAGAAATACAGGACAAAGGCCAGAAACACGCCCAGCAAGACGTAGGCCCAGACATACAGCCACTTGGGTGCCTCCGGGAGTTTGATGTTCAACAACTGCGAGCCGCCATCGATGTTGGCGATAAATTCGTTGAAATCCCCGCGCACGACCAACAGACCGTCAGCCAGCAGTTTTTGCTCTCGCTCAGTGAGATCCAGTTCGCTGCTCTGCACCAGCTTCAGGCGCAGCCCGTAGTGAGTTTTCAGCTCCGCCAGGCGCTCATCGCGCGCAATGCCGGTGACCGGACGGAGCCGTTCGACCAGGCTGTAAGCCGGCCCACGCAAGGCTTCGCGATTATAGGTCTCGTTGGCTTCGGGCAGCAGCTCGTCAAAAATGTAATTGACCGTCCAGATCGCCCCTGCGAAACCAACGGCAAGAATGAGGTACAGACGCAGAAACAGCCTCAGCATCTAGAGCTCCCAGGCAAAGGGATTGAACAGGTAACCCTTGCCCCAAATGGTCTTGATGCACACCGGTTCTCTGGGATTGTCCTTGAGCTTGCCGCGCAGCTTGCTGATGTACACGTCGACGCTGCGGTTGAGCCCGTCAAAGGCAATGCCGCGCATGCGATTCAAAATATCGTCACGCGAAAGAATCTTGCCGGCTGCACTTGCCAGCAGCCACAGCAGTTCGAACTCCATGGTGGTCAGCTCGATACCCTCACCCGCCAGCCGCACTTCACGGCAGCTGCGATCAATCTGCAAACGGCCGAACTCCAGCGAACCGCGCACCGTAGTTTCCGGTATCTGGCGACGTTGCAAGGCGCGCAACCGGGCCAGCAACACCGGCGGTTTGATCGGTTTTATGACGTAATCGTCGGCACCGGACTCCAGGCCCAGGATGTGGTCCAGGTCGTCCTCCTTGGCCGTGAGAATGACAATTGGCGTCTCGGACACGCTGCGAATCTCGCGGCACACATGCAGGCCGCTCTGGCCGGGCAGCATCAGATCGAGCACGACGATTTTCGGCTTGAATTCGAGAAATGCCGCCAGCGCCAGATCGCCGCGGTGCACGGTGCGCACCTCGAAACCGTGTTGGGAGAGGAAGTGCGCGATCAATCCCGCGAGCTTTTCGTCATCCTCAACGAGCAGTACCTTGCCAAACGCCTGGTTGTCCATAATTGCCAATCTGTGAGCCGATGATTGAGAGCGCGCATTATGGCGCCAATCTCTCCCTCAACCGACATGCCAGACAGCAAAAACCGGCCTCGCGGGCCGGTTTTCAGAGAACTTTCATGTTCTTAAGAGTTTTTAACAATTTGCCTGTTTTCTTTCACAGACTTGCCGCAGGCACGCCACTGTGGAAGCGGAACTCGATGTCCGGAGACTCGATCAGTTCCTGCTCGGCGGCGCGAACCTTGTCGATCACCTGTGCAATATCCTTGGCGTCGCCGTACTGGTAGGCCAGCTTCAGGTACCCCTGAAAATGCCGCGCTTCGCTTTTCAGCAGACCGAAGTAGAACTTGCCCAGCTCTTCATCGAGGTGCGGCACCAACGCTTCGAAACGCTCGCAACTGCGCGCCTCGATAAACGCCCCGACCACCAGCGTGTCGACCAGTTTGACCGGCTCGTGGCTGCGCACCACTTTGCGCAAACCCGAAGCATAACGACCGGCGGACAACTGGCGCAGTTCGATCTTGCGTTTTTTCATCAGGCGCATGACTTGCTCGTGATGCACCAGTTCTTCCCGGGCCAGGCGTGACATCAAATTGATCAGGTCGACATGCGAATGGTACTTGGCGATCAGGCTGAGCGCGGTACTGGCGGCCTTGAATTCGCAGTTCTTGTGGTCGATCAGCAGGGTTTCCTGGTCGGCCAGTGCGGCCTGAACCCAGCCGTCGGGCGTGCGGCAACCAAGGAATTCGTGAATTTCAGGAAGGATCATTGGCTCACTTCCGACAGTTCAACAGGACCATTGGGCAGTTCGGCGACGATTTCAGGGTTCAGTAACATGAGGCTCACGGGCAATAGGTTCACAGCGAAGGGTGCCGATTATACGTGCCTGTTGGCAGACCACCAGTCGCGGCACTTGATATGCATCAAGACCCGAGTTCACGACCAGCAACTATAGTTGTGCAACGACGTGTTTTTCATTCATCGGAGATTCCGACCATGCAAGCCATCCGCAGCATCCTGGTGGTCATTGATCCCTCGCCCAACGAAAGCCTGGCCCTCAAGCGCGCCAAGCTGATCGCCGGGGTCACCCAGGCGCATCTGCATTTGTTGATCTGCGATAAAGAGCATGATCACTCGGCGCTGTTGAGCGTGCTCAAGGCCAGCCTGCTGGAAGACGGTCATAGCGTCACCACCGAGCAGGCCTGGAACAAAAGCCTGCATGAAACCATCATTGATGTGCAGCAGGCCGAGGGTTGCGGGCTAGTGGTCAAGCAACACTTCCACGACAACCCGTTGAAGAAAGCCCTGCTGACCCCGGAAGACTGGAAACTGCTGCGCCAGTGCCCAAGCCCGGTGTTACTGGTGAAGACCTCGAAACCCTGGACCGGCGGGACGATTCTGGCGGCCATCGACGTGGGCAACAACGACCCCGAGCACCGCGTGCTGCATGCGAGCATCGTCGATCATGGCTTCGACATCGCTCACTTGGCCAAGGCCCATCTGCACGTCATCAGCGCCCATC
The DNA here is from genome assembly GCF_056397005.1 of Pseudomonas sp. 05N431. Classification (NCBI taxonomy): domain Bacteria; kingdom Pseudomonadati; phylum Pseudomonadota; class Gammaproteobacteria; order Pseudomonadales; family Pseudomonadaceae; genus Pseudomonas; species Pseudomonas sp. 05N431. The sequence goes on from NZ_JBFTMN010000001.1 coordinate 234,640, forward strand.
CGTCGCCCATGCTCTCGGCGGCCGACCCGGTGTTCCAGCTCAAGGAAACCATCGAGGCTCGCTACCGTGAAGCGTGCAAGGCGTTCCAGGCCGAATTCGACATCGACGATGAGCACCTGCATATCGAAGAAGGTCCGGCCGATGTGCTGATTCCCCACATTGCGCATAAATTGCAGGCATCGGTGACCGTCATCGGCACCGTGGCGCGTACCGGTTTCTCGGGGGCCTTGATCGGGAACACTGCGGAAGTGGTGCTTGATTCGCTGGAAAGCGATGTACTGGTGCTCAAGCCACAGGAAATCATGGATCACCTGGAGGAACTGGTGACCAGCGGCAAGTAAGCGCAACCGATTGCGGCTCCTGCGCAGGATCACAATCCCCCGCAGGAGCCGACAATCAACGCAGCTCCGTGCTTCAGTTCAACATCAACCCTGCGGCCGTAACATCAACACCGCCAACGGCGGCAGATTCAGTACCAGCGACAAGGGCTGGCCGTGGCTGCCCTCCTCTTCGGTCATCACACCGCCGCCGTTGCCATAGTTGGAGCCTGCATAGATGCCCGCATCGCTGTTGAACACTTCTTCCCAGCGTCCTGCGACTGGCACCCCAACCCGATAGGCGGCACGCGGCACCGGCGTGAAGTTCGCCACGACCAATACCGGCCGCCCTTCCTTGCTCCAGCGCAGCCAGGCGTAGACGCTGTTCATCGCGTCATCGCCGATCAGCCATTGGAAACCCTGCGGCACATCGTCCTGATCGTGCAGTGCTGGCTCGGTGCGGTACAGCTGGTTGAGGTCAGTCACCAGTTTCTGCACACCGCGGTGCTCCGGGTATTGCAGCAAGTACCAATCCAGTTGCTGATCGTGATTCCATTCACGCCACTGACCGAACTCACAGCCCATGAACAGCAGTTTTTTGCCCGGATGCCCCCACATGAAACTCAGGTAAGCGCGCAAGTTGGCGAACTTCTGCCAGCGATCGCCAGGCATCTTGTCGATCAGCGAATGCTTGCCGTGGACCACCTCGTCGTGGGAAATCGGCAGGATGAAGCGTTCGGACCAGGCGTAAACCAGACCAAAGCTCAGCTCGTTGTGGTGATGGGCGCGGTAGACCGGGTCCTGCTGAATGTAATGCAGCGAATCGTGCATCCAGCCCATGTTCCATTTGTAGTCGAACCCCAACCCGCCATGTTGCGTGCCCTGGCTGACCCCCGGCCAGGCCGTGGACTCCTCGGCGATCACCAGAGCACCGGGCGCTTCAAGGTCGATCACATCGTTGAGATGGCGGACAAAATCGATGGCTTCGAGGTTCTCCCGACCGCCATGACGATTGGGTACCCACTCGCCGGCCTTGCGTGAATAGTCGCGATACAGCATCGAGGCCACCGCATCGACCCGCAGCCCATCGACATGAAAGTGCTTGAGCCAGTGCAATGCCGACGCCAGCATGAAGCCATGCACTTCGGTACGTCCGAGGTTGTAAATCAGCGTGTCCCAGTCCTGGTGAAAACCTTCCAGCGGGTTGCCGTACTCGTACAGCGCGGTGCCGTCGAACTGCGCCAGGCCATGGGTATCGGTGGGAAAATGCGCCGGCACCCAATCGAGGATCACCCCGATGTCGGCCCGGTGGCAGGCGTTGACGAACGCGGCAAAGTCACTGGGCGAGCCGTAACGGGCGCTCGGGGCGAATTGCGATAACGGCTGATAACCCCAGGAACCACCGAACGGGTGCTCCATGATCGGCATCAGTTCGATATGGGTAAAACCGAGTTGCTGCACATAAGGGATCAGATGTTCGGCCAATTCGCCCCAAGTGTATTGGCGCGCCACTTCACCGACGTCATCCACTTCACACTGCCAGGAACCGGCATGCAGCTCATAGATCGACAGCGGCGCGCTCGGCCGGTGGCGTTCGCCGCGCGTCTGCATCCAGTCCTGATCCTGCCAATCGATATGCAACGGTGAGGCGACTTTCGAGGCCGTGTCCGGCGGTAGTTGTGTCGCCAGTGCCATCGGGTCAGCCTTGAGCGGCAGAATCCCGTGGGCACCGAGAATTTCGTACTTGTACGCCTCCCCCGCCTGCAAGCGCGGAACAAACAGCTCCCAGACGCCGGACGGATGACGCAACCGCATCGGGTGACGACGACCGTCCCATACGTTGAAATCGCCGACCACCGAGACCCGCCGGGCATTCGGCGCCCACACCGCAAAACGCACGCCGTCGACACCCTCGACGTTCTTCAATTGCGCCCCCAGACACGCACTGAGATCGCGGTGGTTGCCCTCGGCGAACAGATACAAATCCATCTCGCCCAGCAACGGACCGAAGCTGTAAGGGTCCTCTGCGGTTTGCTCGCCGCCAGCCCAACGGGTGCGCAACAGGTAAGCCTGTGCCCGGTCGAAATGCCCGACGAACAACCCCGGCACTTCGGTCGGGTGCAAGCTGCCGAGCACTTCACCGGAATCACGGGCGATCACCTGCACGCTCAAGGCGTCCGGCAGGTAAGCACGAATGAACTGACCGCCGGCCCCATCTGCATGAGGTCCAAGTATCGCAAAGGGATCCTGATGCTCGGCACGCACCAGCGCCTCGATGTCTCGCGCCGCCGGCAGCAGCGCTTCTTTCTTATGCCCCTGCTCCCTCAATGATGGCTCCGTCATGACTGCTCTCCACTCACATAGGAAAAGGGTTTGAGTCCACTCAACAACCCGTATAAACCGTGCAATGGCACGGGCAACCAGCTGGGACGATTTTCGGCTTCATACCCCACTTCATAGGCCGCCTTCTCCAGGCAGAACAACGCCAGTGCGGCGTCTTCGGCCGCTGGATCCTGCCATGCATGAGCAAGACTAGCCGTTGCTTGCCGATACGCCTGAACAAACGCTACCGGAGCCTCACGCAAATAACGTTCCGTCACCCGCTGACGTGCCGCCAGCGTCTGCGCGCTGCCATCAACCCCTTGCCCGTCCATGGCCATGGCCGCCGCATAATCGAACGAACGCAGCACACCGCTCACATCCTTGTACGGACTGTGCTTGCCCCTTCGCTCATGCAATGGCCGCGCCGGCTCACCCTCGAAATCGATCAGATAGGCATCGCCCTTGATCACCAGCACCTGACCCAGGTGCAAATCACCGTGAACACGCATCTGCAAACCGCCCACCGAAGTTTCCGCCAGCTCCTGAATGTGCTTGAGGATGGTTTTCTTCTGCTCCTGCAAACGCACCACCAACACCTGATCTCCCGGGCTCAGCCCGGACTGATGCTGCTTGAGCAACTGCAAGGCACGCTCCAGCTGCGCACCAATCGCTTTCGCCAATGCCTGCTGATCCTTGTGCGTGCTGACCCGCGAACCAAACGCCGGGTTGTCACCGGGCGCCGCCAATAGCTGGTGCATTTCCCCAAGCCGCTGACCGAGCATGCCAGCGAAATCTTTCAATTCGCCGAGTGCGTTGTAATGCTGTTCCTGCTCGGACATTGCCTCGGCCAACTCATCGCGAATCGCCCGCTCAAGGTTGTTCTGGGTCCATTCCCAGGCATCGCCCTGATTGCTCAGATACCCTTGGGCGATCATCAACAGCGTGTCTTCACCTTGCCGATCCCGGCGAATCACCGAGCCGAGCAGCGGTGAAATGTGCTTGAACCCGGCGGCGGTCAGGTAAGCGCCCATCTCCAGTTCCGGGTGTACGCCGCTGGCGACCTTGCGGATCAGCTTGAGTACCAGGCTGCCGCCAATCACTGCGGAACTGTTGGATTGCTCGGCCGACAGGTAGCGCACGTCGCAGTCCGCAGCCAGGCCGAGGTGCTCCAGCCCGGCGCTCGGCTCGAAACGGATTTCGCCGTCGCAGGTGGCCAGCACCGTGTGCGCCTGCATCGCCTGGATCACCGCACGAATGAAACTGTCGAGGCTGAATGCGTCCGTCACCAAGCCCACCTGCCGCCCGCGTCGCACTCGCGCCAACGCCAGCTGCTGTGGCAATGCAGTGCCCACCTGGTCTTCGGCGAGAAACCCGAACGGCAGCTGGTAACGACTGGTCTGACCGTCGCTGACCACCTCGATTTCGCTGAACAGCACCGGATGCAGCGGATCACCAAAACGCACGCCGTAAGCAATGTGCACCGTTTCGATACTGGAGTCCTTGCCGGCGAACCAACGCCGATTGTGCAACCAGCTTGGCAGCGCACTTTGCTCCAATATGGTGCGCGATGGTGCTTCGAGCAGCTCTTCCATGCGCTCTTTTAGCACCAGGGTGGTGAAGTCCGGCAGGCTTTGCGCAGGCTCGACGTGCCAGCTCGGCATCTGGTTTTCCGCCGCCAGCACAAACCAGTAAAAGCCGTACGGCGCCAGGGTCAGCAGAAAGTTGAGCTGGCCAATCGGCGGGAATGCATTGCCACCGAGCATTTCCACGGGAACCATGCCGGCGAAGACCGAGAGGTCCAGCTCGGCCGCCTGGGCACTGCGCGAGACGTTGGCTACGCACAGGATGATTTCGTGTTTACCGTCATCACCGGTGTATTCACGGGTATACGCAAGAATCCGTCGGTTGCTCGGCGAGAGCATTTTCAAGCTGCCTCGGCCAAAAGCCTTGGACTGTTTGCGGATCGCCAACATGCGCCGGGTCCAGTTCAGCAATGAATGCGGGTCGCCAGCCTGGGTTTCGACGTTCACCGACAGGTAACCGTAGAGCGGGTCCATGATAGGCGGCAGCACCAGGCTCGCCGGGTCGGCGCGGGAAAACCCGCCATTACGGTCGATCGACCATTGCATCGGCGTGCGTACGCCATCGCGGTCGCCGAGATAGATATTGTCCCCCATGCCGATTTCGTCGCCGTAGTACAACGTCGGCGTCCCGGGCATCGACAGCAGCAGGCTGTTGAGCAACTCGACGCGGCGCCGGTCACGCTCCATCAGCGGTGCCAGGCGTCGACGAATGCCGAGGTTGATCCGCGCGCGGCGGTCAGCCGCGTAGTAGTTCCACAGGTAATCGCGCTCCTTGTCGGTGACCATCTCCAGGGTCAGCTCATCATGGTTACGCAGGAAAATCGCCCATTGGCAGTTGGCTGGAATCTCCGGCGTCTGGCGCAGGATATCGGTGATCGGAAAACGGTCTTCCTGCGCCAGCGCCATGTACATGCGCGGCATCAGCGGAAAGTGGAAGGCCATGTGGCATTCGTCGCCGTTATCGCCATGAACATCACCGAAATACAACTGAGTGTCTTCCGGCCACTGGTTGGCTTCGGCCAGCAGCATGCGGTCCGGGTAATGGGCGTCAATCTCGGCGCGAATCCGCTTGAGCACATCATGGGTTTCGGGCAGGTTCTCGTTGTTGGTGCCGTCGCGCTCGATCAGGTAGGGAATCGCATCCAGGCGCAGGCCGTCGATGCCCAGGTCCAGCCAGTAGCGCATCACCGAGAGCACGGCTTTCATGACCTGCGGATTATCGAAGTTCAGGTCCGGTTGGTGCGAATAGAAGCGGTGCCAGAAGTACTGGCCGGCCACCGGATCCCAGGTCCAGTTGGACTTCTCGGTGTCGAGAAATATGATCCGCGTGCCGTCATACTTTTGATCGTCATCGGACCAGACATAAAAGTCCCGCGCCTTTGAGCCTGGTTTGGCCTTGCGCGCCCGTTGAAACCAGGGATGTTGATCGGAGGTATGGTTGATGACCAGCTCGGTGATCACCCGCAAGCCACGATTGTGGGCCTCGGCTATAAAACGTTTGGCGTCGGTGAGCGTTCCGTAGTCGCGGTGTACGCCACGGTACTCGGCAATATCATAACCATCATCGCGGCGTGGCGAGGGGTAAAACGGCAGCAACCAGATGGTATTGACGCCCAGATCGGCGATGTAATCCAGTTTGGCGATCAAACCAGGAAAGTCGCCGATTCCGTCGTTGTTGGAGTCAAAATAAGACTTTACGTGGACCTGATAAATCACCGCATCCTTGTACCAGAGCGGGTCATTGCTGAAGGTGGCTGACCTGGGTTTCTTCGCCATTGGAAACTCCTGAGTACAGTGAGGACCTGTGGGAGCGAGCTTGCTCGCGATGACGGCATGACATCCACCATCAATGCTGACTGAGCGGGCGCTATCGCGAGCAAGCTCGCTCCCACATGATTCGTGGGGGCGGCTAAACCGTAATCCGCCATATCCCGAACGGCTGGTTCCACGGCTCGATGCGCATCCACTGGGTCTTGCCGTGCCAGTCCCAGCGGTGGCCATTCATCAGGTCTTCACCCTGGGTCACCGCGTCGTCGGGTAAGCCCATCTCCCACAGCGGCAATTCGAAGTGCGCCTCCTGGGCGTTGAACGGGTCGAGGCTGACTGCAACCAGAATAAAATTACTGCCATCGGCCGTGCGTTTACCGAAGTACAGAATGTTGTCGTTCCACACGTTGTAGACCTGCAGACCCAAATGGCTGTGCAAGGCCGGGTTTTGCCGGCGAATGCGATTAAGCTGGGCGATCTCGGCGATGATGTTGCCCGGCGCAGTGAAGTCCCGGACACGGATTTCATACTTCTCGGAGTCGAGGTATTCCTCCTTGCCCGGCACTGGCGCCGACTCGCACAGTTCAAACCCCGAATACATGCCCCACAGGCCCGAGCCCATGGTCGCCAGCGCGGCCCGGATCAGAAACCCGGCGCGGCCCGACTCGTGGAGAAAGCCTGGATTGATGTCGGGGGTATTGACGAAAAAGTTGGGCCGGAAGCACTCTCGCCAGGGCGACTGGTTCAGCTCGGTGAGGTACGTCGCCAATTCGTGCTTGGTGTTACGCCAGGTGAAGTAGGTGTAGCTCTGGGAGTAACCGACCTTGCCCAGGCGCGCCATCATCGCCGGGGTGGTAAAGGCCTCGGCCAGGAAGATCACCTCGGGATACAACGCCCGTACATCACCGATCAGCCACTGCCAGAACGGCAAGGGTTTGGTGTGCGGATTGTCGACGCGGAAGATCTTCACGCCCTCCTCGACCCAGCCGACCACGATGTCCCGCAGCTCCAGCCACAGGCTGGGAATCGCCTCGCTGGCATAGAAGTCGACGTTGACGATGTCCTGGTATTTCTTCGGCGGGTTTTCGGCGTATTTGATGGTGCCGTCCGGCCGCCAGTTGAACCAGCCTGGATGCTGCTTCAGCCACGGATGGTCCTGCGAGCATTGAATCGCGAAATCCAGGGCGATCTCCAACCCGTGTGCGGCGGCGGCCTTGACCAGACGACGAAAATCCTCGCGACTGCCCAACTGAGGGTGAATCGCTTCATGCCCGCCTTCGACACCGCCAATGGCATACGGGCTACCGTGGTCATCAGGGCCGGCGGTCAGGGAATTGTTGGGACCTTTGCGATAGCTGCGACCAATCGGGTGGATCGGCGGGAAGTACAGCACGTCAAAGCCCATGTCCTGGATCATCGCCAGACGTGAATGCACATCGTTGAACGTACCGTGGCGATCGGGATCATCGGTGATCGAGCGCGGAAACAACTCATACCAACTGGCGAACTGCGCACGTTCGCGCTCGACGTCCAGTGGGTACTCCGGACTCAGGCTGAGGTAGGGACGCAGATCAGCCTCGGCCATCAACCGGGCACTGCGCGGGTGCAGAAACAGCGCGACTTGCTCGGTTTCAAGCAGTCCGGCCAGTTCATGGTGCAGCGCTGTAAGTTTCTCGCTCAACTGACCATCACTGCGCTCCGCCGCCTGCAGCACCTGGATGCGCCCTTCTTGCAGTTCCAGGCTGACCGGAACGCCCGCGACATGCTTTTTTTCCAGTTCATGACAGAAGCTGGCGAACTGATCGATCCAGGCCTCGATGCAAAACCGGTACTGCCCAGGCAGTGCGACGCTGAACTGACCTTTCCAGGCGTTATTGCCCAGATCGGTCATGACTTCGCTCTGCCAGATCGAGTCGGCCTCGGCACGCCAACGCACGCGCACCGCTAGCACGTCGTGACCGTCAGCAAAAACCTTGCTGGTCACCGTCACGGCCTGCCTTTCGATAGCCTTGGCCGCAAACTGGCCGCCATCGATCACAGGCTGGGTGCTCTCGATAATAATCCGCGGCAGCAGCAAGGCCTGCGACAGTGGCAGTTGCGGGTTGTACTGCAGCTCAGTCGGTTTTTCAGTCGTCATCGAGCCTCGCCCCTTACGCCCCATGGACGCTCCTGTGCTTGATCGTGTGTTGCTTGCATGACGCTACTTAGGTTCCGAGCGCCGGGCCTTGCTAAAAGTTCAGATCCTCACACTTTAGCCCCGCTCCATGACCGCTAATCGGTTACACAGAACGATGAGCAAAACCTGTGCCCTAACCTTTAGATCCCGCAGAAAAGGGTGACCCCCATGACCATGCGAATCGAAAACCAGGTCTGCTTCTTCATTACCGAGAATGGCGAAGAGATTCGCCTTGCTGCCGATGTAACCATCATCACCGACGCGGACAAAGCCATGTCGGCGGTGGACCTCGATGGCCAGCGCTTCTACATCACCGAAGCAGAAGCCGACGCATTAACCGTAGCAGGTGCCACCGATGGTCGTCGGCACCTGATGGTCACCTGCAGTGATTCGGTGATTTGACTGACGCAGATCAGAGATCGCCGCAGACGCCTGTGACAGACGCTGCCGCCGCGCCTGCCGGGGTGCATCAAGTTGTCGCAGGGGCGGATCAAGGACTCATCTGATCCGCTTTTTAATCCAATACCTGAGTCTGTTATGCAAACAGTTCAGTGGTCATAGTTCATCTGCCTGATGGAGGCTGATGAGCGAAAGACCATGAGCGATAGAATCCCCGTCCGATTAGTAGAGACATTCGAGCCTTCGCGTCCAAAGATGAAGGCCAAATCCAGCGACAACCAGATTCACACCCGCAGCTTCACCGGTTTGTTCCGCACCTTGCGCCTGAGCGGTGCGGGGTTTCTGTTCCTGGCGTTTTTCGGCACGGTGTGGCTGAACTGGGGCGGCCGGCAGGCGGTGCTCTGGGACTTGTCGGAAAGCAAATTCCACATCTTCGGCGCGACCTTCTGGCCGCAGGATTTCATCCTGCTCTCGGCGCTGCTGATCATCTGCGCCTTCGGCCTGTTCGCGATCACCGTGTTCGCCGGGCGAGTGTGGTGTGGCTACACCTGCCCGCAGAGTTCCTTCACCTGGCTGTTCATGTGGTGCGAAAAGGTCACCGAGGGCGAGCGCAACCAACGGATCAAGCTGCAAGCCGCCCCTTGGGGCCTGAACAAACTGCTGCGTCGTTCGGCCAAACACACGTTGTGGCTGGCCATCAGTGTGTTGACGGGGCTGACGTTTGTTGGCTACTTCACACCGATTCGCCCACTGGCCAATGAACTGCTGACCCTGCAAATGGGCGGCGTCAGTCTGTTCTGGGTGCTGTTCTTCACCGGCGCGACCTACATCAACGCCGGTTGGCTGCGTGAAGCGGTGTGCATGCACATGTGTCCGTATGCACGGTTCCAGAGCGTGATGTTCGACAAAGATACGCTGACCATCTCCTACGACGCCGCCCGTGGCGAAAGCCGTGGCCCACGCAAACGCGAGGTGAAACCTGCCGACGTCGGTCTGGGCGATTGCATCGACTGTCACCTGTGCGTGCAGGTCTGTCCGACCGGCATCGACATTCGCGACGGCTTGCAGATGGAGTGCATTGGCTGCGCGGCGTGTATCGATGCCTGCGATTCGATCATGGACAAAATGGGCTATGCCCGTGGCCTGATCAGCTACACCTCCGAGCATGAGTTGCAAGGTGGCAAGACCCACTTGCTCAGGCCTCGGTTGATCGGCTACACGGCGGTGCTGGTGGTGATGATCGGTGCACTGACGCTGGCGCTGATGGAGCGGTCGATGGTCTCGCTGGACGTCAGCAAGGACCGTGGCCTGTTTCGCGAAAACAGCCAGGGCCAGATTGAAAACATCTACAGCCTCAAAGTCATCAATAAAACCCAGCAGCGGCAGGACTATCGTTTGTCCCTGGTGGACGGCGACGGCTTCCAGTTGCAGGGCAAGACCGAGTTGAGCCTGGCGCCGGGAGAAATTGTTGATGTGCCTGTTTCAGTGGCCATGACCACCGACAAACCCAGCAGCAGCTCGCAGACGATCAGCTTCAAGATCACTGACAGCGATGAGCCTTCGGTGAACAGCGTGGCCAAGAGCCGGTTTGTTGCGCCGATGAATCGTTGAGCCTTTAGAATCCTTACCCTCACCCTAGCCCTCTCCCGGAGGGAGAGGGGACTGACCGAGGCGTCTGTTGATGTACTGCGACCTGAAATACCAAGTCGACTATGGATTCAATGCAAAACGTTCAGGTCGCAGCAAACTTTGAACATCCCCCAATCTGTCCCCTCTCCCTCCGGGAGAGGGCTAGGGTGAGGGGACGATCCCCCTGACACCCAACACAAACACCTGGCGACAAGGCCTTTCAATGAAACGCTACGAAAAATTCGCTGACGACATTGCTGAACTGATCCGCTCCGGGGTGCTCGGCCCTGGCCAGCGCGTCCCCTCGGTGCGTTACGCCAGCCAGACATACGGGGTCAGCCCCTCCACGGTGTTTCAGGCCTACTACTTGCTGGAACGTCGTGGCCTGATCCGCGCCCGGCCGCGCTCCGGCTACTTCGTCAACACCCACGCGCCGAGCCCGTTCTCGGAGCCGGTGATCAGCAGCCAGGTCAACGAGTCCACCGAAGTCGACGTGAGTGAACTGGTGTTCTCGGTCCTCGATTCGATCAAGGACCCGACCACCGTGCCCTTCGGCTCGGCCTTCCCGAGCCCGACGCTGTTTCCACTGCAACGCCTGTCACGCTCGCTGGCCAGTGCCGCCAGGGAAATGGACCCACGCATGGTGGTGACCGACATGTCGCCGGGCAATCCGCAATTGCGTCGGCAAATCGCCCTGCGCTACATGGTCGGCGGCCTGATGCTGCCCATGGAAGAACTGCTGATCACCAACGGCGCGCTCGAAGCGCTGAACCTGTGCCTGCAAGCGGTCACCGAACCCGGCGACCTGGTGGCTATTGAAGCGCCAGCGTTCTATGCCAGCCTGCAAGTGCTTGAGCGACTCAAACTCAAAGCGGTGGAAATTCCCGTGCACCCGCGCGACGGCATCGACCTCGGCGTGCTGGCGCAAACCCTTGAACGCCATCCGATCAAAGCCTGCTGGTGCATGACCAGTTTCCAGAACCCCATGGGCGCCACCATGCCCGAGGCCAAGAAACAGGAACTGGTGGAGTTGTTGCGCAGCCATCAAGTGCCGCTGATCGAGGACGATGTCTATGCCGAGCTCTATTACGGCCAGCAAGCGCCGAAACCAGCCAAAGCCTTCGACACCGAAGGGCTGGTGATGCACTGCGGTTCCTTCGCCAAGAGCCTCGCTCCCGGTTACCGCATCGGCTGGGTCGCCGCCGGGCGCTACGCGCAGAAAATCGAACGCCTGAAGCTGATGACCTCGCTCTGCGCCTCGATGCCGGCCCAGGCGGCGATTGCCGATTACCTGCAACACGGCGGCTACGACCGTCACCTGCGCAAACTGCGCTACGCCCTTGAAGAACAGCAAAGCGCCATGCTCGCAGCCATCGCCCGCTACTTCCCGACCCAGACCCGCGTCAGCCAACCGGCCGGCGGTTACTTCCTGTGGCTGGAGCTGCCAGCGCAAATGGATTCGTTGAAGCTGTTCCAGATGGCGTTGGCGCAAGGCATCAGCATCGCGCCAGGGCCGATCTTTTCACCGACCCAGCGTTTTCGAAATTGCATTCGTTTGAACTACGGTAGCCCGTGGACCGAGGATGCCGAAAAGGCCATGGAGACCTTGGGCAGGATTGTGCGGTCGTTTTGATCACCCAGCTATGGCGTGCACAGGCCCGCGCTTTGGCGCAGTGGACGTAAAAAAAACGCGACAGTTGCCTGTCGCGTTTTTTTGATCGCGCGCCGTTACACGGTCGGCAGGCTCGGCGCCAACACGGTTTGGCGTTTGCGCTGAATCAGGAAATACGCGCCGTAGCACAGCGCCATGAACCCAAAGCCCCAATACAGCGAAGGACGCTGGGTTTCATCCATGGCCAGGAACACGAACAGCGAGCAGCACAAGGCAATGCACAGGATTGGTAGCAGCGGGAACCACGGCGCACGGTATTTCAGGTCGCTGAGCTTGCCGCCATCGCGCAGATAAGCCTTGCGGAACTTGTACTGCGCCAGTGCGATAACGATCCAGGTCACGGTGCCGGACATCCCACTCACCGCCATCAGCACCATGAACAAGGTGTCGGCAGCGATGAAACTGGTCATCAGCGACACCAGCGCGAAGCACAAGGTGATGCTCAGCGCCCGCAATGGCACACCGCGTTTGCTCAACGGCGACAGACTTTTCGGCGCCATGCCGGTTTTCGACATCGCCCACAGAATCCGCGTCGAAGCGTACAGACCGGAGTTGCCGACCGACAGAATCGCCGTGAGGATCACGAAGTTCATTAAGTCGGCGGCGTAAGGAATGCCGACCATGTCGAACACTTGCACGAACGGGCTTTCCATCAAGCCGGCCTGCTGCCACGGCACGATGGCCGACAGCACCACAATCGCCAAGACGTAGAAGATCAGCACGCGAAATACCACGTTGCGCACCGCGCGCGGGATGCTTTTTTCTGGTTGATCGGTTTCGCCGGCAGCCACGCCCATGATCTCGCAACCCTGGAATGCATAGACCACGGTCATCATCACCGCGAACACTGCGGGCAAACCGTTGGGGAACAATGAGTCGCCGATCAGGTTGCTCATCATCGGCGCCGGAGCGCCGCTGGTCAGCGGGATTGCGCCGAAGATCACCAGAACACCGACCACGATGAAGCCGAGAATCGCTGCGACCTTGATCCCGGAGAACCAGTATTCCGCTTCACCGAAGGCGCGGGTCGCCAGAGCGTTCAGGCCGAACAAGACGACCACGAACAGCGCCGACCAGTACCAGATCGGTACAGTGGGAAACCAGCGCACCATCAACATGCCAGCCGCGGTGAACTCCAGGCCGACGGTGGACGCCCAGCTCATCCAGTACACCCAACCGATCATGAAGCCGGTGGCCGGCCCGATGAACTTGGTGGCGTGGGTCTGGAACGAACCGGACACCGGCATTTGTACCGACAATTCACCCAGGCAAACCATCACCAGGTACATCAGGAAACCGGCAACCAGATAGGCCAGAATCGCCCCCACCGGGCCGCCCTGGTTGATCGTCACGCCGGAGCCCATGAACAGCCCGGTGCCGATCACGCCGCCCAGCGAGAGCATGAATATGTGCCGGCTTTTCAGGGCGCGGGTCAGGTGTATGCCTTTGCGTTCGATAGATTCGCTCATGTCGGCACCTCAGTAGTCGGCGAGGTGCACGGCGGATGACAGGACGTCATGACGCTGGGAAGGATCAGCTTTACGGCAGTTCATTATTATTATCTCCAATAAGCTTCGAAGACCGCACTGACGGCGGTTGCGTCGATTATTGGAAACCCGTGTAAGTTCGCGTTGAACGTAAAGATCAAAGATGTAAAAAGTCGTAACGATCTTGTACGTCAGGCGCGCAACAGCTCGGCCAGCGTCTGTTGCGAACGCTGCAATTGCTCATGCATCTGCGGTGCCAGCGCCCGCAGCGCTGACTCATCACTGACCAGCGCCGCCTCTTCCAGCGAGCGCAGCACATTGGCCAGTGCGCGAAAGCCCAATGAGTCGCTACTGCCGGCCAAGCGATGGGCCAGATGGGCGACTTCGGTGCAATCGTCGGCCTCGATGGCTTCCGTTAACGCTTCTTGATGCTGAGTGATCGAATTGCGCAACACCGCGAGCAATCCCTGAACCTTCTGTTCACCGAGCAAGGTCCGGTGAGTGTCTAACAACGGCCAGTCCATTGACTCGTCATCGCGCTGCGGCTCGGGAGTTGGCGACTGCCCGGCCAGCGCCTGCCGCAGGTTTTCGAGCTTCAAGGGTTTGGCGAGAATGCCGTCCATGCCGGCATCCAGATAACCGCGCACCAGGGTTGGTTGCACACTGGCGGTCAGGGCGAAAATCCGGCTGTGACGGTTTGGCCCAGCGCTGCTGCGAATCAGTTTGCACAGCTCGACGCCACTGATACCCGGCAGGTGCACATCGAGCAGGATCAAATCGAAGGTCTGGCTCGCGCACTGCATCAGCGCCTGTTCGGCCTCTTCAGCAAGCCAGACCTGATGCCCGTCCCGTTGCAGCAAACCGCTGACCACTTCGCGGTTCAGCGCCACGTCCTCGACCACCAGAATTTTCAACGCCGGACCGGCTGCACTGCTCAATATCACTTCGACCGTGCCGGTGGCCGGCGGCAACGTCAGCTCGAACCAGAAACAGCTACCGCGCCCCATCTCACTGTCAACGCCGATCTGCCCGCCCAACTGCTCCACCAGGTGTTTGCTGATGGCGAGGCCCAGGCCGGTTCCGCCAAAGCGTTGTGCTACCTCTTCGCTGGCCTGGGTAAAGCGTTCGAAAATCTTTGCCTGCATCGCCGGAGCAATGCCGATGCCGTTGTCGGTCACGCTCAGACGCAGCCGTTGCCCGGTTTGCCCCGAATCTTGCCCCAGCAATGTGACCTCGACGCTGACCTGCCCGCCTTCGGTGAACTTGATCGCGTTGGCCAGCAGGTTGCTCAACACCTGACGCAAGAACTGCTCGGCACCGTGATGCCTGTCGGCGACCTGCGGATCGATGCGGCAATGCAGCGTCGTGTCGTTGCTCAGCGCGCGCGGCTCCAGCAGCGTCAGTACCTCGTCGAGCAATTGCCGGACCGAGAAGTCGACTGGCTCCGGGTGGGTTTCGCCCTCCTCCAGCCTGGCGAAATACAGCACTTCGTTGAGAATCGTCAGCAACCCTTCGCCGGCCTTGTACAGCGCATCCAGACGTTTGCCGTCGCGCTCATCAAGGCTGGCGCCACGCAGCAACTCGGCCATGCCGAGGATGCCGTTGAGCGGCGTGCGCAGTTCATGGCTCATGGTCGCCAGGAACCGCGACTTGGCGAGGTTGGCCGCCTCGGCTTCGTCCTTGGCACGCATCAGGCTGGCGGTGCGCCGCTCGACCATTCTCAGCAGTTCATCGCGATTGTCCTGCAACGCCAGGCGATCGATTTCGCGCCGATCAATGTCACTGAGGATCGCCCGGCGCATATCGTCCAGGGCGTGAGCCACGGTGTCGATTTCGTCTTCGTGGGCGCGGCGGCTCTTGTCCAGATGCAAAGGCTCATGCCAGTCACCGACGGCGATGCGCCGGGCAAACCCGGCCATGACTTGCAGGTGCCGCGTGACCAAACGGTAAAACAGTCCCGACAGCGCCACCGCCAACCCGCAGAGAAACACGCTCATCCACAACAGACTGGTCAAACCGGTGGCGAACAGCCGCTGATGCACCGCGCCCAGATCGGTACTGACTTCCAATTGCCCCAAATGCCGCACGGGACCTGTTGGCGGTTGGTAATCCAGTTCAAAACGCTCGACGCGCAACGGCCCGATCGGGTCCTGGTTGCCCTGCAGTAGATCGAAGTCCGGGCTGGTCAGATGAACCCGGGCCACGTCGGAGAAATCCACCAGACCGCGCAGTTGCACATTCAACTGTTCCTGGTTCAGGTCCCAGAGGCTGCGTTCCAGGCTGGCCAGGTAGCCGGCGCGAATCAGTTCCATGCGTGAGTCGATGTCACGCATCTCGCGGCGGTACTCGAAATACAGTTGCACGGTGCTGGCGAGCACGGTGAAGCACAGGCTGAACAACAGAATGAACAGCAGCAGGCGCCGCAACAGTCCGCCGGGGCGTGCGCGGATCATTGTGCATCCACCGGCAGGCTGATCATGTCGCGGTAAGTGACTTCACTCTCGTTCAGCCAACGCTCGATGTCCCCGGCATCGACCATCCGCTTCAACTGCGCATCGATGTCCGGCATGCGACTGGCCAACGGGGAACGGCGTGACACCGCAACCCGCAGATAATCCACGCTCAAGGCGTTCGGCAAGGCCACGATGTCTTGCGCCCCTGGCAGGTTTTCGACGTAAAGCTGCCCGGTGCGCCGCTCCGAGGTGATGAAGTCGATGCGCCCGCGAATCAGCTTGCCGAAGTTCTGGCTGCTGTCGGACACCCATTCGATGTTCTGATGTTGCGCGACCAGGCGGTCGAAATCCACGCCATAACTCTCACCGAACAACAGCCCGCCACGGTAATTGGCCAGGTCCTCAAGGCGTTCGAACTTCACCGGGTGCTGACGATTGGTGAACAGCGCGACCTCTTCGCGCAACACCGGCACCGTCGAAAAAACCATGCTCTGCTCGCGTTGCACGGTGCTGTAGGCCAGCACCACGTCGACCCGGCCTTCGGCTGCGTCCAGCAGGCAGCGTTTCCAGTTGCCCAGCACAACGATCTCGACTTCGTAGCCCAGTTGCCCGAACAGGTTTTTCACCACGCTGGGAGCAAGGCCGCGTACCTGTTTGCCGTCGCTCCAGGAGATCGGCGGGTACACCGGGTAATCGCAGTAGCGAACCTTCTCCGCCGCCATCGCGTTGTTCCCCACCAGCGCCAACATCAGCCAAAACAGCCGCAGCATACGGCTCAGGCCGCGACGCTGGCGGTGAACAGGTAACCGGCGCCGTGGATGGTGATGATCAATTGCGGCTCGGCCGGATCATCATGCAACTTGCGCCGCAAGCGTCCGACCAGCACATCGATGGAGCGATCATTGGGTACCCACTCACGATTGCGGATCTGGTCCATCAACTGGTCACGACTCAAGGTGTGGCCGCTGTTGCGCAGGAACACGCTGAGCAACTGGTACTCGCCATGGGTCAGCAGGGTTTCGCTGCCGGCGTGGTCGATCAGCCGCCTGCGGTCAGTGTCCAGCGCCCAGGCGGCGAACTGCTTGACCGGCCGAGAAATCGCTGCAACCGGTTGCGGCGTCTGGGCATGACGAACCCGGCGCACCAGGTTTTTTGCCCGGGACACCAGTTCGCGTGGATTAAGGGGTTTGATCACATAGTCATCGGCGCCGCATTCAAGGCCGACGATGCGGTCGATTTCATCATTGCGCCCGGTGATCAGAATGATCCCGACTTCCGAACGGACCCGCAGCTCCCGGGTCAGGGTCAGGCCGTCCTTGCCCGGCAGACGAATGTCGAGCATCACCAGATCGACCGTCTGGCTCGCCAGAAAGGTTTCGGCCAGCTCCGCCGTGGCGGCGCAATGTACGTCGTAGCCTTCCTGGGACAGGTAGGCGTGCAGCAGTTCGCGAATCAGCGGATCGTCATCGACGATCAGTACCCGAGGAGCCATCGCTTGGAATCCTGCGTATGCCCGAAGGCGTGTTTCTTATTAGAGTTTTTTCCTGCACTGGCGCCAGAGAGTATCCATTGCTGAACGGGTGATCAACAGCCCGTCGTCTGCAAACAAAAACGCTGACGCCCACCAGCCTGCAAACCGTCGACCCAGGCTTCGCAAATCTGTATGCCCTGCTCCGGGGTAAAGGTCCCGGGGTTGAGACCCGACTCCAGCCACAGGCCGTCGAGCAAGGCGCTGAGGCTGATGGCGGCCAGGTCGGCGTCGAAATGTTCCCAGCCCTCCTCCTGTGCCAACTCGGTCAACACCTTGCGCAGTACACCGCGGTACTCGCCATAGGAATGATCGTGCGCCTGGTTGATCGCCTCTGCGGTCTTGACCGCGCCCCAGAACGCCAGCCAGGCATCCAGCAGTTGCGGGTCCAATAGCTCGGCGGAAAACGAGCCGCGGAAGAACGCCGACAAACGCTCGCGCGCATTCGGTGCAGCCTGTTCCATGGCCTCGCGCAGCAGGCTCATGACCCGCCCGGTGATCGACATGTAAGCCTCGGCCACCAGTTCGTCCTTGCCCGAATAGTGATGGCTGATCAGCCCGACCGAAACCCCGGCCTCGGCGGAAATCTTGCGGATCGATGCACCCTGGAAGCCGTGGCGCTTGAGGCACACCAGCGTCGCCTCGATCAGGTTGGCCTTGCGCAACTCCGGCTCCATGCGGGAAAAACGGGCTTCCTGACTCATGCGCGACACTCTCCGTGGATCAATCGTTAGGGGGCCGCAGCCGGGAAGACCGCGGGCTAAACGACTGTACAGCAAGAGCGTGGCAAGTCTCCAGTCAGTCGCATGCCGGAGTGACCGTGTTGCCCCCATCGCGAGCAAGCTCGCTCCCACACTGGATCCGGGTCGCCACAGTCATTTGTGCTCGACACATACCCTGTGGGAGCGAGCTTGCTCGCGATGGCGCTTTCACACGTCCAGCCCGTGGCAATTACTTGCTGGCCCAGGCGTTGAAGCGCTCTTCGAGTTCCTCGCCGTGATCGACCCAGAACGGTACATTCATCGACAGTGCACCCTTGAGGTTTTGCGGAGCAGTCGGCACCCATTGCGCCAGCTTGTTGTCCAGCCGGGCGGCGGCTTGAGTGTTGGTCGGGCCGTACGGAATCTGCTCGACATACTTGACCTGGGCATCCGGCTGGTTGGCAAAAGCGATAAAGCGCTTGGCCTGATCGACGTGTCTGGAGCCCTTGATGATCGCCCAGTAGTCCATGCCGTACAGGCTGCCCGGCCAGACCAGCCCGAGGTGGCTACCGCTTTGCGCGGCAGCAGCCACGCGCCCGCTGTAGGTCGAGGTCATCACCACATCGCCGGCGGTCAACCATTGCGCCGGTTGCGCGCCGGCTTCCCACCACTGGATATGCGGTTTGAGTTCGGTGAGCTTGGCGAACGCCCGATCGACGCCCTGCGGAGTGCTCAGCACCTTGTACACGTCCTCGACCTTCACCCCGTCAGCGAGCAAGGCGAACTCGAGGTTGTACACCGCACGTTTACGCAACCCGCGCTTGCCCGGGAATTTCTGCACATCCCAGAAATCGGCCCATGAGGTCGGGGGCTGCGCCAGCTTCTGGGTGTCGTAGGCAATCGCCACGCTCCAGACCAGCGCCGCGGAGCCGCATTTCTGCGCGGCCTCGGGAATCAACTGCTCGGCGCGGCCCAGGGTCTTCCAGTCCAGGCGCTCGTACATGCCTTCGTCGCAGCCGCGCATCAGGTCCGGGCCTTCGATCTGCACCACGTCCCAATCGACGTTGCCGGTGTCGACCATCACTTTGATCCGGGCCATTTCGCCGTTGTATTCACTCTGGATCAGCGTGCTCCGATCCGCCGTACTGAACGGTTGGAAGAACGCCACGTCCTGGGCTTTTTGTCCGGCTCCGCCGTAACCTACCACCACCATCTCCTGTGCTGCCTGAGCGTTGCCAAGGCCGCCGGCCAGGGTCAACAACAAGGGATAAAAACCGTGCTTGAGCGTGTTCGATTTCATCAGTGGTTCCTCGTGCAGGTGTCACTCAGGCAAATGCCCGCATGACCCTTTTTTATTGTTGTGAGGTTCGCCCCAGGAGCGCATCAGTCTCTACACATCGTCCTGCTTCAACTCCCGTAGCAGCTGCCGAGCTTGCGAGGCTGCGTTCGAGGACGCAGTCCTCGCAAATCCGGTATACGCGGTTTACCTGGAAGAGCGCGCTGCCTGAGTTCACGACTGCTTCGCCCGAGCGCGGACCGAGCCGAACGCAGCCTCGCAAGCTCGGCAGCTGCTACGGGAGCTGTCCTGCATCGCATTTCAATGTTGTGTAGATACCTATGCCCAGGAGTGGGCGCCAAAATAAGCTACTGCAAGCGCCAGTAAAAAAACAAGTTGATTTTTTACTGGCGGTAAATTTCTATAGGGCAATAATAACAACGCCGAAACCCCGGCCTTTCGGCTTCAGCCCGCCTGGAGTACCCGTACCATGCCGACCTCGACCCCTGCTTTTGCACATCTGTTCGAACCGTTGCAGATCCGTGGCAAACGCCTGAAAAACCGCATCATGTCCAGCGGGCATGACACCTCGATGCCCACCGATAACCTGGTCAACGAGCAACTGATCGCCTACCACAAGGCCCGCGCCGAAGGCGGTGTCGGGCTGATCGTGTTGCAAGTGGCCGGCGTGCATGACAGCGCGCGCTACACCTCGCATGTGCTGATGGCGACCGACGACGCCTGCATCGAGGGCTATCGGAAACTCGCACAAAGCTGCCATGCCCACGGCACCGTGGTGCTGTCGCAGATTTTCCATCCCGGACGCGAGATCATGGAGTCCAGCGATGGCTTGCTGGCGGTCGCCTACTCGCCTTCGGCAGTGCCCAACGAGCGGTTTCGGGTGATGCCGCGAGCGCTTGACCAGGCGATGATCGACGAGATCATCGCCGGTTATGGCGCTGCTGCAAGGCGCCTGTATCAGGCCGGGCTCGACGGTGTCGAGGTGGTCGCCAGTCATGGTTACCTGCCGGCGCAATTCATCAACCCAAGGGTCAACCGTCGCACTGACGACTACAACGGTGACCTGCAACAGCGTCTGCGCTTTTTGCGTGAAGTGATTGCGGCCGTCCGCGCCAATACCGACGAACAGTTCATCATCGGCTTGCGCATTTCCGCCGATGAGCGCGACCCCGAAGGGCTCACCGAAGACGAGTCGCTGGAGGCGGTCAAGTCACTGCAAGCACAACTGGATTACGTGCACATCGTCGCCGGCACCTCGGCGTCGTTGGGTGGCGCAGTGCATATCGTGCCGCCGATGGCGATCGAAGCCGCTTACCTGGCCAAGGAAGCCGGAACCTTCAAAGCCAGCCTGAGCATTCCGCTGTTCGTCACCGGACGCATCAACCAGCCACAGGAAGCTGAACTGATTCTGGTGCGTGGCCAGGCCGATGTGTGCGGCATGACCCGCGCGCTGATTTGCGATCCGCAAATGCCCAACAAAACCGACGCCGGCCGCGCCGAAGATGTGCGGGCCTGCATTGCCTGCAATCAGGCATGTATCGGGCACTTCCACAAAGGTCTGCCGATTTCCTGTATCCAGCACCCGGAAACCGGTCGTGAGCTGTTGTTCGGCCAGCGGCAAGCGACCACCCAGCGCAAACGCATCATGATTGCCGGCGGTGGTCCGGCCGGGATGAAAGCTGCGGCAGTGGCTGCGCAACGCGGGCATGAGGTGACGCTCTACGAGGCCAGTTCACAACTCGGCGGCCAAGTGCTTTTGGCGCAACTGTTGCCACGGCGCAGCGAGTTCGGCGGTGCCAGTACCAACCTCCAGCGCGAGATGGAACTGGCCGAGGTACGCGTGGTGCGCAATACCCGGGTCGACCGGGCGTTGGTTGCGCGCGAACGGCCGGACATGGTGATCGTCGCCACCGGCGCCGAGCCCTACTGGCCGGGGTTCGAACGCGGCGGTGAGTTGCAGGTGGTGGACGCCTGGCAGGTGCTGCGCGAGGAGGTGCCGATTGGCCGTTCAGTGGTGGTGGTCGACTGGCGCTGCGACTGGATCGGCCCCGGTATTGCCGAACGCCTGGTGCGCGCCGGGCATCAGGTGCAACTGGCGGTCAACGGCACCCATTGCGGGGAAAACCTGCCGCTGTACGTGCGCGATCAACTGGCCGGTGAGCTGCATAAGCTGGGCATCCCGATCACGCCGTACGCTCGGCTTTACGGTTGCGACGACAACACCGTCTACCTGCAACACACCGCCAGCGGTGAACCGATGTTGTTCGAGAACATCGATACGCTGGTGCTCTGCCAGGGCCATCAACCGGTGGATACCCTGGGTTCTGAACTGCAAGGTCTGGTGGAGTTTCGACGGATCGGCGACTGCCTGGCACCGCGTACTGCCGAAGAAGCGATTTATGAAGGCTTGAAAGTCGCCTGGGAGCTTTGAGGCTGTTTATACTCCGGGGCTTTTACGTTGGGCCGTGAGTCAAGCACAGTCCATTGTGGGAGCGAGCTTGCTCGCGATGATGGCAGTACATTCAACATCGTTGTTGACTGACCCGCCGCTATCGCGAGCAAGCTCGCTCCCACATGGACTGCGTGCAACTGACTGGGCCCCTTCATCGTTCGGAGCACGCCATGAGCAACAGCAGCAAGATGCCGCCTGCCAGCAGCGCGCCTTCGCCAGAAAGCGGCGCGGCAGAGCCGCACTTTCTCGGCACCCGGATTCGTGGCCTGCGCAAACGTCGGGGCATGACCCTGGCGGAACTGGCGCACATGAGTGAGTTGACGGCAGGCTACATCAGCCAGCTCGAACGCAACCTCGCCTACCCGTCGATCCCCGCGCTGTTCAACATTGCCCGCAGCCTGGGCGTGACCATCCAGTGGTTCTTCGCCAGCGAAGCCAACACCGCGCCCGAAGATCACGGTTACGTGGTCCGCAAGAACAGCCGCATGAGCGTGCATTACGAAGACGGTATCGTCGACCAACTACTGACCCCGCAACCCAACCGTCAGCTGGAAATGCTCCACTCACGCTTCCCGCCAGGCACCTATAGCCAGCACAGCTACAGCCACGAAGGCGAAGAAGCCGGTTATCTGCTGTCGGGCACTTTCGAGTTGTGGGTCGGGGAGCGTTATTTTCAGCTCAACGAAGGCGATAGCTTCAGCTTTTCCAGCCAGGAGCCCCACCGTTATGGCAACCCAGGGGATGTGGATGCCGTAGTGGTATGGGTGATTACCCCGCCGACATTTTAACGGCGCACGTGTCCATTCGACTGAGTGGCGCATGCACGCTTCAAAGTGTCACTCGGCAATTCCTTGAACAGCGCCCGGTAGCTGCTGGAAAACCGCCCAAGGTGCCAGAACGACCAGTTCATCGCCACTTCGGCCACCGTGGTGTCGGTGGCCGTGCGGCTGAGCAGTTCACGACGGGCGCTGTTGAGCCGGCGCAAGCGCAGCCACTGGGCCGGCGCCATGCCGGTGTAGGTTTTGAACGCGTGTTGCAGCTGACGCAATGAAACTTCGGCGACCTGCGAAAGCTCCAGCAAATTGAGGTTCTCTTCCGGCGTATCCGCCGCCCAATTACCGATCCGTTTCATGATCGTTCGCTCCCCTGCCCGGCGCTGCAACGCACCTCGGTCCAGGCAAACGCAGGCGTTGTCGAGAATGAACAGGCAATCGTCCAGCAGCTGTTGAGTCAGCGCTTCCTTGCTCGGCGGATCGAAAGTCTGTGACAGCCGGGTCAGGGTGCCGCTCAGCCAGCGGCTGAACAACGCGTTCTGCTGTGAATTGAGCGGCGCCATGAACAAGCCTTCCAGCCGCTCGACGTTCAGGCCGTTGCGCTGAACGAATTCCGGGCCGAAGACCACGGCCACTTCCTGGTAGTTCTCCGGGGTGATCCAGATGTTGCGGCTTTCGCCGTTCAACAGATACAGCGCGTTGTCACTGCGATCGAAACAGAACGCCAGCGAACCTGGCGGCGCACTGAAATTCTGCTCGACGCGGGTGTTCATGCACTCCTCGTAAATCTCCACGCCTTGCAGGTCCAGATAACGCACTTGTCCTGCGAAATGTCCGGGCGACATCTGCTGATAGTGCTGCACCCAGCCAGGGGTCGCGCGTATCTGTTCGGCGACATCAGCGGTGTTGAAAGCCTGCACGTGCAAGGGATTTGACTCTGTCATGGAATGACCTGTGCGCACTTTTTTGGTGCGTTCTGGTTCTGCTTAAAGTGGATAGATGGATCGAAACGCCTCGCCCAAGATAGTCGTCAACGCGCTACAGGGAAAGTCTTTCGCCGCTTGCACGCAATGCAGTGACCGACTCCGGCGCTGATAAAACCAACTACGAGGTCTTTATGAATGCCCCTTTCGATCAGCTGTCTTCATGGCTGAAAGAACACAAGATTACCGAAGTCGAATGCGTGGTCAGTGACCTGACCGGTATCGCTCGCGGCAAGATAGCGCCCACCAACAAGTTCCTGCATGAGCGAGGCATGCGCCTGCCGGAAAGTGTGCTGTTGCAAACGGTAACCGGGGACTTTGTCGACGACGACATTTACTACGACCTGCTCGACCCTGCCGACATCGACATGGTTTGCCGGCCGGATTCTTCGGCGATTTACGTGGTGCCGTGGGCGATCGAGCCGACCGCCATTGTGATTCACGACACCTTCGACAAGCTCGGCAACCCGATCGAACTGTCGCCGCGTAACGTGCTCAAGAAAGTCCTCAAGCTCTATGCCGACAAAGGCTGGCAGCCGATCGTGGCGCCGGAAATGGAGTTCTACCTGACCCAGCGCTGCGAAGACCCGGACTTGCCGCTCAAGGCACCGCTGGGCCGTTCGGGCCGCGCCGAAAGCGGTCGTCAGTCGTTCTCCATCGACGCCGCCAACGAATTCGATCCGCTGTTCGAAGACGTCTACGACTGGTGCGAACTGCAAGGCCTGGACCTCGACACACTGATCCACGAAGACGGCCCGGCGCAGATGGAAATCAACTTCCGTCACGGCGACGCGCTGGATCTGGCCGACCAGATCACCGTGTTCAAGCGCACCCTGCGCGAAGCGGCGCTCAAGCACAACGTCACCGCGACCTTCATGGCCAAGCCGATCGGCGACGAACCGGGCAGTGCCATGCACTTGCACCAAAGCGTGGTCGATATCGCCACCGGCAAACCGATCTTCGCCGACAGCGACGGGCAGATGAGCGAGCTGTTCCTGCACCACATCGGCGGTCTGCAAAAATACATTCCGAAACTGCTGCCGATGTTCGCGCCCAACGTCAACTCTTTCCGCCGCTTCCTGCCGGACACCTCGGCACCGGTGAACGTTGAGTGGGGCGAAGAAAACCGTACCGTCGGCCTGCGCGTACCGACTTCCGGTCCCGAGGCCATGCGCGTGGAAAACCGTTTGCCGGGCGCCGATGCCAACCCGTACCTGGCCATCGCCGCCAGCCTGTTGTGCGGATACCTGGGCATGATCGAACGCATCGAACCGAGCGCCCCGGTGCAGGGCCGCGCGTATGAGCGACGCAACCTGCGCCTGCCGATCACCATCGAGGATGCACTGGCGCACATGGAAGATTGCCCGACCATCGAGCGTTATCTGGGGACCAAGTTCGTCCGCGGCTACGTCGCGGTCAAGCGCGCCGAGCATGAAAACTTCAAGCGGGTGATCAGTTCCTGGGAGCGCGAGTTTCTGTTGCTGAGTGTCTGATCTCTATCAATTGAAACACTACCCCTGTGGGAGCGAGCTTGCTCGCGATAGCGGCATTACATTCAACATCAATGCTGACTGAACTACCGCTATCGCGAGCAAGCTCGCTCCCACATGTATTGCGCTGACTGAAAAGCTCCGACCAAACACACATCGAAAACAATCATTCAAAGAGGTGTCGAAATGCGTCTATTGAAATCAGTCGTTCCCGCAGCGCTCGCGCTGTTCTGCAGCCTCGGCGCGCAAGCGCAGCCGAGCGTCAGTGTGTACAACTGGACCGACTATATCGGTACGACCACCCTCGCCGACTTCCAGGCGAAAACCGGTATCAAGGTCATCTATGACGTATTCGACTCCAACGAAACCCTGGAAGGCAAACTGCTCGCCGGGCGCACCGGGTATGACGTGGTGGTGCCTTCCAACCACTTTCTGGCGCGTCAGGTCAAAGCCGGCGCGTTCCTCAAACTGGACCGCTCGCAGCTGCCGAACTGGAAAAACCTCGACCCTAAACTGCTGACGCTGCTGGAGAAGAACGACCCGGGTAACGAGCACTCGGTACCGTACCTGTGGGGCACGAACGGCATCGGCTACAACGTCGACAAGATCAAAAAAGTGCTGGGGGTCGATCACATCGACTCCTGGGCCGTGCTGTTCGAGCCGGAAAACCTGAAGAAGCTCAGCCAGTGTGGCGTGTCGATGATGGACTCGGCCGATGAAGTCTTCCCGGCGATGCTCAACTACATGGGCATGGACCCACGCAGTTCGAACGTCGAAGACTACAAGAAAGCCGAAGCCAAGCTGCTGAGCATCCGCCCGTACATCACCTACTTCCACTCGTCCAAGTACGTGTCGGACCTGGCCAACGGCGACATCTGCATTGCCTTTGGTTACTCGGGCGACGTGTTCCAGGCGGCGAACCGTGCCAAGGAAGCGAAAAACGGCGTGAACATCGCCTACGCGATCCCCAAGGAAGGCAGCAACCTGTGGTTCGACCTGCTGGCCGTGCCCGCCGATGCCGGTAACGCCAAACAAGCCCACGAATTCATCAACTATCTGCTGGAGCCGGAGGTGATCGCCAAGGTCAGCGCCACCGTCGGTTACGCCAACCCCAACCCTGCGGCCAAGCAGTTCATGGACGCGGAACTGGTGAATAACCCAGAGGTTTACCCCTCCCAGGCGGTGCTGGACAAGCTGTACATCTCGACCACACCGACACCGGAAATCATGCGCGTGATGACCCGTTCCTGGAGCAAAGTGAAGTCCAATAAATGAATCAGGCAACTGCTATAAACCTGCCGGCGGAACACGCCCGCTCCTATTACAACGCCTCCGCCAACGCGATGGTGCAACACCCGACGCTGACGGCGGATCTTGAGGCCGACGTCTGCGTGATCGGCGGCGGTTTTACCGGCGTCAACACCGCCATTGAGCTGGCCCAGCGCGGGCTCTCGGTGATCCTGCTGGAGGGCCGACGGATCGGCTGGGGCGCCAGCGGCCGCAATGGCGGGCAGTTGATCCGTGGCATTGGCCACGACGTTTCGGGCTTTGCCCGTTACGTCGGCCAGGAAGGCGTGCGCTATCTGGAGCGCGCCGGCATCGAATCGGTCGAGGTGGTGGGCAATCGCATCCGCGAGCACGGCATCGACTGCGACCTGCGTTGGGGCTTCTGCGAACTGGCCAACACACCCGCGCAATTCGCCGCGTTTCAGCTGGAGCAGGAAACCCTGGACGCCCAGGGTTATGCCCATGCAACCCGCCTCGTCAGGCCCGAGGACATGCGCCAGGTGGTGAACTCCGGTGTGTACGCAGGCGGACTGGTGGACATGGGCTCCGGCCATCTGCACCCGCTCAACCTGGTGCTCGGCGAGGCTCGGGTCGCCGCGTCGCTGGGGGTGCGGATTTTCGAGCAAAGCCCGGTGCTGGAGATCATCCATGGCAGCACCGCGCAGGTTCGCTGCGCAGGCGGCACGGTACGCGCCGGCAGTCTGGTGCTGGCCTGCAACGCGCACCTGGAGGATCTGGAACCACGGCTCAGCGGCAAGGTGCTGCCGGCGGGCAGTTACATCATCGCGACCGAGGCGTTATCAGAGCAGGCTGCCGCCGAACTGATCCCACAGAACCTGGCGCTGTGCGACCAGAAAGTCGGACTCGACTACTACCGGCTTTCGGCAGACCGGCGCTTGCTGTTCGGCGGCGCCTGCCATTATTCCGGACGCGATCCGGCGGACATCGCTGCCTACATGCGCCCGAAAATGCTCAAGGTGTTCCCACAGTTGGCCGATCTGCGCATCGACTATCAATGGGGCGGCCGGATCGGCATCACCGCCAACCGCTTCCCTCAGGTCGGGCGGTTGGCGCAGTACCCGAACGTGTTTTATGCCCAAGGCTATTCCGGTCATGGCCTCAACGTCACGCATTGGACCGCGCGCCTGCTGGCCGAGACGATTCATGCAGGACACAGCCAAGGCCTGGACGTCTTCAGTGCGGTGCCGCACATGACCTTTCCGGGTGGGCGTGCATTGCGTACACCGCTCCTGGCACTGGGTATGTTGTGGCATCGTTTGCGTGAGGTGCTAGGTTAATGGCCATCGTCATCGAATCGTCTGGAGCTTCGGGCAATGGCCGCGATCGAACTGCACCGCGCACAACGGGATGAACTGGACTGCATCGAAAACCTGATGCAGTTCTATCTGTACGACTTCAGCGAGTGGCTGCCGCTGACGATTGGCGCCCATGGTTTCTTCCCTCTTCAGCCGATGCTCGACTACTGGCGAAAGCCTGCAACGCAGCCGTTCCTGATCAAGGTTGATGGGGAGATCGCCGGGTTCGTGACGGTTGACGACGCAGTTCGTTTCGACGACGTGCAGTACAACATCGGTTATCTCTTCGTCAGCCGCCGCTATCGAGGTCACGGCGTCGGGAGGTTCGTAGTGTCTGCCCTGCTCCAGCAGCTTCCCGGTCAGTGGCAGATTTTTCATATCGACGCCAATCAGCCGGCGCAGGTTTTTTGGTCCAAAATCATTCCCGAGCTGACCCAGGGTCAGTTCACTCGCCATCAGCTTCCCGTCGACGGCTACCCGTGCACATTGTTCAAGTTTCGATTCAATGAAAGTTGAGCCACTGACTGCATCGAATCGGCAGGTAATGGCTGGCGAAGTCCAGTCCCTGCGTCCAGACTCAGAGCAATAGACGCTCCCCGGCACTGACGACTCGAGGCTTTGTGCATGCTGCTTTTCCTGCTACCTCAGGCTGACTACGACCCCACTGAAAGCAGCGTGCCCTGGCAGGCGTTGCATGACGCCGGAATCGAGGTGCGCTTCGCGACGCCAAAAGGGTTGCCGGCCTATGCCGACTCGCGACTGGTGGACATGGGATTCGGGCCACTGAACTCGCTGCTGATGACCCGAAAAGAAGATCTTCAGTGTTACGCCGCCATGACCGCCGACGAGGGTTTCAAATCACCCATGGCCTACGCCGAAGTAGACCCCGAGCAGTTCGAGGGGCTGGTGATCCCGGGCGGCCACGCCAAGGGCATGCGCAGTTTGCTCGAATCCGAAGACGCCCGGCGGATTGTCCGGCACTTCTTTGATGCACAGAAACCGGTCGCAGCGGTCTGCCACGGTGTCTTGTTGCTGGCCCGCACGCTGGATGCCGACAACGGTCTTTCAGTGCTGCACGGGCGCAAGGTGACCGCGTTGCTGGCCAACACCATGGAGCTGCCAGCCTGGTGGATCACCGCGCCGTGGCTCGGCCGCTACTACCGCACCTATTCGCAAACCGTGCAGGCCGAAGTCACCGCGGCATTGGCCAGCGTCCATGACTTCTTGCCGGGGCCGCGATTCGCGCAACGTGATTCGACAGAAAACCCGCAACGCGGATTTATCGTCCGCGACGGCAACCTGCTGACCGCACGCTGGCCAGGTGACTGCCACCGTTTTGCGGCGGAGCTGGTCAGCATGGTGCACCAGGCACACGGTGTTCAGGCCCCGCGCCGGGCCGACTGGACAGTCGGCATGCATTGATGGCTGCGTGACGCCTCACCCGCGCCCGCTGACCGACCACCAACGCGGCAGCAACTGCTGAACCTTGCTTTCGCCAAAACGGTCATCGATCAGCATCACCACGCCTTGATCCTGCTGGGTACGAATCACCCGTCCAGCCGCTTGCACCACCTTCTGCACACCGGGAAACAGGTAGGTGTAGTCGTAACCTGCGCCGAAGATCGCCGCCATGCGCTGTTTCAGCTGCTCGTTGACCGGGTTCAGTTGCGCCAGCCCTAGCGTCGCGATGAACGCACCGATCAACCGTGAGCCCGGCAAGTCGATACCTTCACCAAACGCCCCGCCCAGTACCGCAAAGCCGACGCCCTGACTGGTGGCCGTGAACTGTTCAAGAAATTCCTGACGCCGGGCTTCGTCCATGCCGCGCGACTGCGACCACTGGTTGATCTGCGGCCAAGTCTCGGCGAACAACTGCGCCACTTGTTGCAGGTAATCAAAGCTGCTGAAGAATGCCAGGTAGTTGCCGGGACGCTCCGTGAACTGTCGGCCCATAAGCTCGACAATCGGTTCGAGCGAAGCCTGCCGGTGCACGAATCGGGTGGAGATCTGACTGACAATCTGCACCTTGAGCTGCTCGGCATTGAACGGCGACTCGACGTCGATCCATACCGTGCTCGCCGGCAACCCGAGCAGGTCGGCGTAATAGCGCTGCGGGCTCAAGGTCGCGGAAAACATCACCGTGCTGCGCGCCGCCGTCAGGCGCGGGCGGATGAAACCAGCCGGCACCACGTTGCGCAGGCACAGCTGCGACAGGCTACGCGTGGTACTAAGGTCGCGCTTGCTGATGTCGAACAGGAAATGCTCATCGAACAGCTCGGCGACCCGGCTGAATTGCAGCGCATCGAAATAGAAACTCTGCAACGCAGCGTCCAGCCCCTGCGGGTGATCGTTGAGGTAATCGCCAATGGCCGTCGTGCAGAGCGACAGCGCCTGCAACAATTTTTCCGGAGCCTTGGAGTAGGCCTGATAGGGGCTGATCTGTGTTTTGTGCAGCGTATTCCATTCACGGTTGACCCGCTGCAAGCTTTTCTTCAGCACCTCGGGAGCGCTTTTGCGCAGGGTATTCAAGGTGAATTGATCGAGGCTGGCGCTGTACATCTGCCGACCGCGCTCCACCAGGTTGTGGGCCTCATCCACCAGCACCGCGACCTTCCACTGGTTGGCCTGAGCCAAACCGAACAGCAACGCACTGAAGTCGAAATAGTAGTTGTAGTCGGCAACTACTACGTCAGCCCAACGGGCCATTTCCTGGCTCAGGTAATACGGACACACCTGATGTTCCAGGGCGATCTCGCGCAGGGCCGCCTGATCGAGCAAGGTCACCTGACTCGCCGCCTCACGGGCCGCCGGCAAACGATCGTAAAAGCCTTGCGCCAACGGGCAGGATTCGCCGTGACAGGCTTTGTCCAGATGCTCGCAGGCTTTGTCGCGAGCAATCATCTCGAGCACTCGCAATGGTAAGCCGTCGCTGCCGTCAACGATCACTTGTGCCGCATCCAGCGCCAATTTGCGTCCGGGAGTCTTGGCAGTGAGGAAAAACACCTTGTCCAGCTGTTGCGGCGCCAGCGCCTTGAGCATCGGGAACAGTGTGCCGACCGTTTTGCCGATGCCGGTCGGGGCCTGGGCCATCAGGCAGCGACCGGTGCTGACCGCCTTGAACACTGATTCGGCAAGGTGACGTTGCCCCGGGCGAAAGTCCGGGTACGCAAAGCGCAGCACCTGCGCGGCCTGATTGCGCGCTTCACGATGGGCCATTTCCTGCTCGGCCCAGCGCAGAAACAGCCCGCACTGCAGCGTGAAGAAACGCTCCAGCTCAAGCGCGCTCCAGGTTTCGACCAGGCTGGTTTCCTTTTCGCTGACGATATCGAAATACACCAGCGCCAGTTTGATCTCGGCCAGCTGCAGTTTCTGACACATCAGCCAGCCGTAGATTTTCGCCTGGGCCCAATGCAACTGACGGTGGTTGGCCGGCATCCGTTCCAGTTCGCCACGGTAGGTTTTGATTTCCTCAAGACGGTTCTGGCCAGGGTCATAACCGTCCGCCCTGCCCCTGACTGTCAATTGCCGATATTCACCTTCAAGGGCGACTTCGTTTTGATAGGTTTCACTACGCCGCGAAGCGACAGTGCGGTGACCGACGATGCCTTCCAGGGCTGTCGGCGACGGGGTGAAACGCAGGTCGAGATCACCGACCTTGGCGGTGAACTCACACAGCGCCCGCACCGCAACGCTGTAGCTCACGCCTCATGCTCCGCCCATTGCACATAACAGACGGCGACAGGCATCTGATGCTCGTGGCAGAACTCCAGCCAGCGCAGTTGGTTGTCTTGCAGACGATCGCCCGGGCCTTTGACCTCGATCATCCGGTAGGTCTTGTGTTGCGGCCAGAACTGGATCAGGTCCGGCATCCCGGCACGATTGGCCTTGATGTCCAGCAACAGGCGATTGAACCAGTGCTTGAGGTGTTCAGCCGGCAGACAGTCCAGCGCCTGCTCAAGCAGCTCCTCGGTCAGCACGCCCCAAAACACAAAGGGTGACTGCACGCCTGATTTGACGCGAAAACGCTGGCGGATGGTCTCGGCATAACGCCCATCGTCCAGCTCTGCCAGGCACGCCTGGAACAGTTCGGCACGCCGGGAATGAAAATCTTCGCTGAGCAGGTCTACCGGCCCGCGCTGGAACGGGTGAAAAAATGCGCCAGGCAACGGTGCGAAAATCGCCGGCCAGCAGAGCAACCCGAACAACGAGTTGATCAGGCTGTTTTCGACGTAATGCACTGGCGCCGTGGGTTCATCGAGATGAGCCTGCACGTAGAACTCGACTGACAGTGCCGGGTCGATTCGCGACAGACTCAGGTCCAGGCGTTCAACTTCGCGGGCCTTGACCCGGGGCATTGGCGGGCCGCCGAGTTTGCGTCGCAACCGGGGCAGCACCCGCAACAATTGTTGTTGCTCGGCGGCGCTCTCCGGCGCGTGTTCGGCGTGGGTCGCCAACTCCAGGGCCAATTGAAACTCGGCGCAACGTTCCAGCACCCGGATCAAGCGCAACCTGGCGCCGGGGTATGCACATTCTCGGTAGATCGTCAGCGCTGCCGAGAAATCGGCGATGCGCTCGCAATGTTGCCCGATCTGGAACAGCAGCTTGGCGCGGCGCCGCTCGAGCCAGGGGTTGCCAGTTTGCAGTGCCTGGATCTGTTCGACGACCTGTTCCAGCGCCTCCCCGGTTTCAAAGCGCAGTTGGCAATCGTGCAGATAGAGAAATGCCTCGACGTCGTCACGGCTGCGCAAGCCTCGGGATTCGGCGCAAAACTCGACTTTCTCGTAGATAAAGACCCCAAGATCCGCCAGGACGAACTCCGACCAGTCCTGATACAGATTGCCGAAGAACATCAGCCGCAGCCGATCGCACAGGTCCATGATGGTCAGGCTCAACAACCGGTCATCCAGCGTCGGGCACCAATTCCTGAAGGGCTGCGGCTCGGTGAACTGCTCGCTCAATGCGGCCAGCCACTCGGACTTTTTCGCTTTGGGTTGTTCGATGGCTGTGCTGAAGCACTGAAGGATTTCCGGTTTGAGCAGCACCTCGAACAGTTGCTCAATCGACAGGGGCGCCTGTTCGTCAACCCAGCCAAGGTTCAGCAAGGGTTCTGCCGCGCGGGCGATCTCGCCTATTTCGGCGTAGTGCAACTTGCCGAGGCGAAAATGCTCGCCCTTGCGCATGACCATCCTGACCAGCAGTGCCTGAGAGGCGCGCGGCAACTGGCCAAAATCAATGATGAATTGCTGCTCCTGCGCACTGAGCACGTCGACATAGCGCTGCTCAAGCCAGACGAGCACTTGTTGAAAGTTGTTCAGGTAATAGAACGGATCTTCGAGCGGATTGACTGTCACGAATAGAAAGCGCCATGGCGAGCGGGTACTGGTTATGCGTACAGATATCAGCTGAGCCCGATGCTGGCAAATGGAAAAAGATCAGCGGAGGATTTTGTGTAATGCCAGTCAGCCAGGGAGATACATTCTATAAAACGAAGCAAGTCTAGTGTGGGAGCGAGCTTGCTCGCGATAGCGGTGTAACAGTAAACATTGATGTCGAATATAAAACCGTCATCGCGAGCAAGCTCGCTCCCACATTCGGTCTTTGTTGTTTTGAACCTTGGGTTCACTTGGCTGACTGACATCAGCCGGTTTGGTGGCTTTTTCAGCCGTGAGCCGAACTTTCCTGGAGTGAGTGACACCAAGAACAGTCAGTACCGAAATGACGCACCTGTGCGTCGAGACGATCAAAAGAGTTCTGAAAGAGAGGTTTATCCATGAATATCCGCATTCTGAGCGTGCCCCTGGTCATCATGGGCTTGCTGGCATTAGGCGGTTGCGCGTCGCCAACGGTGGTGACGTTGCAGAACGGCACCCAATATTTGACCAAGGACATGCCGAAAACCAAGGGCACGGACGGTTTCATTGAGTTCAGGGACATTTCCGACGCCAAGATCAAGGTCAAGGCGGACGACGTCGCCACCATCCGCACCGAAAAATGATCGAACGCCTCAGGGCATCTGCAATGCAGGGTATTGCCCCGGGATACTGTTATCGCAGGAAATAACCTGCCCGCCGCGTCGCAGCAATTGCCCCCTGATGGTTTGGCAGCGCTCGTATTCCCGGGCATTCGCGTTGTCGATGCTGATGTTGCCGGTCACGGGCGGTTGCTTGCCGTCACCCAGGCTCAGTTTCACCCAGGGTTGTTCCGGCTGAATCTGGAAACGGCTTTTCTCGGGCTCAGGTTCGGTCTGTTCGACCTGCGCGGGGGTTGGCAGTTGATCGGCGGTCACGCCGTATCGGTTCAAAATCGAGCCATGAGGCAACTCCTCAGCTATCGCGCTCGCCGATAAAATCATCAGCGTTGCTGCGACTGCCTGCCTCTTGCTGTTACTCACTGTGTTCAATCTCCTGTTTTCGATTCACAACGCCCTACGTCTGTGTCACGCGAAGGTCGCGCCCTCTGGAAACGCATGGCCTGGCCGGTGGTTTAATGCCATGGCAAAAAAAAACCGGAGCACATGCACAAAACTCCGATTTACGCCTGGCTCACCGGAACATTGTGGCTATGCTTTTCAAATCGACGGGCGTTTTCCTGATCCCGGGAAAACGCTTTTGTCCGGTATTTGAGCCTGCCGTGTAGCGACAGGTCACCTTTTTCAATCAGAAGGAATTACCAGCGTGCAGCCCCTACAACGCCCTTTGAGCGATAAGGACTTCGCGCTTCCCCTGCCCGGCTTCAAAGTTCTGGCACTGGCCCTTGCCGTATTCGGGCTCAGTGCGTGCAGCAGTATCCACGCACACACCAGCGAATACGCCGGGGTCCAGCACGCAGTCGCCACGTCCCCGAACTCGGTGCAAATACTGCGTACCCCGCCCACACGACCGTACACGCGGTTGGGTGAAGTGATTCTGCACACGCGCGCGCAGCCGGCTCCGCCCATCGACGAGTTCGAACAGAGACTGCGTGAAGAAGCGGCAAAAATCGGCGGCGATGCGGTGGTGGTGATCTACGACATGACCCTGCCCATTTCGGATTACGTCAGCGTTGCGCTTCCGCTGGACCGGGATCTCCACAGCGAGCAGAGACGCAAGCTCAAGGGCATCGTGATTCACTATGAATAAACGCTGAAAAGCCCGACGCGAACCGAAGTTCGCGCCGGGCTTTTTAACGTCAGGCGATCACCACGCCTGAACTGGCCAGGTGATCGAGCCCGACCCCGACCAGCGTCACCGAGTCATTACCGAAGCTCAACACGGTATCGGCGCCTACGGCTTTGGCGTAGTCGCGTACGTCGTAGTTTTGCCCCACGCCGTCGACCCCGAGGAAGACCAGCTTGTCGCTGCTCTGGTAGCCGAGGATCTGGTCGTTGCCGAAGTGGCCGCTGAACAGGAAGGTGTTGCTCCCCCCGCCCGACTCCATCAGGTCATTACCGGCACCGCCGACAAACACGTCATTGCCCTTGCCGCCGATCAGATGATCATTGCCGTCCAGGCCAAACAGCCAGTCGCCGGCTGCATGCGCCGTGAGGACGTTGTCGCCCGCATCGCCTTTCACCGATGACTCGTACTGAGTCAGCACATTGCCGGCCAGCAAGCCTTTGTCGGTGACGCTATGAGTCACGTCATCCTTGAGCAAGCCCCAGAGGAACCCCGGCTCTTTGCTGGTCAGGCTGCCAATGTCGCGGGTGATACTGATCCCGCCGTTGGCATCGCGCACGTACAAAGTACCGGCGCCATCGTTGGCAAAATCGAAGTTTTTCACCGACTGCTGCAAGTCCAGTGTGTTGCTGCCCTTGCCGCCCAGCAGGATGTTGTAGCCACCGGCATCCCTGAAGGTGTCGTTGCCGTTGCCGCCCTCAAGATAGTCGTTGCCTTTGCCACCCTGGATCAGGTCGTCGCCGTTACTGCCGATAATGAAGGTGCTGCCCTTGTGGGTTTCGGCGTTGCGGTTGAGGTCCTGAACCCAGGTGTTGCTGCGCGCCGGGTCCGACAGGTTGGCGACGATGATCGTCGAGTCCTTGCTGGTCAGGTCGTAGAACTTCGACTCCAATACCCGGGTCATGCCATCGCCGTAACCGGTGGGCAGATGGGAAATCCAGGTCGGGACGTTGAGGATCGAAAACGGCAACACGTTCCATGCCGCCGAGGCGTAATGGTCGTTGAAGCTGACGATGTTGTTGGTTGCCGAATCCTGATGCGCATCGTGTACGCCGACCGATGCCAGGTTGAACGTTGAACCGTCCAGCGCGCGGAATACCGGATCGTTTTCGTAACCGATGTTGAGCACCTTGTCGGTGCTGCTTTGGGTCGGTGACGCGTAGGCGATGTAGTTGGAATCCTTGTAGAAGCCGTTCCAGTGATCGCCGCTCAGGTCAGCCAGGCTGTTAACTGCCAGTCCGCCGAGGCTGTGGCCGCTGACCAGTACGTCCTTGCCGCTCAGGCCATTGGCGGTGGCAAATACAGCGACATCCTTGAGCAATGAACCAAAGGCTTCACCGGTGTAATTCTTGGCGTAGTCCTTGGGGCCCAGCGCGGCCATCAGGTCGTTGATCACATCGCCGATGGAGTCGCTGATCTGTATTTCACGCGGACCGCTGGTA
Source organism: Pseudomonas sp. 05N431 (assembly GCF_056397005.1). NCBI lineage: Bacteria > Pseudomonadati > Pseudomonadota > Gammaproteobacteria > Pseudomonadales > Pseudomonadaceae > Pseudomonas > Pseudomonas sp. 05N431. The sequence goes on from NZ_JBFTMN010000001.1 coordinate 270,868, forward strand.
CCGCGAAACGCGATGCCGATTTCCGTGAGATGCCCTTGAGTATCGTACTTGCCGAGGATCTCGACCTGAGCGCTGGTGTAACCGGCTTTCTCGCCGAAGAAGGTTCCCCGCACATCGACCTTGCCGCCATAACCTAACTGGCTGGCGGTGATCGGGGTCCAGCCGGCCTTTTGCACAGCGTCCAGCGCGGCTTTTTCCGAATCGGGGTTCCAGGGAACGCCGGGGATCACCCCTTGCGAGTCGGTGCCGCCGATCAGCGCAGTGACCAGCGTCGCCGGCAGGCCGAGGCCGAAACCATTGTGCTGATAGCCCGTGGCAAAGCCATTGTCGAGGTTGTGATAGGAATACAGCGTGATCGCCAGCGCATCGGAAAACAGCGCCTTGGATTCGGCTGAGTTGTGGTTTTTGTAGTCATAAACACCCATGGTATTGCCTCTCTTTTGTTGAAATTGTTAGAGATAGCTCACGCAGCTGGAACGCCCCGCAGTGCGGAGCGTTCCAGTTAGTGCAATGCCTTGTGCTGCGGTTTAAGCAAATACGATCTCCGCACCAGACAGGTTATTCAGGCCGACACCCACCAGCGTCACCGCGTAGTCGCCGACCTTGAGCAGCGTGTCGTTACCCGATTGCGAAACATGCTGGCTGTAGTCATAGCCCTGCCCCGCGCCTTGAACGCCCATGAACACCAGCTTGTCGCTGCCCTGGTAGCCATTGATGGCGTCGAAGCCGAACGCACCGCTGAACAGGAAAGTGTTGTGGCCGCCGGAGGCATACATGACGTCATTCCCCTCGCCGCCGACGAACGTCACCTGGCTCTTGTCGCTGCGCAGCACATCGTTGCCCTTCAACCCGAACAACCAGTCACCGTCGGCGGTCGCCACCAGCGAATTACCGTAGGCATCGCCATTGAGCGAGTGGTTGTAGTGAGTCAGGTCGGTGCCGGCCAACAAGCCTTTGGCGCTGACGTTGTAGGTAACGTCCTTGTTCAGCAGGCCCCACATGGCGCCCGATTCCTTGCTGACCAGCGCGCCGATGTCGCGGGTGATGCTGATGCCGCCATAGCTGTCGCGCACATACAGCGTGCCGTCACCGTCGTTGGCAAAGGTGAAGTTCTTCAGTGGCTGTTGCAGGTCGAAAACGTTCTGTCCTTTGCCGCCGAGCAGGATGTTGTAGCCACCCGCATCCCTGAAGGTGTCATTGCCGTCGCGGCCTTCGAGGAAGTCATTACCTGTGCCGCCGCGCAGCAAATCGTTGCTGTCGGTGCCGATGATGAAGGTGCTGCCGGTGTGGGTTTCGCCACTGCGGCCCAGGTCTTCGATCCAGGTGCTGGCGCGCAACGACTCCGACAAGGTCGAGACGAGGATCGTCGAGTCCTTGCTGGTGAGGTCGTAGAAGCTCGAGCCGATCACCCGATTCAGGCCGTCGGCATAACCGAGGGAACTGTGGGCCGCCCAGTGTTGCGGGTTGGCAATGCTGAACGGGGTCATCTGGGTGGAGACGTAATGGTCGTTGACGTTGACGATGTTGTTGGTCGCCGACTCCTGGGGCTTGTCGTGCTTGTACAGCGATGAACTGGTGAAGGTGGTGCCGTCGAGCACGCGAAACACCGGGTCGTTTTCGTAACCGATGTTCAACACATGGGTGCCCGCCGAGCTTTGCGTCGGCGAGGCGAAGGTCATGTAGTTGGCGTCCTTGAAGTAGCCGCCCCAGTGGTCGGCACTCAATTCGGCCACGCTGTTGGCGCCCAGACCACCAAGGCTGTGGCCAGTGATCAGCACGTCCTTGGCGTTCAGGCCCTTGGCGCTGGCGAACGCGGCGACGTCCTTGAGCAAGTTATCGAAGGCGCTTTTGGCGTAGTTCTTCGCATAATCCGTCGGGCCGACAGCGGCCAGCAGATTGTTCTTCATGTCACCGTAGGTGTCGCTGTAACCCAAGCCTCCGGTCCCGCGAAACGCGATACCGAGGGAGATCAGCTTGCCCGCCGCATCGTACTTGGCCAGCACTTCGGCTTCGGCACTGGTGAAGCCGTCCTGCTCGCCAAAGAACGTGCCCTGGGCACCGACCTTGCCCTTATAGCCCAATTGTCCGGCGGTGACCGGCGTCCAGCCGCTGGCCAATGGCTTGCCGGTCGGTGTGTAGGCGTACAGCGTCAATGCAATCGCATCGCTGTACAAGGCCTTGCTGGCCTCGCTGCCGAACTTCCTGTAATCAAAAACACCCATTTTCTTGCCTCTTCATTGCTGGTACGTGTTGCGGTTTTTCAAATCAGAACTGCCAGTCGAGCGTCAGCCCGACGCCGTGGGTCTTGTCCCGCGAGCCCAGCAGTCCGTTGTAATCCAGGTTCAGCGAGACATCGCGTGCCAACGCCAGTCCTGCGCGAACGCCGACCACCGCCGCGTTGCGGTCCATGGACACGCTCTGCACGGCAAACGGCGTGCTGCCGGATGCAAACGCGAGGTTTTCCTCGGAGTGGGTATTGCTCAGGTTGTGCTGCCAGCCCAGGGTCCCGGACAGGTCGAGTTGCTGATGCTCGTTGAGCGCCAGACGTTTGCTCGCCCGCAGACCCAGCGTGGAAAGCACCGCGTCACGGTTGTCGTCGCCGCCCTTGAGCGCCGCCGCACCACCCTTCTCGGTGAAACTGTCACTGTCCAAATGCACGTAGGCCAGATTGGCGAACGGCTCCAGGGCCAATGGTTGCAGGTCCAGGCGATAAGCCGCCTCAGTGAACACTTGTGTGGTATGCGCATCGCGCTTGGATTTCTGCTTGGCGCTGACGTCGCCGAACTGCAGGTCGCGTTTGGCGTCGATGCGGTGCCAGCTGTACGCACCGCCGACGCTCAGACGCAGCGCATCCATTTCATGCCCGGCGTACAGACCCAGGTGGTAGCTGTCGACCGTGGCGGAAGAATGGGTGCCATCGCCCATGTTCAGCGAACTGTTGCTGTAACCGGTGACGAAACCCAGACGCGTGTGGTCGGCAATCAAACCGTCGCCCCCGGCCAGCAGACCACTGATGGAGCTGGTGTAGTTGGCATTGTCGTGGCTGCTGTCGGTCTTGCCCCAGGCACCCAGTACTTTGACCCAAGCGTTGTTCTCGTTGCTGTTGGGCGTTGCGGCGTCATAGAGACCGCCATCGCGCAGGCGCTCACCGACGGCATCACGCAGATAGCGCGAGTCGTTGACCAGCAAGGTGCCGATCGCCGGATGAATTTCTCCGGACAATTGCTGGAAGGCTTGCTGCGCGCTCGCCGCGTTCGGCGACAGCAGCAGGCTTTCATACACGGCGTTGCCCGCGCCCAGTTGCTCGGCAGCGGCAGCCACGGAGCGTTGATTCGGGGTTTGCCCGACGCTGGCGAAGGAGTTGCCGTTGCGTTCGATCGCCAATTGCACGCCGGTCGCCGAGTAATCGAGACTGCCACCGATAAACGCGTAGTTCGGCAACACCGCACCGAACTGGCCCTGGATACCGCCGGCCGCTTGCAGGATGTTGTACTGATGACCGATCAGGCTTTTCACGTCGCTGGGGCTCAGCAGCGTCGGACTGTTTTCCAGCGACAGGCTCACGGTCGCGCCCTGGATCGTGGCTGTACCGCCGGCAACGATGCTGTCGCTGCTGGTGGGCGACAGCTCGACGGCATAGGTCGAACCAGGTTCGAAGGTGACATCGCCGGCTACGTGCAAGGTGCCGATCGAGTTGCCTGGTGCGACGGTGCCGCCGCTTTTCGCGGTCAATGCGCCGACCCGCCCGGAGCCACCGAGGATGCCGCTTTCGTTGACCGTGACCGCCGACAGCAACGAACCGTTGACGGCCAGTCGCCCCTGATTCACCAGGGTTGGCCCGGCATACGTGTTGCTGCCGGTCATCACCAGCGTGCCAATGCCCTGCTTGGTCAAACCGCCGTGGCCGGAAATATCGTTGCGCCAGACGTCAAACCCGCAACTGATGTCGTTACAGATCCGCTGCGTTGGTTTGCCGGCATCGATGACCGCACCGATGCCTGGCAGGTCTGCGACAAACTGACCGGAGCCATAGGACCCGGCCACGCGGAATTCCTGCGGAATGTCGGCATCGGCGACAAACATGCCGGGGCCGTCGATGCCCTTGCGCAGGTTGATCATGCCCCAGCCGTACAACGAATCGATGCCCGGTGCGCCCATGTCGGTGGCGGTGGTTTTCAGTACCGTGGCGACCTGCGCACCGGTCATGTACGGGAAGCGCTCCATCAACACCGCGGTGGCGCCGGCAACGTGTGGCGCGGCCATCGAGGTGCCGTTCTTGTTGGCATAGCCCACGGTCAGGTCATCGGCGTTGGTACCGCCGAGCACCGCGCTGTAGATCTTGGTACCCGGTGCCGACACACAAAAGCCTGCGGTATAACCGCAACGCGACGAGAAGGTGCTGATGATGTAGGGATTGGCGCTAGTGGTGTCCGGGTTCATTTGCAGCGCCGCGACCGTGACCCAGTTCGCGGCAATGTCCGGCACGAAGTAGCCCAGGCCGGCTATCGCGTCCGGGTTGTTGAGGTTGTAGTCGTTACCCGCGGCGAAGATGGTCACGATACCGCTGCGCGCCGCGTCGATGGCGCCTCGGTAAGCACCGCCCTGTTTGGTGTTGAGCAGCGGCTGGATCTGATCGAACTGTGCCTGGCCGTCCTGCACGGTGAAGTGTGGGAACGCCGGGTCCTTGCCACCCTTTTTGAAGCGATCGGTGATGCCGATGCCCCAGCTGTTGTTGATGATCCGTGCGCCGCTTTCTCGCAGTCCGTCCCAGCCGGCTTTGTAGACAGCACCGTCATTGCCGAGAATGATCCCGTCTTCAGGTCCCGGGTCGCCGTTGTCGGCACTGATGATTTGCGCGTTGAACGCCACGCCGTGCATCGGGCTGCCATCGCGGCTGCCGGCGGCAATCCCGCCGACGTGAGTACCGTGGTACCCTAGTTTGCCGTCGGAACCTACCGTCGGTGTGCCGTCATAGCGAAAGGCATCTCCGGCTTTGACCGGAATGTAGGGGTCGGTGTATTCGCGGATACCGCTGGTGACCAGCGTCACTACTTTGTCCACGCCGGAAAACTCCGGGTGCTTGGCGTAGACCGGTTGATCGAAGATGCCCAACTTGATGCCTTTGCCGGTGTACCCGGCCGCATAGGCATCCTGGGCGTTGATCGCGCCCAGCCCCCACTCGGCATTGAATTCGGGACTGCGCCAGCTGTTCGGATCGCCGAGCTTGCCGCTTTCCACATAGGGCGCGGCTTGAGCGACCCCGATCGCCGCCAGATAAGCGATAAAGGCCCCATTGAGGGCTTTGGCCTTGCGGCTGATACCGATTTTCACCGGTGTGTTGTTGCGAGACTTGTCTTTCATCCAGCTACCTTCCTTAGTTGACTTGCTTGAATCCCCGCGTGTTTATCCGCACGCATCTTGTTGTGTTGCGCATTTCCCGTAGCAGCGGCCGCAGGCCGCGTTCGGCTGCGAAGCAGTCGTAAATCCATACCCTGCGGTACGTCAGGCTCACCAAGCTGTCCGCATTGGCGAGCGCTGCGCACTCGAACGCAGGCTGCGCCAGCTGCTACAAAAGCTGCGGTGTACACAACCCTGTAGCAGCGGCCGCAGGCCGCGTTCGGCTGCGAAGCAGTCGTAAAACCATGCCTCGCGGTACGCCAGGCTCACCGAGCTGTCCGCATTGGCGAGCGCTGCGCACTCGAACGCCGGCTTCGCCAGCTGCTACAAAAGCTGCGGTGTACACAACCCTGTAGCAGCGACCGCAGGCCGCGTTCGGCTGCGCAGCAGTCGTAAAACCAGACGCTGCGGTGCACCAGGCCCACCAAGCTGTCCGCATTGGCGAGCGCTGCGCACTCGAACGCCGGCTTCGCCAGCTGCTACAAAAGCTGCGGTGCGCCCCCCCCTGTAGCAGCGGCCGCAGGCCGCGTTCGGCTGCGCAGCAGTCGTAAAACCATGCCCTGCGGTGCATCAGGCTCACCGAGTCGTCCGCATCGGCGAGCGCTTCGCACTCGAACGCCGGCTTCGCCAGCTGCTACAAAAGCTGCGGTGCCCCCCCCTTGTAGCAGCGGCCGCAGGCCGCGTTCGGCTGCGCAGCAGTCGTAAAACCATGCCCCGCGGTACGTCAGGCTCACCGAGCCGTCCGCATCGGCGAGCGCTGCGCACTCGAACGCCGGCTTCGCCAGCTGCTACAAAAGCTGCGGTGCCCCCCCCTGTAGCAGCGGCCGCAGGCCGCGTTCGGCTGCGCAGCAGTCGTAAAACCATGCCTCGCGGTACGTCAGGCTCACCGAGCCGTCCGCATTGGCGAGCGCTTCGCACTCGAACGCCTGCTTCGCCAGCTGCTACAAAAGCTGCGGTGTACACAACCCTGTAGCAGCGGCCGCAGGCCGCGTTCGGCTGCGAAGCAGTCGTAAAACCAGACGCTGCGGTGCACCAGGCCCACCAAGCTGTCCGCATTGGCGAGCGCTGCGCACTCGAACGCCGGCTTCGCCAGCTGCTACAAAAGCTGCGGTGCCCCCCCCCTGTAGCAGCGGCCGCAGGCCGCGTTCGGCTGCGCAGCAGTCGTAAAACCATGCCCTGCGGTACGTCAGGCTCACCGAGTCGTCCGCATCGGCGAGCGCTTCGCACTCGAACGCCGGCTTCGCCAGCTGCTACAAAAGCTGCGGTGTACACAACCCTGTAGCAGCGGCCGCAGGCCGCGTTCGGCTGCGAAGCAGTCGTAAAACCATGCCCTGCGGTGCGTCAGGCTCACCGAGTCGTCCGCATCGGCGAGCGCTGCGCACTCAAACGCCGGCTGCGCCAGCTGCTACAAAAGCGGTGGTGTTCTTTAGAACTGCCAATTCAGGCTCAGCCCTACTCCGTGGCTGTTTTCACCGCTGGCCAGGCGGCCGTTGTAATCGAGGTTCAAACGAACGTCCTTGGCCAATGCCAGCCCGGCCTGAACCCCGATCAGCGCCGCGTTGCGGGCCAGTGGTGCGCTTTCGACGGCGAACGTCGGGCCGCCACTGGCAAACGCCAGATGATCTTCCGATCGGGTAGCGCTCAGGTTGTGCTGCCAACCAAGGGTGCCGGCCAGGTCAAGCTGTTGCTGACTGGAAATGCTGATGGTTTTCAGCGCGCGCAGGCCCAACGTGCCGAGCACCGCATCACGCGTGTCGCGGCCACTTTTCAGCGCTGCGGCATCGCCTTTTTCGGTGAAGCCGTCAGTGTCCAGGTGCACATAGGCGAGGTTGGCGAACGGCTCCAGCGCTACTGGCAGCCGGTCTATTCGGTAGGCGGCTTCGGTGAATACTTGCGTGGTGTTGGCGTCGACCTTGGCTTTCTGCTTGGCGCTGACCTCGCCGTAGTGCAGGTCACGCTTGATGTCTGCCCGGTGCCAGCTGTAAGACCCGCCCAGACTCAGACGCAACGCGCCCAGTTCGCGTCCGGCGTAAGCACCCAGGTGATAGCTGTCGACTTGTGCCCGCGAGTGGGTGCCGCTGTCCAGGTTCAGCGAGCTGTCGCTGTAGCCCGTGACGAAACCCAGACGCGTGTCTTCATCGAGCAAACCGTCGACCCCGGCCAGCAAGCCGCCAATCGAGTTGGTCGAGCCCGCCGTGTCGTTGCGTGCATCGGTCTTGCCCCAGGCGCCCAGCGCCTTGACCCAACCGCTGCCGCCAGTTGCCGGATCGGCCTGCAAACGCTCGGTCACCGCATCACGCAGGTAACGGCTGTCGTTGATCAGCAAGGTGTCGAGCGCCGGATAGATTTCCCCGGACAACTGCTGGAACGCCTGTTGCGCAGACGCTGCCGACGGCGACAGCAAGAGGCTTTCGTAAACCGGATTGCCCGTGCCCAATTGTTCGACGACAGCAGCCACGGAACGTTGGTTCGGGGTTTGCCCGACACTGGCGAACGAAGTGCCGTTGCGTTGAATCGCCAGCTGCACACCCGTCGCCGAATAGTCGAGACTGCCGCCGATGAACAGATAGTTCGGCACTACCGCACCGAATTGTCCCTGTATGCCGCCCGCCGCTTGCAGGATGTTGTACTGGTGACCCAGCAGGCTTTCGACCTGTCTGGCACTCAACAATGTCGGACTGTTTTCCAGCGCAAGGCTGACAGTGGCGCCGGTGACGGTCGCCGTGCCGCTGGCGACAATCCGGTCGCTGCTGGTCGGCGACAGCTCCACCGCATAGGTCGAACCGGGTGCCAGCGTCACATTACCGTTGACCTGCAAGGTGCCGATCGAATTGCCCGGCGCGACAGTTGCGCCGCTGTTGGCGATCAATCCACCGACTCGCCCGGAGCCGCCCAGGGTGCCGCTGTCATTGACCGTCACCGCCGAGCTCAGCGCCCCATTGACCGTCAACAGACCGCCATTGACCGTGGTCGCACCGCGATAGCTGTTGTTCCCGGCCAGTATCAACTGACCCGCGCCGGATTTGATCAGGCTGCCTTCATAGAGCCGTGTCGCTGCGGCCGCATCCCGCGCAGTGCCCACCGCGTAATCGGTCTTGTCCTGCTGAGTGGCGTTGGCCGCGACACCGTTTTCCCAGCCTCTGTCTTTCAAGGTCTGTTGCCACGCGCTGTGCTCGATGGCATCTTCGTTCTGACGCTGGATCAGCGCCTTGTCCGAGATGTCGTTACTCCACACATCCCGTTGACCGGCGGCAAGATTGGCGTCGAATGGACCGAGCAATTGCCCCGGCCCTCTCATCGCCCGCGCAAGGTCGGGCACGCCCCAACCGACCCGAGCGGTCGGCGCGTCGGTGATCGAACCGTCAAGCTGGGTCGCAGTCGTCAGCAATACCTGCAAGGCTTGCTGGTTGTTCATGTACGGGTAGCGTTCCATCACCAGCGCCAAGGCACCGGTGGCATGGGGCGCCGCCATCGACGTGCCGTTGTAGCTGGCATAACCGCCACCAACGATGGTGCTGTAGATCTGCGCGCCCGGCGTGCTGATGCACCAGTACTTGGCGATACCGCACTGGTTGTATTTTTGCTGGTTGTTTTTATCCAGCCCCGACACCGCCAGCCAGTGGCCTTCCAGGTCTGGCTCGAAATACGGCAAGCCCGCACGCACGCTGGCGTTGGCGTACCCGCTGTTGCCGGCGCTGAACACGTTGATCACCCCGCGACGCGAGACATCGGCCGCCGCATCGATCCAGGTGTTCTGGTTCCAGTGTTGGGCATAGGCGGCGTGCAGGCTCTCGATCGTCTTGTAGTCGACATCCTTGGGCTGGCTGCCCCAACTGTTGTTGATCACCCGCACGCCGGCATCGGCCAAGGCATCATAGGCCGCCTTGAAATACTTCAGATCGGGACCGGGGCCAAAGAGGAAGCTGTCGTTCTGATTGGTATTGGCGACGTACACATCTGCGTTGAACGCCACGCCGTGCATGCCGACACCGTCACGCGCGGCGCCCATGGTGCCGGTGACGTGAGTGCCGTGGGAGTCGTTGTTGGCGTTGTGATTGCCGCTGACACTGAACGGCGTGCCATTGACGTATGTACCGCTGGCGGTGACTGCGTGAAAACGTGCAGCTTCGGGATGATTCGGATCAAAACCCGAGTCCAGCGCGCCGATCTTCACCCCTTTGCCGGTGAATCCTGCGGCATAGGCTTCATTCGCCTTCAGGCGATCCAGCCCCCAGTCGCGCTGATACTCAGTGGTGCGCCAACTGGCGGGATCGCCCACTTGCCCCGGATCAAGATAAGCCGCATGAACTGCAGCAGGCAGCGCGGCGACGAGCAACAGCAATGAGCCGGTGGTGATCGGCTGGGCACGATTACGACGTACGTCCGTGTTCATAAATACTCGCTTTCCTGGCGTTTTTGGATTTGTAGTCCCCCTATCGGGGGCGGTGTATCGGTGTCGCGTTTATCGGGTCGTCTTGCGCGGCCCGAAGGCTTCATCGACCTTGGCCAGGTCCTCCTCGCGCAAGTTGCCGGCGTAGTAATGCAACTTGGTCCAGGCCATTAGGTAGTCATAACGGGCCTGGGCCAGATCACGGCGTGTGGTGTAGAGCTGCTGTTCGGCGTTCAGCGCATCAAGGTTGACCCGCTCGCCACCGAGGATGCTTTGCCTGGTCGAGACCACCAGCGCTTCGGCCGACGTCAGGGCCTTTTGATAGGCGCGCAGCTTGCTGACCCCTGACAGGCAGGCACTGAACTGGCGACGCAGCTCGATCAGGGTTTCGCGGGTTTTCGAGTCCAGGTCGTATTCGGCCTGCTCCATCGAGCGACTGGCCTGACGCGTCGATGCCGACACCCCGCCGCCGGCATACAACGGCACGCTGATCTCGATACCGATGGTGTTGGTGTCGTAACGCTGGTTGTAGGTGTTGCCGCTTTCCGACTCGTTCTTGCGTGCTGTCGCGTAGGCGCTGACCCTGGGCAGGTGACCGGCGCGATTGCGCTCCACTTCGAATCGCGCCACTTCCACCGCCTGACGCTGGGAAGCCAGGTTCGGGTTGTTGCTCAGTGCGAGCTCATGCCAGGTGTCGAAATTGGCCGGTTGCAAGGTGAACGACTCAAAAGACTCGCTCAACGGCTCGAGGTCCTTGATATCAATATCCCGCGTGCCGATCAGCGCGCCCAGCTCACGCAAGGAAGCGTCTTGCTCGTCGCGGGCCTCGATCTCTTCGGCGGTCGCCAGTTCGTAACGCGATTCCGCTTCGAGAATATCGGTACGGGTGCCCTCGCCCTGACGGAACATCTGTTCGTTCTGCTGGAACTGTTGTTCGAAGGCTTTTTTCTTCGCTTGCGCGATGTCAATCTGATCCTGGGCAAACAGCGCCTGGGTGTAAAAGGTCAGCACCCGGACCAGCAGCTCCTGGCTCTTGCCGCGAAAGTTTTCATCGGCGAACAGCGATTGCGCCACGCCCTTGCGATACGCCGCGTACGCCTCGTAGTCGAACAGCGGCTGTTGCAGGGTGAAGGTCGAGCCGTAGCTGTCGTAGTTGCGGTTTTCGGTCTGGTTGCGGCGGCGCTCGTCCAGGGAAGTGGCCTTGGAATTATTGCGGCCCTTGTTGTAGTTGTACGACAGTTTTGGCAGCAGGCCGGCGCGACCAATCGTGCGATTTTCAAGGCCGGCGTCACGCTCCTTGATGGCGCCGAGGAATATCGGATCATTGCGCAGCGCCTGTTCGTAAACTTCAAATGGCCCCATGGCGTAAACGTTGGTGCAGACCAGCAATGCAATAGCGGTCCCGAGAATGGAATGCTTGCTCATACGACGGGACATCCTTATTCCTCGGTCAATGCGGAGCCTGCCCGGTCGAGCAGAGGTTTGAACAGATAGTTGAGGAGTGAGCGTTCTCCGGTGCGCACGAACATCTCGGCCGGCATGCCCGGCTTGATCACCAGACCGTTGAGTTTCTCCATGGCCACATCGCTGACGCTGCTGCGCAGCACGTAGTACGGCACGCCGGTTTTCTCGTCGACCATCTGGTCGGCGGAAATCAGGCTGACTTCGCCCGGCACACGCGGCGTCTTGCTCTGGTTGAAGGCGGTAAACAGGATGTCCACCGGCAAGTGGCTACCGACCTTGTCGATCAGGTTCACCGGCAAATGACCCTCGACCTCAAGGCGTGTGCCTTGGGGCACGATTTCCAACAAGGTTTCACCCGGGCGAATCACCGCGCCTTCGGTGTGCACGCCGAGGTTGACGGCGATGCCATCGGCTGGCGCGACGATTTCACTCTGTTGCAGATTAAAACCGGCCGAGGTCAGTTGCTGCTCCAGGGTCAGGCTCTTGAGCTGCGCGTCCGCCAACTGGCTGCGTACCTCTTTCTGGTATTCCTCGCTGTGCTGTTGCAGCTTCAAGCGCGTTTCAAGAATGCCCTGCTCCACACGCCCGCTTTCGCCGCTGTTCTGCGCCAACTGCTGCTGGACCTGCGAGAGCTGACGCTGGAACTCCATCAGCCGGTTGCGCGGGATGTAACCGTTGTCCGCCAAGGGTTGCAGGTTGGTCAGTTGCTGGCGCAGGGATTCAGCCTGCGCGGTCAGGTCGGTGCGCGCCCGGCGCATCCCGGCCAGTTGTGCGTTGGCACCTTCGATATTGGCGCGCATCCCGGCCTGCTCACGATCAAACGCTTCGCGGCGGCTGCTGAACAGTTGTCGCTGACCTTCCAGCACCAACGCCAGACGCGGGTCGGGGTCATTGCTCAGCTCGGCGGGGAAACTCACCTGCTTGAGGTTGTCACGCTCGCTCTGCCAACGGGCCAGGCTGGCCCAGGCCATGCGGTACTGGGCTTGCAGGGATTGCACATCGGCTTCGACCTGCGTCTGGTCGAGGCGAAACAATGGCTGACCTTGCTTCACCGCCTCGCCTTCACGCACCAGAATCCGGCTGAGCACCCCGCCGCTCATCGATTGCACGGCCTTGCGTTTGCCGGACACCACCACCGTACCCTGCACCGGAATCCCCTGGTCGAGAGGCGCCAGGCTGGCCCAGAGAAAAAAGCTGCCGGCGCCGACCACAGCGAGCATCCAGCCCAGGCGGGCAAAATAACCGGCGCCGCGCTCAGGGCGCTCCGGTGCGTAACCTTGTTCGATTGTCATGCCGCTGTCCTTGCTCATACACCACTGCTCTTGGTCGGGGCCTGATACTGGCGGCTCATGCTGAGCCCGGCCGGTGCGGTCGCGGGTTTTTCCCGTGGCTGTTCCTGTGGTGCGCCAGACAGCGCCTTGAGCACTTCCTGACTCGGCCCGAAGGCTTGCAGGCGACCTTCGTTGAGCACCAGCAACTTGTCGGCCTGGGCCAGCGCCGAGGAACGGTGGGTCACCAGAATCACGCTGGTGCCTTGGGCTTTCATCTGCGCGATGGCACTGGCCAATGCTGCCTCGCCAATGGTGTCGAGGTTCGAATTCGGCTCATCGAGCACCACCAGGCTTGGCTTGCCATACAGCGCTCGAGCCAGGGCCACGCGCTGTTTCTGGCCACCGGACAAACCGCTGCCATCCTCGCCCAGCACGGTGTCGTAGCCCTGCGGCAGGCGCAGGATCATCTCGTGCACACCGGCCTGCTGCGCGGCCTCGACCACCTTCTGCGGGTCGGCTTGGCGAAAGCGCGCAATGTTCTCGGCAACGCTGCCGCTGAACAGTTCGATGTCCTGGGGCAGATAACCGATGTAGGGGCCGAGGTCGTCGCGGTTCCAGCGATGGATGTCCGCACCGTCCAGCCGCACGGTGCCGGCCAGTGTTGGCCAGACGCCCACCAGCACCCGGGCCAGAGTCGACTTGCCGGAGCCCGACGCACCGAGCACACCCAGCACCTCGCCGGCCCCAAGGTTGAAATTCACCATGTGCAAGGTTGCCGCCCGCTTGCCCGGTGGGCCGGCGCTGACCTGTTCGAAGGTCACCTGGCCCTTGGGCGCGGGCAACTCCATGGCGTCGTTGCTCGGTGGGAATTCCTGCAGCAGAGCGTCCAGCCGTCGGTACGCCAGCTTCGCCCCGCTCCATTGCTTCCAGACAGCAATCAACTGATCGATAGGGCTCAATACCCGGCCCATCAGGATGGAACCTGCGATCATCATCCCGGCGGTCATCTCGCCCTTGATCACCAGCAAGGCGCCCAGCCCCAGCACCAGTGATTGCAGGCACAGACGCAGAGTCTTGCTCAAGGAACTGATGACCGCACCGGTATCGCTGGCCTGGTTCTGCAAGCCGAGAAAACGTGAATGCACCTGGAACCAGCGTTTGCGCAACGCCCCGAGCATGCCCATCGCCTGGATGGTCTCGGCGTTGTGCAGGTGACTGGTGGCCAGTTGCGTGGACCGTTGCGAGTAGCCGCCGGCCTCACCCAGGGGCTTTTTGGTCATCGCCTCGTTGAGGAACGCCAGACCGATCAACAGCACCGCGCCGACGGTAGCGAATACCCCAAGCCAGGCGTTGAACAGATAAATCACGAACAGGTAGACCGGAAACCACGGCGCATCGAAGAATGCGAACAGCGCAGGTCCCGTGACGAACTGGCGAATGTGGGTCAGGTCGCCTAGCGACTGACCGGCGTTGCCCTCGCCCTTGAACAGGTTGCGCTCGAAGGCGGCCTGATAGACCCGCAGATTGAAACGTCGCTCCAGTTGGCTGCCGATGCGAATCACGATGAAGCTGCGCACGGTCTCCAGCAAACCGATAAACGCGAAAAAGCCCACCACCATCAGCGACAGCATGGTTAGCGTGGTTTCATTCTGCGAGGAAAGTACCCGGTCATAGACCTGGAGCATGTAAATCGACGGCACTAACATCAGTACGTTAATCAATGCGGTGAAACAACCGACGCTGATCAGAATACTTTTATAGTCGCCCAGCGCCTTCAATAGCGGTGCAGTGGGAGTGGTCTTCGCCATTCTCATTGATCTTCCCTGAGCTGATAGCCCGCGCGGTAGTTCGACACGGTTCCAATAAACTGCCCCCACGCTGGCGGGGGCATGCTTTTAATAATGCAACTGACAGGCAAACGAACTCTATGTCATGACGATATAGAGTTCAGGTTATTTAGCTGTCAGCAAAAAACTGTGAGGGAGTCGTTATTTCCACTACTGGAAAAGACTCGACTTACCCTGATGTTCTTAGTCTGGAGCGCGTTGCAGAACAATCTGCGGATCAGAGTGTTTGGTACTTTGGTAGCGCCCTTCCTGCTGTCGGCCAAGATGAATAATTCTTGAACCTTCTTTACCGGTCAGCGATATACCGTCAGGTTCAGGGAACCAACCAACGGGTGTTTCACTCAGCCAACCGGCGAGGCATTGAATATCGCCAGCCAATGTTTGATTTTGCACAAGTTTCAGTGCACAGATGTTCTGTGGGGCAGACTTCAGGTAAACCTGCCACTCCCCGGCCAGTTCCGACGGGTCCGCTAATCTCAGGCTGCTTGCCATGGCTACATCTCCAGAAAACATCATCAGCGTGGCAATCAGCCACGCCATTGCCCTGTAGGTAAAGGCGTTATGGGTCATAAGGTGCTTCGTTCCAGGTTGTAGCCAGTGCAGCCTCGCCTACCGCAGCGGTGCTGGCAAGGACAAAGGGCAGCGCAGATGCGCTGCCCCCATAGTCATCGACTCAGGCCACGATGTCCGTGGTAGCTGCCTGGCCAATGGTGGTGACCAGGAAGTCAGCCACGCCATGCCCGGAGAAGTCGATGGCAAGGCTGCTGCCACCGGAGATCGAGCTCAATACCGCGTCGCCCGCTGCACCAGTGAACGAGTTCACGAAGTGCAGGCCTGCGCCGTTGGTGATGGCACTCAGGTCGATTTTGTCCAGACCGCTGGTGAAATCGAGGATCTGATCGGCCGCACCCGGCTTGGAGTCCGAGCTTGCTGCAAACACGAAGGTGTCGGAACCGCTGCCACCCCAGAGTTTGTCCGCGCCACCGGCGCCGTAGATGATGTCGTTACCGGCACCGCCCTTGAGCTCGTTGGCCACGCTGTTACCGATCAGCAAGTCGTTGCCCGAGCCACCGATGGCGTTCTCGATGGTCACACCCTTGGCAGTGGAAACGTTACCTACCATGCCACCAACATCGGAGAACGAGGCCTCATTGAGGTTGATCTTCTGGTTTTGGGTGAAGCCGGAGAAGTCCAGGGTGTCCTTGCCGCCCGCGTCCCACACCGAGAACACGACTTTGTCCGACGACGAGGTCGCGCTGTAGAAATCGCGGCCGGCGTTGGAGTTGAAGCCGTAGGTGGTGTCACCGGTACGGGTGCTCATGTTGGCGCCGTAGAGCTTCTGCACCGCAGCAATATCGTCCATCAACGGACCGGACGAATAAGCCTCGACACCGCCCTTGCTGAAGTTCTGGTTGGTGTTGCTTTCACTCCAGTAACTCATGAGGCTGTAGCCGCGCGTGTCCTGGCCATAGGACGCGTCGTTGTAGGTCGGGTTGCCTTCGCCGGCGTTGTAGTCGCCGGGGTGAGACAGACCGAGGGTGTGCCCGATTTCGTGAGTCAGGGTCTGACGACCGTAGTTGTTCACGCCCGGGGTTTTGTTGACGTTGTAGCCACTGCCGGTCAGGTACCACGATTGGCCGTCATAGCCAGGCTCGGTACCCGGCAGGAAGGCGAATGCTGCTGCACCTTCCTGGCCGCCACTGTAGTTGCCAAAGGTCATGTGACCGTCACCGCCCTTGGCGGCTTCAGTGAACGTGACATTGGCAACGTCGCCCCAGGATTGCATGGCGAGTACGGCCTGAGCCTTCTGCAAGGAGCTGAACTGGCTAAAGCCGGTAACGCCCAGACCGCTGAAGTTCGACGTCGGTGCGGTCAGAAACGTGTAGGTGAGTTCGATCTTGCCGCTGCCGTTGAGATCGTGCCAGGAGGCACCATCACGCAGCAGTTGCGTCGCGGCTTGATCTACCGAGTAGGAGGGTTTGCCATTGACCGTAAGATTGCCGCCACGGTCATACTGATGGCTGAAACTATCGATCTGCGACCAGGCGTTACTTGTGGCGGCCAGTGAGTCAATAGCGTTCACTTTTACTTTCGACATAAACACACTTCCTTGTTTAGCAATGGAACAGTTTTTGTCAGACAGCGACAATCTCTGGCGAGATCGTCCTATCACTCGCCCAATGAAGGCGTAAGAAAGCTGACACATTTCGAAATCAAACGTCTACTACTTTTTTGACGTCAAATTGAACTGTTCCACAAAACTCCCGGAAACAATGACCGGCGAGTCGAAATAATCTTTGTAGTTCAATCCCCCAATAGGATTGTCGGACAATCTTCTATTTAAATATTAAATAACAGTACAGTTGTATTTGATTACTACGTCGCAGTTTTATGTGGTTCTTTTCACCCACTTCCACTCAATGCGCGCAGTAAATGTTCGGATTCAAGTGCATTAACTACCGGGTTTACGAAGCAGTGGTAAAACCATACCCTGCGGTGCGTCAGRYTCACYGRGTCGTYCGCATTGGCGAGCGCTTCGCACTCGAACGCCGGCTGCGCCAGCTGCTACAAAAGCCCCGGCACGCACACAACCCTGTAGCAGCGGCCGCAGGCCGCGTTCGGCTGCGCAGCAGTCGTAAAWCCAGRCGCCGCGGTGCGTCAGATTCACCGGGGCGTTCGCATTGGCGAGCGCTTCGCACTCGAACGCCGGCTGCGCCAGCTGCTACAAAAGCTGCGGTGTACACAACCCTGTAGCAGCGGCCGCAGGCCGCGTTCGGCTGCGAAGCAGTCGTAAATCCAGGCGCCTCGGCATTAGAGCCAGCACGCATCCCATAACGGATAATCATGAACCCGCTGAACCAATCCGGCACGAATCGGATTTTGAATGACGTATCGTGCAAGGGTTTTCACGTCTTCATCCCTGCGAACAGCGCGATCGTGATACCCCTTCTGCCACAAACGCCCTTTACGCCCCAATGCCTGATTCACAGCCAAACTACTGCGCGACTTGATACGACGCATCACTTGCGCCAACGTCTTTTCTCGCAGTTCAAGCAGACAATGAAAATGATCTGGCATCACGACCCAGGTCAAGAAATCTGCCCAGTCATCTTCCTGAGCAAGCTTAAGTTGCTCCACTACCAACCGCCCCAAGCGCCAATCCGCAAAAACCGGATGGCGCTGATGGACGACAGCAGTCAGCAAGTAAATCCGCCCAGCCTCCGACACCCGTCCCTTGCGCAATCGTCCAGCCTTCGTTGAAACAGGCATTCCTTGCCCCTTCATCCATTCATAGGAGGCTCGGAACTTACAACGATAACGACATTCAGGCTGGTGCTATGCTCAACCAGATGTAACCCCTCAACTCCCGGTCCGAATCTTGTTCCACAACCGTGTGCGGACCCGGTCGATGTTCAGTGGCATGGCTTCAAGGGCAAACAGCTTGCCCATCATTTCCGGGCTCGGATACACCTTGGTGTCGCTCTTGATGGCGGGGTCGATCAGGCTGTCGGCCTGTTCGTTGCCATTGGCGTAGTGCACGTAATTGCTGATACCGGCCATGACGTCCGGGCGCAGCAGGTAGTTCATGAAGGCGTAACCGGTCTTTTCATCCGGGGCGTCGGCCGGCATCGCGACCATGTCGAACCAGATGGCTGCGCCTTCCTTGGGAATCGAGTAACCGATGTCCACGCCATTTTTGGCTTCCTTGGCGCGGCTTTCGGCTTGCAGGATGTCGCCGGAGAAGCCCACCGCCACGCAGATATCACCGTTGGCCAGGTCGCTGGTGTATTTGGATGAATGGAAATAGCTGACGTAAGGCCGGACCTTCATCAGCAGCTCTTCAGCTTTTTTGTAGTCCGCCGGGTTCTTGCTGTGGTGCGGCAGGCCCAGGTAGTTCAATGCGGCCGGCAGCAATTCCGGACCGTTATCGAGGATCGCCACCCCGCACTTCTGCAGCTTGCGCATGTTCTCGGGTTTGAAGATCAGGTCCCAGGAATCCACCGGTGCGTTGTCACCAAGCACCGCTTTGACCTTGGCGATGTTGTAGCCAATACCAGTGCTGCCCCACAGGTACGGGAAACCGTGCTCGTTACCCGGATCGTTGTTTTGCAGGGCCTTGAGCAATACCGGGTTGAGGTTTTTCCAGTTTGGCAGTTGGCCCTTGTCGAGCTTCTTCAGCGCCCCGCCCTCGATCTGCCGTGCCATGAAATGGTTGGACGGAAACACCACGTCGTACCCCGATTTGCCCGTCATCAACTTGCCGTCGAGGGTTTCATTGCTGTCGTAGACGTCATAGCTGAAACCGATGCCGGTTTGTGCCTGGAAGTTTTTCATCGTGTCCGGGGCGATGTAGTCCGACCAGTTGTAGATCTTGACGGTTTCGGCGGCCTGACTGAGTGACGCAACGAGCATCAGCGGCGCCAGCAACAACGGAGCCTTCATTGATGAAGCTTTGGGGGTACGGATCATGATTCGATTCCTGTATGGCGTTTTTATTGGCAGGTTTTCGGGTGATCAGAGGATCAGAAAATCAAGACGCAGGTACGGCGTTTACTGCATGAAACCTTCCATGAAACCCCCGACCCGAGAGGCCAGTCTGCGGCGCCATGGCGCACTGGTCGGGTCGGCCAGGGTCTGGTCTTCATGGATGAAACTACGAATGATCGCGTTGTAGCCCAGCCAGCGCAGCGGCTCCGGTTCCCAGGCTTTGAGCGCGTCGAGACCGCCCTGCGTGATGACCCAAGGCTGACGGACCCGCTCGGTGTCGCGTCCAAGGATCAGGTCTGCCAGGGTCCTGCCGCCGAGATGGCTTGCGCCGACTCCCTCGCCGCCATAACCGCCAGACAAGGCGATGCCGCTGCGCTGATCACAGAGCATGTGCGGCTTGAAGCGTCGGGACATGCCGAGGTTGCCGCCCCAGGAATGGGTGATTTCGACATGCTTCAACTGCGGGAAAAGCTCGCCAAACAGGTAGCGGCGCAACTCGACTTCATTGCGGGTCAGGTCAAAGTCGTGGCGTAGCTTGCCGGCAAACCGATAGCCGCCACGGGCACCGAACACCAGCCGGTTGTCGGCGGTACGCTGGCCGTAAGTCACCTGACGGCTACTTTCGCTGAACGCCTGACCACGGTTCAGGCCAATCTGGTCCCAGGTCGCGGCAGACAAAGGTTCGGTCGCCACCAGCAAGCTCTGCACCGGTAATTGATAACGCCCCAACGGCGCCAGCGTCACGGCGTAGCCTTCCACGGCCGGCACGACCCAGCGACTGCGAACCGACGCTTTGGCGGTGCGCAAATGGCCGGACTGCCACTGTGTGACCGGGCTGTTTTCGTAGATGTTGACGCCCATGCGCTCCACCGTCTGCGCCAGACCACGCACCAGCTTCGCCGGCTGGATCGTTGCGCAATGTGGCGCATAAACTCCGCCATAGGGTTTGGCGACACGGATCTGTTGAACGAGTTGCTCGGGGCTGAGCCAGCGGTAATCGGCTTCGTTCAGGCCCTGACGGTAGAGCGAGTCCAGATAGCGGCGCAGGCTGCTTTCCTGTTCGGGATAACGGGCCGCGCAGTAAAGCACCCCTCCCTTGCGAAAATCGCAATCGATGCCTTCACGCTCAAGGACGACTTCCACTTCATCGGGAATGCGGTGCAGCAAATCAAAAGAAGCGCGGCGCTGCTCAGCCGGTAAGCCTGCGAGTAAACGGTCCTCGCCCAGCAGATTGCCCATCAACCAACCGCCATTGCGCCCCGATGCACCGAAACCGGCGGTCCTGGCTTCAATGATGGCGATCTTCAGGTCGGGTGCCAGACGCTTGAGGTAGTAAGCGGTCCAGAGGCCGGTGTAGCCGGCACCGATGATTGCGACATCGACATCCAGATCCTGCTCAAGCGACGGTCGCGCCAGCAACGGCTCCTCAAGCTGGTCCATCCACAAACTGATAGTGCGCCACGCCGGCATGCAAGACTCCGCCACTCAAACTTCGATGGCGTCGATCCTAGTGCGTTGGTTCAGTGGCTGTCTTGCGCGCGTGCACGCAAGGAAACTTGTTTGGCGTAGGTCTTGGGTGACAGGCCGGTGTGCTGGCGAAAGCAGCTGTAGAACGCCGAAAGCGAATTGAAACCGGCGGCGAACGCCAGCTCGTCGATCCGTAGCGGCGGCGTTGCCGTGTCCAGCGTCGCCAGCAAGTGCCGCAGGCGTGCCTGGTTCACGTAACGGTAAAAGCTCTGGCCGAGCACCTGGTTCAGCAGATAGGAAATCTGATTGCGGCTGTAGCCACACTCCTTCGCCACCCGTTGCAGATCGAGTTCCGGGTCGAGATAAGGTTGCTGACGCTCGAAGTACTGTTGCAGGTCCTCAGCCATGAAGCTCAGCTGCCGCGGCGAAAGCCCCAATCGACTGACCGCCGGGCGCGAGCTGCCGGCCGATTTGCTGGGTGCCTGTTCGTGCACCAGGGAGGCGTATTCATTGACGCGCCAGATCAACCCGTCGCGAACGGTGATCGCCTCGCTGGAGCGAAACGACACCAAGCCTTCGCCGCCGCGTAACGTCACCCGGTACTGAATGAACGCAGCGTTGCCGTCCAGGCGAATCCGGTCCGAATGCTCCAGCGCCTCATCCGGATCACGCGGCATGCTGCTGCGCACGTACTCGCGCAGCTCACTCAAGCCGAGCGTGCGGTTCTGGAAAAAGTCGTTGTACTGGATGTCCGGGTGATACAACGCCATGACGCCGTCCAGGTCCCGGTGCTTCCAGCACAAGTGATAACGCAGCACGGTTTCGCCAGTGGCCTGAGTTTGCAGCGGACCATCATCATAGGCAGGCATAGGGCACTCAACGGCAGAAAAACCGAGCTTGCCGAACTTCGGCCAAGGCTTCAATGCTCAACTCAACCACCACCAATCGATTAAGCGAACACAAGGTTCGAAACAACAAAGATCAAATGTGGGAGCGAGCTTGCTCGCGATGGCGGTTTTACATTCGACATCAATGTTGACTGTCCCAGCGCTATCGCGAGCAAGCTCGCTCCCACACCAGACTTGCTTCGTTTCAAGGAAGGTACTTCCTTAACTGACAGGCATTAAGCGCTTTGCCCGATGATCAACAGAACATGATCCAGATCAATGGAAACGCTTCAATCGCCAAACGGCCTGAAAATTTCACGGCTCTTTCACCAACGAGTGCTATTTTTAAAATTCAAACGGTTGGGCCAATGAGGGCTCATCCCTCCTAAACACGGGCTAAAGGACGCGCTCGATGAACAAGGCGGGCAACACATGAATAGAGTGTCGTTGAGCAAGGTCACGTTTCCAAACGCCTGCCAGCTGATGCGCTGGTATTTTCATCCCATGGGATTCGAGGCGAGCATGGATGCCCCGGACAGCATGATTGCCCGGTTGTTTGATCGTGCCAGTGGCGAGACCATGATCGCCATTGCCGGAATTCCCTGCGCTACCGTGATGAACGCCGCCGATGTCGAGCGAATAATCGAAGCCGTGGAGGATGAGCTTGAAACCTTTGCGCCTCCTCTTGCCCTGAAAAGTGCTTCTTGAACCACAACCCTTTGATATCAAAGCCCACGCAGCGTGGGCTTTTTTATGTTCGAAGGTATTCCAGATTTCTGCGCCGCCCTGTTCAGACCGACAGTTTGCCAACTCGCTGATCGGCGAAGAAAGGCTTGCCCTGCGCGATCCTGTCGGATGCCTTGGGCATATTGACCGATTGACTGTCCTGGCCATCGACATACCAATAGCAGTGCTTCACTGCCCGGGTGATGCCAACGTAAGCCAACCGCAGAATCTCGTCTTTCTGCGCACTGTCATAAGGCTCCGCGTCGCCGTCCTTGCCCAAGCCAGCCATGCGATAGACCTGATTCTTGTACGGCGAACTGGTCAGGTGCTGGCAATCGCCGAGCAGGAATACCGCGTCTGCCTGAAGCCCCTTGGCACTGTGATAGGTCAGTTGCTTGAGCCGTCGAGCCTCGAACGGCAAGCTAGAATCGGCATTAACTACAGGTGAAATATGCTCTTCAATCAATGGCTTATCGCTACTTTTTCGATAAAGCATCAAGATTGAATCACCGTTTCGATAGTGTTCCGTCAGACGCTTGGCCATGGCCGAATCATCCCGATCATGGACGTTGACCGGCAGCAGTTCCCCAGGCTTGCCACTGGCCTTGGCTTTTTTGCCGGGAATTGCCGGTGCGGCGCGCACGATATGCTCGGCTGCGTCGATGATGTGCTGATGGCTGCGGTAGTTTTCGCTGAGCATTACCCGCGTGGTAGCGGGCGACGGAAATTCCTTGTTGAACTCCATAAAGTACTTCGGCGAACTGCCGCGCCACCCATAGATCGACTGCCAGTCGTCGCCGACGCACAGCAGCGACGAGCGTTGCGACCCGCGCCCGATGTGCATGGCCGGACCACGGCTGCGAATTTCCGTCAGGGTTGCACGAATCCAGGAGACAATTTGCGGGGAAACGTCCTGAAATTCGTCGATCATCAAGTGCGACATCGGTCGCAGCAACTCGTCGCTCAGCAGTTTGAAGTTTTCTGGCGAATGTTCGCTGAACAAGGCGAACATCCGGTTATAGGTCATCACCGGCGGCGACTGATCCAGCAAATGATCTTCCAGGGCTCGCCAGTACAGGCTGAGCGCTTCAAAGAACAAACGGTCCGGATCGTCCTTGGCGAAACTCATCTGGCCCACGGCAGCCGGAACATCCAGCCCAAGGTTTTCGATAAAGCTGGCCGCCGCGACAAAACAATCGAGCAGCGGCGCGGAGCCCAGTTCGCCCTTGACCTTGTAATCGAACCCCGGTCCAGCGCTGGCATCCCCTGCCAACGTGGCCAAAACGCGCTTTGAAGATTCATAGCTATCTAGCCAAATCAAAGGCTTACGACAGAAAGCTTGAAACAGGGTGCGTTTGACTGCCCATTCGGCGCGAACCGTCAGTTTGGCACTGGGACGGCTGACTTGCGGGTTTTCACGAGGGTCGAAGCCTAGAACCACCCAGGCGTCGAGCGTCGGGATGTAACCGTGACAGTGGAAGGTCGAACCGTTGATCTCGAATGTCTGGCGGCTCGGCTCAATGCCTTTGATCGGCCAGGCGCCTGCGCGGATCCAGAGATCTTCGACGACATCGCAGAGTTCTTCATCGCGCTTGGCCGCCAGCTCGGTCACCGCCATGCGTTTTTGCACATCCGGGTGATCGCGCTCCAGCTCCTTGAGCTGCAAGGCATGACGGGACAGCGGTGTGATCAGTTCGCGAAAGCGCTCGTTTTGAGTAAACAGCCGGTGAAAACAGGCATTGAGCTGTTGACGCTGGGTGTCGTTGATCCGCAGATCGAACGGGTTGCTGTCGACCTCTGCGTCATCGAACAGCGAACGGCCGTTGAGGTTTTCGAAGGCTTGCAGCCGCTCGAATCCCGGCAGGCTGCGGACCATCGGCAGAATGCGTGAGTGGAAGGTTCGCACCAGGTCGCGGGCGTCTTTCTGGGAGAGCGCTCGGCCCCACACGGAAAACAGCCCGATCAGCTTGTTGATGAAGTCCTTGCGTGATTCGCGGGTGAACGTCACCACGGTCAACGAATCGAGTTCAAACCCCAGGTAATGAGTCAGCAGCAAAATGCGCAGCGCCAAGGTCGTCGACTTCCCGGCGCCCGCTCCGGCAATCACCGAAGTCGACGGGGTGTCGCTGAAGATCATCTTCCACTGTGCGGCGCTCGGCTGCGCCGACTCCGGCAACAAACGGGCGACATCGGCCTTCATGCGTTTCTTGATTTCTGCACTCAGCGGCAGCCGCCAGTCGTCGAACAGGTTTTCATCAATGCGCGGCGCCGGATGCTCGGTGGATCGGCTGTCGCGAATCAGCAGTACTTGACGGCCTTCCTCTATTCCATCCAGCTTGCCTTCCTTGTAGCCGTAGTCGA
Organism: Pseudomonas sp. 05N431; assembly: GCF_056397005.1. Taxonomy (NCBI): domain Bacteria; kingdom Pseudomonadati; phylum Pseudomonadota; class Gammaproteobacteria; order Pseudomonadales; family Pseudomonadaceae; genus Pseudomonas; species Pseudomonas sp. 05N431. The sequence goes on from NZ_JBFTMN010000001.1 coordinate 295,166, forward strand.
CACCGGCGCTATGACCGCTGCGAAAGCCGTCGGCCTGGCCATGCAGCCATGACGCCCGATGCTGCGCGCGCAGGCGATTGAGGCCGTGGCCAAAAAAACGTGCGGCCAGGCGTTTGAGCAACGGCATCTCGGCCAGGGGCAAAAGCTCGGAAGGAAGATCGGGATTGTGACGCGGCACGCTGACTCCAGGGTGTGAGGCTGTTGCAGGCTATGGTGTCTTCATTTGCCGGCGAGTTCTAGTCAAATGCTTATCCATCATTGGTTTAAGCGATGAAGTGAATGCTGAGACGTAGAGTTTAGCCTTCGATTTATATCTAATAAACCGATCAGATTAAGGCAGTTTTTACGCTTTTTATCGATTGTTGACTGATAGATGATGCTTGCCATCAACCACCGGTTCTCGTTTTGCGGCTCAAGTGTTCCGCCCCATGACGAACCTTTACAGGAGACGATCATGCTTGAACTCAGACCCTTCAAATCCCTGGGCGGCGCCCATCATGGCTGGCTGGATGCCCATCACCACTTTTCGTTCGCCGAGTACCATGACCCCAAGCGCATGAACTGGGGCAACCTGCGGGTGTGGAACGACGATGTGATTGAACCGGGTACCGGATTCCCGAAACACCCGCATCGGGACATGGAAATCATCACCTACGTTCGCGAAGGTGCGATCACCCATGAAGACAATCTGGGTAACAAGGGCCGCACCGAGGCAGGTGATGTACAGGTCATGAGCGCCGGCACCGGGATTGCTCACAGCGAGTACAACCTGGAGTCGACGGCGACGAAGATTTTCCAGATCTGGATCATCCCGAATGAAACCGGGCTGGCACCGTCCTGGGGCGCCAAACCGTTTCCCAAAGGTCACCGCGAAGGTTTCGTGACCCTGGCCAGCGGCAAGGCCGGCGACGACCAAAGCCTGCGGATCCGCGCCGATGCAAGGTTGGTGGCGGCAAACCTGAAGGCTGGCGAAACCGCCGAGTATCAACTGGACAACGGCCGCCGGGCGTACCTGGTGCCTGCCACCGGAGTCATTGAAGTCAATGGCTTGCGTGCACAAGCTCGAGACGGTGTAGCAGTTGCGCAGGAACAGGTGCTGCGAGTGACCGCCATCGAGGACAGTGAAATCGTGTTGGTGGATCTGGCTTGAGGTACTAAACGCTGGGTGAACAAAGGGTGACCGTTTTGGTCACCCTTTTTTACGTGTTGTCATTGTGGCGAGGGGGCTTTCCCTAATGCCAGTCAGTTAAGCCAACACCAGGTTYGAAACAGCAAAGATCAAATGTGGGAGCGAGCTTGCTCGCGATTGCGGTGTAACAGTAAACATTGATGCCGAATGTAAAACCGTCATCGCGAGCAAGCTCGCTCCCACAGGTTGCGCACCTTAACTGACTGGTATCTCGCCACAGAGTCCTCGATTATTTCGTGCTGATCGCGCTATCCACCAGTGTCTGGGCTTCGCTGACCAACTGCTTGAGGTGATCGTCGCCAATGAAGCTTTCGGCGTAGATCTTGTAGATATCCTCGGTGCCCGAAGGACGTGCCGCAAACCAGCCATTTTCGGTCATGACTTTCAGGCCGCCGATTGCCTGGTCGTTACCCGGCGCCTTGCTGAGAATGCTCTGGATCGCTTCGCCAGCCAGTTGTGTCGACTTGACCTGGTCCGGTGACAGCTTGCCAAGCAAGGCTTTTTGCTCAGGGTTGGCCTTGGCGTCGACGCGTACCGAGAACGGCTCACCCAGTTCATCGGTCAGTGCGCGATAAGCCTGGCTTGGATCACGCCCTGTGCGAGCAGTCATTTCAGCCGCCAGCAAGGCTGGAATCAGGCCGTCCTTGTCAGTGCTCCAGACTCCGCCATCCTTACGCAGGAACGAGGCACCGGCACTTTCTTCGCCGCCAAAACCCAGCGAACCATTGAACAGGCCATCGGCAAACCATTTGAAACCGACTGGCACCTCAAACAGACGACGATTCAGGCGCTTGGCAACGCGGTCGATCAAGCCACTGCTGACCACGGTTTTACCCACCGCCGCATCGGCGCGCCATTGCGGACGGTTCTGGAACAGATAGTCGATGGACACGGCCAGGTAGTTGTTCGGTGCCAGCAAGCCACCGGACGGAGTGACGATGCCATGACGGTCGTGGTCCGGGTCGCAGGCGAACGCCACGTCGAAACGCTCTTTCAGACCGATCAGGCCTTGCATGGCATAGCTCGACGATGGGTCCATGCGAATCTGACCGTCCCAGTCGACGGACATGAAACGGAACGTTGAGTCGACCTGGGTGTTCACCACCTCAAGGTTCAGGCGGTAATGCTCGGCAATGGCCGACCAGTAGCGCACCCCTGCTCCGCCCAGCGGATCCACGCCCAGGCGCAGGTTGGCGCCACGGATGGCGTCGAAGTCGATCACGTTGACCAGATCGGCGACGTAGGTATTGAGGTAGTCGTGACGATGGGTGGTGCTGGCCTTGAGTGCCTGCTCGTAACTGATGCGTTTGACACCGGCAAGCTTGTTGGCGAGCAACTCGTTGGCCTTGGCCTCGATCCACTTGGTGATGTGGGTGTCAGCCGGGCCACCGTTGGTGGGGTTGTACTTGTAACCGCCGCTTTGCGGTGGGTTATGCGACGGCGTGATAACGATGCCGTCCGCCAGCCCCGATGTGCGGCCGCGGTTGTAGCAAAGAATTGCGTGGGAAATAGCCGGCGTCGGCGTGTACTCGTCGCCTTCGGCAATCATCACGGTCACGCCATTGGCGGCGAGGACTTCCAGCGCACTGGCGCCAGCCGGCGTCGATAGCGCGTGGGTGTCGATGCCAACAAACAACGGGCCGTCGATGCCCTGGGCTTCGCGATACAGGCAGATGGCCTGGCTGATGGCCAGAACGTGCCATTCGTTGAAACTCAGCTCGAACGAGCTGCCACGATGGCCTGAAGTACCAAACGCAACGCGCTGGGTCGAAACAGAGGCATCGGGCTGGCCGGTGTAATAGGCCGTTACCAGTCGCGGGATGTCGACCAACAACTCTACGGGTGCCGGTTTGCCCGCAAAAGGACTGAGTGTCATGCAAAACCTCTGAAAAAGAGTGGTTCAGGAATGGGGAGGCAGTTTACTGGCAGTTTGACCAGAGAGCGACGATATCTATCCAGACAAAATCTATCCAGACGTCAGCTGGGTATATTGACGCCCGGTCAATCGAGGAGTTCAAGCCTCAACGCATCTGCCAGCATCGTCAATGCAGCCTCCAGATCATGCTGCCCGCTGAATGTGTGGCTGAGCCTGACGTGCTGCGAATGCAGCCCATGCAGGCTGAACAGTTCACCGGGCGCAATCACCACCTGTTGTTTGAGCATGCGCTGGAAGACCCGCCGCACATCGACCGGTCGTAACGAGCGCGCCCAGATCGTCGCCCCGCCCGCCGGCTCGACAAACTCCAGCGAGTCGCTCAGACGGTCCTGCAGCATCCGGATCATGCGGCTTTTCCGCTCTTTCAACAGCCGCCGCAGCACCAGCAAGTGCTGGTCGATTCGGCCGCTGCTGTACAAACGTGCGATGGCTTTCTGACGAATTGGCGACAGGCGAAACGAGCGCAGCAAAAAATGTCGCTGCAATTGCGCGCTCAAATGCCGTGAAAGCAGATAACCGTAAGGCGCCTCGGGTCCCATGAGTTTTTCGAAGGTGGAAAACACGATCAGGCGATCAGGATCGAGTACATCGCGAAAACGACTTTCATTCGGCTCATGAGCGAGCTCGCCGTACATGTCGTTTTCCAGTACCCAACTGCCGTGTTGCTCCAACAGCTCAGCGGTGGACTGTCGGTTGTCCGACGGCATCAGGCTGCCGCGCGGCATGCTCACGCCCGACGACAGCACCACCAGGCGAACCGCCTCGGTCTGGAGCAAATGCTCGAGCAACTCAAGGTCAAGGCAGCCGTTGCTGTCTATCGGCAATTCGATTACCTGCACGCCAGCGGTCTGGAACAAACGCAAAATGGCCCAGTCGCAGGGCGACTCCACCAGCACGGTCGCATCCTTGAGCTCGAGCACTGCGATCAGTATTTCCAGCACACCCCGCCAGTCGGCACCAATGTAAACATCATCAGCGTGCCAGCAGCGTGCCGGTGAAGTGGTGTAGCGTGCCGCCAGCGCGGTGCGTAACTCCAGCTCGCCACACGGCTGCGAGTGCAGCTGCGGTTGGCGCGGATACTGGCGCACCAATTCCCGCTCCAGCAGTAACAGTGGACTGTCCAGCGACTGCAGAAGCGCCGGCTCATCGATACTCAGGACCAGCATCCCCGGACGCCTCGCGCTGACATAGACCGTTTCAAGCAGATCGTTGCCGCTGCTGAACGACATGTTCAAGGAAACCGGCAACGCGTAGTAACCGGACTTTGCTACCGAATACACCCGCCCTTCTTTCTCCAGCAGCGAATAGGCGTACTGAATCGTTGAAATCGACACGTTCAACCGGTCTGCCAGCTGCCTTAGCGAAGGCAGTTTGATCGGTGCTTCAGTCGCCATTTCATTGATCAGGCTGGTCAGGTATCGGTACACGGCCTGGTAAGCAAAATCGGTTTCCCTTTGCCCCTTCATGAACACTGGCCAATCGCTGTGCAGGTGTTTTTTGAATCGGTCAAACCGGACTCCTTCAACGTCTCGCTGACCGTTCACTCAGCGCGTCACCCACCTCGGATGCTCCTGCGCCTTCAGCACTCAAGCCCGAATCCCCCGCCTCGAGTCCGCCCCCGGACACCGAACGCATGCCGTAGAGTTTGCGGATCAGGCTGACGGACAAACCACTGACGTCGATCATCCATTGCATGACTTGCTCAGGGGCGGTGTAGCCCTGCATCGCTTTGTGCAGCTCGGGCATCGCCACCAACATGCCGGGATGGCAGCGGCGCAAAAAGTGCTCGAGCCCGGCACCGGCGTCGACAAAGGGGGCGAAAAGCAGGCACAGCTGTTGTGTTTCATTGAGCCCCAGTACTTGTTGAGCCTCGGCCGACGCCTGGCTCCGAAGCTCGACCGTTGCCTGCGGATTGCCGTAGACCTCCAGCACCTGCTCACAAAGCCGCTCGGGCAAACGTCGTTTACGCATTTTCAACAACGCCCGTTGTACGTACTCGCTGAATCCGCTTTCGTAGGCCAGGCCGTTCACGTAGCAGGCCTGCAAGCCCCGCAAATGGGCAGAGAGCAAAGGACTGGCGAATTCGTTTTCGCGCAGGTGAACGTCAATTTCATCCGGTTGCAGCCCGAGAAAGTCGGTCAGTAATGGCCAGCGCTCTTCCATGTTGCCGGTCACCAGGTCCTGGATATCGATGTAGTCTGCGCCGCGTCGCGTCTCAAAACTCTCGCGTGGCCGCCACTCGACCGTTTCATGGCCAGCATAAAGCTCGCGATAACAATCGCCGCCCAGCTGATCGAGCGTTGAAAACAATCCTTCATAACTGAAGGCCGGATGAGTGATCGCCGGCAGGCTGGCCTTTTGTGCCTCGCGCATCAGACCGGCCAAAAACAGCTTCTGCTGGCGCACGGTTTCACCGCTGATCAACGCATCGACACCGCCCTCCCATCGGGCCATCTGCGCGTAAAACTCGCCTGTCGCCAGATAGCCGTCGCCACACGCTTCAAACACCCCATCAGCCCCTCGCAAATGGCCGAGCATCAGCATGTTGGTGCGATTCAAATCGCGGCCAGCCTCAGACATCGGTGTCAAATGGCTGAAAGGCACCACCTCGCGGTTGTCGACCATCACCACCTCGACCCGAGGATCGTCGTAGACAAACAGGGCACCGTAGCTCCCATGGATATGCTCCATGACCGTCGGCGTCGTCCCGCCCAGACGTAGCGTGGCGACACGCAGCTGGAAGGTCGTTGGCGCTCTGCCCGCGATACTCAACTGTGCGGCACGCAGGAATGCCAATGTGTAGCAACTGTCGCGCGTTCCCGAGTGCATCATCAGCACCTTGTAAGTACCGATTCTCTCCATTCCCCCGGCAGCCACCACCAGACGCTGGATCAACAGCTGCAATGCAGTGCGTTCCGCGCGCGAAAAGAAACTCAGCAACCGCTGCAAAACTTGCTGATAGACATAGTTCATCGCTTGATCATGAGTTGTGCTCATCGTCATATACCTGATATTAAAAAGTCGGCTTCGAACAAACAATCATTTGCTTGTACGACCTGCGATTGGTGATGGCTGATTACGGCTTATCGTGAGTATCTGCTGTCAAATGCTAACACTTTGATAGTGGTAACCATTTGAAACGATTGTTAAAGAAATAACACTCGCGAATGCGCCGACCGCCCACAACCCCCGAGACAAAGAGTTCCGGCGGCCCGAGGGGACGGCCTAGGACTATTCCGACAACGTCCCACAGACAATGAGTACGAAAAATAAAGAAACCAGAACAGGGCAATACTTCCGTAACTAACACGCGAATCGCTTACTTGCCGTGTTTTAACAGAAGGTGCAGGTGAGCAATGGTCCGTATGCATAGCACCCAAACCCGTGCCCGTTAAAAAGATAGGCCCAGCCATGACTCATTCCTTGAGATGAAATTAATCATGCAATTATCAGGGCTTATATGATGATTAGAAGATACAGATCAGGAGCAAAAACCAGTTCAGTTGCTGAACCGGAAGAGAACAAAGAGGCAGGAGAGGACTGCCCGTCCAACAAAAACGCAAGAGTCCGTCAACACGGACTCTTGCGCAAGCGTCATGCAGGTTCTACTTGAAGCGCCACTCGCTCGTGACACGGACACTCATCCATGTAACGGTGCGCCTGGACAAACTCGCTAAACGGGAAGACCCGGGTCTTGAGTGGCAGCAGTACACGATCAGCCGTCAACTGGTTGATATCGCGTAAGGCCCGCTGCAGTGCGACCTGGTCCTGAATGATCCCCAGTTCCGGTTTGCCGGTGAAGTTACCGATGCAGTGCACGAAGAACTGAATGTTTTTCTGGAATGCTGCGCAGGCCGGGAACGGCGTCTGGTTACCGCCTTGCAGGCCATACAGCACCAGGCTGCCACGAGGCGCCAGCACGTCACCGAGCATCGACATCTGCGGACCACCGAGGCCGTCGAATACCACGTCGACACCGCGGTTGTCGGTGAGCTTGTTGATCTGCATGAGCAGGTCCTGCTCTTCAGTGACGATCACCTTCTCGGCACCCAGGGATAACAGGTACTCGCGCTCGCTGGCCGTTTTGGTCGCGGCAATGACCCGCACACCCAAGGCCTTGCCCAGTTGTACGAAGGACGGGCCGGCACAATGGCTCGCATCGGTGACCAGTGCAAACTGGCCGGGTTTGACCCGTGCCAGATCGGCATATGCAAAGTAGGCAACCAACAGCGGCGTGTAATGCACTGCCGCTTCGATCGGGCTGAGCACATCCGGATAGCGCGTCAGCGCCGAACGCGGCAGAACGATCTGCTCGCCGTAGACGGGATAGTCATTGGGACTTTCTGCCGGGAAGCTGGCGACCTTGTCACCCACGGCCAGATCATCGACACCTTCGCCGACGGCGGTGACCACGCCGGCCATTTCATGGCCAAGGCCTGATGGCAACCGGGCATGGGAAGACGCCAGGTTCTGGCGCCAGAGGATGTCATACCAACTGATGCCGATCGCTTCGACACGCACCTGCACTTCGCCCGGCGCTGGCAGAGCTGCCGCATGCTCTTCGCATTTGAGCACCTCGGCAGGACCAAACTTGTGAAAACGGATCGTGCGGGACATCGCAAACCTCGTCAAAGTAACCTCTAATGCCCTGAACTCTATCTGGGCTTTCTGGCCAAGACCATCAGTGGCTATTAATAGTCGACATGCCTGTCATTGATTCCGCAGCCCCGGCAATACGTCCATCAACGTAGAAAACCGAACCCGCATTGTGGGAAAAATGAATTACTCGGTGCAGAGTAACAGCCTTTCCCCGTAAGATTCATGCCGGCCATTGTTCTCATATGGCCGCTCTCGTCAAGTTTGCTGACTCTGCCAGGACTCCAGATGAATCGTAATGACCTGCGTCGTGTCGACCTGAACCTGTTGATCGTGTTCGAAACCCTCATGCATGAGCGCAGCGTGACTCGCGCGGCGGAGAAGCTGTTTCTCGGTCAGCCGGCCATCAGTGCGGCGCTATCACGCCTGCGCAGCCTGTTCGACGACCCGCTGTTTGTGCGTACCGGCCGCAGCATGGAGCCTTCGGCCCGGGCGGTGGAAATCTTCGCCCTGCTCTCTCCGGCGCTGGATTCGATTTCGACCGCTGTCAGTCGCGCCGCTGAATTCGACCCGGCCACCAGCACCGCGGTGTTTCGCATCGGTCTCTCGGATGATGTCGAGTTTGCCCTGCTGCCGATGCTGTTGAAGCGCCTGCGTGCCGAGGCCCCCGGCATCGTGCTGGTGGTGCGACGCGTCAACTATCTATTGATGCCGAGCCTTTTGGCGTCGGGCGAAATCTCGATTGGCGTCAGCTACACCACCGATCTGCCCGCCAACGCCAAACGCAAAGTCCTACGACGCAGCATGCCGAAACTGCTGCGCGCCGATTCGGTACCTGGCGCCTTGAGCCTGGACGATTTCTGCGCTCGTCCCCATGCCCTGGTGTCCTTCGCCGGCGACCTCAGCGGCTTCATCGATGAAGAACTGGAGAAACTCGGACGCAAACGTCACGTAGTGCTCGCGGTTCCGCAGTTCAATGGATTGGGAACGCTGTTGGCCGGCACCGATATTCTCGCCACCGTGCCGGACTACACCGCCGATGCACTGACCGCCGCCGGCGGCGTACGCGCCGAAGACCCGCCGCTGCCGACACGAACCTTCGAGCTGCACATGGCCTGGCGCGGCTCGCAGGACAACGATCCGGGTGAGCGCTGGCTGCGTTCGCGGATTCAGATGTTCTTTGGCGACCCTGAGAGTCTTTGAAAGGAGGCTGACGCCTCTTTTTTCAAGGGCCGTTAGCTGGATTTAGCGTCACCGAAAAGTCCACTGCTGCCGATCAATAACCCGCGCTACTCCAGCGCCTTTTTTTGGGGGGCGTTATTGGTGCAAACGCTGTGTACTAAAAGGATGTCCCCAACATCAAGGGCCCAAGAAGACATTAGCGGCGAGTGACTGAGATTTGGGCAACTGACGGAATGACTTGCACGCTACAAACACTTAATCTGCTGACTGGCATGTATCGTCAAGGGGCTCCAAATGTCATTTGATTTCCACCACCTCCTGCTTGTATTCACCGCCTACATCGTGGGAGCAGCAAGCCCTGGCCCCAGCAACATGCGCATCATGGGCGTCGCCATGCACCAGGGCAGAAAACCGGCGCTTATGCTGGCAGCTGGTGTAATCAGTGGCTCTTTTTTCTGGGGATCAATGGCCGCCACGGGCGTATCAGCCATTCTGGCCCAATACGCGCAGGCGCTCTTCGCCCTCAAAATAGTCGGAGGGATTTACCTGCTTTTCCTCGCCATCAAAGCTGGCCGCTCCGCCCTCAACGCTGACGAGCGCCTTCAAAAAGAACTGGCTACCGCGACAACCGTTTCGGGCTTTGGCCTTTACCGGCGCGGCCTGCTTATGCACATCACAAACCCGAAGGCGCTGCTGGGTTGGATCGCAACCATGACCCTGGGGCTGGGGCCACACGCGACGCCTGAAACAGTTGTGATTATCCTGGCTGGCTGCGCCGTACTGAGCATCACTATCTTCTGCAGCTATGCGATCGTCTTCTCCACTGCACCGATGATTCGAGGTTATAGACGGGCACGCCGATGGATCGAAGGCACCCTGGGGTTAGTCTTCGGCGCCGCGGGTATAAAGCTGCTGTTCTCGCGAGCTTGAATCCATGACATCGCTCGCTGTTTGTCTGGAGTGGCACCGTGCTACGTCCTAAGTTCGAAAACCATCCACCAACTGCTTGAGTCGCGTGGCTTGTCGCTCAAGCTCGTCACAGGCAAGCAAGGTAGCCCGGAAATTTTCCATGCCTTCCTGGTTGAGGGTTTTGATCTTCGTGATATCAACGTTTAACGAATCTATGACTGCAGTCTGCTCTTCAGTTGCGGTCGCCACGGACTGATTGATTCCGTCAATGTCGCCGATGTGCTGAGTGACATTGCCCAGTCGCTCACCTGCCTGGTTGGCGATAATCACGCCGTTCTGACTGTAGCGCTCACTCTCGCTCATAGTGGATACCGCCTCCCGGGCGCCCACCTGAAGCTCTTCAATCATCGTGTGGATTTCCTGGGCCGACGTCTGAGTGTGGTACGCCAGGCTACGAACCTCGTCGGCTACCACGGCAAAACCACGACCGGCCTCGCCCGCCCGTGCAGCTTCGATGGCGGCATTGAGCGCCAGAAGATTGGTCTGTTCGGAAATGCCCTTGATCACTTCAAGTATGCGTCCGATGTTCTCCGTCTTGCCATTGAGCGCTTCAATGTTGCTGCACGACGCGCGGATTTTTCCTGATAATCCGTTCATGGCATCCATCGTCTGCGTCACCACCTGACGGCCGCCCTCGGCCTGAAGACGGGCGTCCGAGGCTTGGATTGAGGCTTCGCCAGCATTGCGCGCAATTTCCTGAGCCGCGGCCCCCAGCTCATTAATCGCAGTTGCAATGCTATTGGTACGATTGGCCTGATCGTCTGAGTTTGTCATGGAGGAGCAGGAGGTCTGCATCACTCGCTTGGCCACTTCATTGACCTGTTCGGTGGCAGAAGACACCTCACGTATTGAGTGTTGGATGCGCTCCACGAAAAGGTTGAAGTCGTGAGCCAGCTCGCCGAATTCATCCTTGGAGTGAACGTTCAAACGGCGGGTAAGGTCTCCCTCCCCTTGGGCAATATCACGCATGGCTTTACCCATCAGCCTCAAAGGCTGCATCAATACGCGAATGAGCATGCCCAGCAGAAGCAGCGTGATGAACACTGCAATCACCGTGGCCAAAATTGCAGAGGCGCGGAAGTCTCCAAGCGCTTCGTAGGCTTTGTTCTTGTCGATGGACAAGCCGATATACCAATTTACCGAAGGCAGGTCTTTGATCGGGGAGAACATCAAAATCCGCGGACTGCCCTCCTGCTCAGTCTCACTGATGCGGGTACTGAGAGTCGGCGTATTTCGCGGGTAGATATCACTCAGCTGTTTCATCACCAGATCTTTGTCCGGGTGGACCAGCACCTTGCCATCAGCGCTGACCAAAAAGGCATAACCAATTCCGCCCAGATCGAGCGAGCTGACGATCTTCGCCAATGTGTCCAGTGTCAGGTCGCCTCCCACCACCCCAAGAGTCTGGCCGTCATGACTAACCGGCGTCGCAATCGTCATCATCAACTGGCCGGTAGTGACGTCAAGGTAGGGCTCAGTCAATGTGGTTCCCCCAGCAGTCATCGCGTCCGCGTACCAGGGCCGGGTTCGCGGGTCGTAGTCAGCGGGTAAATCGTCCTTTGGCCGGATGGTGAAACTACCGTCACGACTGCCTAGGTAGGTGAAGGTAAACGTCGATAGCAATGACCTCTGCTCCAGCAGGCGCGTGACGCTTTCCGCCGCTGGATCGTTGGCAACCGTCTGTGCAATATGATCAACCAGCAATACCCGTCCAGATAGCCAGGCCTGAACGCTACTCGCCGTGATTTTGCTCATTTCTTCAAGGTGGTCTTCAAGGTTGGTGTGGATGGTTTTGCCCTGGATCGAATCGTTGTACAACGTAAAGGAGGAAAACGCTGCGACGACGACGAACGATGCAGCAAGCAGTACCTTATGACTGAACTTCAAGTTGGCAATCATCATGTTTTATCCGAAGACCAGGGGTGTTGTAGTTGTTATTCGATACCAAGGTGCGTCGATGAGTGCTTGATAACTGCCAACTCCGGATAGGCTGCCAGTTTCTCGATATGCAGTTCAGTACTCTCCAACCAGCGTTCAGTGAGTGAGCGGAAATGCTCCATATCCCGGCAACCATGCGCAGACAGTAATCAAGCGCACCACTGATGAGCTGACACTCAATGACCTGTGGGCAAGAACCGACTACGGCTTCAAACGCCTTTTGCGCGCTGAGCCCCTGCCCTCAGCTAATGCAACCAGCACCAACAGAGAATTGCCTCGTCGATACGCCCCAACGGTTCGAAAGCCCTTAGGGTGTTTCTTCCATTACTCATGTAGAAGGTTTTTCACTTCAATCCATTGGACAGAAATTGCTGCAGACGCTCGCTACGTGGGTTATCCAGAATCTCTGGCCCACCCTGCTCTTCGACAAGGCCTTGATGAAGAAACAGCAGTTGGTTCGAGACCTTGCGTGCAAAGCCCATTTCATGGGTCACCATGATCATTGTCCGACCTTCTTCAGCGAGCCCTTGGATGACTTTCAGCACTTCGCCCACCACTTCCGGATCCAGCGCCGATGTAGGTTCGTCGAACAGCATGACTTCAGGCTCCATCGCGAGTGCACGAGCAATGGCTACCCGTTGCTGTTGACCACCCGAGAGAAAAGCAGGGAATTGATCGGCTACACGGGCCGGCAGCCCCACCTTTTCCAAGTATCGCCGGGCACGATCTTCCGCATCTTTTTTGCTGACACCCAGCACCCGCCTCGGTGCAATTGTGATGTTTTCCAGCACGGTCATGTGGCCCCATAGGTTGAAGTGCTGGAACACCATGGCCAGGCGGGTGCGCAATCGTTGCAGTTCACGATCATCTGCCACGCGCAATCCCAAATGGTTTTTAACCATGCAAATCGGCTTGCCATCCAGACTCATGGCGCCGTCGTTGGGCGTTTCGAGAAAATTTATGCAACGCAGGAAGGTACTCTTTCCGGAACCACTGGCGCCGATCAGGCTGATGACATCGCCTGTCTTGGCCTGCAGAGAAACGCCTTTAAGTACTTCGTGGTCACCGTAACTTTTGTGTAGCCCGTCAACAGTCAATTTGTACATGTTCGCAATCATCCTCTAATGCGGATTGGGAGCAGCAGTGTCGATACTGGGCTCAGTGAGTCGGACCAAGAAAAGCCAGCCAGTGACGCTCGGCGATTCGAAACAGGCCGACCAGCGCAAAGGTCACAGCCAGGTAAATCAGTGCCGCAATCCCAAACGATTGGAAGGTCAAAAAGGTCGCTGAATTCGCGTCACGGGCGACTTTGAGAATGTCTGGAACCGTGGCGGTGAACGCCACTGTGGTCGAGTGCAGCATCAGGATGACTTCATTGCTGTAATACGGCAGCGAGCGACGCAATGCTGAAGGCATGATCACAAAGGCGTAGAGCTTCCAACCTGAGAGGCCATATGCTTTCGCAGCCTCAACCTCGCCATGGGCGATGTTGCGAATGGCCCCAGCAAATATCTCTGTGGTGTAGGCACAGGTATTCAGAGCGAAGGCCAGAATGGTGCAGTTCATCGCATCCCGGAAAAAAGTATCGAGCACGGGCTGCGCATGTATTGCAGCCAGGCTATAGATCCCGGTGTAGCAAATCAGTAACTGGATATAGAGCGGCGTTCCCCTGAACAGATAGGTGTAAAACTGCACCGGCCAGCGCACGTATAACCTGGGCGACACTCGAGCGATGGACAGTGGAATCGACACGATAAAACCGATGAACAGTGAGGCACTGAGTAGCCACAACGTCATGGCCAGACCGGTTATCTGCTGACCATCGCTGAAGAAGAAAGGCCTCCAATACTCCTGCAAAAGCTCGATCATCGCACCGCCTCCCGTGAACCTACGGCGTAGCGCCGCTCAAGTAAGCGCAGGACAAGATTTGAAAGGCTGGTGATGACGAGGTACGTCAATGCAGCCAACACCAGGAAGAAGAATAATTGGTAGGTGCTTTTCCCCGCGTCCTGGGCGGCTTTCACCAAGTCAGCCAGACCGATGATCGACACCAGCGCGGTGGCTTTTAAAATCACCATCCAGTTGTTGCCAAGTCCCGGCAACGCGAACCGCATCATTTGCGGGAACATCACGAAGCAAAAACGCTGAGTGCGACTTAACCCATAAGCAGTAGCGGCTTCGACCTGACCCCGGGGCACTGCCAGCATTGCGCCACGGAAAGTTTCGGTGAAATAAGCGCCGTAAATAAACCCGAGGGTGATGACTCCGGCAACGAAGGGGTTGATTTCGATGTACTCCCAGCCCAATGCCACTGTGATGACGGTCAGCCAGGTTTGCAGGCTGTAGAAAATCAATAACATCAGTACAAGATCCGGCACTCCCCGAATCAGTGTGGTGTAGATCTGCGCTGGCAAACGCAGTAGCTTGAGGCTGGAAAGTTTAGCGCTGGCCCCGATCAGCCCCAGCAGTACGCTGAGCGCCAGGGAAGAAAGGGACAGCTTGATGGTCATCCAGGCGCCTTCGAGCAGCAAAGGGCCAAACCCCTTCAGGCTGAATGCAGAGAACCCCAGTGCGCCTAATAGTGTTTCGAACATGATCAACAACCTATAGCGAAAAGCGCCCATCCAGCGGACGAGCGCCGGGTGATTATTTGCCGCTGTAAAGATTCAGATCGTTGAAATGCTGCTTCTGGATCGAATCATAGGTGCCGTCTTTGTGCAGGGCCTGGATCGCCTTATCTAGCAACGCCTTGAGTTCTGCATTGCCTTTTGCGATACCGATAGCTGTTTTGGAGGGAAGATAAGGGCTCTCCACCGACGGGCTCATTTCGTAGTCAGCGCCCTGTGGCGAGTTGATAAAGCCCAACTGAGCTTGCAACGTGTCCTGTAGAGATGCATCCAGCCGCCCCGCTACCAGGTCGTAATACACCTGATCCTGGTTCTGATAGGACTGGATTTTTACCCCTGCTTTGTCCAGCACTTCTTTGGCATAGGCTTCCTGGATGCTGCCCTGAAAGAAACCGACCGTTTTACCTTTGAATGAAGCTGCATTTTCGCTCAGGCCCGAACCCTTCTTGAACACATAGGAGGTGAATCCGGAAAACAGCTCGTTTGAAAAGTCGATGGCTTTTTCGCGCGCGGGGGTCACGGTCATGGAAGAGAGAATGCCATCGAACTTGCCGGCTTTGAGCCCTGGTATCAGGCCATCAAAATCGCTTTCAACCCATATGCATTTGGCTTGAAGCTTCGCACAAATCGCGTTGCCCAAATCAATATCAAATCCTTTGAGGCTGCCATCAGCCGCCTTGGACTCAAACGGCGCGTAGTTAGCGTCCACGCCAAAACGCAACGTGGTGTATTCCTTGGCCGACACTGCATTCGTGCACAACGCAAAGAACATGATCACATACAGCTTTCTTAGCGAAATCATAAGTACATCCCTAGATATTGTATTTGGATTAAGGGCAGTAAACATCTGACAGCATTGAAACGTGATGCTTGTTATTTGTTGAGGCCAGTGCCTCGACTTAAACATTACCTGAGTGCCGTGATTTTACGTATATGGCAAATTGAACGTTATCACGAGCAAAATGCTCGCCTTTTAGACAGACACTAGTTTCATCATTAACAAGCCACTGACAATCAAAGCGGCCGCTACAATCCGCAACAGAGTGGCCGGCTCGCCCATAAAGAGAATACCTGCTGCGAACGCACCCACAGCACCGATACCAGTCCAGATGGTGTAAGCCGTGCCCAGCGGCAAGCTCTTCATGGAGAACGAGAGCAGCGCAAAACTGGCAATCACTGTTACAAACGTAATAACCGTCGGCGCTAAACGCGTAAACCCCTCAGACTGTTTCATCGAAAAAGCCCAGAAAACTTCAAGTATTCCTGCAATGATCAAACTTACCCAAGCCACGAGCATCTCCTAAAATGCGAGCGAACGGACCGTTAGCATTTGATATGGCTAACACGTTAACTTTTTAAAAAAGACCCCCGTGAGCACGGGGGTAAAGACGGGTTGACCAAACCCTGGCTGCGTGATGCCTGTATTTAATTCACTTGAATGTTGCATCCAGCGCGAACGTAATATCCTTGATCAAGTCTTCCGGATCTTCCAGCCCGACTGAAAAACGCAAATGACCATACTGACGAAACTCTTTGGGGTACTTGTCAAAACCGCCCCGACCTTCTGCGCCTACGTGCACTATCAGCGATTCATCATGGCCTAATGAAACGGCCGACGTGATGATGCGCAGATTTGAAACAAACCTGTTCTGCGTATCAGGGTCACCCTCTACCGCAAAGGCCATCACCGCCCCGTAGCCCTTACCCGCAAATTGCCGGCGCGCCAGCTCATGCTGCGGGTGTGAAGGCAATCCAGGGTAGTAGACGTAAGCAATACGATCGTCAGCATCAAGAAACCGAGCCAGTTTTTCAGCGGTGTTCAGCAGTTGCTTCAGGCGCAGCGGCAGCGTGACGGAACCGCGCATAATCATCCATGCATTGAACGGGGAAATCGTCGCACCGAGGTCAACCAACGCATCATTTTTGATCTTGTTGATCAGCTGATTGGAGCCGATCACAACGCCGCCCATGGCATCGCCATGGCCATTGATGTACTTGGTCAATGAGTGAACGACGAAGTCGACACCGTGCTCACTCGCACGAAAAAAGGGCGGCGGGGTGAACGTTGCATCCACTGAGATCAGTGCGCCATGCGCATGGGCAATCTCAGCCAGCGCTGCAATATCTGCGACTTTAGTGGTCGGGTTGGCGATCGTTTCGGTATGGATCAACTTAGTGTTGGGTCGGATGGCTTGACGGACCGATTCCAGATCACCGACGTCTACAAACGTCGCTTCGATCCCGTAACGTTCAGGCAGGAGTTCTGCGAATAGTCGCCAAACAGCTTGGTAGGTGATATCGCTGACGATGACGTGGTCGCCACTTTTCAAGAAAGAAAAAAACACCGAATGTAACGCGGCGACACCGGTAGCGAATACCACTGAATCCTCACAACCCTCGAGGGCTGCGAGTTTCTTCTCCAGACAGACCTGGTTGTGGCCTTGATTGCGCGTATACACAAGGCCGTCTGGACTCGACCAGTCCATGGTTGCCGGATCTTCGGGCAAGAGATAGGAGTTAGCCATGACCAATGGCGTACGGACGGCACCACTGGTGACATCCGCGACATTCCCGCCATGAACTGCCAGCGTCGCTGCAGATAATGTTGATAGGTTGTGCTTATCGGGACGCATGTCGATTCCTCTGATTTTATTGTTGTGTCATTCGTTGTGAATTCGAACGATTTGTTTAGCTTCCACTCACATCGCTAATGCAAATAACCTTGGGTTGCGTCATATCTTCGTAGGCGAAACGCACACCTTCACGACCCATGCTCCCGTACTTGAAACCACCGAAAGGCATTGCGTCGAAACGATAGTCCGAGGAGTCGTTGATCATGACGCCGCCTGCCTCAAGCCGTTTGGCTGCCTTCATCGCAACATTCAAATCATTGGTGAAGATCCCGGCGTGCAGGCTGTATTCCGGTTCGTTGGCCAACGTCAGGGCCTCATCCAGGGAACCTACGCTCTGGAGTATCACGACAGGGCTGAACACTTCCTCGCACCACAGCTTGCAGTGGCGGTCGACGCTTTCCAGAACGGTGGGTGAATAAAGCGAACCGTTGCGTACATTGCCAAACAGCAACGTCGCGCCTTTAGTAATGGCGTCATTCACCTCCTCCTCGGTGCGCTTGGCTGACGCCTCAGTAATCATAGGGCCGACATCCGTCTGCTCATCCGCTGGATTACCCACGATCAACTGGCTGGTTTTCTCAACGAAGCGTGTTTTGAATGCTTCGTAGAGTGGCGCCTCGATTAAAATCCGCTGGGTGCCAATGCAATTCTGTCCGGCAGCCCAAAAAGCACCCGACACACACGAGTCGACTGTTTCATTCAGATCGCAATCGGCCATTACGATTACCGGGGCATTTCCGCCAAGGTCCATCGCCAGTTTCTTGAGCCCGGCTGTACGCGAGATTTGCTCACCCGTGACGAAGCCGCCCGTGAACGAAACCATGCGTACCGCCCGGTGCGCGACTAAGGCCTTGCCCAGCGCAGCCCCGCCTGTGGCGACTGTCACAACAACTGGAGGCAGGCCTGCGTCGATAAGACAATCCACCAGTTTGATCGCTGATAGAGGTGTGAGCTCAGACGGCTTGAGAACAACCGCATTCCCCCCCGCAATGGCAGGTCCCAATTTATGTGCGACCAGATTGAGGGGGTCGTTGTAAGGCGTGATCGCGACGATTACACCCAGGGGCTCGCGAGTGAACCATCCCTGGCGAGATTCGGATCCGACATAAGCATCGAAAGGAATCACTTCACCGGCATTACGTTTGGCCTCCTCGGCCGACAACTTCAACGTATTGACGCAGCGCAACACCTCTTTTCTCGCCTGCTTCAGCGTTTTGCCCGACTCCGCCACAATCAGTTTGGCAAAGGCGTCCTTATCACGCTCAACCGAGAACGCCGCCTTTTCCAATATGCGTGCCCGTTCATGGCGCGGCAGGTCCTTGGCAATCAAGGCACCCAAACTAGCCGTGTCGACTATCGTGGTGGCCGATGAAGCAGGCATGTCTGCCACCTCACCCACCTTGCTACCGTCAAACGGGCTAAGTACCGTAATGGCCTTATAATCAGCAGCGAGTGAGAGACTCAAGCTATTCATGATTACTTACCTGACTGGGTTTTAATCTTGTGGATGCTCACGATATCGGCGAGCAAGGCAAAGGCAGTTTCAAAGCGACCTGCACCCGCACCCACGACAGTGACAGGCCCGAGAATGGAGGTATTAAAGGTGATTGCGTTGGTTGCTCCACTCACACCGCAAAGCGCGTCATTGGATGGCAGTAACTGAGGACTGACCGAAGCAGAGATCGAACCATCACTCAACTTCTCCGCACTGCCGATCAGTTTCCATCGGGTATTGGCTTTCGTTGCGTCTGCAATATCTTTGGCGGTAATTCCGGAGATACCCTTGCACAGAACATCGCTAGGCTTGAGCTTTGCACCCAGCAGTTCATTCGCCAAAATGACGACCTTCAGACGAACATCATGGCCTTCCACATCTGCTGTTGGATCAGCTTCGGCATAACCCAACTCCTGGGCCTTTGCGACAGCCTCGGAGAAGTCCAGACCAGTTTCCATGCTGGAAAGGACAAAGTTGGACGTACCGTTGAGGATCCCTTTGAAACCGCTGATTTCCGAACCCGCAAGCGACTCCTTGGCCAAACGGATAACGGGCGTTCCGCTCATCACAGAACCTTCGAACTCGAACCGGGCACCGGTGCTTTCAGCAAGCGCTTTCAAACTTTCAGCATACAGCGCCACCGGCCCTTTGTTGGTGGTCACAACGCTAACGCCCTTCTCCAGAGCCCAGCGGCAGAAGGTAGTGGCTGGCTCACCGTCCACAGGATTGGTGAACGTCGCTTCAGCGATGATATCGGCACCCGAGAAGCGGATGACCGTTTCGTTAGCGGGTTCAGCACTGCCGCCTGGCAAGGTTCTGAAGCCCCCTTTTGTGGCAGGCACTGCGGCCAACTCACGAGCATCCAGACCGTCTTTATTGATAATTGAGCCAAGGTAAAGGTCGCTGACGCCGACAATCTTCAGCTTGAAACCCAACTCATCTGCCCAGCGCGAGTTCTTATCGGCAATAAGCTGAGTCAGGGCGCGATTGACGCCGCCGAAGCCAAGTAGAGCAATTTTATATTCAGTCACGACAAAATTCTCATTGTTATGTTTTGGTGCTGAAATAGTAATCCGTTAACGTGCTTTAACGAATATGGCAAACAGAACATTGTTGCGAGCAAAATGCTCGTACAACAGCGCACTCTGCTTTCGCCCGTGCTACTTGGTGCTGGATAAAACAAAAGACGTTACGGTATTTAGAACCCCAGGCAGCGCTGAAATTTCACTCCAGACCCTATGGATACGATCTGAGCTCATAGCCTCAACAGTCAATACAATATCAAGATCACCACTCATCACATTGCATGAAATGACTTCAGGCATAGCTGCAACAGAACGGACAACCTCAGCATCACGCATCCTGTCTTTACGATAAACGAAGATTAACGCATTGATGGGCCCGGCATCCGTGGAGGGCATCCCTTTAATGATCGTATACCCCCTGACGTATCCATCGCGCTCCAATCGTTCAATCCGGAGTCTGACGGCATTTCTGGACAAGTTAACTTTCATTGCAATGTCATTGTGAGCAAGCCGCGCATTACGGGTTAGCTCTTCCAATATTTTCTCGTCGACCTTATCTAAAACACGTTTCATCTCTGACTCCAAACTTATAACGAGCGAGACTCCGTGTCTGTGGACAACGTCCCGATGAGCTGCATCAGTGCGCCAACATCATTAGGAATTGAAATACATTTATCATCAGACCAAGGAGTAGCACCTACCCCTTTTATGACACTGAACGCATCTGACCCATCAGCCACTGCGGCACTCTTCGATGGGTGTGTTGTCGCCAGACAAATCATGGGAATAAGCAAGCTGCGCCTGCTGACACGAGCGGCTCGCAAGCCAATCGCGGTGTTGGGACTGACCAGATAACCACTCTGTTCAAATACCTCATGAATACTGCTGAAAGCATCCGAATCTTCCACGGCCAGCGAGTCGAAAAGTTTTCGCGCCGCCAACCATTCATCTTGCTCTAGCTGAATAGCACCCTCGCCTTCTAATAGTTCCATATTTCGTGCTACTTTTTCTCCACACCGGTCAAGAATACTCCATTGCAAGCGTTCAAAATTCGAGGCCACTGATACGTTCATGCTAGGAGTATTGGTAATACGAATTTTATTACGACTGTAGAGATTAGACTGGAGAAAATTATGCAGGCCGGCGTTAGTATTCGTGGCGACTATCAATTGCTGGATGGGCAACCCCATTTCCCTGGCAATATAACCTGCATACAGCGCACTAAAGTTTCCGGTTGGCACGCTGAAGGCAACTTCTCTCTTAGGCGCCCCGAGTTGTAGGGCGGAATAGAAATAGAAGGTTAGATGTGCAAGCACCCGGACCCAATTCACTGAATTGAACGATATGAGATGCTGCTGCGTTTTGTTGTTGCGTTCAAAGAACTGTTCGCATAGCCGATGGCAATCGGAATAATCCCCATCCACTGCAACGTTTACAATATTCCCTTCGTCAGTACTCAATAAGCGACGTCGATGCTCTTCCGTTATTCCTCTGGAAGGATGCAATACAATTACGGTGACACCCTGGATCCCTGAAAACGCTGTAATCGCAGCAGCGCCCGTGTCTCCCCCCGTGCAACCCACAACAAGCGCTTTCTTTCCCGACTTCAGTAAAGAGTACTCAACCAGGCGAGACATCAACTGGAGGCCAAAGTCTTGATAGACGCCTGCTGGCCCATGAAACAACTCCAATATCCACTCATTACTAGCCGTCTGGTAAAGCGGCGCAACCGCTTTGCTTTTGAAGCAGTCAAACATCTCCTCGAGAATCTGAGACAGCTGATCTTGCGGGATCCAGCCCCCCAGAAAAGGCTCGATCACATGGCGAGCCAACTCATGAAAGGGCAGCCATTCCAACTTGGAGAGTTCCTCGCTTTTGAAGCAGGGAACCTTGCACGGCACGAACAAACCTCCATCCGGCGCGTACGAGCCCATCAGTACCTCGCTGAATTCGAATGTTCTACCAGGCGTCCGTGTGCTGACGTACTTCATGATCTTAGACACCCTCTCGCCATCTACGAGCTTGCCACCCGCAAGGCGGTGCTCTGCTGAAATTCAATGCGGCGATTTTTATCGCCTGCTACCAGCTTCATGCCATTGACTATAAAAGTCAATATAGTGACTATTCAATCTGTCCAACGGCATTCGGCGCCGCTGCAGGAAGGTACCTTGTCGCTTACCGTTTCCAACAGGTCAGGGACACTAACGCTTAGAAATTCGGGAGAACACCATGTGTACCAGGGGCTTGCTGCACTCGCTTTATCAGTACAAGGCATGGTCTGAGGAGGCGCTATTCAAGTGCCTGAAAGCACCAGCGGCAACGTCCTTTCCAGTAGAAATGGAGAAGGCCTGCTATTGGCTCAGCCACATCAATATTGTTGATCAACTGTTCATCGCCCGACTGCAAGGAAAGCCAGACGAGTTTGATGACGTCGTCACCGAACAACGGCATGACATCAGTCAGTTGGAGGAGGATTTTTCGAGAGCAAATCAATGGTTTGTTAACTACACAAAATCCGTCACGACAATGGAGCTGTCTGATCCAGTGGCGTTTAATTTCAAGGACGGAAAACCGGGCAACATGACCAAGGAACAAATCCTTGCCCATGTACTTTCCCATGGTCTACAGCATCGAGGGGGTATCGGCACGATCCTGCCACGGGAAATCCTGCAGGATCACAAGGACCATTTCACAACGTTTTTGAAACTCTAGGCACCAGTTTTCCTGCCTCATCAAGGAGGATGGGTCAGGTTTTCTCTTTCGATGTCCCACCCGATATTCAGCTCAGTTCAAGCTCGTCGATCACCGCGGCAATTCGCTTCCGCCCTTCCCCAGTTTTAGTTCTGAGCGGCAGTGGCAAGCTCGGAGAGTGGGTAAAACCACGAAGCTCCGCTGCTGTCGCTATCACGCGCAAGCTTCCTCCGAATTGCTTGAATAATGTCCAGAGCGGCTTTAATGACTCAGAAAGGCGTGCAGCCTCGCAGGCATCACCTGACAATGCGGCTCGCGTGATTGCAAGCGCAGTGTTGGGGAACAGCCCTCCCATGACGGAGTACCAAGCGTCACAGCCAGCACTCATGCCGACAGCAGCAAACGCATCACCACTTATTCCGATCGTAACGTGGCTCGGAATCAGCCTTCGAAGACGATCCACACGCGACTTGGCCAAATAGGGTTCTTCGGGAACGCCCGGGATTTTGATTGAGCTCACATTGGGTAGCTCGGCAATGCGCCCATGCAGCTCATCAGTAAATTCGAAATGAGTAGTACCAGGATTGTCATAGACACATAGCGGGACTGAGATATTGGCCGTAACCGTTTCATACAGCGAAAAAACATCGTCCTGAGACAATTTCTGATAGGAAACGGGTGGCAGCAACAAGGCTTTGACCCCCACCATCTGTGCTTCCTCGGCGAGCAACAGCACGTCGCGGGTGCGCACCGATCCAATACTGACCATGACAGGCACATCCCCCGCCGCCTCTACCGCCAACTGCGCAACTCGAGAACGCTCAGCCCGAGAAAGATACGCATAGCTTCCTGTAGACCCGAGAGCACCAATGGAATCTACTTTTGCAGCCACCAGTTGCTGCACAAGACGAGTGAAGGCATTTTCATCCACACCTTGCTCATTCATTGGCGTCAAAGGAAATGCGCTAAGACCGGTAAACATCGTTCATCACTCCAGGCTTTCGCCTATCGATTAATTGGCTCCGGGACCAATCAGCAAACTCTCAATCTGGACGCCTGGCATCATCCCTTGCAGGCCTTCAATCAGCTTGTCGCCGGCTTCAGTCAACGCTTCAAGCGGCATGTCCGGCAAACTTTCCAGAATGAACCACATGTGTTTTGCATCAGCGCTCAGCCGAGTTCTGACACCTTGCCGCCAATTCCAGCGGCGGCATGTCACACCTTTATCATCGCGCCATACCACTTCGCCAGCGTCTGGATACTCGTGAGCAGGAGCACCTTCTTTCATGGTGTCAAACGGCTCGGTGCCATCGGCGACTACAAGCTGCGGAGAGCCTTCATAGGCCTCTATGTTTTCCCCGCCGACCGGGATCGCGTACTCGATACTGATGGCATTGTAGAGGTCGACGATGGGGTCCAGGCTCGGCAAGCTGCCGTCACGTAAAACCCGCTTACGCAACGCTTCGGCTGAGCAAGGAGTCCGTTGCGGCTTAGCCCCAAATTTTCGAAAGGTATCTGCCCATGCTGCCAGATGGGCTTCTCCCCAGGCTGGGTCGCCCGACAGTGCCGCCTTGCAAGCACGGTCCAAAGCCGCCTGAGCAACATCGGGATGGGTCAGAGGCGCAGCTTCCACCACAATGCTCAGAGCCCTGAAGCCCGGAGCCAGCTCTGTAATGGCTTGGTCGATTAACGGCAGTACAGACAGCATCAAAAAACTCCAGTGATCCACATGTCATCTTATGCTAGCCATTGCCGACCAAAATAGTCAATATATCGACCAATCTAGCCTAATGTAACCACCGAGTTGATTGACGAGACTATCGTCAACAGTCGAGAATCCCTGCACATTTTTTCCTCATGATCATTACTAATGACCATAAATACCGGTATATCGACCGCCCCTGGCGCTGACGCTCAGACCGTGAGCCTGGCCGTCGCGCGCACGCTTAAACAAGCACGAAAGGCGCAGAAAATTACCCTGGACGAGCTTTCCCGTCGCTCTGGGGTGAGCAAGGGAATGGTTGTTGAAATAGAGAAATGTACGGCGAATCCCAGCATTGGCATCCTTTGCAAAATCGCTGCTGCGCTGGGCCTGTCAGTTGCAGACATCGTCAATGTGACCGAAGCACCTTCTGCCCATATTATCGACAGTCAAGACATCCCCACTCTCTGGACTGGAGACCTCGGAGGGTCAGCGCGGCTTCTTGCGGGCACCACAGGCCCCAACATGATCGAACTATGGCGCTGGGAAATGCTTCCAGGAGAATTCTTCACGTCGCCAGGACACCCTCAGGGCACGCTTGAACTGTTTCATGTGGAGAAAGGGACGCTGAAGTGTGTGGTAGGGGAAACTGAATTGGTCATCCCCGCTGGAAGCTCCGCAGTGGCGAAAACCGATGTTCCTCACTCTTATTCCAACGCTGGCAGATCCAAGCTGGTTTTCACTATGTCCGTTACGGAGATGCATCAGTAGCCAACCGGCGGAATAAACCGCCCAGCCAATTTAAATGAGCGTTCCACCGAAAACCACCAAGTATCATACTCAATTTCAGTCAGAATCCCCGTTCGCGATCACTCGTGTGAGGGTACGAGCGGGGGGCAAGATTGGGGGCAAACTCTCTCCACTAAAAAGTATGCCCCCAACCATGACTTTCCACCTTGAGACATTACAAGACGAAAGCTTCGGTGATGCTCGAGTCGGCCGCTCGGCGATCTCACGGTCAGCGAAAGATCGCCATTCGCAGCTATAACTTATTCACTGCAGCGCATTCGTTTTATGTCCCTTTGCGGCGGTTCTCCGAACAGACGGCTGTATTCGCGACTGAACTGCGACGAGCTTTCATAGCCCACCAATCCTCCCGCACTGCTTGCGTCGACATTCTGACTTAGCATCAATTGTCGAGCCGCTTGCAGCCGCAATTGTTTCTGATACTGCAGCGGACTCATGCCCGTTACGGTGCGGAAATGCTGGCGAAAGGTAGACGGACTCATGTGTGCATTCGCCGCCAAGTCGTCCATGCGTAGCGCATGGCGAAAGTTAAGTTTCAGCCAGGCAAGCGTCTTGGCGATGTGTTGGCTCGGTGAACCCGCGGCGACGACATGTAGCAACTGCGCACCATGAGCACCGTTTAACAGGCGAGCTATGATCTCTTCCTTGATCAGCGGCGCGAGTGTTTCAAGCAGTTCAGGCTCGCTGAGTAGTCCGACCAAACGCTCCAGCGCATCAAGCACCGCGGCGTCCAGCGCCTGTACGGTGATTGGCCGGAACCCTTCATCCTTCATGCGCTGAGACAACCGCATGCGCTCGGCGAGCTGTATCACCGTGGCGCTGTCGAACGTAAGCATCATGCCCAGAAATGGCTGTGCAACGCTCGCTTGGGTCACATGTGAAATGACCGGTAGGTCAACGCTGGTAACCATCGACTGACCGGGCGCGTAACTAAGCACTTCCTCCCCCACCATGACCTGCTTGCAGCCTTGCAAGGTCACGCCAATGCCCAGTCCGTAGATACAGTGCACAGGTGCAGTGGAAGATTTGCGTCGATGCAGGCTCAGGCCGGGAACGGCGGTGATCAGGTCGCAATCACTGCGCACAATCTGGCTGACGACGCCGGCGAGACGACTTGTGTTGGTGGCAGTTTGGGGACTTTTGGTAGCAGATTGCACAGTGCTCTCCTTGAAAACATGAAGTCTATAGCTGGTCACGAACGATGCCGTTGCTCGCACGAACAATGTCTGCCATGACCGCCAGGGCAATCTCCGCCGGGGTCTTGCTCTCCAGTCTTAAGCCGAGGCCGCCGTCCTGCATGGGCCATGGGTGCCAATTACCCATGGCGACCATGCACTGAGTCCTACCGTGGACCTTAAGCCTGGTCGGTGGGCATGATCCACAGTTCGCTGACGGCGGCATGGCGTGGCCGGGTGACCATGTAAACCACGCCATCGGCGATGTCCTCGGCCTGCAGCACCTCGGTGCTCTCGTAGAACGCATCGATGCTGTCGCGCATCGTTCCACTGTTATGCGAGCCCAACTCCGTGTCGACACCGCCAGGCTCCAGCACGCCCACGCGCACATGCTTCTTGGTGATCTCCTGACGCAGGGATTCGGTAAATCCGTTCACGCCAAATTTGGTCATGTTGTACACGCCATAGTTGGCCCAGGCTACACGGCCAGCAATCGATGAGATGTTGACGATATCAGCGACCCGGCGAGGCCCGTTTTCGGCTGCAGTCAACAGGTGCGGCAAAGCCGCGTTGGTTATGTACAACAGGCCTTTCTGGTTGATCGCAATCATCCGCTCCCATTCCTCGGGATCGGCGCCGACAATAGGGCCAAGCAGCATCAGGCCTGCGTTGTTGACCAGAATGTCCAGCCGCCCGAACCGTTCGACGACCGTCTGAACAGCCGCCTCGGATTGGGCGCGGTCGGTAATATCGGCAAGCACCGCGAGGGCGCTGCCGCCCGCCGCCTGGATTTGCGTAGCGAGAGCATCCAATCGGTCCTGGCGGCGAGCAATCAGGGCGACGCTGGCGCCCCGTGCAGCGAGCGCCAGCGCCGTGGCGTGGCCAATTCCGCTACTGGCTCCGGTGACAATGGCGACGGTGCCCGAGAGTGTTGATGTCATGAATGTGTCCTTTGCGAACAAGGAGAGAACCGAGCGTCAGGCGTCATCGTGAGCAAGAGAGGACGACAACTGACGGTAGGCGTCGGCCTGTGCCAGTAGCGCATTGGCCTTGGCCTCGAAGGTCTGCACCGCATCGGAGCCCGCGGCGAAACGAACCGGCGGCTCGTCGAGCCCTGCCAGCTGCACAATCGCATCAGCGAGCTTCGCAGGGTCACCGCCTTGTTTGCCGTCCATGCCACTCCAGGCTGTGACGGTCTCTCGTGTTCGCTGGGCATAGTCGTCGATGGAGGGTAGCGCGTAGGTGGTGGAATCGGCCGTCAGCAGTTCTGTGCGGAAGAAACCGGGCTCGACCAACATCGTGCGAATGCCGAAGGGTTCTATCTCTGGCGCGAGCGACTCGATCCATCCTTCGAGGCCGAATTTTGCCGCCGCATAGGCCGTGCAGAACATGCCGCCAGCGATGCCCGCCGTGGAGGAAATGGTCAGCAACAGACCAGATCGCTGCTTGCGCATCACGGGCAGTGCTGCACGAGCGACGTTCATCGGACCGAACAGCAGCGTCTCGATCTGGCTGCGCACCTGTTCCGGGCTGAGCTCTTCGAAGAAGCCCGCATAGAAGTTTCCCGCGTTGTTGACCAGTGCATCAATTCGTCCGAACTTGCCGATAGCGGCCTCGACGGCGTCTTGGGCGTCATCGGGACGGGTGACATCAAGCTTGATGGCCAGCAAGTCTTCATGTTCACCGATTGCCGCCAGCACTTTCCCGGCATCACGGCCGGTGGCAACGACGGCATGTCCAGCAGCGAGTGCCGCTTTGGCGATGTCGACACCCAGTCCACGGCCAGCACCGGTGATGAACCAAACTTTTTTCTCAGTCATGTGATTGTTCCTTCTATAACGAGTGCCTATTGTGTCGAGCCTCCCCTCCTGCTTGCTGCATCAATCAGCGTATTCATTGCCTAAAATGACGAATATTGTGTCAGTTCAACCCTCTTCGCTCTGACCTCTCGCAGCAGATAAGCTTCCAGGGCACCACTCACTCCGTCTCATCGACAACGCGCATCTGCATTTCATTCATTCGACCGCCGTGCACCTTGAGCCTGGATAGCGCCGTGTGGATCTCACTCAGGTCTGCGGACGTCAATTGAACGCTGACGGATGCCAGGTTCTCTTCCAGGTGATCCAGTCTGCGCGTGCCTGGTATCGGAACAATCCAGGGCTTCTGGGCCAGCAGCCATGCCAGCGAGATCTGCGCGGGACTGGCGCCCTTGCGCTTCGCAAACGCCTTGAGGAAATCAATGATCGGGGTGTTGGCTGCCAGGTTCTCAGGGCTGAAACGGTCGAATCCAGCTCGCAGGTCCATCGTCGGATCGAGCGTCGTTCGACCATTCAGGGTGCCGGGCAAATAGCCCATTCCGAGCGGCCCCCATGGCACAAAACCGATCCCGAGTTGCTCGCATGCTGCAAGCACGCCGTTTCGTTCCACATCTCGCTCCATCAGCGAGTACTCGGTTTGAACAGCCGTCACCGGCTGGACTGCGTGCGCCCGACGAATCGTGCTGGCGCTCGCTTCGGAGAGGCCGAAATGCAATACCTTGCCTTCCTTGATCAGATCCCGAATCACACCCGCGACCTCTTCGATCGGCACTGACGGGTCGACTCGGTGCTGGTAGTAGAGATCAATATGATCCGTACGCAGGCGTTTGAGCGAGCCTTCAATCACGGCCCTGATATGTTCAGGACGGCTATTGAGACCGCCAGCTTCGATATCGAAACCAAACTTGGTGGCGATGACCACTTGATCACGAAAAGGGGCAAGCGCCTCGCCGACCAGATCCTCGTTGGCATACGGGCCATAGACTTCAGCCGTATCAAAGAAGGTGACGCCCTTTTCATAGGCGCTACGAATCAGCTTGATGCCTTCAGCCCTGTCTGCCGGTGGGCCATAGTTGGCGCTGATGCTCATGCATCCCGAGCCCAACTCAGAGACAACCAGATTGCCAAGTTTGCGCTGCTGCATGACGTGTTCTCCATCAAAGGTGTCTTTGATGCGATGGCTGCGGTCCGATGAGGTGGCCCACGACAAGGGGCTGACGGCCAATCCTGTGCCAACAATGGCCGAGTTGATCAGCACGTCACGACGACTGAGGGGGCGTGAGTCCAGTGAGTTCGAGAAAGAAGTCTTTGTATCCTTTTCCATGACAATTCCTATCAGGTAGATCCAGCGTTTGAAGTATGCGTCGACCAATAGCCCAGTGAATTGCCCGATCTACCTCTTTCATTACCTGATTCAATCACCGCTTCAGGAATTTCTAGCGTCGTGAGTCGCGCGCTTTGAACGCTCCGCCCATCCGTCAAATTGGGCAATCATTGGCGCAGATCGCGCAATCGATCCAGGAAACACGGCGCTACAGTTGGCAAACTCCCGGAACACGGTCCCATTCATTCATGGAGAGCTGTCCCACTATGAGCGCCCTAAACATTAATGGCCGTGACTACACGGTTGACGTAGACCCTGGCACCCCGATTCTTGCAAACGCGGTCGCACGCCTCACGGGTAAGTCGGTGCGTGAGCTGCCCTTCAATTACGCCATCTGATTTCTGCCCCACAGACACGATAAAGCCCCGATCAATCGGGGCTTTATCGTTAAATCCAGCGAGAAATCCCGCGTGCCGTGTCGTACTGCCAAGACCGGAGAAAGTCGTAGAACTCTCCCCTGCCTCTTGGCTGGCCGACTGTCAGAAATCAACCGACGCTGAAAGCTGAAGGGTACGTGGAGCGCCCAGGCCGCCGGACAGGCCGCTGCCGTCGCCGCCACTGTAGGAACCGAGCCAGTATGCCCGGTTGGCGAGGTTCTCTACGTTAGCCCGTAAAGTCACAGGTTTGGACATGACCTTGGTGGTGTACCGACCGCCCACATCGAAAACGGTGTAAGACGGCAACTCCATCCGATGGTCGTCCGTAACGTAGCGGCTGCCTACGTAGTTCGTGCCTGCGGTCAGGGTCAGTCCAGGGACCCTTTCCAGATCGTACTCGACCCCGAGTTTGCCGATGATTCTCGGAACACCGGTCACCTGATTGCCTTCGTTCGCCGCTACCTGCGCCTTTGTCAACACCGCCTGCGTGTAGGAAACACCGCCCATCAAACGCAGATCGGGTTGGGCCTCCCCGAAGAAGCTCCATTCCACGCCACGGTTGCGCTGCTCACCATTGACACCAAAAATGCGGGTGACCGGGTCGGTAAAGGTGCTGGGTTTTTCGATCTGGAACACGGCCAACGTGGTGGCGAACGTACCCAGGTCAAGCTTGGCGCCCACTTCATACTGCTTTGTCTGAATCGGGCTCAGGATTTCACCCGGGTTGGCTGCCGTCGTCGGAGCCGTCCCCCCCTGAGACAGACCTTCGATGTAGTTCGCGTAGACCGACACATCGTCGGTGACCTTGACCAGCAACGCGGTAGCCGGCGAAACACGGCTCTCACTGTAGTGAGAGGTCCTGACGCGCGCCGGTGTCAGGTTCGAGCTTTCCACCGACTGACGTCGCGCGCCCAGCGTCCATTGGATACGGCCGTCAAGGAACGAAAGGGTATCGAGAAAAGCAACACTGCCCAGCTTGGCTTCGGTCCGAGAGGTGACAGCACCGAATGTGTCCAAGGGCGGCGTTGGGCCAAAGTCAAGGTTGTAGTAGTTGGTGGTCACGTAGTTGGCTTTCTGAAGATCCTTGTAGCTCATCTCCGACTTGTACTGAGTAGCCGCCAGTGACCATTCGTGGCCTACGGGGCCGGTGTCGAATCTGCCCTTCAGGCCAGCCTCGCCCGATTTCTGTGTGCCCTGCCCATCCGAGCGATAAGCCAGAACATTGATATCACCAGCGTTGTTGAGCAGCGTTTCGCGCGTCATCAGGGCGTTGCGCCCCCCCTCCCTCTGCCCATAGGCCGCAAAGGCGGTGAGCGAGTCATTCAGATCGACCTCGCCTCTGAGCAAAAAGGTTTCGGTGTCGTTGGTGGTGTATGCCCAGTCAGGTGCCAGCGCGTAATCACCCTTCTTCGCGCGGGGTACGCTGGTGACTGTGGGGTTGATCGAGGAAATACCGAAATAGTTGGCGCCCTCCAGATGTTCACGGTGCTTGTAGGCGTCCAACGACAGGCGGATGCGTTCGGCGCGCCAGTCCAGGCCCAGCGCATTGAGCTGCATGTTTTGTTTCTGATCGTCCACGGCGGTGTCGCCGTCGCGGTACACCCCGTTGTAGCGGATACCAAACTGATTCTGCTCGCCAAAGCGCCGCCCCACATCCGCATGCGCACCGTATAAACCATTGGATTCAAAAGAGGTCGTCAGGCGCGTCAGGGGTTCGTCGCCGGCGCGCTTGGGCACCATGTTGATGCTGCCTGCGACGCTGCCATCCGGTGGCATGCCGTTCAGCAGCGCGGACGGGCCCTTGAGCACTTCGATGCGCTCGGCCAGCTCAGTCGCGCCGCGCAGGTTCGGCGCCATGCCGATCAGGCCGTTGTAGGTGATGTCGTTGGCGGAGGTATTGAAGCCACGAATGAAGAAGGTTTCGATGATCGCCCGTTTGGAGGGGACGTTCACCGATGGATCGGTTGCGCCGATTACCGAACCGATGTCCTTCGCCTGGTGGTTGCGCACGAAGTCATCGGTGTAGCTGATGGCACTGAAGGGAGTCTCCATAAAGTCCTTGGTGCCCAGCAGCCCGACTCGACTGCCAGTGGCAACCTGGCCTCCCGCATAGGCGGGCGGCAGGTCGGCAGATGCACCCATAGTGCCCTCCACCGTCGTTTCAGACAGGACAAGGCTGCCTTCGCCAGTGCCCGTCGGAGACTGTGTTGACGGCTCAGGCGCAGCAGCCACTGCCATCGAACCCCCGGTCAGCCCCAGTAACAGCGCCATGTGTACGGCAGAGAAAGTACGATTCAAGGTAAACGAAAAAGCGCGTTGCGTAGCCTGCGATGAATCAGGATTGGCGCTGTGTGGGCGGCCGTGTTCCGACATGCTGGATTCCTTTCGATGCGAAGAATTGGAGTGCATTCATTAGGTTTCCGTACCAGAACGCCAATTCCTCAATCCAAATGATAATAATTTGCATGTACTGCACCAAGAACACTTCAAGGGACTGGATCAATGGCGCCCCCCAATGACCGAAGCACAATTCGAAAGCCACAAAAAAGGGCCGGTGCCTGAACAGGACCAGCCCTTTGTGCTGCAGATACACGTCGTGAATCAGCCCTTGTAGCCCTGAACCACCTCGTCAGCCATTCGATTGAGACAGGTCACGCTCGCGGTACACAGATACCAGGTCTGAGCATCGACAAAGATTACACGGCCGTTGTTCCAGGCCTTGGTCTTGCGCAGCAGCGGGTTATCCAGGCTCTTGATGTCCAATGCCGGACGATGCTCCATCACCGCGGTTCGGTCGATTACATAAAGAATGTCGGGATCGGCCTGCTGGATAAACTCATTGGAAATTGGCTGTCCATGCAGACCGGCTTCGATGTCTGTGCTGGCCGGTTTCACGCCCAGGGTGTCGAAGATGAAGCCGTAGCGCGACTTCACGCCGTAGGAGGTGAAGGCGCCGTTGTTGTGCAGCACGATCAACGCTTTCTCTGGACGTCCTTCGGTGATACGGCGGGTCTGCTCCACCTTGGCGTCCATTTCCGCGACTTTCTGGCGTGCCAGCTCCTCTTTGCCGAGGATGCGTCCCAGGAGGGTCAAATGCTCCTTGGCTGTGCCGATGAAATTGCCTTGTTTGTTGGTCAGGTCCACGTCGTCGTAGACGGTCGGGGCGATCTGGCTGAGATCCTTATAGCTTTGCGCCTGAAGCGGAGAGATCAGAATCAGGTCGGGCTTGAGCGCATGCAATCGCTCGAGATTGGGCTGAATAGTCGACCCGACATCCATGACATTCGAGTCGTCACGGTATTGGCTGAGAAAGCTTGCGACGTAGTCCTTGGCGATACCCACCACCGGCGCCCCCAACTGATCGAGTGTATCGAGCTCGCTCATATCGAAAGCCACTACGCGCTCGGGCAGTTTGGTCACCACGGTTGTGCCCAGAGGATGCTCGATCTTGATCGGCTCGTAGTGCGCCTGCGCACTCACAGGTGGCGTGGCCTCTGCCGCCGGCTTGTCACATCCCTGCAGCCCGGCCGCTACGGCCATTGCCAGTAGCACGCCACAGAATTTTTTCGCGTCATCCATGCTCATATCAGTTCCCTTGAAGGTGATGGGTTGAAGTAGTTGCAGACAAACCCTTGTTCGCTCTGCAGGATTTCGAAATCCAGATCAAAAAGTTCGCGCAGGTGCGCCTCGGTCACCACCTCCGCGACCGGGCCGTGGCAGTGAATTCCCCCGCCTTTCATGGCAACGATATGATCGGAATAGTTGGCCGCGAAGTTGATGTCATGGACCACCAGGATCACTGTGCGGCCTTGCTCATCACACAAACGACGCAGGGCACGCATGATGTGTACGCCATGCTTCATGTCGAGGTTGTTGAGCGGCTCGTCCAGCAACAGGTAATCCGTTTGCTGGGCAATGGTCATCGCCAGGAACGCCATCTGCCGCTGTCCGCCGCTGAGCTCGTCAATGTAGGAAAGGCGCAGGGACTGCAAAGACAAGAACTCGATGGCCTCATCGATAGCCTCGCGGTCCTGGGCGGTAAGCGCTCCACGGCTGTAGGGGAAGCGCCCGAAGGCGACCAGTTCCTCGACTGTCAGGCGCAGGTTGAAATCCGGGGACTGACGCAAGGTAGCCACGCGCTTGGCATAGTCGCGAATGGGCACATCCAGAATGCTGCGCCCGCCAATCAACACCTCGCCCCGGGTCGGCGCCAGCAGGCGAGCGATCAACATCAGCAACGTGGTCTTGCCCGCCCCGTTTGGGCCGATCAGCGACGTAACCTGCCCCGGTGGAAACCGGACGCTGACGTCACTCAGGACATGCCGGCTGCCATAAGCCTTGTAAACGTGATTGAGGGCAATCATGAGGTTCCTCGGGTTCGAATCATCAGCGCAAGGAAATACACACCACACACCAGGTTGATGAGAATGCTGACGGAGGTGTTGTAGTTGAATATCTGCTCGACCACGTATTGGGCGACAATGAAAATGCCAATGGCGATGGCGCAACTCATGGGCAACGTGACCCGGTGCCGAGCGGTTCGTGCAAGCGCATAGGAGATGTTCGCAACGAACACGCCCATGAATGCCGTCGGCCCGACGAGGCTCGTCGAGATCGCCACCAGAATGGCAATAAGTGCCAGTTGAAGGCGCACGCTGCGCGGGTAGTCGACCCCCAGGGAAATGGCCTGGTCACGTCCCAGGGAAAGCACATCGAGCACCGGCAGGGTTCGTTGGGCGATGCCGCACACCACCGCGACCAGCACGCCCGAATAGATCACTTGCCCAGGTTGCGCCTTGTTGAAGGAGGCGTAGTTGAACCCTTGGAAAATCGAGAATTCTCCGGGGCTGATCTTCAGCTGGATAAATTGGGTGAACGTCCCCATCACCATGCTCAGTACCAGTCCCAACAGGAGCAGCAGGTACACGTTGTTGCTCCCGTCACGGAACAGCCACCGATGAATAAGCCATGAATAGCCGAGCATCAGCAGGACCGACAACAGGACGTTACCGTCACGCCCCAGCAGCACCAGGCTCTGGGTGCCCAGCAGCAGAATCAGGAGTGCCTGGAACAGCAGGTAGATCGCCTCATACCCCATGATCGCCGGCGTCAGTATTCGGTTGCCGGCGATGGTCTGGAAAATCACCGAGGAATAGGCAATGCACACCCCGGCAATGCCCATCGCCGCCAATCGGGTCAGTCGCTTGGGAATGACGTAGTCGAAGTCCAAGCCTGCCCCCAACAACAGGAACCCGATCGCCAGCGCCAGAACCAGCAGCCAGAGACCATAACGGGTAGCCACGCGCCTCATGTGTACTTCCTGATCAGCAGCACGAGAAATAACACGCCACCCACACTGCCGGCAGTGAGGCCTATGGGCACTTCGAAGGGGTAGATCAGCAGGCGGCCTAGGATATCGCAGGCCAATAACAACGAAGCGCCGCACAAGGCGACGATGGGCAATGTTCGCTCCAGGTTTTCGCCGTAGTGCAGCGCCACCAGGTTGGGAATCACCAGTCCGACAAAGGGAATCGCCCCCACGGTGATGACCGTGGCGGAAACGGTGACCGCCACGAGCATCAGACCTAGCGCCGCATTGGCCGCGTAGTTCAAGCCCAGACTGCTGGCCATGCCCTCACCCATTCCCAGCACGGTAAACCGGTGCGCATACAGGTAGGTGAGCGCGACGATCGGCAGGATCAGATAGATGATCTCGTAATTGCCCTGCACGATTTTCGAGAAGTCACCGAGCAACCAGCCCTGCATGCTCTGCAAGATGTTATGACGGTAGGCGTAGAACTCGGCGACGGCGCTCAACACGCCGCCATACATCAGGCCTATGACCGGCACCATCACCGTGTTCTTGAACTTGATACGGCGGATGATCGCGATATAGATCAGGCTCGCGGCAAAACAGAACGCCAGGGCAAACAGCATCCTGCCAGCAGTACCCGCGGCAGGCGCTACCGTCAGTGAAATCAGAATGCCCAGCTTTGCCGCATCCAGTCCACCGGACGTGGCGGGCTCGACGAACCGGTTACGTACAATCTGCTGCAGGATCACGCCGCAGACGGCCAGTCCTACCCCGGTGAGTATCAGTGCCGCGAGACGCGGAAGGCGGCTGGCGGTCAGTGTCAGCCAGGCATCTTCGGAAAAGGTGAAAAGTTCCGTCCAGGAGACCTGCTTGACTCCCACCATCAGCGAAAGGCAACAGAGCACAACAAACAGGCTCAGTAAGGCTGCACGACTCAAGAATCGTCCTCACTGCCAAACGCCCCGGCAATCCGCCAGCCCTTTGCAGCCCGGCGCTGGGCGAGAAAGTGCGCGTAGAGCCCTGGCTTGGCATTCAATTGCGCGTGGGAACCTTGCTCGCTGATCCGGCCATTATCGAGCACCAGAATCTGATCGGCCATGGCCACTGTCGAGAGCTGGTGCGCGATGACGATCAGCGTGCGCGTACCACGTAAGCGCGCCAATGCCTCGGCAATAGCGGCCTGGTTCTCGGCATCGAGCGCAGCAGTGGCCTCATCGACCAACAGAATCGGTGCATCCTTGATCAGCGCACGGGCGATGGAAATCCGCTGGCGTTCGCCGCCGGACAGTCGGGCGCCGCCCTCGCCCACGGGTGTATCCAGGCCTTGAGGCAGTCGTTCGATGATCTCAACGACGCCGGCTTGTCGTGCCGCTTCCATCACCTGGGTATCGCTGGCATCGGGTTTGCCGATGCGGATGTTATCGGCGATGCTGCCCTGGAACAGGTAAGCATCCTGGAAAATCTGGCTGATCTGGCCGGCCAGTTGCTCGCCGGACATCTGGCGCACATCCACACCACCGACGATCACACTGCCTTGTGTCACGTCGAAGAAACGCGCGATCAGCCTCACCAGCGTGGTCTTGCCCGAGCCGGAAGCGCCAACCAGAGCGGTCATGCTGCCCGGCTCGATACGCAGGCTGACCTTCTGTAATACATCAGCCTGATCCTCGGCATAACGAAAGCTCACGTTACGCAGTTCGACGGACCCATCGACCGGTGCCTGTGGCGTCTGCGGTTCAGGCAGCGGCTTGACCGCAAAGATCTCGTGCACGGCTCTCAACTGCCCTCGCGCGCCACGCAGCACCTCGCTATAGCCAGCCACTTCCAGCAACGGATCGATAAAGCGGCTGACCAGCAGCAGTGAAACAATGACCGCGATGACCGATCCCGCCTCCAGGCTTGCGCCCGACAGCTCGCCCAGCCATAGCGCGGCGGCCACCAGCAAGGCGGCGAAGCTCGCTTGTACAGCCCAGGCATTGAACACCACCGACATCGCCGAGACGTGAATCAGCTGTCTTGCGGAGCGCTGCTGGCGCCCGATGGCCTGTTCAAGAAACCGGGTACCACCGTCCTCGCCATTGAACGCCCGCAGCACCGATTGCGCCTGGGCGAACTCGACCATGCGCTGGCTGGTGTGGGCAGCGTTGTACTGGAAGTCCTGGTCGGCACGCTGCCCCAAGCGAGCGGTCAATACAAAGACACCCAGCAGGATCGGCAGCGTCACCAATGCGATCAGGCCCATCTGCCAGTGCAAGGCGAACAGTGCAATCAGGATCACTACCGGCGTGATCACGCCGGTAATCAGCGGCGTGAAAACGTGGGCGGGAAGCTGCGCCATTTCCATCATGCCCTGGGACGCGACATGGTTTAGCCGCGCGGTGTTTTGTGCGGTGAACCAACCCACCGGCAAACGTGCCACATGGTCGCCGAGCCGATGGCGGCCCCGCTGGAGAACGGCGATGCCGACACGGATACCGGCTTTCTCCACGGTGCGTCGTAGCGCCCAGCAAATCACTACGCCGATCACCAGCGCGATCAACCATTGCCCCGCTGCGCGCGTTTGACTGCCCAGCAGGCTGGTGAGTATCGGCACCAGGGTGACAATCGTCAGCCCGCAGAGCAGGCCGTAGACCAGCGTCATATAGAGATAGCGCCGCAGCACCGGGGCATCTTCACCCAACAGTTGAATAAAGGTTTTCAGCATGACGGCACCGCCTGTTCCTTGGCCTGTTCGTAGCCGCCCAGCGCCCACAGTCGGGCATAGCGGCCTTTGCGGGCGAGCAGTTCGTGGTGACGTCCCTGCTCACAAATCGTACCGTTGTCGATCAGAATGATCTGGTCGGCGTGCATCACCGTATCGAGCCGGTGAGCGATCACCATCAAGGTGCGGCCCTGGGCGAATCGCGATAGCGCTTGCTGGAGCTTCACCTCGCTCTCGGCATCGGCTGCCGCCGTGGCTTCATCAAGCACCAGCACCGGCGGGTCCAGCAACACGGCGCGGGCGATACTCACGCGCTGTAACTCGCCACCGGAGAGCTGCACATCCTCGCCGATCACCGAGTCATAACCGCGCGGCAAGGCGAGAATGCGCTCGTGAATGTTCGCGGTGCGCGCTGCACTTTCGACTTCCTGCTGGCTGGCCGATGGCCTGCCCAAGGCAATGTTGTCGCGCAGGCTGGCATGGATCAGGCGCACTTCCTGCAACACAAAACCGATGCGCCGGTACAGCTGCGCGCTCTCGATCTGCCTGATGTCGACGCCATCCAACGTAATGCGCCCTTCAGTCGGATCGAAGAAGCGCAGCAGCAGGCGTGCCAATGTCGACTTGCCGGAGCCGGAAGCACCGACAATCGCGGTCACGGTGCCGGGCTTGAGGGTGAAACCAATGTCCTTGAGCACCGGGTTCTGGCCGTCGTAGCTATAGCCGAGTTGCTCGACGCGAATTTCGGTATTTTCGGGCAACGGCTGCGATTCGCCCGCCAGGGTTTCCAGTACCGGCGTTTCCAGCAGCGTATGCACACGCTGGGCAGCGGCGGTCGCATTGTTCAGATCGTGGGTGATGTAGCTCAACAGCAGCAGTGGCGCACAGATGCCCGGCGCCACCAAGGCGAAGGGCAAGACCTCGACCGGCGTGATCCAGCCCAGGCTCACCAACAAAGTGCCAAAGGCCAGCACCACCCCGAGTACCGCAACCGGGGTAACCATTGCATGGGCGTTGGCCATCGCACTGACCAGCGGCCGAGTGAAGTCGGTGAACGCTTCGGCGAAGGCATCCACCGCCTCACGGTAGCTGCCATGGGCCTTGCCCTCGACACCGAAGGCCTTGACCACGGGAATGCCGTTGACGAACTCGACCACTGCGTTGTTGATACGCGCCATACCGGCGCCGAACGATTGCATGTTCGCCCCACTGGCCTTGGTCGCCCTGGAGAAAAACAGGAAAAACAGCGGGAATGGCAGCAGGGAGACAATCGCCATGCGCCAGTCCATGGCAAACAGGTACAGGATGGCAATGAGGATCGCGCCCATGGTGCGGCCCAGCGTGGTAAAGAAGTGCGCAGTCAGGCTGTGCAGCGTACCGATGTCATCCTGCATTGCCTGTTTGACTTCACCCGAAGCCCGACTGGTAAACCAACCCAGCGGCACCTTGGCCAGTCGACGAGTAATCGCCAAACGCAAATGGCCGGTGATGTGATTGTCGGCAAGGTGCGCAACCATCTCGCCCACCGAAACCAACGTCATGCCGAGAAACAGGCACACCAGGCTGACGCTGACAACCCGCCAGACCTGACTCTGCATCTGGACCCAGCCGGTAGCGACCTCGGCCTGCCCCATCGAGAACTGTGCGATATGGGCGATGCCGGCCAGTGGCACCATCGTCAGCATGGTCCCGATCGCGGCCAGTACCGCGGCGACAATCAGCCGGCCGCGTACGGGTTTCAGTATCCGGGATACCGAGCCGGCGGCCGGTTTGTCTTTATCACTCATGAGCTCTCCTGAATAACCACTGGTGACAGCCTGAAGGCATGCCTGACTTCCTTTGTGTTCGAGCGTTTTGCGCGTTGCGTACCTTTATTCCGAACGGCGACGCAAAATCCTCAATCGAAATGCGGATTAATCCGTTCACCGCCGTGAACCGAACGACCGATCACAGGCCCGCCCCCGATGCGAATGGGTGACAGGCCCGAAGGCCCGCAGCGATGTATTTCTCGACAGAGGACACCGACACCTTCAACTCGGCTGCGATATCCCGGTGGCCCATGCCATGCAACTTGCACAGCAGCAACGCTTCGCGAGCCTTGAGTGGCTTGTTATGCAAGGCAACATCGATTTGTGACAGGGCCTCGGATGCCAGCGCGCGAACCTCTTCTGATGGCACCTGAGGCTCGGCTTGCTGCATCAGCCCTTCCAGATGGCTGGCCTCAAGATGCCGGCGGCGATACAGATCTATCACCATTCCTTTGGCGATTTGAGTCAGATGACGGCGCGAGTTCTCGGTCGAGGGAACCCGGCCCTTCCTGATGAGATTGAGATAGACGTCATGGGCGAGATCCGCGGCATCCACCGAATTGCCCAGCTTGCGACGCAACAAACTGCACAACCAGCGGTGGTGGTCGACATACAGCTTTTCAAATTGCTCCTGGGACGCGAACGCTCCGTTGTCCACAACACCTCTCCTGAGACGATGGTCTTCGCGATCAGATTTTGACTAATGCGAATAGGTATGATTATTATTTAACATCATACGGTGTTCACAGAGCCCCTGCAACGCGACCTCATCGCAACTCCTTTGACGCCCGGAACCCTGGGCCTTACACCAGACCGAGGATCGGTCTGTCGGCACTCGGTGCCACCTCTACTTCTTACTGTTCAGTTTGATAAGGCGGGAAATTTCCATGATGGAACTCAGTCCAGATTCGTTACCGAAGCTCTCTGTTAACGGTCACGAAGAGCATATCTGGCTCTTGCAGCAGCAATACCCCGAACGCATCCTCAAACACCTCTGCGCCTGGCGGCTCGACGCTGATGTCGATCTTTCAAGGCTCGAGTTGGCGATCAAGGCCGTCATCGAAACACTGCCCGATTTGAATGCACGCTATCAATTCAACGACGACGGCGAAGTGGACAAGGTCCACGCCAGTGACTGGAAATCCTGCATCGAACTCATTCGCTCACACTCCGACGCCGAAGCCACCGAGCAATTGCTCTCGCGGCAAGCGGCATCGTGGGACGCGCAAAGCCAACCGCCGTTCAAGGCGCTGATGATTCAAACCAGGCAGAACGTTATCCTGGGATTCGTGATCCATCAGATCCTCGACCAGACCTGCCGGGACATCGACCTGTATCGCGGGGTCCTGAACGCCTACGTCGGTCACTCGACCAGCGACACCCCGTGGTTACGCCGTCAGGCAGATGGCAAGGATGCAGCACCAGTAGCCAGTGCACCCACCGCCCGGCCAGTGGCCAACAGCAGTGAAGTGGCGACGATTATCCTTAGCGAATTCCGTGGTGCCCTGGCGGAGCCGGACATGCAATCTACGGATGACTTCTTTGATTTCGGCGGCCACTCCCTGCTGGCCACTCGCATCATTGGCAAGCTGTTGAGCAACCACGGCATCGAAGTCCAGTTCAATGACTTTTTCAGCGCCCCTACGGCCGAGGCCCTGGCATCACGGGCCCACGTCATCGCGCAAAACAACCCGGCAGCGTCTGCGGCAGGCCGGCCGCAAGACGTGCAGCGGGCGCCTTTCGCGCTGGCCCAGGCCTCCCTCGGGCGGGCCTATGTCGCCTATGGGTTCGGGACGATTTTCAACCTGCCCTTTGCCTTGGATTTCCTCGATAACGTGGATGAAGCGCTGTTCGAGCAAGCCTTCCGCGACCTGCTCATACGCCATGCCAGCCTGCGTACGACCTTCCATTTCCAAGACGATGAGGCGTATCAGCAAATCGTGCCGATCGCGCAACTGTCCCGCTACAAATGGTTCTGGCCCAGCCATGAGAGCCGAGGGGCAACGCTGGAAA
The DNA here is from genome assembly GCF_056397005.1 of Pseudomonas sp. 05N431. Classification (NCBI taxonomy): domain Bacteria; kingdom Pseudomonadati; phylum Pseudomonadota; class Gammaproteobacteria; order Pseudomonadales; family Pseudomonadaceae; genus Pseudomonas; species Pseudomonas sp. 05N431. The sequence goes on from NZ_JBFTMN010000001.1 coordinate 336,545, forward strand.
GCGAAGCCGCTTATCAGTTCGACCTGGCCCGCGAACTACCCCTCAGGGTTCGCTTCATTTACGACTCGCAGCGCAAGCGCCAAACCCTGTCTTTGCTGATCCATCACATGGCCATTGATGAATGGTCGCTCAACGTCATGATGGAAGAACTGACCCAAGCCTACCTCGCCCGTGCCGCCGACAAGGCGCCGACCTGGGAAGCGCCTGCCCGCTCATTCCACGAGTTCGCCGTGCTGGAACAAAGTACCGGCGTCAATCAGCAGCATCTCGACTATTGGACGAGCATGTTGCGTGATGCAACCCGCGGTTTGACACTGCCCTCCCCCGATCATCAGGCGAGCGCGCCTGCCAACGCCGTTTCGACGAAGGCTCAATGGTTCGAAATCAAACCTGACCAGGACCTCACCGATAACCTGTATGCCTTCGCCAGACAGAACAACTCGTCGCTGTTCGGCGTGGTCTATACGGCCATTGCGCTGTCCCTGCATAAACTCGGTGACTTGCAGGATCTGGTGATCGGCACATCGGCTTCCGGGCGCACCGACCCCGGGTTTTACGAAACGGTCGGTTACTTCACCACCATGGTCGCGCACCGGGTGCAGTTCGATCCTCAGCAGACAGTGGGCACGCTTGTCGAAAACGTCACCCACCTGATCAATGACTCCATGGCCTATGCCGATGTGCCGATGGAGACGATTCAACAAGCCTTGGGCATGACGGCTGCGGACGGCCTGCTGTTCGACGTCTATATCCAGATTCATGCCAACAATGCATTGAACGGTACGCTGAGCACGCCAGACGCAGGAACGATCCGCTACCGACAGATTGACCCGGACAAGAACCAATCGATGTTCGGTATTCAGTTCGAGATCCTGGAAAAACTGATCGACGGCAAACGCTCACTGCGTCTGGTGATCACCTACCGTTCGGAGCGTTACAGCGCCGAACAGATGGCACGCCTCAGCGCAATGATCGATCACGTGTTTGCACGCTTCACAACGCCAGATGCAGCCGGCGTCGTCCTGAATCAAATCCGCACATAACCCTCAATCAGGGTCTTGGTAACGCCAAAAGTGTTAACAAGACCCTGCGCATCAAGCTCTACGCTTCATGCATGCCGTAGCGCTGGAACGATGAGCGCTTGGGCAAGCGGTAGTGCGTTCGACCGAGTAATCGGTTGGCAATTGTCGCATTGCGAATGGCCGCTACCCCGAGATCCGGCGAACCAACGCCATGCTGGAAGATCTCCGCGTTCTGCACAAAAATACGGCCCGTGCCTTCGTCGCAGCGGCGCGCCGTAAAATCTTCCTGGACGATACAGTCGCCGAATTCATCGGTTTCAAGCACGACGCCTTTGAGCCGTTCAAACCACTGCGGCCAGGCATGCCCGTATCCCGTCGCCGCAACAATCGCGTCGGCCTCAAGGGTGCTGGTCTGGTCCAGTTCGCGGTGCCGGTAGGCAATTCGCAGAGTGCCGTCGACATCCTCCACGGTCTCGACTTCGCAGTTGGAAAGCAATGTCAGACCTGTATCAGCGCCACCAATCGAGCGTTCGTAGATCAGGTCGTAGATCTGGGCAATGGTCGAAAAACTGATGCCCTTGTACAGCAACCCCTGCCCCGCAACGATGTCTCGCCGACGCTCTCGTGGAATGCTGTGGAAGTACTCCATATAGGATGGCGTAAAGCACTCCTGCCCAAGTTTTGAATACTCCATGGGATGGAAGCCCGGCGAACGCGTGATCCAACGAATCGAAGCACCGGCCGCGATCCGTTCGGGGGTCAACTCGTTGAACAATGCCAGCACGCACTCCGCCGCACTCTGCCCGGAGCCAATCACCGTGACCCGCTGGCACTGCGCCAACTGCTCCTGTCTTTTGCCGAACTCCGCCGAATGCATGACCGGCGCCGTGCTCTTGAGCCGGGCCCATTTCGGCAACAACGGCACGGTGCCGACGCCAATCGCGAGGTCCCGGCTGTAGTAACGGCGTTTGAAGCCGGACACGGACTGGCTTTCAATCAGGAATCGGTCAGCGCTCGCGTCATAGCTCACATCACAGATGTCTTCGCCGAAGTGGCAGGCAGGCAACTGCTGCGACGCCCATCGGCAGTAATGGTCGTACTCGCGCCGCGGCACCTGAAAATTCTCGTAGTAATAGAACTGATACAGGCGATCGTGCTGATGCAGGTAGTTCAGATAACTCAGTGGATGCGTGGGGTCAGCCATCGTCACCAGGTCCGCCAGGAAGGGAACCTGAAGCGTCGTGCCTGGCAAGAGAAGTCCTTCATGCCAGCGAAATTCCGCTTTGCGATCAAGAAAAATACCCGTCACGCCCGGGTGTCTGGACAGTAATGCAGCCAGCCCGAGATTAAAGGGCCCAATGCCAACACCGGCAATATCTACAGTGGGTATATCCGTCATCCGTTCCATCTCCAAAGGGACTGCTTTTTGGATAGAAGGGAGCACACGCTGTGGTGCCCCACTCCATTCATTTCAATATTATTCAGAGGCGCTCACGAACCTTCAGCCATGAGCAGCCGTTCGACGTCGTGTGCATTGCGGCAGCGCAGCAATTGCCCGGGTGAAAGCGCCACCGAAAAGTCTTCCTGGAACCGCGCCGAAATGGCCTTCAAATGCTGGGGACGCAACCCCAGGCTGATGAAATCCACTGCGTCATTGACCCCGTCTTCCAACGGGCGACCCAGTACACTCAAGTAGAGGTCCAGCACCTTGTTTCTCTTGGTCGAGATGATCCTGGCGGCAGGCTCGGCCACTTCATTCGCCGGCGCAGTGAGCAGGCTGCGGGCACGCTGGCGATCAGGCTTGCCGTTTTGCGACAGCGGCAACTCATCCACGCTAAAAAACCGCGTGGGTACATGGGAGTGCGGCAGATGTTGGCGGGCATAGTTGCGCAACTCGGTTGCCGTCAGCTCTGCCGCACCCTGCTGGCCGACATACAGCGCACCGATGCAGACCTCACCCCGACGCTGCTCGCCATAATCCACGACCAGCACGTGCCTGACCGATGGGTGATTGATCAGTTCGATCTCGATATCCGGGAGCGACACCCGTACACCGCGAACTTTCACATAGCCGTTGACCCGACTGTCGAAGATCAAGGTGCCATCGCGACGGTAGCGACCACAGTCACCGGTGCGGAAAGCACGAACGGCCTGGCGATGTTCATCGCTGACGGTCACGAACTCGCTCTGTGTCAGCTCGCCGTTTTCCAGATAGCCCAGTGCGAGATTGACACCGGCCGTGTGAATTCGGCCGACAACGCCCACCGGGCAATGCTCACCCTGTGAATCAAGGGTGAAGTAACGGTTACCGGGCAAGGGCCTTCCATAGGGGATCAACACTTGGTCATCGGCAGTGATTTCGTGCCAGATACTCCAGATGGTTGTCTCCGTCGGCCCCCCAAGGGAGATCAGCCGGGAAGCCGGCAGCAGCGCGCGCAACTCGGCAATGACGGCGGGCTTGATGTAGTCACCGCCCTGCGCAATCAGGCGCAGGCTCTTCAAGTCATGAGCAGCGCGGCAAGAAAGAAGCATCTCCAGGATGGCGGGCACCGAACACCACAACGTCACCTGATGCCGGGCAATCAACTGATTCCAGCGCACTGCATCCTTTTCCTCGCCCTGGCCAGGAAGTACCAGCGTCGCCCCCGCTGTCAGGCAGCCCAACACGTCGAAAACCGACATGTCATGGTGAAGCGGGGTTACGGACATGAACACATCACGCTCGGTGACTGCCCAGCGCTCAAGGGTGCTGCCAATGACATTGGCGGTGGCTCGGTTGCTCAGCACCACACATTTGGGCTTTCCGGTGGTGCCCGAGGTATAGAGGTAATAGGCCGGCGCTTCGCTTGACGACAGGTCCTCCATCATCGGCATCGGTGGAACCTGGGCTTGCGCTGCCAGCAGCTCATCGGGTGTCGCGTAAGGATGCTCGACAGACTCGCCCTGGGTGATCACCACCAGATCAGGTCGACAGTTTTCCAGCAGGAAAAGCCGTCGTTCCTCAGGTGCCGAAGCATCGATGGGGACCCAGATCAAGCCCGTCAGTGCACAGGCCAACGTCACCATCGTGTGCTCTGGGCTACGGGGCAGGCATATGGCAACCACATCGTGCCGAGAAAGTCCGCGCGCTTTCAATGCAGCGATCACCCGACATACGCCGTCACCAAGCTCGGCATAGCTGATTTGCCGGTCGCCGCTGATGAGGGCGATTCTGGCGTTGCTACGATCAAAGATATTGCTCGCGATCTGCCCGAGAAACGGAGCGTGGCACGCCTCGGTAACCGGGCTATTCAACCGGTAGTGGCGCCTGTCGATAATCGCCGGGGCATCAATGGCAAAAACACCGTTTGCGGTGATCTGACCGATCGCCCTTTCGAAGGCACTCAAGATATCGCTGACCACAGCCGGATCCAGTACTTCGCGTGCATAGTCGATGTCGAACACCAAGGCACCCTCGGCGTTGGCCGAGAAGCGAATATCCATCGCCACCTGTGGTGTCTGGGTCAGCCCGCCACACAGGCTCATGGGGCTGTCCGTCGGCGAGACCGGCCAGGAAAAACCGTTGGTGATCACCACGGGCAGGACGGGGCCCGGGCCGTGGGATTCGAACAGCAACCGGGCAAGGTCAACCCCTGAAAAGGCCAGATGCTGCAAACCTTCCAGCACATCGACTTGCAGCTTCGTAGCCCGCTGCGCAAAACCGTCTGGATCGGAGTTCCAGTTGACCGCGATAAAGCTTGAGCGATTGGCAAAAGCACCACTCGTTTGCGGAGCAACAGGCACCGCGACACACACTCCTCCCTCATCGACCCAGTGGGAAAGCACTTCCAGCACCAGCGCCATCAGGGCGGAATTCTTGAACAGCCGTTGCCGTGCTCCCAGTTTGCAGAACGCGCTGAACGTCGCTTTGGGCACCAACAGGCTCTGTCGCTCATAGCGAGAAGCGCCCACCTGGTCCAGCGGGGTGATCCACGGCAAACGTGGAGCACCGCTCACGGAGGCGAGTTTGGCTTTCCAATAAACGGCATCCGCCTTGCGTTGGCGGGCGAGGTCTTCTGGCTCGGACGTAACCTCGGTGAACGGCTCCTCGCCGACCACACCGTCGAACAGTTCAACCATGAGGGTTGCGATCGATCGCCCATCGAGAATCAATGCATCAAGGCGTACAAAAACGCTCAGATGACCTTCCGGGAGCAGGAAAACCGTGACATTCCAGGGTGAGTGATCCAGTTCGAACAGCGCATGCGCATAAGCCTCTCGACGCTGCTCAACATAGCCAAGGGCATCTTCTGGCGACAGAGCCGTGAGGTCGACTTCCTGCAGGTTTATCTGCACTTCATCACTGACAAACTGCACGAGTTTTTGCGCATCGATCCGTGTTCTCAGGCTTTCGTGGCGCTGGACCATCCCGGCCAAACGGCTTCGCAGCAGAGCAGGATCCACAGAGCCGCGGTACTCGCGAAACTCCTGCATGGCCACGCCGCCCAGCGGCATCTGCGGGCTGCGCCCAAGCAGATAGGCCTGCTGAAGAGCGGTCAGCGGCAGCCTGCGCTGAGAGAACGGTTGATCCAGGACAGCGGAGCAGACTGCCGCCTCACGCACGATCGCCACGAAGCGATCGAACAGATTCGACACCCAGGCTTCTGGCAGAGCATCAAGGCGAATGTCCCAATTGATCAATATGCCGCCGTCGGCGCAAGCAATCTGCGCGTCGAGTGCGACCTGGGGCCCTTGCGAGATTACCCAGTTCATCGGCCCGAAGACCCGCCGGACGCGCTCCGAGAGAAGATCGCCGCCTGGCATGTCCAGCGCTGCGGTAAACACCACCGGCGCCAGTTGCGGCGAACCGTGATGGCGAGAAAGATCGCGCATCAGATTCACCCCGGGATAGGCGCTATGTTCGAGCAAGTCGACCATTCTCTTCGCCATCTGCGTGCAAAGGGCTGCAGGGCTGCGGGCCGACTCGATATCCACATCGAGAATCAGCACGTTGGCAAAATCACCGACTACCCGCTCGACGTCATCCACCAGTGGCGGACGCCAGAACGAGGGCACGTTGAGGCGGAATTTTCGGTCCCCTGTCTGCGCCCCGAGTACCGCGGCGAAAAGCCCCATCATCAAGGTCGACAGGGTCATTCTTCGCTCACGGGCCAGACGCTGCAGTGCCTGACGCTCATCGGGGCCAAGCCATGTGCTTAATCGATGGCTGCGGGCTTGATCAGGCTGAACCTCGAGAAACGGCAATGTGGGCGCAGGAGCGATTTCAGCCAGGCGCTCACGCCACCAAATGCGATCTCGTTCCCGGGCGACTTTGAGCGAGGTATCAGTACGCGCCTTGTCGTGCCAATCGAAGAAAGAAGGCGTGTGTGGAACCGGTCCGTCGGGATCATCATAAAACCGTGCGAGGTCTTCGATTAACGTGCGAAAACTCGATGGGTCGATGGCGATCATGTCCGTATCGACGTGCAAGCGGAACTCATCGTCCGCCAGCAGGCTGACCGAGAAACGGACGCCCGGGCAATGGCCCAGATCAAGCTGCTGATGAGTCCACTCCTCGCGCTTGCAGAGCAGATGCCGCGCTACTTCCGGCTCGGTCATCAAGCGTAGATCTTCGACTTCCAGCTGCGGTGACTGGTCCATCGAAGCAATGGATTGCAGGCCGTCCGCATTCAGCCGGACCCGCAGCATGGGATGCAGCCGGCATACCCGTTCAAGCGCCGTGCGCAGCCGTTCCAGGTCAATGGAACGACCATCGAACTCGGCATAAAGATGAGCCGAAACTCTCCCTAAAGACGCATGAGCAGCGCGCCCGATCCAACAGGCGGCTTGCATTGAAGTTAACTCTCTCATGGCTCACTCATGTGATTGACAAATCTAAATGATTAGCGTCCCATAATAGAAACGATAATGATTATATTTCAAGACTTAATTTTTCACCCTATAGGCCACGGAGGCTTCCCCCCAAATGAGATCGGGCACCCTAAGAGCAAATGACACGGATGAGGTGCAAGCTATTGATGAAAAAGAGAGTTTTTCATTTACCTCCGGCGATCGAGAACTAACAGTCGCCGGGATGCTTCAGCGAATCGAAACACCTGCCATTGGCGGCGATAACGCCAATAGCCTGTTCCAGAAAACCGTGATGCAAGCCCTAGACCGGGCGCGCAAGGCCGGTCAGAGCAACCCGATAATCGTCGGCGCCATCCCCTTCGATCCTGCTGAAGCCTCTTGCCTCTATATTCCCGAACACGCCGAATGGCGAGCACGAAGCGCCACCGTACGGACAGGCGTAGCAGCACTGCCTGAACTGATCGAGCAAAAAAACATACCGGATGAGCAAGGTTTCAAACGTGCGGTAGAGCACGCGATCGTCAACTTCCGCCACAGTGACGTGCGCAAGGCGGTGCTCTCGGTGCAACGTGAGTTGGTGTTTGCGCAGGATGTGGATGTGGGCGCCATGCAGAACAATCTGCGGGCCCAGAATCAAAGCGGCTATCACTTCCGTGTACCTATGCCGGACGGCGCTACGCTGATCGGCGTCAGCCCAGAACTGCTCGTTCACAAGGACGGCCTGAACTTCGTTTCCAACCCGCTGGCAGGCTCGGCCAAACGCATGAGCGATCCACAAGCGGACCGGCGCAACGCAGATTGGCTGTCAGCGTCGGAAAAGGATCACTACGAGCACCGCCTCGTGACCGAGGACATCGCCACTCAACTGGGGGAGCTGTGCACACAGCTGAATGTGCCCCAGCGCCCTTCCCTCATCAGCACGCCCGCACTCTGGCATCTCTCCACCCGTATCGAAGGCACCTTGGCGGATCCGACCGTCTCGGCCTTGCAGCTTGCCTGCCGCCTGCATCCAACCCCTGCCGTCTGTGGCTTCCCCACCGAGCGCGCCCGGCGCCTGATCCGCTTCGTCGAACCCTTCGAGCGTGGCCTGTTCACCGGCATGGTTGGCTGGTGCGACGCCCAAGGCAATGGCGAGTGGGTGGTGACCATTCGTTGCGGCACCGTCAAGCGCAACAGGGTTCGCCTGTTCGCTGGCGCTGGCATCGTCGAAGCCTCGAGCCCCGACTCCGAATGGACAGAAGTCCAGACCAAGCTCGGCACCATGCTGCGCGCATGCGGTTTGGCCCACTAATACGAACTTTTCAGTAGTGACCATCATGACTATAGAATTCAATCACTGGCCCCTCGACAGAGCACAGCGCTATCGGGAAAAAGGCTACTGGCTCGACCAACCACTCACACACATTCTCCAGGCACGCAGCCAGTCGCAACCTCACGCATCGGCGATCATTTGCGGTGATCGTCGTTTCAGCTATGCCGACCTGGAGCAGCTGTCGTCCAACCTGGCATCGCGCCTGGCGGCCAGCGGGCTTGGCAAAGGCGACACCGCCTTGGTGCAATTGCCCAATATTGCGGAGTTTTACATTGTCTTGTTCGCGCTGCTCAAGGCCGGGATTGCGCCCCTCAACGCGCTCTACAGCCATCGAAAACTCGAACTCAAGAGCTACGCCCAACAAATCATGCCGAGGTTGCTGATCGCCTCTCGCGAGCACGAAGTCTTTCGCGACGACAGCTACATCACAGACCTCAAGGAAGTGGGTTCCAGCCCCGAAATCACCCTGCTGCTGGGCGAGCCGCGTCACGAAAACAACCTCGCCGGCTGGATCAAAACCCCGAGTGAGCACCACGTGGACTTCTCCCCCAGCGAACCGGGCGAAGTGGCGCTATTCCAATTGTCGGGCGGCAGTACAGGCACCCCCAAACTCATCCCGCGCACCCATAACGACTATCACTACAACGCTCGGGCGAGTGCGCAAGTATGCGAGCTCACTGCACAAACGCGCTTTCTGTGCGCCCTGCCTGCGGCGCACAACTTCTTGCTCAGCTCGCCCGGCGCCCTGGGTGTCCTGTATGCCGGCGGCACTATTGTCATGGCTCCGAGCCCGGAGCCGACGACTTGCTTTTCGATCATTCAGCGCCATGAAGTGAATACCGTGGCCCTGGTTCCAAGTGCGGTCGCCTTGTGGTTGCAGGCCGCGCCGGAGCACAAAGAGCAACTGCAATCGCTGGAATTCCTCCAGGTCGGCGGCGCCTGTTTCGCCGACTCGCTGGCGCGCCAGGTTCCCACAGTGCTCGGCTGCAAGTTGCAACAGGTGTTCGGCATGGCCGAGGGCCTGATCAACTACACCCGCCTGGACGACTCTGACGAACAGATCTTCACCACTCAAGGCCGTCCGATCTGCCCGGATGACGAAATCAAAATCGTCGACGAACAAGGCATTCCCGTCCCCCACGGCGAGCTTGGCATGCTCGCCACTCGCGGTCCTTACACGTTCTGCGGGTATTACCGAAGCCCCGAGCAGAATGCCCAGGCGTTTGACAATGAGGGTTACTACTATTCCGGCGACCTCGTTGAACTCACACCGACAGGCGATTTACGGGTCGTCGGCAGGGTCAAGGATCAGATCAACCGCGGTGGCGAAAAAGTCGCCTCGGAGGAAATCGAAAACCTCATCGTCCTCCACCCGGACGTGACCCACGCCGGCCTGGTGGCCATGCCCGACGACAGACTGGGGGAAAAGAGCTGCGCCTTCGTCGTCACCCGCAACCCCAATCTCAAACCACCCGCCTTGAGACGCCACCTGATGGAACTCGGCATCGCCGAATACAAACTCCCCGATCGCATCCGGCTCATCGAGACCATGCCCCTGACCGCAGTCGGCAAGATCGACAAAAAGCAACTACGCCAACTCCTGGCGGCGGAAACCACCCGTGCCTGGTTACACACCCGCGTACTGCAACTTGTCGAGGACTGTGAAGACCTGGACCCGGAGGAAAACCTGATTTTCTACGGCCTTGATTCCTTGCGGGTGATGAAGCTCGCTGCGGAGCTCAAAGAGCGCGGCATCGCGGTGAGCTTCGAAGAGCTGGCGACCTCGCCCACGCTCGCCAGTTGGTGGTCGCTGGTAGACACCAAGCAAAAAGTCGCCTGACCGGGCGGCCTCTAAAAGGAGTTAGGAATGACTTTATCCACTGCCGACCAAAGCAGGCTTGAGCGCTTCTGGCAGCACTGCGTGACGAATCAGTACTTCAATATCGGGTACCCCGAATCAGCGGACTTCGATTACTCCCAGCTGCATCGCTTCCTGCGCTTTTCGATCAACAACTGCGGGGATTGGAACGAGTACAGCAACTACCTGTTGAACTCATTCGACTTTGAGAAGGACGTCATGACGTACTTCTCCGAGCTGTTCAACATCGCGCTCGAAGACAGCTGGGGCTACGTCACCAACGGGGGGACCGAAGGCAACATGTTTGGCTGCTACCTGGGTCGCGAACTGTTCCCGAACGGCACCCTGTACTACTCGAAAGACACCCATTACTCCGTAGCAAAGATCGTCAAGTTGCTACGGATCAAATGCCGTGCAGTCGAGTCATTGGCCAATGGTGAGATCGACTACGACGACCTGATGGCAAAAATAACCGCCGACCAGGAACGCCACCCCATCATCTTCGCCAATATCGGCACCACCCTGCGCGGCGCGATCGACAATATCGCCACCATTCAACAGCGTCTGCAGCAGGCGGGCATTGCCCGTCATGACTACTACCTGCACGCAGACGCGGCGCTGAGCGGGATGATCCTGCCCTTCGTCGATCACCCACAGCCCTTCTCGTTCGCCGATGGCATCGACTCGATCTGCGTTTCCGGCCACAAGATGATCGGCTCACCCATTCCTTGCGGGATCGTCGTGGCCAAACGCAAGGACGTTGCGCGCATCTCGGTGGAAGTGGACTACATCCTGGCCCATGACAAAACCATCAGCGGCTCGCGCAATGGCCATACACCGTTGATGATGTGGGCGGCACTGCGTAGCCACTCGTTCGCTGACTGGCGCCAGCGTATCCACCACTGCCTGGAAAAAGCGCAGTATGCGGTGGATCGATTCCAGGCTGCGGGCATTGATGCCTGGCGCAACGAGAACTCCATCACCGTCGTGTTCCCTTGTCCGTCGCAGAGGATTGCGAAGAAATATTGCCTGGCGGTATCTGGCGATACAGCGCACTTGATAACGACACCCCATCATCACGACAACTTAATGATCGACACATTGATCGATGAGGTCATTACCGAGATTGAGACAGATGCCTGGCAATTTGGGAGGGCGCATGTCAAACAAGGGGGGAATGAGCGACGACCTTCAAACTCCGTCAGGGAGACCTGCCCCCGATTCGACGTCATCTGAAATTGGCTATTTTCAACACACCTTGAGACAAGCACCATGTCGCCACTTAAAACACCTGAAGCCTGCGAAAACCTCAATGATATTCGGGCAGGCATCGATTTTTATGATCGCCAGATCCTTGAGTCCTTGAAACAACGCCTGGGTTATGTAAAAGCCGCTGCGCAATTCAAAGCCAATGAACGGGCTATCCCCGCTCCAGAGCGGGTCGCGGCGATGCTCGAAGACCGTCGCGAGTGGGCAGTCGCCGCCGGGTTCGAAGTGGCCTTCGTCGAGAAACTCTACAAGCACATTATTCATTGGAATATCCAACAGCAGATTCTGCACTGGCAAGAAACCTATTCCGACCGAAATACCGCATAAGCCCATTGATGAGCGTATGACCAGGTCTACTGTGTAAACGTTTCAGAGTTTGTGCTTCTGACAGGGCGCCAGAGAGGGGCGCCCTGCACTTTCAATGTTGCGTTCTCTGGCCGGCTTGTGACCACGCCATCAAGGCAGCGCCGAGCTGGATCGCGACGGTTTGCTCAATCAGCATCGGGGATGCTGGACAGCCTCCAGTAGCAGTGAGTAAACCCTGCCAAAATTTATTTTAAATAATCCTAAATTTTTTCCAGGTCTGGTCGATAATGAGGCGGGTATTTAGCATTAGACGTTAAGGAAAACGATGGCAATGGTCTTTTGTCGTGCGTGCGCCAAGGAAATTCACGAGACGGCCCCAACGTGCCCCCAATGCGGCGCGAGCCAACACGTTGCCATAGCTGCAACGAGTGACGTTGGTTCACCGTGGCTGGCCATCCTCTCGTTAATATTAGGCATCCTCTGCGTACTCAGCCTGCTTGATGACTCTGAATGGGATAGAGATACCCTCATTGGACTGGGAACCCTCTCCGTCACAGGTCTGATTTGCGGCATCATCAGCATTAACCAAAAAAAATCAGGAAATAACCTCGCGATCACCGGTGTCGTCTTATCGGCTATTGCGACGTTTATTTTTGTTGGACTGTCGTTTGACTAATTTTAGGGAAAAAATATGAGCATGGTTTTTTGTCGTGGTTGCGCCAAGGAAATTCACAGCACTGCTACGACCTGCCCGCAATGTGGCGCACCTCAGGCGTTCCAGCCAACACGTCCAGCGTCAAGCGCTGTACCGGAAACCGGCAACCCGTACCTTGAAGTGCTCAAGAAATATGCCGAGTTTAAAGGCCGCGCCAGCCGTCGCGAATACTGGATGTTTATTCTGATCAACCTCGGGGTCTCTTTAGGGCTCATCGTTATTGAGGCCTTGCTGGGTGGTAAAGGGTACATTTACAACCTTTATAGCCTTGCCGTGTTTCTTCCTGGTCTGGCGGCAGCCGTTCGCCGGATGCACGACACTAACCGTAGTGGCTGGTGGATCTTGCTACCTATCGTGAACATTGTCTTCATGGCCCAGGACAGTCAGCCTGGCGACAACCGTTTCGGGCCGAACCCAAAAGGGATCAACTGAACCTGGTACACAAGACGCTTATCGAGACGGCCGCAATGGCCGTCTCTTTGCTTATATCAGTTGACCCTCCTGACAATCCGTCCGATCTTTGCACTCCCCGCAACACTGAATTGCGCTTGAGCCAATTGATAGCCACCTAACAAAAACCCCATGCTAGAGGGCTTACTTCGCGCTTATATCATTCCGAATGATAGTTACCTTTGCCTCATTCGATTCGTTTGATACAGCCCCTCCGAGCATCATCCGCCCATCTCAATACAGTGGCGGATGCATCCATGGAACAGTCATTCAAACATTTGCGCTTCCCCTTGGCCGTTTTGGCCATGCTGGTGATGAGCGCTTGCGGCAAAACCCCAGGCACCGCTGCCGCCATGCCTGCGGCCAAAGTCAGCGTGGCCAAGGTGCTGGAACAACCGGTCAACGAGTGGGACGATTTCACCGGCCGCCTCGAAGCACCGGAAACCGTCGAGATTCGTCCTCGGGTGTCAGGCCAGATCGACGAAGTCACATTCACCGAAGGCGCCCTTGTGAAAAAGGGCGATTTGCTGTTCCAGATCGACCCTCGACCATTCCAGGCTGAGGTCCGCCGCCTCGAAGCCCTGGTTGCCCAGAGCCGCGCCAATGCTACCCGCAGCGAAAACGAAGCCCAACGCGGTGAGCGCCTGCGCACCAGCAATGCGATTTCTGCCGAGCTGGCCGACTCGCGCAGCAGCGCCGCCCAAGAAGCCCGTGCCGCTGTCGGCGCCCTCCAGGCGCAATTGGACCTGGCCAAGCTGAACCTCAGTTTCACCCGCGTCACCGCACCGATCAGCGGCCGTGTCAGCCGTGCGGAAATCACCGCCGGCAACCTGGTCACTGCGGATGTCACCGCGCTGACCAGCGTGGTCTCCACCGACAAGATTTACGCCTACTTCGACGCCGATGAGCGTGTGTACCTCAAGTACACCCAGCTCGCCCGCCAGGGCCAACGCGGTCAAACCACTCCGGTTTACCTCGGCCTGTCCAATGAAGAAGGCAACCCACACCTGGGCCAGATGAACTTCGTCGACAACCAGGTCAACCCGAAAACCGGCACCATCCGTGGTCGTGCGGTGTTTGACAACAGCAAGGGCGAATACACCCCCGGCCTCTACGCTCGCCTGAAACTGGTGGGCAGCGGGACCTATTCCGCTGTGCTGATCAACGACGAAGCCGTCGGTACCGACCTGGGTAAAAAGTTCGTGCTGGTGATGGACGCCGACAACAAGTCGGCTTATCGCGCCGTCGAACTGGGACCGAAGATCGAAGGTTTGCGCATTGTGCGCAGCGGCCTGAACAAGGACGACACGATCATCGTCAAGGGCTTGCAACGGGTGCGTCCGGGTTCCCCGGTGACGCCTGAAGTGATCCCGATGGCCAGCCAGGAAACCCTCGCGGCCCTCGCTCAACAACGCCAAGCGCTTGAAGCCAGCAACCTGCCCCAAGTCGCACCTGCCAAGGTTGCGCCGGGTACGGCTGTGAAACTCGCCGCTGCGACTCCACGCGGTTAAGGGACGACAACTCCGATGAATTTTTCCCAATTCTTCATTTCACGGCCGATCTTCGCAGCGGTGCTCTCGCTGCTGATCCTGATCGCCGGCAGCATCTCGCTGTTCCAGTTACCGATCAGCGAATACCCGGAAGTCGTGCCACCGACTGTGGTGGTCCGCGCCAACTTCCCGGGTGCCAACCCTAAAGTCATCGGTGAAACCGTGGCCGCTCCGCTGGAGCAAGCCATCACCGGCGTCGAGAACATGCTGTACATGTCCTCGCAGTCCACCGCTGACGGCAAGATCACCCTGACCATCACCTTTGCGCTGGGCACCGACCTGGACAACGCTCAGGTGCAGGTGCAGAACCGCGTCACCCGCTCCGAGCCCAAGCTGCCGGCCGAAGTGACCCGGATCGGTATCACGGTGGACAAGGCCTCGCCTGACCTGACCATGGTTGTGCACTTGACCTCGCCGGACAAACGCTACGACATGCTCTACCTGTCCAACTACGCCCTGCTCAACATCAAGGATGAACTGGCGCGGCTGGGCGGCGTGGGTGACGTACAACTGTTCGGTATGGGCGATTACTCGCTGCGGGTCTGGCTCGATCCGAACAAAACCGCTTCGCGCAACCTGACTGCGACCGATGTGGTCAACGCGATTCGTGAGCAGAACCGTCAGGTCGCCGCCGGTGCCCTGGGCGCGCCGCCTGCGCCGAACGCCACCGCGTTCCAACTCTCGGTCAACACCCAAGGTCGCCTGGTTTCCGAGGAAGAGTTCGAGAACATCATTATTCGCTCTGGCGAAAACGGTGAAATCACTCGCCTCAAGGACATTGCTCGCGTCGAACTCGGCTCCAGCCAGTACGCCTTGCGCTCCCTGCTGAACAACCAACCGGCCGTGGCGATCCCGATCTTCCAGCGTCCGGGCTCCAACGCTATCGAGATCTCCAACGAAGTGCGCGCCAAAATGGCCGAGCTGAAGAAGAGCTTCCCCGAAGGCATGGACTTCAGCATCGTGTATGACCCGACGATTTTCGTTCGCGGCTCCATCGAAGCTGTGGTGCACACGCTGTTCGAAGCACTGATTCTGGTAGTGCTGGTGGTGATCCTGTTCCTGCAAACCTGGCGCGCCTCGATCATTCCGTTGGTGGCAGTACCGGTATCGTTGATCGGTACGTTCGCCGTGATGCACCTGTTCGGTTTCTCGCTTAACGCGTTGTCATTGTTCGGATTGGTATTGGCCATCGGTATCGTGGTCGACGACGCCATCGTGGTGGTGGAAAACGTCGAACGGAATATTGGCCTCGGGCTGACACCGGTCGAAGCGACCAAACGTGCCATGCGTGAAGTAACCGGACCGATCATCGCCACCGCGCTGGTGCTGTGTGCCGTGTTTATCCCGGCGGCCTTCATCTCCGGGTTGACCGGGCAGTTCTACAAACAGTTCGCCTTGACCATTGCGATCTCCACGGTGATCTCGGCCTTCAACTCGCTGACCCTGTCGCCAGCGTTGGCGGCCGTGTTGCTCAAGAGCCATGACGCGCCGAAGGACCGCTTCTCGAAAGTCCTCGATGGGATCTTCGGTGGCTGGCTGTTCCGTCCGTTCAACCGCTTCTTTGATCGTGCCAGCCATAGCTACGTGGGCACCGTGGCTCGTGTGATCCGCAGCAGCGGCATCGCCCTGTTGCTGTACGCCGGCCTGATGGCGCTGACGTTCCTCGGTTTCTCGAACACGCCAACCGGCTTCGTGCCAGGCCAGGACAAGCAATACCTGGTGGCCTTCGCCCAACTGCCGGACGCAGCGAGCCTGGACCGCACTGAAGATGTGATCAAGCGCATGTCCGACCTGGCCCTGAAACAGCCGGGCGTAGAAAGCGCGGTGGCCTTCCCTGGCCTGTCGATCAACGGCTTCACCAACAGCCCTAACGCCGGCATCGTGTTCGTCACCCTGAAACCGTTCGATCAGCGCAAGGACCCGAGCCAGTCGGCCGGTGCCATTGCCGGTGCCTTGAACGGCCAGTACGCCGGGATTCAGGAAGCCTACATGGCGATCTTCCCGCCGCCGCCAGTACAGGGCCTGGGCACCATCGGTGGTTTCCGCCTGCAGATCGAAGACCGGGGCAACCTGGGGTATGACGAGCTGTACAAAGAAACCATGAACATCATCACCAAGAGCCGCAGCGTGCCGGAACTGGCCGGGCTGTTCACCAGCTACACCGTGAACGTGCCACAGGTCGATGCTGCCATCGACCGCGAAAAAGCCAAGACCCACGGCGTGGCCGTCAGCGACATCTTCGACACCCTGCAGATCTACCTGGGTTCGTTGTATGCCAACGACTTCAACCGCTTCGGTCGCACCTATCAGGTCAACGTTCAGGCCGAGCAGCAGTTCCGCCTCGAACCGGATCAGATCGGCCAGCTGAAAGTGCGCAACAACAAAGGCGAGATGATCCCGCTGGCGACCTTCATCAAGGTCAGCGACACCTCGGGCCCGGACCGCGTGATGCACTACAACGGCTTTATCACCGCTGAAATCAACGGTGCCGCCGCCCCTGGCTACAGCTCCGGCCAAGCGCAACAGGCCATCGAAAAACTGCTCAAGGACGAACTGCCTAACGGCATGACCTACGAGTGGACCGACCTGACCTACCAGCAGATTCTGTCCGGCAACACCGCGCTGTTCGTGTTCCCGCTCTGCGTACTGCTGGCGTTCCTGGTACTGGCCGCGCAATACGAGAGCTGGAGTCTGCCACTGGCGGTGATCCTGATCGTACCGATGACCCTGCTGTCGGCGATTACCGGGGTGATTCTGTCCGGTAGCGACAACAACATCTTCACCCAGATCGGCTTGATCGTACTGGTGGGACTGGCTTGCAAGAACGCGATCCTGATCGTCGAGTTCGCCAAGGACAAGCAAGAGGAAGGCCTGGACCCGCTCAGCGCGGTACTGGAAGCCTGCCGTCTGCGTCTGCGGCCGATCCTGATGACCTCCTTCGCCTTCATCATGGGTGTGGTGCCTCTGGTGTTCTCCAGCGGTGCCGGTGCAGAAATGCGTCACGCCATGGGTGTAGCGGTGTTCTCCGGGATGCTCGGGGTGACCTTCTTCGGCCTGTTGCTGACACCGGTGTTCTACGTATTGATCCGTCGTTTTGTGGAGCGCAGCGATGCCCGCAAAGCGGCCAAAGCCCTGAAACTGGAGGCGCAACAATGAGTCTGAAAGCCTTCCTGCCGAGCTTGCTGGTACTGGCCCTGAGTGCCTGTGCCGTCGGCCCGGACTACAAGACCCCAGCTACCGAGGCGGCCAACATCACGGCCGCCACCGACGGCGCCAACGGTCAGAAGAACTTCGACCGCGCACGCTTCGAAGGTATCTGGTGGAAGCAGTTCGACGACCCGGTCCTCAATCAGTTGGTGACCCAGTCGTTGCAGGGCAACCGTGATCTGCGAGTGGCGTATGCCCGCTTGAAAGCGTCTCGTGCGTTTCGTGATGACGCGGCCACCCAGACCACGCCCAACGTCACCAGCCGTGCCAGCAGCGATTTGGCCAAGGGCCAGATTCCCGGCCAGACCACTAAGCGCGTCAACAGCGAGCGCTATGACCTGGGCCTGGACATGGCCTGGGAAGTGGATCTGTTCGGGCGTATCCAGCGCAACCTGGAAGCCGCCGATGCCGATCAGCAAGTCGCCGAAGCCGATCTGCACCAACTGCAAGTCAGCATGATTGCCGAACTGGTGGACGCTTACGGTCAACTGCGCGGTGCACAACTGCGGGAAAAAATCGCGCTGGCCAACCTGCAGAACCAGCAAGAGTCGAGCAAGATCACCGTGAGCCTGCGTGATGCCGGCGTCGGCGATCAGCTCGATGTGGTTCGCGCCGATGCCCGCCTCGCCTCCGTCGAAGCCAGCGTGCCGCAGCTGCAAGAGGTGCAGGTGCGTCAACGCAACCGCATCGCCACCTTGCTGGGTGAACGGCCAGACAAACTGACCGTCGACCTCAGCCCGGCCAACTTGCCGGCGATTGCCAAGGCTTTGCCGATTGGTGACCCCGGTGAACTGCTGCAACGCCGTCCGGATATCCGCAGTGCCGAACGCAAGCTGGCCGCCGCCACTGCGCGAATCGGTGTGGCCAAGGCCGATCTGTTCCCACGGGTCAGCCTCAGTGGCTTCCTCGGCTTCACCGCCGGGCGTGGTTCGCAGATCGGCTCGTCGGCAGCCAGCGCCTGGGCGCTCAGCCCAAGTATTACCTGGGCAGCCTTCGACCTGGGCAGCGTGCGCGCTCGCTTGCGGGCAGCCGATGCTAACGCCGAAGGCGCCCTGGCAACCTACGAGCAGCAAGTGTTGTTAGCGCTGGAAGAATCGGAGAACGCTTTCTCCGATTACGGTAAACGTCAGCAACGCCTGATCTCGCTGATTCGTCAGAGTGAGTCGAGCCGTGCCGCAGCTGACCTCGCGCAAATTCGCTACCGCGAAGGCACCGTGGATTTCCTGGTGCTGCTCGACGCGCAACGTGAGCGCCTGGCCGCTGAAGATTCCCAGGCCCAGGCCGAGGTTGATCTTTACCGTGGCATCGTCGCCATCTACAAGGCCCTCGGCGGTGGCTGGCAACCCGAGACGGTCGCCAGCAGGTAACCCCTTTTCAAGAGCTCCTTTGGTTGGCCGCAACCAACCAATTTCTTTGCCCCGTGCCTCATTCGGTCGCGGGGCTTTTTTTTGCCTGCAAACTTTGGTGACTCCCCACACTCCCCTGTGTTAGCGGTGATCGTCGGACTTGCGGGTTTCCTGGACAGTCACCGTAGCAGTGGTCCCGGCACGCAGCGTGTTTTTGCCGGCGTAGTCGGTGTCGATCTGAATCCGTACCGGCACTCGCTGCGCCAGTTTGACCCAGGTGTAGCTCGGGTTGATATTGGCCAGCAAACGACCACCGGGCAGGTTTTCCCGGTCGGCAATGGCGAAGGCAATGCTTTGCACGGTGCCGCCAAAATGTTCGCCACTCATCAATTCGATATTGACCCGGTCACCCTCCGCGATTCGTGGCAGTTTGGTTTCTTCGAAGTAGCCGCTGACATAAAACGAGTCGCTGTCTACCAACGCCACCAGCGGACCGCCCGCGGTCGCGTAATCGCCCTGCCGGGTCAGCAGATTGGTGACGTAGCCGCTGACCGGCGATTCGACCCGGGTGCGCTCCAGATCGTGTTCAGCCTCGGCCAATGCGGCGATGGCCAGTTGCACGTTGGCCTGGGCAAAACCCAGGTTGGCCTGGTTGCGCAGCAAATCAGCCTGGGCCACCGACACCTCGGTGCTGGATTTTTCCCACTCTTCGCCAGAGACCGCCATGCGCTCCTTGAGGGTCCGTCGACGCAGCTCCTCGCTTTGACGCTGCTTGAGCAGCGCCTGGCTGGCAACGATGGTGGCTTGCGATTGCCCCAGTGAGGCCTTCGCCACTTCCACCGAACGCTTGGCATGTTCCACCGCCAGGGCGTAACGCGAGGGATCGATTTCCAGCAGCAACTGCCCCTTCTCCACATGTTGGTTATCTTGCACACCCAGGCGCACGATGCGTCCCGCAACATCGGCGGACAAGGTCACCACATCGGCACGCACCCGTGCGTCCCGGGTCCAGGGTGCGCGGGTATAGTGCTCCCAGGCAAACCAGCCGAGCACAAGAGCCAGCACGACTACCGCCAGTGTCGAGAGTTGGGCAAGGATCTTCTTCAAGGCATCAGGCTCCCATCGCCAGAATCAACATCGCGCACACGCAGGCGTACAACGCGCCTTCGAACAAGGCTTCATGCCAGACGAACTGCAACACGCCGAGGCGCCGCAGGATCCAGTCCAGCACCAGGAAAATCGGCAAGCCCAGCAGCAGCGCCTGGGCAATCGGCGGCAGATAGACACCACCTATTTCCAGATCAATGGTCAAGCGCAGGTACTCCTTGCAAGGTGACAGGCTCAAAGTGACCACGGTGGCGTTCCAGGAACGACACCACGATCAACAACGCCACGCGCATGCGAAACACTGACCACAGGTGTTCATGGACGCTGCAGTGCAGCGCGTCCAGTTCATCGCCCAAGGCGTGCAGGCTGTCGATCACGCGATCCACTTCGATGTTCGGCCGACCGGCGACCAGCCGCCCGGTTTCCTGAACGGTGTCGAACATTCGGGTTTGCGTCTGCGAGCTCAGTAGCACGTTGTTCTGCCCCTGCTGCCTGAGCTGGTTCAAGGCAATGCCCAGGGCCAGGCAGCCAAGGCTGACCTCGAACAGGTCGCGCGCGGGCTTGTCCTGAATGGCTGGCAACAGTCCCAGCATCGTGGTCAGACGGTCGACCAGACGACTCTCGAAGGCAAACTGGTTTTCATCGGTGGCCGGTTTTTTCAGCAAGGCATAGACCTGCTCGCAATTCTCCTGATGCAGTCGGCGAATACGCAGAACAGGCCTGAAGGGGAAGATCAAGGCATACACACTCAACGCCAGAACGGTGGCGCAAGTGTAAGCGCCAGCAAATTCAAACCACTGGATCGCGGTGTTCTGCCCCAACCCGGTGTTCTGCGGGCCCAATAACAGAAACGTCGACAATCCCAGCCCGATCCCCGTCCCCGTGGTCGGCGGACTGGACAACCCCACCGCGACGGCATACAGCAATGGCGCCAGCAACAGGGCCAACAGTTCGAAGTTACTGATCATCGGCACCAGAGCAAACTCAAGCACCGCCGACACCACCACCGCCAGCCCCAAGCCCCGGGCATAGCTCTGGGCAGCCAACAATGGGCGCGGAAACGTCGCCATCAACGAGCAGAGGATCCCCGCCACAATCATCCCGGCCCGGGCGCCATCCCAACCGGTTTCGATCCATATCAGGCCAGCCACCATCAGTGCGCAGAACGCGCGGATGGCGTTCATCGTCGCCAGGGTGAAATCCAGGTGCAGCGGATTGGCCTGACCGCGAAAAACGCTACTGGCCTTGCGTCCGCTCTGGATCGCGTCGCTCAATTCCAGAATCGTTTCAAGCTGCTGCAGCATTCGCGCCTGTTCCCAACGCAGTGACCACGACAGCGAGCGCAAGGTGGCCTTCAAGGGCTCGGTCAGTTGCTCCGAGCGGTAGGCCAGTGCATCGAAACGCTGTTGCAACGCCGCAAACTGGTGCCGCTTTTCGCTGGACAGCGCGCGCCCCTGTCGAGCCAGTTCATCGAGAAAGGTCAGCTCTTCGTTCAGCAAATGCTGGATTTCGCCAGGTATCTCGCCTTCCCAGCGCTCGAGCAACAGCTCGCGCTGATGGCGCAATGCGGTGAGTCGCGCGGTCAGCAACAGCAACTGATTGCCAAGCAATTGCACCAGGTCGTCGGCACTGCGCAAACGCGGCGCGTCGTAATACAAATGCCGGCGTACCCCCTCCAGCGCGCTGATCTGCCCAAGCAACTGCATTTGCCGACGGTGGAAGTCGGCCTCGCTTTCTTCGGTTCGAATGACGGCGCTGGCATGGGTCGCCAGCAGCTTGATCACCTGATCGATCCTGGCAAAGTAATCCTTGGCCACGGCCTCCGGACGCGCGGTCAGCAGGCTGACCACACAGACACAGGCAACCGCCAGCAACGTCTCGGTCACGCGGGTCACGGCCAGCAGAAAGGTGCCGTCCTGATCAGGGACCGCCAGCAGCCCCACCACCACCGCCGTATAGCCGCTGAGCACAAACGCCTGAGAACTGGTGTAGCGCAACAAGGTGCCACCGGCGGTGCACAGTGCCAGCCACAGGGACAACGTCATCACGAAAGGCACCGGCGCCTGAGGGAAGATCGCCATGATCACCACGGCCACGGCCGCGCCCAGCGTGGTGCCGATGACTTGGCCAAAACTGCGGGCAAGCGCCATGCCGGCCAGTGGCTGGCTGACGATGACCACGGCCATGATCGACCATTTGGGCTGGTCGAGGTCAAACAGAAAGGCCAGGTACAGTGTCAACAACCCGGCGGTGATCGTTCTCATGGCAAACAGCAACACCCCGGGGCCGGGGTGGAGAATCGCCTTGAAGTACTGCAACAATGCTTGCATGAGAATGCTCGTCGAGCCATCTCCAGCAAGCGTAGTCACTGCAATGCCACGTGGAGAGGTTTCAGCTCGGCTTGAACACGCCAGTATGCGTTGAACCACTTCCCGGGTTTGACTCGCAGCGCCAGCTGACCGATGCTGGCAGCTTTGCAAACGCTGTCAGATTCCGGACTCCTGCATGCCCATGCCTCGCCGCTACCTGCTCATCAGCCTGCTTGTTTTGTTTGCCGTCGGCATTGCCTGGTTTTCTCTGCGCAGTACGACGCCAGAGGTGCCCCCCGCCATCAAGCAGGGCTATCACGACGCCATGGAAAAGGCCCGCAACGGCCAACCCGGTGCGGCGCGAGTGCTCTATCAGCAACTGGCACGTCCGGACTTGTCGGACACGCGCCGTGTCCTGTTGCATGCCGAACTGGCGAATTACCCGAGCCCGCAGGCACTGAAACTGGCAGACGCCGACCTGCAAAGCCCTGTGGCCGAGGTTCGCCAGGCGGCGATCAAAAGCATCGTCGGGCTGGTGCCCAACGGCCAACGCAGCCTGTTGCTCGGGCCATTGCTCGACGACCACGAGCAAGTCGTGCGTTTTGCCACCGCGAACGCGTTGCTGGGGCTTTCGCCGGATGATCTGGGGTTGTACTTCGGCCCTTTGCAGCAGGTCATCGACGAGTATGAGCACTCGCTTAACAGTCAGCCAGAAACCGCCGAGACCCAATACCAACTGGCTCGCCTGCACCTGCACAACGCCCAATTGAAAGAAGCACAACAAGCGCTCGATCAGACCTTGCGCCTGGACCCGGGCAACTTGCCGGCGCTGGTGATGCAGATCGAGGTCCTGGATAAACAGGGCCAGGCCGATGCTGCCCAACAAATGCTCGCCAGGCAGTTGAAGGCCCAACCTGACTCCGCCTATCTGCAACATGCCTTGGGGCTGTGGCTGCTGCATCACGGGCAAAGCGAGTTTGCCTTGCTCGGCCTTTCAAAAGCAGTGGAACTTGCGCCCGACAACAAGGAATACCGCTACGACCTGGCCACCACGTTGCACGGCCAGGAAGAACTCGAAGCCGCACAAAAGCAGCTTCAGGAAATCGTTCAGCGCCACCCGGCCGACCGCAAGGCCCGGGTGCTACTGATCAACTACTGGAAGGAAAGTGGCCAGCTGCAGAACGTTCAGGTGCTGCTGGCACAACTTGAGCAGATGAATCCGGATGATCCGGCGTTGCAGCAGGGACTCTAAAAGACCACAAGATTCGACAGGAAAGCACTGATCGTTCCCACGCTCTGCGTGGGAATGCCTCTAGGGACGCTCCGCGTCCAGTGACGCGGAGCGTCACGGGCTGCATTCCCACGCGGGAGCGTGGGAACGATCAAACAGCCAATTACAGGGCCGCCCCCGTAGCAGCTGTCGAGCCCGCGAGGCTGCGTTCGGCTCGGTCCGCGCTCGGGCGAAGCAGTCGTAAAATCATGCAACACGTTCTGTCAGGTAAACCGCGTGCGCAGGATTGGCGAGGACTTCGTCCTCGAACGCAGCCTCGCAGGCTCGGCAGCTGCTACGGGTGTTTAAGCTTGCCTACGCGGTGAATCGTGCACTGGATCACCTCGATACACCTGAGCCTGCGATCTTTGATCCTGGAAAGATCGCAGTCTTCGGCAGCTCGGGGTATTGAATGGGGCTTACGAAAGCATTTCGTGCATCAAGACCTGCAACTCGTCCAGATCGAACGGCTTGGCCAGGATCGGCGCTTTTTGCGCGATAGGGCTGCCGGACTCACGAATTTCCTGCGGGTAACCGCTGATGAAAATCACCTTGAGTTCAGGTCGCAGCTTCACCGCAGGCTCGGCAATCTGTACGCCGGAGATGCCACCGGGCAGACGGTAATCGGTGATCATCATATCCAGGTGCGGTTTGCTCGCGAGAATTTCGAAAGCCTGCTCGCCATCTACAGCCTGCAAAACCCGATAGCCTTCACCCGACAGATAGGCGACCAGCACCATCAGGATCGAGGGGTCATCTTCAACGATCAATACGACGTCTTGTGCATCTTCACTCATGGGAAGCCTTTGTTCGGTCAATAGCTGCTGATACGACCCTTCGGTCACGCAGAGGTTGCGTTGTTTTGTCTGTTTTCCTGCAGCGGTAGGCAAACACGAAACAACGAACCTTGATTAATCTTGCTCTCAACGGTGATGGATCCGCCATGGGCGGCGACGATTTGCTCGGAAATAAATAGCCCTAAACCCAGTCCGGCCACCACGGTTTTCGCCGACACACGCTCGAACTGCTGAAAAATACGTTTCTGGTTTTCCTCACTGATGCCAATTCCCTGGTCCCTGATCTCCATCCGCGCTTCGCCGTCCTGGCTGTACACGCGCACCTCGATCGGACGCTTGGCACCGTAACGCAGGGCGTTAGTCAGCAAGTTGGACACCACCTGCTCGATGCGAAATTCATCCCAATTGCCTTCCACCGGTTGCGGCGCGACAAACGTCACCGACGACTCGGCAGACTCCACCTGCGGTGCAAAATTCTGCAACAGGTTACCCGTCAACTGCGCCAGGTCAAAACGACTGGGGCGAATCGACAGCTTGCCGGTGCGAATCCGCGACACATCGAGCATGTCCTCGATCAAACGAATCAGGCTCTTGATCTGCCGCTCATCGCGATCGACCATCGCGTGCATCTTGTCCAGGGTAAACGCCGCAGCATTGTCCCGGGCCAGGTGCATCTTGCGCAGCTGGGTTTCGAGGATCAGCCCGTTCAACGGTGTACGAACCTCGTGAGCGACGATCGACATGAAGTCATCGCGCATGCGCACGGCCTGCTCCAGTTCATTCTGCGTGGCCTGCAATTGCTTGAGTAACGCCTCCTGCTCATGACGGCTTTGCTCCAGGGCCTCGACCTGCAGCTTCATCGCCTTGCGCTGTCGGTACAGGTCGACAAACACGTTGACCTTGCTTTTCACCGCGTGGACATCCAGCGGTTTATGCAAAAAGTCCACCGCGCCACTTTCGTAACCCTTGAACGCGTAATTGCTCTCGCGCCCTGCCGCACTGACGAAAATAATCGGAATGCTCCGGGTTTTCTCGGTGCCGCGCATCAGTTCGGCCAGTTCGAAGCCGTTCATGCCGGGCATCTGCACATCGAGGATGGCGATGGCGAACTCGTGTTGCAGCAGCAATGACAAGGCTTCGTCCGCCGATAGCGCCTTGTACACCGTGCGGTCCTCACGGGTAATCAGCGCTTCGAGCGCCAGCAGGTTCTCTGGCAGATCGTCGACGATCAACAATTTGGCCTGGATATTACTCAGCATGCTTGCGGTAGATCCGTTCTTGTTTGACCAAAGGTTCGAACTGCTTGCCATAGGTCGAGAAGTCCAGGGTTTCCTTACTGCCCAACACCAGGAAACCACGATGGCACAGCGACTCATGAAACAGCCCGAAGGCACGATCCTGTAATTTTTTATTGAAATAAATCAAAACATTACGACAAGAAATTAATTGAGTCTCTGAAAAGACACTGTCAGTCGCCAGGCTGTGATCGGCGAAGGTCACGTTCTCACACAGGGTCTTGTCGAAAATCGCGTGGTCATACGCTGCCGTGTAGTAGTCGGCGAACGAGCGCTGACCACCGGCCTGCTGGTAGTTATGGGTGTAGGCGCGGATGTTCGCCAGCGAGAAGATCCCTTGCTGGGCCTTTTCCAACGAGCGTGGGTTGATGTCAGTGGCGTAAATGATGGTGCGCTCCAGCAAGCCTTCTTCGCGCAGCAGAATGGCCATCGAATAGACCTCTTCGCCCGTGCTGCACCCGGCAATCCAGATCTTGATCGAAGGATAGGTCTTGAGCAGCGGCACCACCTCCTGGCGAATGGCCTGGAAGTGCGCCGGATCGCGAAACATCTCGCTGACCGGAATCGTCAGCAACTGCAGCAACTGCATGAACGCCGTCGGGTCGTGCAGCACCCGCTCCTGCAGCGCAGAAATGGTCTTGCACTCGAACTGATGCAGGGCGTGATTGACCCGGCGCTTGATCGAAGCACTGGAGTAATCACGAAAATCGTAGCTGTATTTGAGGTAGATCGCTTCGACCAGCAACCGCAGCTCAATGTCGGCATTTCTCTGCACTTAGATACGTTCCATCTTCGGTAACCACACGCGAATCAGCGAGAACAGGCGGTCCAGGTCAATGGGCTTGGCCAGGTAATCGTTGGAACCTGCTTGCAGGCAGCGCTCCTGATCGTCCTTCATGGCCTTGGCCGTCACCGCAATGATCGGCAGTTTGCGCCAGCGCGGGTCCTTGCGGATCTCGAGGGTGGCTTCAAAACCGTCCATCTCCGGCATCATCACGTCCATCAGCACCAGATCGATGTCATCCACCTCATTGAGCCTTTCGATCGCTTCACGACCGTTACGGCCAATCACCACAATAGCGCCCTTGTGCTCCAGTGCGCTGGTGAGGGCAAAAATATTGCGCACATCATCATCCACCAACAGCACCTTGCGGCCTTCGAAAACCCTGTCGCGGCTGCGGGCAGTCTGGAGCATCGTTTGCCGCTCATGGGACAACCGCGATTCGACTTTGTGCAGAAAGAGCGTCACCTCGTCGAGCAGACGCTCTGGCGAGCGTGCACCCTTGATGATGATCGAGCGTGAATACTTGCGCAGATCCGCCTCTTCATCACGGGTCAGGTTACGCCCGGTATAGACGATCACCGGCGGGAACGAGCAGATATCTTCGGTGGACATGCGCTTGAGCAGGTCATTGCCGAGCATGTCCGGCAGTTTCAGGTCGATGATCATGCAGTCATAGATCGTCTCGCGCAGCAGGTCCAGTGCTTCCTGGGCCAGGCCGACAGCGGTGATTTCGATGTCATCGTCACCGATCAGCCGGGCAATGCTGTCGCGTTGCAGGTCATCGTCTTCCACCAGCAACACGCGTTTGACCTTTTGCGTCAGTTTGGCTTCCAGTCGCGCGAACACGTCCTTGAGCTCGTCGCGGGTGGTCGGCTTGAGCGCATAACCAATGGCGCCCATGTGCATGGCGGCCTCGACGCGGTCCTCGACGGAAATCACGTGAACCGGGATGTGCCGGGTTTCGGCATGTTCTTTCAGGCGCTGCAATACCGTCAGCCCGGAATGGTCCGGCAGGCGCATGTCCAGCAGGATCGCATCCGGCTTGAAGTGTGTAGCCAGCTCGTAACCTTCATCGGCGCCATGAGCCACCAGGCATTGATAGCCCAGTTCATGGGCCAGGTCGAAGAGGATCTGCGCAAAGTTCACTTCATCTTCCACTACCAGCATGCAACGGCGGGTGAACGGTGCTTTGTCACGGTCATCGGCAAAGCGCGGAATCTTCGCTTCGACAATCAGCGGTGCAGGCGCGACAGTCACCTTGGGAGCTGCAACGACCGGTACGATCTTCAGCAGTTCGCGCGGCTCATCGCCGGGTTCGACATACTGCACAGGCAACACCAGCGTGAATGAACTGCCCTGCCCCGGTTCGCTGATGAGGCTGATCGAGCCGCCGAGCAACGCTGCCAGGTCACGCGAAATCGACAAGCCCAGCCCCGTGCCGCCGTAACGACGGTTGGTACTGCCATCGGCCTGACGGAAGGCCTCGAAAATGCCTTCCTGCTGATCGCTGGCAATACCGATGCCCGAATCCCGAACGATAAAGGCAATGCCCTCGCCCGGCTGCCTGGCGACCGTCAGGCTGACGCTACCCTTCTCAGTGAATTTGATCGCGTTCGACAACAGGTTCTTGAGCACCTGTTCCAGACGTTGACGATCGGTGAACACCGTCAACGGCGCATCCGCTTGCAGCTCGACGTTGAACGCCAGATGCTTGTGCGCTGCCAGCGGTTCAAACATGCCGCACAAGCCATCGACCAACCGCGCGACGCTGGTGTTCTCCGGGCGTATTTCAAGCTTGCCGGCCTCGACCTTGGAAATATCGAGAATGTCGTTGATCAGGTTGAGCAAATCGTTGCCGGCCGAGTAGATCGACTCGGCAAACGTCACCTGTTCAGCGCTGAGGTTTTGGTGTGGGTTCTCTGCCAGCAATCTGGCGAGAATCAACGAACTGTTCAGCGGTGTGCGCAGTTCGTGGGACATATTGGCGAGGAATTCGGATTTGTACTGGCTGGAGCGCTGCAACTCCTGAGCACGCTCTTCAAGTTGTACCTGGACCCGGTTCAACTCACCGTTCTTGCGATCCATTGCATCGCGTTGCTCGGCCAGAAACTGTGCCTGTTCGGCCAGTTGCTCATTGGTCTGCTCAAGCTCGGCCTGCTGCGTCTCCAGGTGCCACTGCGACTCTTTGAGCACCCGCGACTGTTCTTCCAGCTCTTCGTTGGCAGTCTTCAGTTCTTCTTGCTGCACCTGCAGCTCTTCATTGAGTTGCTGGGTTTGGGCGAGTACTTCCTGCAATCGTTGGCGATAACGCGCTGCTTCGATGGAGGTGCCGATATTCCCGGCTATCAGCTCCAGCAACTCGACATCGCGTTCGGTCAGGGCACGCAGGAAACCCAGTTCGATCACTCCGTTGACCCGGTCGTCATCACGGGTCGGCACCACCAGCACACTGCACGGCACGCCCTCCCCCAACCCGGAACTGACTTTGAAATAGCCGGCAGGTACTTCATTCAGACGAATCAGTCGGCCTTGTTGTGCCACCTGCCCGGTAATGCCCTCGCCACTGTCGATCGCTTGCTCGCGCCCTTCCTGCTCGCGGGAGAAACCATAAGAGGCGATGCGCGTGAGGCCTCCGTGCTCTTCTTTGACGTACATTGCGCCGACAGCGGTGCCGAGGTACTGCGCGCAAAACTGCAGAATATTGCGGCCCAACCGATTTAACGTCAGTTGCCCAAGCACCTGTTCCGCCAATTCAGTCTGGCCATTGCGCAGCCAGGCTTGTTGTTCCAGACGTTGTGCGCTGTTCTGTTGCGCTGCGAGATTGGCGCTGTATTTTTTCGACAGACTGAGCAAATCGCGACGGCCGACATAAGCCAGCAAACCACTGATACCGGCAACCAACAGCAAATACAGAGAAATGCTCCAGATCGTCGTGCGTCGAACCTCTTCGTTGCGCGTAATGCGCAACTGTTGCTCCATATCGATGACATCTTCGTACTGCTTGCGGATTTCATCGGTCAGTCGCTTACCCCGGCCGGCTTTCACGGCGGCTCGGTAATCACCGCTGCGGTGCTGCAAATCGATCATGGTCTGCGAGTAATCGTTCCACTCGACCTGCAATGCCTCGAGCCTGCGCAGACGATCAACTTGCGGCGGGTTATCGGCCGTCAGTTCCTGCAAGGTCTTGAGCGCAGCGATGATTCTCGGTTTAGCCGTTTCGTAGGGATCGAGAAAATGCTCGTCACCAGACAACAGAAAACCACGCATCCCGGTTTCCAGGTCGACCGTCAGCGTTAACGCTTCGTTGGCGTTATTGATCACCCGGTCCGTGTGCTCGACCCATTGGATCACCGACAACAGATAGGTGATCAAAGAGACAAAAAACACCGCGCTCAGCACGCCCATACCCAGCGGCAAGCTGATATTGCGGCTAAGGAGTTTGCGAAAACCTTGCTCATCAACCGAAGACGAAGAAGTCATTGGATGGCCTTGGTGAACCGTCGTAAGTGAAGGAGTTTGCTCCATAAACGCATCCTGGATCGTTTTTTTGACAACCTTGCCGGCAATCTCCTGCATCGCTCTGCATGATTCAGAGAGAACGGTTACTCTGTCGACTCACGCCGGTAACTACAATCAACCCGTGACCGACCGCCTTCTTCCGAGAGCCGCCACCATGTCCGCCACAGCGCCCACCATCCTTGTAGTCGAAGACGATAGCATCGTGCGCATGCTGATCGTCGACGTACTGGAAGAACTCAAGTTCAAGGTGCTGGAGGCCGACAGTGGCAAGGCAGCGCTTGCCCTGCTCAACGATAGCGCGCAAATCATCGATCTGCTGATGACCGATGTGGGATTGCCGGAGATGGATGGCCGGGAGCTGGCCGCTCAGGCGCGTGTACTGCACCCGGCGTTGCCGATACTGTTTGCCAGTGGCTATGCGGAAAGTATTGAAGTGCCGGAAGGCATGTCGGTGATTGGCAAGCCGTTCTCTATCGAGCAGTTGCGCGATAAAGTCCTGAGCATGCTCGCAGCCTGAGTTCAGCTTTGCTTGCGCACTTCGTTCAAGGTGCTGGCCACCTTCAGATGCCGGTACAGTAACGTCGACGCCCATTCTCGATCGCCCTGCTCCAGCGCGTCGATAATTTCCAGGTGTTCACGGCAGGAGGTGCGAACCCGCTCCAGATTCGACACGGTATGAAACTCGGTCAGCCGGCGCAGGCGGTTTTGCTGCTGCACGGTTTGCAGAATGAAGCTGTTGCCGGACGCTGCAGCCAGTAACTCGTGAAATTCGGCGTTGGCTTCGAAAAAGCTCAGGCTGTCAGGAGTGCCTTCGAGCAGCGCCTGCTGCTTTTCACGGCAACGCTGTAGACGTTCACGCGGTAGATTGAAGGTCGGCTCGAGCAAGCCCGCAGGTTCCAGAAGCATGCGGAAGCGATAGCTTTCGAAGCGCTTTTCGGCCGAACTCAACGTGGGCAAAAACATCCAGCCGTGACCGTGTTTGCGCTGCATGACGCCTTCGTCGGACAACCGCAGCAAGCAACGGCGCAATACCGCTTTGCTGGCACCGTAGCGACGCAGCAGATCGCTCTCCATCACCTGATCGGGAATCGCCTGGGCCAGTCGATCATCGATCAGCCGCTGATACAGCTCCTCATCCTCACCGACCGGCAGACTGACCTTGGCCAACTCATCGCTGAGCGGTGTTTCCAGCACGCAGTAACCCTGATGGGGCAAGCGTCCGATCACCTGCTCTTGCGCCAGATAGACCAGCGCCCCGCGAATCGGCGAGCGAGACACGCCAAAGCGCTCGGCCAGTTCGACCTCTTTGAGGTGACTGCCGGGGGTTAACTCGCCAGACCGGATCGCCATGAGAATCTGCGAGGCGACTTTGGTCTGAAGTGCGGTGGGTTGGGTCATCGAAAAACGTCCATGAATCAGCTGTCAGACGCTAACTCATGAATCAGGAAACTTCCAGTCAATACAAGCGCATAAGGCACCGCTGGGCGATTGCCGGGCACAATAAACATCATCAGCTGTGGTTTAATTGCGCCCCTCGTTTCTCCCCCGTCTTCTGCCTGCATCAAGGAAATCCCGTTCATGAGTCAGCCCCGCGCAACCAAAGTCCTGGTCATTGGTTACGTCTGGCCCGAGCCGCGCTCATCCGCAGCCAGCGGACACGTGATGCAAATCCTTGAAACGTTTTTACAGCAAGGCTGGGACATTACGTTCAGCAGCCCGGCAGGTGCGGGCGAACACAAGGCCGACCTGGCGGAGTTGGGTATTCGTGAAGTTCCGATTGAGCTGAACAATAGCAGTTTCGATGCCTTCATCAGCGATCTGGCGCCGGATATCGTGCTGTTCGATCAGTTCATGATGGAAGAACAGTTCGGCTGGCGTGTCGAGAAACATTGCCCCGGCGCCTTGCGCGTACTGGAGACCTCTGACCTGCAGAGCTTGCGACATGCCCGCCACCAGCGGCTCAAGGATCGCCTGAAGGTCAGCGACGACGCCAATGACTTCAGCGAGTTGTTCGCCCCGGCGTTGCGTGAAGAGTTCGAACTCATGGCCGATACCGATCTGGCCAAGCGTGAAATTGCCGCGCTGTACCGTTGCGACCTGAACCTGATGATCTCGGAAGTGGAAATCGAGCTGCTGGTCGAGCAGTTCAAACTGCCACGCCAACTGCTGCACTGGTGCCCGCTGATGATCGACCCGCTCACTCAGCCGTTCACCCCCTTCGAGGACCGTGCGCACTTCCTCAGCATCGGCAATTTCCGCCATGCCCCGAACTGGGACGCTGTGTTATGGATGAAGACGATGGTCTGGCCGTTGATCCGCGAACAGCTCCCGAAGGCACAATTGCATCTCTATGGCGCCTATACGCCGCCCAAGGCAACTGCGCTGCACAACGCTGCACAAGGTTTTCACATCATGAACTGGGCGGAAGATGCGTTGCAGGTGATGTCCGATGCTCGCATCTGTCTGGCGCCATTGCGCTTTGGCGCCGGAATCAAGGGCAAACTGGTTGACGCAATGCTGTGCGGTACACCGAGTGTCACCACTCCGATCGGCGCTGAAGCCATGCACAGCGATCATCCATGGCCGGGCGCCATTGCCCGTACAGCGCAAGAGTTCGCCGATCGCGCGGTCCAGCTTTATAAGGATGAAGCCTTGTGGCGCGAGGCCCAGTCGAAGGGCCTGGCATTACTGGCTGACCGTTATCAGCGAGCGGAACATGGACCCGCACTGATCGAGCAACTGCAGTACTGCCGACAACACTTGTCGCAACTTAGAAGTCATAACTTCACGGGTAGCATGTTGCGTCATCACGCTCACAAAAGTACGCAGTACATGGCGCAATGGATCGAAGCCAAAAACAACAAGTAACCAACAACTTGCATCAATCAATATATTGGCAATTCAACCCCCAAGCCTTATACCCCTCCTGCAAGCGCCACTTTAATCAAGCCGACAATAAGTGGCGCTACTTATCCACTGATGCAGGACATCGTCATGATCGACACTTCAAACCACTTCAACACCTGGATGGCCGCCACGCCATCCATTGATGCATTTACCATCTGTGAATTGACTCTACCCGGTACGCATAACGCTGGCAGCGACTGGAGCGCCTCCTATCCGCTGCTCGGCCCACCCCGTCATTGGCTGTGTTGTCAGCACGACTCTTTCTACGCTCAGCTGAACCGCGGCTCCAGAGTCCTCGACATTCGCCTGGTCTATGAATCCGGGGCAGAGGGACTTGGAAAGTTTCGTGTTCACCATAATAACCACCGAAACTCTCGAACCTTGGGAGATTTGATAACCGACGTAAACAATTTCCTGAAGGAGAATCCCGACGAATTCATTATTCTGGACTTCCACAGCCTTGACGGCGATGACTTCGATTACGTCTATTTCAATAACATGATGCTCCACCTGCTGGGTCACCGTCTTATTCCCAGCAACAACCTGTCACTTAGCCTTGGTCAACTCAAACACATCAGCCCTGAACAACGAGTGTTTGCCGCAGCCCGATATCACAGGGAACTTGATGGAAAGGTCTTTCTCGGTCAAATCAGACATAAATGGACAGGCAGTGGCATTACCGGATCCGATGAGTTGAAACAGTTCATCGGGGAGGTCCTGAAAACACCTCCAGGCTCCTGGGCGCCCTGGTCGTTATCGGCCACCAGTTACAGCAAGCTGGGCGGCCCCAGGGATATTCATGATGAACTGAACGCATGGTTTGATCCGAACCACAGTGACTGGGCGATGAAGTGCAACATTATCAACGTCGACTTCCTGGAAGAGAGCCGGATTGTTTCCTACTGTCGAGCGGTGAACCTGGAGAAAGCCCGTATACGAGCCCTTCAGACAACACGACACGCCGAGGTGGCGTAGCGGGCGAAGAAACAGGCATGATCGGCTGGCAATAACAAGAAAAGCGCCCTGCCATGACCCGAGCCACCCGAGTTACCGACCCCTCATACGAATTGATGGATGACCACAACGGGTTGTCCATCATCTATCGCCAGCACGGATTCCCCTGCCCGCTGGTACGCTGGCATTTCCACAAGGAATACGAGCTGCACCTGATTGTCGCAAGCTCCGGCAAGGTGTTCATTGGCGACTACATCGGCAACTTTTATCCCGAAACCCTGTTCCTGACCGGCCCCAACCTGCCCCACAACTGGATCAGCCAGGTGGCCGAAGACGAAGTGGTGCCCAAGCGCGACATGCTGGTGAACTTCACCGATGAGTTGTTCGAAAGTGGCCACCAGGTGTTCGCCGAGCTCAAAAGCCTGACGCCCCTGCTGGAGCGCGCGCAGTACGGCATCGAGTTTCGCTGTAAACACACGATCCGCCAGGCCATGGACCTGATGCAGCGGATTGCCGACGCCAAAGGCGTTACCCGCCTCGGGTACTTTTTCATTC
Source organism: Pseudomonas sp. 05N431 (assembly GCF_056397005.1). NCBI lineage: Bacteria > Pseudomonadati > Pseudomonadota > Gammaproteobacteria > Pseudomonadales > Pseudomonadaceae > Pseudomonas > Pseudomonas sp. 05N431. Next base: position 370,927 of record NZ_JBFTMN010000001.1, read on the forward strand.
TGCTGGAGTTGCTGGCGGCCACCGACGATTACCAGTTGCTGTCCGGCGCCACCACGCCGCAATTGGCCGACGAACACAACATCGACCGCACCAACCGGGCGGTGGATTACATCTTTGCCCACTACGCTCGCGAACTGCCACTGGAGGAAGTCGCCGAACACCTGGGCATGAAACCGACCTACTTCTCCCGAGTCTTCAAGCAGGCGACCGGGCGCTGTTTCATTGAGTTCGTCAATCGCTTGCGCATCAGCAAATCCTGCGAGTTGCTGGCCGATGGCGATAAACCGGTGACCGATGTGTGTTTCGAGTCAGGTTTCAACAATATTTCCAACTTCAACCGGCGTTTTCAGCAACTCAAAGGCATGACGCCCTCCCATTACCGTCGATTGGCGGTGCAGCGTTTGACCGAACAAAATCTCGGTTAAAGCTGCGACCCTGGTTTTGCAGTGCAAAAAAGTATCAGCGCAAGTGCTACCAACGATTTGTCATCGCGTGTGTTGAAGGCTGTAATCAGCCTCAGATTCTTCCTACCTCCGGAAGACACAAAAACAATAACTGTCCTTCTGCTGCCCCCAGGGCTCAGAAGAGGAGTGCGCGATGAAACCCACTGTAAAAGCTCTGCTTGCCTGCACCTGCATGACCCTCAGCAGCGTCAGCCTTGGCGCACAAACCCTGACCATTGCCACCGTCAACAACAGCGACATGATCCGCATGCAAAAGCTCTCGAAAACCTTCGAGGCCGAGCACCCGGAGATCAAGCTCAATTGGGTGGTGCTGGAAGAAAACGTCCTGCGCCAACGCCTGACCACCGACATCGCCACCCAGGGCGGCCAGTTCGATGTGTTGACCATCGGCATGTACGAAGCTGCACTGTGGGGCGCCAAGGGCTGGCTGGAACCGATGAAGGATCTGCCCGCCAGTTACGCGCTCGACGACGTATTCCCTTCCGTGCGTGAAGGCCTGTCGGTCAAGGGCACGCTCTATGCCCTGCCGTTCTATGCCGAAAGCTCCATGACCTATTACCGCACCGACCTGTTCAAGGACGCCGGCCTGGCCATGCCCGAGCATCCGACCTGGGAGCAGATCGGCGAATTCGCCGGCAAACTCAACAAACCCGACCAGGAACAATACGGTATCTGCCTGCGCGGCAAGGCTGGTTGGGGCGAGAACATGGCGCTGATCACCACCATCGCCAATGCCTACGGCGCACGCTGGTTCGATGAAAAGTGGCAGCCGGAATTCAGCGGTCCCGAGTGGAAGAACGCGCTGAGCTTCTACGCCAACACCATGAAAAAATCCGGCCCGCCGGGTGCTTCCAGTAACGGTTTCAACGAAAACCTCGCGCTGTTCAACAGTGGCAAATGCGCGATCTGGGTCGACGCTAGCGTCGCTGGTTCGTTCGTCACCGACAAGACCCAAAGCAAAGTCAGCGACCACGTCGGCTTCACCTACGCGCCCCATCAAGTGACCGACAAAGGCTCGGCCTGGCTGTATTCCTGGGCGCTGGCGATCCCCACCAGTTCCAAAGCCAAGGACGCAGCAAAAACCTTCAGCGCCTGGGCCACCTCGAAAGAGTACGGCGCATTGGTGGCCGAGAAAGACGGCATCGCGAACGTGCCACCGGGCACTCGCGCCTCGACCTACAGCGCGGCCTACATGAATGCCGCGCCATTCGCCAAGGTCACGCTGGAATCGCTGAAGGTTGCCGATCCGGGCAAACCGACCCTTAAACCAGTGCCCTACATCGGTATCCAGTTGGTGACCATTCCTGAGTTCCAGGCGGTGGGCACCCAGGTCGGCAAGCTGTTCTCCGCCGCGCTGATCGGCCAGACCAGCGTCGACCAGGCCCTGGCGGCGGCCCAGCAAACCACCGAACGTGAAATGAAGCGCGCGGGTTATCCCAAGTAACCACGCCCCCCTGTGGGAGCGAGCTTGCTCGCGATGAGGCCATGACATTCAACATCGATGTCGGCTGATCAATCGCCATCGCGAGCAAGCTCGCTCCCACATTTGATCTTCATTTGCCTGTTCTCAATCGGTTCTGATCGCCATGAATACCTCGACTCTCAAAGCACAAATGGATATCCCGGTGCCACTGCGGAAAAGCCGGCTGGCCAACCCCGGCTGGTTTCTGGTCAGCCCTTCAGTGGCACTGTTGCTGCTGTGGATGATCGTGCCGCTGGGCATGACCCTGTACTTTTCGCTGATCCGCTACAACCTGCTCTACCCCGGCGACAACGCGTTCGTGGGGCTGGAGAACTTCAGCTACTTCCTGACCGACTCGGGCTTCCTGCCGGGCGCCACCAATACCTTGTTGCTGGTCGGCAGCGTGCTGCTGATCAGCGTGGTGTTCGGTGTGTTGATCAGTGCCCTGCTGGAGGCCAGTGAGTTCCTCGGCCGCGGGATCGTGCGGGTGATGTTGATCTCGCCGTTCTTCATTATGCCCACCGTCGGCGCACTGATCTGGAAGAACCTGATTTTCCATCCGGTCTCGGGGATTCTCGCGGCCGTGTGGAAGCTCTTCGGCGCACAACCGGTGGACTGGCTTGCGCACTACCCGCTGCTGTCGATCATCATCATTGTCTCGTGGCAATGGCTGCCCTTCGCGATCCTGATCCTGATGACCGCCATGCAGTCGCTCGACCAGGAACAGAAAGAAGCGGCACGCCTGGATGGCGCCGGCCCCATCGCGATCTTCTGGCACCTGACCCTACCGCACCTGGCGCGACCGATTGCGGTGGTGGTGATGATCGAAACCATCTTCCTGCTCTCGGTGTTCGCCGAAATCTTCACCACCACCAACGGCGGCCCCGGCTACGCCTCGACCAACCTCGCCTACCTGATCTACAACCAGGCGCTGGTGCAGTTCGACGTCGGCATGGCCTCGGCCGGTGGCTTGATCGCGGTGGTGATTGCCAACATCGCGGCGATCATCCTGGTGCGGATGCTCGGCAAAAACCTGACTGACAAAGCCTGAGGCCTGCCATGACTCTTCAACAATCCCGCCGCTTGCAAAGCCTGTTGCTCGGCACCCTGGCCTGGGCCATCGCGATCCTGATTTTCTTCCCGATCTTCTGGATGGTGCTGACCAGTTTCAAAACCGAGATCGACGCGTTCGCCACGCCACCGCAGTTTATCTTCACACCGACGCTGGAAAACTACCTGCACATCGAGGAGCGCAGCGGCTACTTCAGTTTTGCCTGGAACTCGGTGGTGATTTCGTTCAGCGCCACCGCCCTGTGCCTGCTGATCGCGGTGCCGGCGGCGTACTCCATGGCGTTCTACGAAACCCAGCGTACCAAGGGCACGCTGCTGTGGATGCTCTCGACCAAGATGCTGCCGCCGGTGGGCGTGCTGATGCCGATCTATCTGCTGGCCAAGAGTTTCGGCCTGCTCGATACGCGGATCGCGCTGATCAGCATCTACACGCTGATCAACCTGCCGATTGTGGTCTGGATGATTTACACCTACTTCAAGGACATTCCCAAAGACATCCTCGAAGCCGCCCGCCTGGATGGCGCCACCCTGTGGCAGGAAATGCTCCGGGTGCTGCTGCCGATCGCCAAGGGCGGACTGGCATCGACCGTGTTGCTGTCGCTGATCCTGTGCTGGAACGAGGCCTTCTGGTCGCTGAACCTCACCTCCTCCAAAGCCGCGCCGCTGACCGCGTTGATCGCCTCGTACTCAAGTCCCGAAGGACTGTTCTGGGCCAAGTTGTCGGCGGTTTCGACGCTGGCCTGCGCACCGATCCTGATTTTTGGCTGGATCAGCCAGAAACAACTGGTCCGCGGCCTGTCCTTCGGCGCCGTGAAATAACGCCCCTTTCGAATCATTAAAAGCGGAGGCCCGTCATGGCCCACCTGAAAATCAAGAATCTGCAAAAAGGTTTCGAAGGCTTTTCCATCATCAAAGGCATCGACCTTGAAGTGAACGACCGCGAGTTCGTGGTCTTCGTCGGCCCGTCCGGTTGCGGTAAATCGACTCTGCTGCGACTGATCGCCGGGCTGGAAGAAGTCACTGCCGGCACCATCGAACTGGATGGGCGCGACATCACCGAAGTCAGCCCGGCCAAGCGCGACCTGGCGATGGTGTTCCAGACCTACGCCTTGTATCCGCACATGAGCGTGCGCAAGAACATGTCCTTCGCCCTCGACCTGGCCGGGGTGAACAAGGCCGAGGTGGAGAAAAAGGTCAGCGAAGCGGCACGTATTCTCGAACTCGGGCCGATGCTCGAACGCAAACCGAAACAGCTCTCCGGTGGCCAGCGTCAGCGCGTGGCGATCGGCCGGGCGATTGTGCGCAACCCGAAAATCTTCCTGTTCGATGAACCACTCTCCAACCTCGACGCCGCCCTGCGGGTACAGATGCGCCTGGAACTGGCGCGGCTGCACAAAGAACTGCAGGCAACGATGATTTACGTGACCCACGACCAGGTCGAAGCCATGACCCTGGCTGACAAAGTCGTGGTGCTCAACGGCGGCCGGATCGAACAGGTCGGCTCGCCGCTGGAGCTCTATCACCAGCCGGCCAACCTGTTTGTCGCAGGCTTTCTCGGCACCCCGAAAATGGGCTTTCTCAAGGGTAAGGTCACCCGTGTCGAACGCCAGAACTGTGAAGTGCTACTGGACGCCGGCACTCGCATCACATTGCCGCTGAGCGGTGCCAACCTGAGCATTGGCGGCGCGGTGACACTGGGTATTCGTCCGGAACATCTGGAACTGGCGCAACCCGGCGACTGCACCTTGCAAGTCACTGCCGACGTCAGCGAACGCCTGGGCAGCGACACCTTCTGCCACGTCCTGACCGCCTCCGGTGAAGCGCTGACCATGCGCATTCGCGGGGATCTGGCGAGCCGTTATGGCGAACAGCTGAGCCTGCACCTGGATGCCGAACACTGCCACTTATTCGATGCCAACGGGGTGGCGGTGGCCAGACCGCTGCGCGCCGCTGCCTGATTGCCGAGATCCGACATGAAACTGAACAAACCCAACCTCACCCGTCTGGCAGCTGAAGTGGCTCTACCCGCCTACGCCCTGAGTGCGGCTCGCCACGGTATCGCACACATCGGCGTCGGCGGTTTCCATCGCGCCCATCAGGCCTATTACACCGATGCCTTGATGAACACCGGAGAAGGCCTGGACTGGAGCATCTGCGGCGTCGGCCTGCGTGCCGAAGATCGCCGCGCCCGGGATGACCTGGCCAGCCAGGACTACCTGTTCACGCTGTTCGAGCTGGGCGATAGCGGCGACACCGAAGTACGAGTCATCGGCGCCATCAGCGACATGCTGCTGGCCGAAGACGACACCCAGGCGCTGATCGACAAACTCGCCAACCCGGACATTCGCATCGTCTCGCTGACTATCACCGAGGGCGGCTATTGCATCGACGACAGCACGGGCGAGTTCATGGCCCAGTTGCCACAGATCCAGCATGACCTGGCGCATCCGAACACACCGAAAACCGTGTTCGGCTTCCTCTGCGCGGCCCTGGCCAAACGCCGCGCCGCCGGCATTCCAGCGTTCACCCTGATGTCCTGCGATAACCTGCCACACAACGGCGCGGTCACCCGCAAGGCACTGCTGGCCTTCGCCGCCCTGCGTGATGCCGATCTGCGGGACTGGATCGCTGCACACGTCAGCTTCCCTAACGCCATGGTCGATCGCATTACCCCGATGACCAGCTCGGCTCACCGTTTGCACCTGCACGACGAGCACGGCATCGACGATCTATGGCCGGTGGTCTGCGAACCCTTCGTGCAATGGGTGCTGGAAGACAACTTCGTCAACGGTCGCCCGGCCTGGGAAAAAGTCGGCGTGCAGTTCACCAACGACGTCACGCCTTACGAAGAGATGAAAATCAAACTGCTCAACGGCAGCCACCTGGCCCTGACCTACCTGGGCTTTCTCAAGGGCTATCGCTTCGTCCACGAAACCATGAACGATCCGCTGTTCGTGCGTTACATGCGCGCCTACATGGACCTGGACGTAACGCCGCAATTGGCGCCGGTGCCGGGCATTGACCTGACGCAGTACAAGAACACCCTGGTCGAACGCTTCTCCAATCAGGCGATTGCCGATCAACTGGCGCGGGTTTGTTCTGACGGCTCGTCGAAGTTTCCCAAGTTCACCGTACCGACCATCAACCGCTTGATTGCCGATGGCCGCGAGACCCGGCGTGCGGCGTTGGTGGTGGCAGCGTGGGCGATCTATTTGAAGGGCGTGGATGAGAATGGCGATACCTACCCGATTCCCGACCCGCGTGCCGAGCTCTGTCAGGCGCTGGTGGCCGATGATGCGTTGATCACTCAGCGGTTGCTGGAGGTTGAGGAGATCTTTGGCACGGCGATCCCCCAATCCGCGGAATTTGTTGCGGCGTTCGAGTGGTGCTGTAACAGCTTGCGTGAAGATGGCGTGACGCGGACGCTGGAGCGGGTGTTGGCGTAAGCACGATAGTGAACCTGCTACCGTCTTCGCGGGCAAGCCCGCTCCCACATTAATCGTTGTCGAGCACAAAATCTGTGTTCACTGAAGATCTACTGTGGGAGCGAGCTTGCTCGCGAATGGGTTCACCGAGATCTACCTGACACACCAAGGATCTTCCATGGCAAACCAGCAATTATTCCTCGGCATCGACTGCGGTACCCAGGGCACCAAAGCGCTGATCCTCGATTCGCGCAGCGGTAAAGTTCTCGGTCAAGGCGCCGCCGCCCACAGCCTGATCAGCAGCGCCAATGGCCGTCGTGAACAAGACCCGGCCCAATGGCTGGAGGCCTTGACCATCGCCACTCGCCAGGCCTTGCTTGCCGCCAACATCAGCGGCCAGGAGATTCTCGGCATTGGCGTCTCAGGTCAGCAACATGGGCTGGTCCTGCTCAATGAACAAGGCCAGGTCCTGCGCCCGGCCAAGCTCTGGTGCGACACTGAAACCACCGCAGAAAACGGTCGGTTGCTGGCGCATCTGGGCGGTGAAAGCGGTTCGTTGGAACGTCTCGGCGTGGCCATCGCACCGGGCTATACCGTGTCCAAACTGTTGTGGACCCAAGAGCAGCACCCGCAGATTTTCGCCCGCATCGCTCACATTCTGTTGCCTCACGATTACCTCAACTATTGGCTGACCGGGCGCTGCTGCAGCGAGTTCGGCGACGCTTCGGGTACCGGCTACTTCAATGTGCGAAGTCGCCAATGGGACGCAGAGCTACTGGCCGACATCGACCCCAGTGGCCGTTTGCAAGCGGCACTGCCCGAACTGCTGGAGGCGCATCAAGCGGTCGGCACGATATTGCCAAACATCGCCGAACGCTTGGGTATCAACCCAAAGGCGCTGGTCGCTAGCGGTGGCGGCGACAACATGATGGGCGCCCTCGGCACCGGCAATATCCAGCCGGGTGCAATCACCATGAGCCTGGGTTCTTCGGGCACCGTGTATGCCTACGCCGAACAGCCCAACGTCAGCCCGGACGCGTCAGTCGCAACGTTCTGCTCCTCCAGTGGCGGCTGGCTACCGTTGATTTGCACGATGAACCTGACCAACGCGACCAGCGCAGTGCGTGAGTTGTTCGAACTGGACCTCTCACAGTTCAATGCCCGGGTCGAACAGGCCCCGATTGGCGCCGAAGGCGTGAGCATGCTGCCGTTCCTCAATGGCGAGCGCGTCCCTGCCCTGCCCCATGCCAGCGGCAGCCTGCTGGGGCTGAACATGAGCAACCTGACCCAGGCCAACCTCTGCCGCGCGGTGGTTGAAGGCACCACCTTCGGTTTGCGTTATGGTCTGGACCTGCTGCGTCACAACGGATTGCAGAGCCGCAGCATTCGTCTCACCGGTGGCGGCTCGAAAAGCCCGGTGTGGCGGCAGATCGTCGCGGACATCATGAATACCCCGGTGGTGTGCACCGAACACAGCGAGGCCGCAGCACTCGGTGCGGCGATTCAAGCGGCGTGGTGCGAATCCGGGACCGGCACCCAGCAAAGTCTGTTGGCGTTGTGCGAGCGCTGTGTCAGCCTCGACCCCAGCAGCGAAACCCAACCCGTCGCGGCGAATGTAGCGGCCTACCAACAGGCCTATGAGCGCTATCGACAACAGGTCGCAACCCTTTAAAGAGTGAACAACTATGTATCTGGTGTGTGGTGAAGCACTGTTCGATTTCTTCAGCGAAAACGCGGCCAGCGGTCAGGCCTCGACCGTGAATTACAAGGCAATTGCCGGCGGATCACCGTTCAACGTGGCGGTCGGCTTGCGCCGATTGGGGGTGGACTCGGCGCTGTTCGCCGGGCTGTCCACCGACTACCTCGGCCGTCGCTTGCAGCAAGTGCTGGCGGACGAAGGAGTACGTGCGGATTATTTGCTGGACTTCGACGCGCCAACCACCCTGGCGATGGTCGCAGTCGGGGCCAACGGCTCACCGCATTACAGCTTTCGCGGTGAAGGCTGCGCTGATCGCCAGCTCACGCTTGGCCATCTGCCGGAGTTGAACGACGAGGTGCGCGGTCTGCACATCGGCTCGTTTTCGCTGGTGGTGCAACCGATTGCCGATACGCTGCTGGCACTGGTGCGCCGGGAAAGCGGCAAACGCCTGATCAGCCTCGACCCGAATGTGCGGCTCAATCCCGAGCCGAACATCGAGTTATGGCGCTCACGGATTGCCGAGTTGGTAAAGCATGCCGACCTGATCAAGGTCAGCGACGAAGACTTGAGCCTGCTGTATCCGGGCCGAGAGCCACAGAGTGTGATCGACGGCTGGCTGGAGCATCGCTGCCAATTGGTGTTCCTGACCCGTGGCGGCCAGGGCGCGACGGTGTTCAGCCGCCGCCACGGCAGCTGGTCCGCGCCAGCAAGCAAGGTGGTCATTGCCGACACCGTCGGTGCCGGCGACACCTTCCAGGCTGCGCTGATTACCTGGCTGACCGAGCAACAGCTCGATTCGGTCGACGGCTTGCAGCGCTTGAGCCGCGAACAGATCGACGCGATGCTCAGGTTTGCCATCAGCGCTGCGGCCCTGACCTGCAGCAAGACCGGGCCGGATTTGCCGTATCGGCATCAGTTGTGAGGGCCTCATCGCGAGCAAGCTCGCTCCCACAGGGGATCTGAGTGTATGCAGAATTTGCATCACATGAAGATCCAATGTGGGAGCGAGCTTGCTCGCGATGGCATTCTGTCAGGCTCTACAGAATCGAAAAGTTGTAACTCACAATCAACCGGGTCTCATCCACATCCCGGGCGAACTTCTCGTAGTTGGTCCGGTACGTCGCGTTGCGCAACCGCAGGCTCAGATCCTTGAACGTCCCGCTCTGCACCACGTACTTGAGCTCGCTGTCGCGTTCCCATTCCCGGCCTTCCTGCTCGCTGCCCGGTACCTTGATGTGATCGCCATTCACATAGCGGGTCAGGAAGCTCAAGCCATTCAGGCCGATGGCCTTGAAGTCGTAGTCGTAGCGCAGCTGCCAGGAGCGTTCCTGGGCCGCAGCGAAGTCGTTGACCTGCACATAGTTGACCAAATACGGGTTGCTGCCATCCAGATACGGCATCGAGTTGTCTCCGATCATTCGCTGCCAGCCGGCACTCAGCGTGTGACCGTCGATGGCGTAGCCGAGCATGCCACTCAAGGCGCGGTTCTCGATGGAGCCAGCGCGAGCTGCGCCGATGTCGGCACTATCGAATACGCGCAAGTCAGCCTTCAACAGGCCCGAGCCTAATGGCTGATTGGCCAGCAAACCGACAAAGTGCTGACGGTAGATATCTTCCAGTTCGGCGTAATGGTACTGAGCGGTCAGGCGCTCGTTGATCTTGTAATCGATACCATACATATCGAAGTGATCAGCCGTGACGTTGCAGGCGTAACGCTTGTTCTTGCAGTGCACGCGGATGTCCTGGGCGTCGGTGGAGTCCCGGGCGGTGTACTTGTCGAGGCGCGCGGCCGTGAAGGTCAGGTCCTTGAATTCTTTCGATGTGAGCATCGCACCGTTGAACATCGTCGGCAGCAGACGACCATCGTTGTACTTCAGCAATGGCAAGTCAGGCAGTAACGCGCCGTACTTCAGGACACTTTGCGAAACCCGGACTTTGGCCGTCAGACCCAGCTTGGCGTATTGGTCTTTCGAGCCACGCGGATTCTCGCCGGTGGACGGCAACAGACCGCTGTTGCTGCTGTCGGGGCTGGAGTCGAGCTTGAGCCCGAGCATGCCCAACGCATCGACACCGAACCCTACGGTGCCGTCGGTGTAGCCCGATTGCAGATTGAGAATGAACCCCTGGGCCGACTCGTCACGCTTCGACGCACCTTGCTGGTTCGAGGTATGCCCGTCACGGAAATCGCGGTTGAAATACACCGTGCGTGATTCGATTTTGGCGCTGCTGTCTTCGATAAAACCGCTGGCCTGGGATTGCGCGGTAAAACCTGCGCACAGCAGTAAAGCGCCGAAGCCCAGAACCGGGCACGGTGTGATGAGGGGAAACGGGGGACGCATGAAAAAAAGCTCCAACAGTGCATCTTTGCGACAGGACAATCAGCCAACACAAATAGCGTTCATCCAGCGAAAGGGTTCGCCGCAATGAAGTGAAAAGTTACGGGGGTGATTGCCAATGGTGGCAGATGGCTGCTAGCTGACACAGGCGACTTTAGTCTGAAAATGACTGCCAATTGCTGCCCACCGATAAGTTACCCATAGCGCTTAACGACCTCGCACTGTTTACCGAACGCCCGAATTCATTGGCCTGAACCCTGTAAATAGGGGTTTTCCCCATACCTGCCACAGCCCGCCTCTAGTCCATTTGCGCCTTGAACCAGCAGGTTTAATCCTGCACCATCGCCGCCTGGTTATTCAAAGGACGGAATCAAAGGCATGCTGGATGCTAACGCTACCCATATTTCTCTTACCCTCGAAGGTGTTTCCACTGACCTTCAGGTACTCAGTTTCGTTGGCCGCGAAGCCCTCAATCAGCCGTTCTGTTTTGACATCGAACTGGTCAGTTCCCGTCCCGATCTGAAGCTTGAAGAGCTGCTGCACAAACCTGCCTGCCTGACCTTCGGCGCTACCGGCGAAGGCGTCATTCATGGCCTGGTCTACCGCATCGCCCAAGGCGATTCGGGCAAAAGCCTGACGCGTTACAGCATCAGCCTGACGCCGCAGCTCAACTACCTGCGACACAACCATGACCAGCAGATTTTCCAGCAACTGAGCGTGCCGAAGATTATCGCTCAGGTCCTCGAAGCCCGCGGCATTCTGTCCGACGCCTACAGTTTCCAGCTGGGCGCGATCTACCCCGAGCGCGTGTACTGCGTGCAGTACGACGAGTCCGACCTGCATTTCATCCAGCGTCTGTGCGAAGAAGAAGGCATCCACTTTCACTTCCAGCACAGTGCCAGCGGCCACAAGCTGGTGTTCGGCGATGACCAGACGGTGTTCCGCAAACTGGCGCCGGTGCCCTATCAGCAAGACTCCGGCATGAGCGCCGACAAACCGGTGATCAAGCGCTTCAACCTGCGCCTGGAAACCCGCACCAGTCGTGTCAGCCGCCGCGATTACGACTTCGAAAAGCCGCGCATCCTGCCTGAAGGCGCGGCCAGCAGTGCATTCCTGCCAGACCTGGAAGACTACGACTATCCCGGACGTTTCACCGACCGCGAACGCGGCAAGCAACTGGCAACCCGCGCCCTCGAACGTCATCGCAGCGACTACCAACTGGCTGAAGGCAAAAGCGATCAACCGATCCTGGTCAGCGGGCATTTCCTGGCCTTGAGCGAACACCCACGCGCCGAGTGGAACGACCTCTGGCTGCTGCTGGAAGTCATTCACGAAGGCAAACAGCCGCAAGTGCTCGGCGAAAATGTCACCAGCGACGTCACCCAGAACAAGGATGACTTCCACCAGGGTTACCGCAACCGTTTCCTCGCCACCCCGTGGGACGCGCACTTCCGCCCTGCCCTCGAACACCCGAAACCGAAAGTCCTGGGTAGCCAGACCGCGGTGGTCACCGGCCCCAAAGGCGAAGAAATCCACTGCGATCAATACGGCCGCATCAAGGTGCAGTTTTTCTGGGACCGCGACGGCCAGGCCGACGACAAGACCAGCTGCTGGGTTCGCGTCGCCACCGGCTGGGCCGGCAGCGCCTACGGCGGCATCGCCATCCCGCGCATCGGCATGGAAGTGCTGGTGACCTTCCTCGAAGGCGATCCCGACCAGCCGCTGGTCACCGGCTGCCTGTACCACAAGGAAAACGTCGTCCCCTACGACCTGCCGGCGAACAAAACCCGCAGCACCTTCAAAACCCTCAGCTCACCGGGCGGCAAGGGCTACAACGAATTCCGCATCGAAGACAAGAAAGGCGCCGAACAGATCTACCTCCACGCCCAACGCGACTGGGACGAAAACGTCGAACACGACCAGAAAATCCGCGTCGGCAACGAACGCCACGACACCGTCGAAGCCAACACCCTCACCGAACTCAAGGCCGAAGAGCATCGCATCACTCATCTGGATCGCAAGACCGAGGCCCGAGCCGATGATCACCTGACGGTGGGCGTGACCCAGCATGTGAAGGTCGGCACGGCACAGTTTGTTGAAGCGGGGACGGAGATTCATTACCACGCCGGTGAAAAGGTGGTGGTGGAAGGCGGGATGGAACTGACGGCCAAGGCTGGGGGGAGTTTCGTCAAGGTTGATGCGGGGGGTGTGACGATTAGTGGGGCTGAGGTGAAGGTGAATTCCGGGGGTGGGCCGGGATCGGGCTCTGGTATTCAGATTCTCGCGCCATTGATCCCCATACCAGCACCCAGTGAAAAATCCGGCAATCTTCTCGCCCGTAAAGAAGTCCCAAAGACTATAGATTACGACATGGATTTCTTAATTACTGACCAGAACAGCGGTTTACCTCTGAGTAACTTCCCTTATGTCATCAAAACATCATCGGGAAAGAATCTCGTAGGCCGTACCGATGAGCACGGACGGACGAGAAAGGTAACGAGCGTCGAGGCTGAAACGGCGGTAATTGAAATTTACGATGACGTCCCTCCAATCAACCCTCAGTGGGATGCTTAACGTGCCGAAAAAAAAACCGCTGACCACCAGCCAGAAAACCTTGACTCCTACGGCGGATAAAAACTCCGCATTGGTGGCCATTGATGACAGCAAGAGACTGAAAGAAATCAGAAAGCTGGTAGAGGCTAATAATGAGTCATCCGTCGACACCGACACAATAATTTGTCACATCTACATGGAGTCCCGCTTTGACGCAGATGCACATGCGTCTGGCAGCAGCGCTCGCGGTTTACTACAGCTTCTTAAGGGGGCTGTACGTGAGTTATATCGAGTTGAAAATTTGCGCAAGCCGAAAGCGCAACGCTCGGATGAAGCGACGCTATACCGTGAAGCTGATAAATTTCATGACAGCGCTCAATTTGTGGATGAGGGGACGAACATACGCGCTGGCACCAGATACCTTGAGATACTTATCCAACGGCAAAAACGTAAAGGCGCAGCAGAGCCGATCGTTGAGGCCTACAAGGATTATCGTGACAAACAGAACGGTGTGTATTACCGCAAGATAAAGGCTGCCTCGGAGAAGCTTCATGCAGCCCCCGATTCAATGCAGATTTTGAGGGACATGGTCAAATGAGACAGTTCTTACTTGGTATTGCACTTATTGCACTTAGTGCTGAGGCCTTTGCCGCACAACCTCTTTTAAAAACTGTAGTCAGTTGCGAACTGGCAGGCCCCAAAAACACGGTTGAGTTGCTGCGCAGCTCACCTATCGTTGACTCTTACATCTATAAAGTCCGCCACTCCCAAAAAACCCGATTCATCTTCAAAGGTTTAGATGCCTCTCGAGGTGCCGCAGTTCAGTGGCAGTGCGTTTCAAATCACTCGAACATAAAAGCACTAGTGATTTCTGGTGAGTTCACTTCAAACTTCCTACAAGGCGCTTTATATTATTTTGACTCAACCACTGACCAGATAGCACGCATCGATTTCGCTGAAAGAAATCGTCCTCGCTGGGTGCGAATATCCAAACAGGATACTCAAGTGATTTTTGAGAACACGGGCAATGAGAGCTCCCACAAATATTTGATCTACGGAAAAAATGACACTTATCTTGAAGTAGATGAGTTACCAACAACCTCTAGTACAAGTGACGGAGAGCTGATTGAACTGAACAACCCTAAACAGTAACACAGCTAATGGCACAGCCAAGAGCGCACTCCTGCCAGGAATGGGTTCGTCGCGAGTCGCAAAAAGCTTGGGAGTGGATCAGTGAAACGGGCGCAAAAGTGGTTCGCTGGACTGATGAGCAACTGCGTGCGGTCTGGAAAGAAGTCCAGCGTTACACCGATCTGTCACTGGAGTTGTTGCGTCAAGTCGACTGGCTTCAGGTCCTCATTGATCTAGGGATCGCAGCAGCTACTGTTGTGGTGGCTTTCGCTATAGGCGCAGCGGTTGTAGCAGCGGGCATTCCGACCACTATCGTCGCAGGTTTATTAGTAATCATTCGGTTAGCCCAGCTTTCTTGGGCCTTATTGGCAAGTATTTTGAGCGGTGCAGCAGTTTCCGCAGCCGTCACTGCCGGTTAGAAGAGAGTCACTATGAACGTACTGGAAAAACTAACTGATCGAGCTCCGGACTTGTCCTTTGAGCTACCCGATGGAACCCCTGTAGTTAGGCTGGGACTGATCGCCACGCTCTACTTTAAAGAGGGGTACACGCCTGAAAGCAAGCAAAAAGTGATGGAGTGCTTCGCTCGATTCAATAATGAGTTCGGCTCTCATCTCACTGGACAATTTGATAAGACATATAAAAAGCTAACCCCCAGCAGTTTTGAGAAAACGACAGACAAAATCCTCAATACGGGTCCTAACGAACAATATGAGTGGCATATCAGCAGTGCCACGACTGCCGGAGAAGCACCTGAATACAGTCTTTCAGCACTGAATTCCTTTGAGATTCACGGAGAGCAGAAGCGCTCGTACCTGAAACTCGTGCTGCCTTGGTCCATCCTCAAAGAAGCTGATGGCCCAACCCGCTTTCAGCAATGGCTCGTCTACCTTTGCGAACAGGTCAAGGCCGAACACGGTTACAGCGGGCTTTCTAGTGTATTACCTTTTGACTACGACAGTTACATGCCTATGGAATACCAGTTGGCTCAGCAGTTTTCTGGGTTGGAAGTGGACTCCATGGTGCATAACTCCAAGCGGGAGCTGCTTAATCACATTAAGGGCGTGAACTGGTACACCGTATTGGGCTCGCTTTTTATGGATCGTCTGGGCGGCGAAAACGCTATACGCCACGCTTTCAGTGGTCGTGGGGATATTGAAGTTATCAACTACAACAATGGTTTGATAATACGTGCAGGCCAGTTCCCCGAGCTGGGAGCTTTGGAGGATGGTCTCCCTGTGCCATACGTAGCAGTCAATAACGTAGTGAAGCATGTCCGCATCCCGAATCCTGACCAGCTTCACAGCTACTCGCCATATGGCGATTGCTTCGAGCAGGAAAGTACCGATCGTTGGTACGCACGTTTTGATCAAGATGAGGACAGGACAAACCACCCTTCTCGTATTGAGTCTGGCCAACCCTGCAGCAAAGCGGGTTATTGGTTCACCCCTGCACAAGCCAATTCGCGCCGTTATTTCCAACAGGGCGAAATAATGCCTGGTTTCAGTGATTCCAGTTGGGGCGATACGCTTTGGTACTGGTCGGACCAATAAACCCGCCCTGCTTTCGCGTTACCTGCAAAAGGGCGAATTCACTCGCCCTTTGTACGAGCACCGATAAAACCTGTGATCATTCACTTTCACTTCCAGCACAGTGCCAGCGGCCATAAGCTGATGCTCGGCGATGCCCCCCACTTTTGTCCCATCGAAATTGTTTCTATTTGGAAAATCGCAGCATGAGGCTTTACTGCTTTTTACTATTTTTCTTTCTTGGTGCCTGTGGTGATGCAGACACTGGGAGTGGTTCTATGGCTGGCAAGAAGTCGTTAGTCGAGATTCAACTGCAGGAATCTATCGACAGCTTGTTGACCACAAGCCCTGTGAAGTTTTCTGAAGAGTGCATGTCGCAGGTGAACATGTGCTGGTACAAAATTGACAAGTCCTTTGGCGATGCTGATCTACCTTCTGTGAAGGTCAATGGGGCCTTGATACTTGATGATGTTGCAGCTGTGAGTATTGCGATTGATAAAGATGTAGGGAACAACATAGAAAGCCTTGATTTGTTCGTTAGATCTCTCCCTGACAGCAGTAAGCATAAAGAATATCAGGCTTTCTTATACAGCCTGTTAGAAAAAATAAAATCAGCAGGCTGGACTCATTATTATGCGCCGTCCGATCCGCGGATATCAGGTTCGCAAAATGATAAGATTAGCTCGCCTGGTAAGGTGCTTGGAGACTATGTCCTGAGTCATCCATGGTTAGATCCTGACTATCACCTGGATCTAGATCGGTGGTTGAAAGTAGACGATTTTTATGATTGGCATTTTTATAATAATGGAAATTACCTAACCCTGAGGGCACAGCGGCGCGACTCTGATGACGCCCCTAATGAACGTGGAGCATATTTGGTAAGTTTGAACTTTACAACAGAGCGCGAATACTGGACACCTGAGTTTAATGACTCAAAAGACAAGGCACGCTGGAATGAGTTGTTGCCGGGCCTTCTTAAGAACTACAAAGCCATTCGTGATGCTCGTGAAAAAAAGGCGATTGAAGCAGGTATAGAGATTGACAGTAGCTATCAAGACCCGCCTATTAAAGCGCTAAAATAAATTACTCTTCATTGAGAGAGAGGGGTAGTTAAGTGCCCTCCCTCTCTTTTAAAATTTAAGTTTGAGCAAATTTTATAGCATATTTATGGGTATTAATATTTCTGGTGTTGGCGGGATGTGATAACGCTAACCAGAGTTCTGTCGCTGTAACAGAGTCTACCAAGGTAGAAGCCCACTCCGAAAATGATGCCATGCTGTATGGTGAAGACTTTCCCGACTTCTCTGATCAGACACCCATTATGCCTATTCGGGCCGGTGGAGACGAATGGGACTTAGCCGATATCATTCTGCTCGCACCGGACCTTCCGGGCATCGTTGATCTTTGGAAAGTTGGCGAGCTTTGGATGGCTATGTTTCCTCCCACTTCGCTAGTTCAAGTAAGGATTCTTGCTGGTCCGGACAGTCCTGTGACGCGCGTGAACATGGCGGTGGTGTTTTCAAATAGTCCGCTCCCTGCCTATTTCGAGACGGATGTGCAAGGAGAGTCGCCCAGGTACTACGTGCAAACGGGCGTCATCGCGAAGGTCTACTTCGTGTGGGATGAGTTGATTGTTCCGGAGGGTGCCGACGATTACGAAAAGAGTCGGAACAAGGGGTTGCTGCCGACGTTGCGTGATTGGCATCCCACTGATGTTTTGATGCCCCGTCTCATGCAGTTGGTGCAGTAGAAAGACAGAGGACTTCAGGATCGCCAAACGGCCATCAACCAAGCTGTACGACACAATAAAAAGATTCGCACAAACAAGCCCGTTTTTTTCGGGAGATGGGCTTGTTGTGCAATGGTTAAGTCAGACTGGCGCTGTCCACCCCAACATCCGCTGCTGAGCCACCTTCAACAGGTCGCAACCATCCTGAGTCAGCAAATACAGCGCATGAGTAATGTGTGGAATGTCCTGGACATCGCCGTGTTTGAAGCACTGGCAGTGCAGCGTCTCCAACAGGTCGCTGGAGGCACGGATTCGGTTCAGAGCGGCTTCAAGTATGTCTTGGGGATTGGCCTCGGTGTCGATGACCATTGGGTTTGAGTCGGTAACACTGCTTTTGATGGCGCGGTAACGATCGGGAAATGGATTTAACGTAGGCATTAGGATTACTCGGTTGTTTGATAAGTAACCGCCGCATCGTGACCAAACGATGGGAGGCGGACTGTGTACAGGCTTGGTCAACCGAAACAACCAATCGGCTCGCCTAAAGGCGTCCCGCACACAGCCGCCATAACAACGCACTACGAGGACATAGATGTCCGCAGCGCGAATGATGGCACACATATGCACGGTTGTTATCAGGTGACCAAACCCGTTCGCTGATTTTGCAGCGACGGCAAACAGTAATCCCTTGCCGCTGATTGGCGAAAGGCGACGATGCCTATGACGTTGTAGGAAGCAGCCGAAGCTCGCTCAGGTTTTTATCGTAACGGTGTCAGGGCGCCACCGCAGGCGATAGAGACCAATAACCGCTCCATCACCTGAACCCCCACCGAGCTTAACCCCCGGTTAATCCTGCGGTCTAAAATTAACTGGACCGCGTTCGCGCAGAATCTTCTGACGCCCTGCGCGGCAGGGCCGACATCGTCAGGTGTCGCGCTGACTTCACGTCTGCACCGGAGATTTCTCATGAACATGCGTATTTTTCTGGTGGCCTCTGCCCTCGCCTGCACCGGGTGTACCGGGCTGGCGCTGGCCGACTCCGCACCTTCCCAGCCTGTGCCGTATCACTACGGAATGTCGCTGCACGTCAAGAAAGTGGTTTCGATGACCGAGCCCACAACGCAAGACTGCAAGGTGGTGACGGCAGAGATGAAGTTCATCGACAACGTGGGTAAACAGGAGGACATCAGCTACCTCAAGCTGTCGGATGCCTGTAACTATCAGAACTGAGTCATGGCGCTGCGCAGCGGCAGGCATTTGGCGATGGGCGTGAGCCAGGCCAAAGGTTATGCTTTGGCCTCCCCCTTACTGCCGCAAGGATTCGCCATGCAGTTGTCGTTTCGCACACTGTCGACGTTTACCGCTGGTCTGTGTTTTGTTCTGGCGCTGGTCTGGGGCTTTATGCCCGAGGTGATGCTGTCGACCTGGAGTGTCGGGTACTCGGACGCAACCGGGTTGGTGGCCAGACGCGGCGCGGTGTTGTTTGTGGCATTGGGCGTAATGTTTTATCTGGCTCGCAACGCGCCGCCATCCGTTTCACGTAGCGCGCTGAGCAGCGGTCTCGTGGTGGGGGGGTTCGGGCTGGCCACGCTGGGTGTCGGCGAATGGCTCAGTGGCCACGCCGGCCCAGGCATCTTGCTGGCAGTGACAGTGGAGATTGCGCTGGGCCTGGCATTTCTCCAGACCCAGCGTGTATCCGTCGAGTTCGCAGAAACCGTGGATTAATGCGCGCGGACCTTTGACGCGAGCACATGGCTGCCGGGGGTGTGATCCTCCAGGTCGTGGCGCAATTCAGCGATCAGATCGTTGATTTCACGACAGCCGTTAAGAGCGGTCGCGTCGATGCCGGTCACCACCAGATCCAGTTGGTCCGTCTGGTGGTTGTCGTAGACCTTGACGGTCATCGACAGGTCCGGTGACAAGGTGCATTGGCAACGTTTAGGCAAAAAGCTGTGTTCAATGATATTGCGAAGTTCCAAGGCAGAAAGAAACATTACAACCCTCCCTTTTTATAGGACCATCGATCAATCGTCGGGTTAACCGCCGTCAGTCTTGCCTATCCTTCTCTCGCGGTTTTTCCTACGTGTTTTTCATGCATTGGAATGAAGCATAAGTCATGCCCGGGAATTCGCACGACGGGCCGTCAGTAAATCATCGATTTGCGACGAACTGCTGGATGGCCTCATGCAAAACGCATGATTGCCACTCATCATCCCGCACGTTGCCAGCTTCGCCGTCGTGGTTTGCATTGAGCGGCCAGCGCAGTGAGAATGCTCGCGGTCACTGACTCAACCAAGAGCAAGGAGGCATCATGCGCTCATCTATTCTCACCGCGTCGGCGGTGCTACTGTCCGGTCTGTCCGCTCTGGCCAGCGCCGCGAAACTCGAAGACGTTGCCCCCTACCCCAAGGCTGAAAACGGCTTTACCCGCCAGGTGATTCACTTGGCGCCGCAACCCCGTGAAGACAACTACCAGGTCGAAATCCTCGCTGGCAAAACCTTGACCGTAGATTGCAACCACCAGCGTCTGGGTGGCGCGTTAGAGGAGAAAAACCTCGAAGGCTGGGGTTATCCGTTCTACCGACTGGAGAAAGTCATCGGCCCGATGAGCACCCTGATGGCCTGCCCGGACGGTAAGAGCAAACAGGACTTCGTGCCGGTCGTCGGTGAGGGTTTCCGGCTGCGTTACAACAGCAAACTGCCGATTGTGGTCTACGTGCCAAAGGACGTCGAAGTGCGCTACCGGATCTGGTCGGCGTCGGCCAAGGTCGAGAAAGCCCGTCAGGAATAAGTCGGGCAAGCGCTCGCCCCTCAGTTACGAGCGGACGTTTCTGCGTCCGCTGCTCGCCTGAATCCCTTTCAGCGACTTACACCGGAGCGCCGCACAATGCGGCGCGCTCGGCCACATGCCGCAAGCTATCAAAATTGATATTGGCCCCTGAGTCGATCGCCACCAGGGTCTGCCCCCGGACACCGGTTTGCGCCACGTACTTCTTGATTCCGGCCACGGCCAGCGCGCCGGAAGGCTCGGTGATCGAGCGGGTATCGTCGTAGATGTTCTTGATCGCCGCGCACAGTTCGTCGTTGCTGACCGTGAGTACTTCATCGACATGATGGCGGCAGATTTCAAAGCCATACTCACCGATCTGCGCAACGGCTACACCATCGGCGAAGGTGCCTACGCTTGGCAGCACCACTCGCTCTCCTGCGAGCATTGCCGCTTGCAGGCACGCGGAGTGTTCCGACTCGACGCCGACGATACGGATGTCTGGCCGCAGGTATTTAACGTAGGCGGCAATGCCCGCGATCAAACCGCCACCACCCACCGGGACGAAGATTGCGTCCAATGGGCCTTGATGCTGACGCAGGATTTCCATGGCCACCGTGCCCTGCCCGGCGATCACGTCTGGATCATCGAAGGGCGAAACAAAGGTCCGGCCGGTTTGCCGGGCCAGGTTCAATGCGTACTCCAGGGCGAACGGAAAACTCTCGCCATGCAACACCGCATTCGCGCCACGACTGCGCACGCCGATCACTTTCAGCTCCGGTGTTGACGTGGGCATGACGATACTCGCCTCGATCCCCAGCTCCCGCGCCGCCAGTGCCACGCCTTGGGCATGATTGCCGGCCGAGGCAGTGATTACACCGCGAGCCTTTTGCTCGTCGCTCAGTTGGGCCAGTTTGTTGTAGGCGCCGCGAATCTTGAAGGAAAAGGTCGGCTGCAGGTCTTCACGCTTGAGCAGGATCTGGTTACCCAATACCTCGGACAGCGCTGGAGCCACTTGCAGAGGCGTGCGCACTGCCAGTTCATAAACCGGCGCGGCGAGGATTTTTTTCACGTAGTGCTCAAGCAGGGCCTGCTTGGCGGTGACCGTGTCGGTGTTGGTGTCCATCAACGTCTCCTGGCTTTGTTCACGGCCCCGGAGACAGAAAATGAAAACCCGCCTCTAGGGCGGGTTGGGTGCAGTCGTCAGCTAGCCCGCCAAATAAGGAATGGCGGTAATAATGCTTGGCTGGCGGAGCGATACGGTGGAAGTCATGGCTCGAAATTAGCGGCGCGCGAAAGACAAGTCAATGGCCAGTTTTCTGTCGAATGCGATAGTCTTCGAAAACCGTTCATCGTCCCAAGGAAGGAAAGCATGAAGTCTGTCGCACTCCCGTTGATCGCCCTTCTCGCCTTTGCTGGCTATACCGTTTCGGTGATGCTCCAGGCCGAGCAATCACTCATCGCATTCGGCATCAGCCTGATGTCCCGCCCCGATACTGCCCAAGTGGTGATCGACCTTTATCTGCTAGCCACCCTGGCAGGCATCTGGATGTATAAGGATGCCCGGAGCCGTGGTCAGTCAGCGTTGTCAGTGCTGCCATACCTGCTGATTACCGCAGTATTCGTTTCCGTTGGGCCGCTGCTGTATTTGGTAGTGCGGGGGCTTCGCAGCAACAGAATCAGTGCTGTTTCCGGGCATCGAGCGTGAGCAGGAGATTGCTAACAGCGCCATATTCGTTAAGGACAATATCGGCGTACGCAATAGCTCACCAGGCCTGCCCACGACGCTTGAGTTCGAGTCTGCGCACGAACTCCTCGAGTACCAGCGAATACAGATCGTCCTGCAAATAGGCGTCTTCGATACCGGCATCAATGTTCGGGTTATCGTTGACCTCGATCACCACCACTTTGTCGCCGGACTGCTTGAGGTCGACGCCGTACAGGCCGTCGCCGATGAGGTTGGCGGTTTTCACGGCAAGATCGACCACGGCCTTGGGCGCCTCATGAACCGCCAGGGTGCGGCACTCGCCGTTGATGTCCTGGCCCTTGGCTTTGTGGTTGTAAATCTGCCAATGGCCTTTGGACATGAAGTATTGGCAGGCGAAAATCGGTTTGCGGTTAAGCACGCCAATACGCCAGTCATACTCGGTATAGAAGAACTCCTGAGCCAGCAGCAACACCGAGTGCTCGAACAACTCAGCGGTGGCTTCGAGCAAGGCTTGCTGACTTTCGACCTTGATCACTCCTCGCGAGAAGCAGCCGTCAGGAATTTTCAGTACCAATGGAAAACCCAGTCGCTCGCCTACCCGCTCAAAATCTTCCGGTCGCTCCTTGTAGAGAATTTCTGTGGCCGGCATGCCCAGTTGATGGCTGTTGAGCAAGTCAGTCAGGTAGACCTTGTTGGTACAACGCAGAATTGATGCCGGGTCGTCCATCACCACCAAGCCTTCACTTTCGGCCTTTTTCGCAAATCGGTAGGTATGGTTATCGACGTTAGTGGTCTCGCGGATCAGCAACCCGTCGTATTCAGCGATACGCGCGTAGTCCTTGCGCTCGATCAACTCGACGTCGATGCCCAGCCCCTTGCCCACCCGGACGAAACTCTCCAAAGCCCTGGCATTGGATGGCGGCAGCGCTTCCTGCGGATCGTGGAGGATTGCCAGGTCATAACGGGCCAGCCGGCGTGAACGCGGCTGGCGCCAGATCTTGCGACTGAAGTTGTCCAAAGCGTTGGCGAAGTGATCTTCCTGATCTTCTCGCAACTTATGTAGCGCGCCAGACTTTACGCCTTCGATGTGCCAGCCGTTACGCCGACGAAACTCTACCAACAAGATCGGACAGGGAAACACTTCAAACAACTGACGCGCTAAATCCTGCAACGGCTCTATATTGGTCTTGCCGAAATAGAGTGTCAGGGTAAAGCCTTCAGTATCGCTGTAAAGATTGTTATTGAGCGCCTTATCCAAGGCTTTATCCAGGTCATCCAGTGCCAACCCATAAAGAGACTTACGAGTGAGTTCGCTGATGGTTCGCACCGAAGGAATCACCTTGTGCCCGCGGGCTTCGGCCAGCAATGAGCAGTAGTAACCGTGTCCCAGGTACTTGTAGCTGCGGCACAGGTTGATCACCTGTACCCGCTTGCCCTGCTCGCTGCCGCGGGTTTGCTCGAGATATTCCTGGGCACTGACGATGTCTTCACTGGGAAAGTAAGATGCCCAGTCTTCCTTGCGCTCGACAATAATAATCAACTGACTGGATGCTCTGGCAGCCTCCGATAAATAAGTTGCCTTGGTTATTGCTGTCGGTAAACGTTGCTCCGATACTTCACGCCAATGACCTTGTAGCGCTGACATAGTGATTGATCCGTTGGAGAACAAGACCTTTCCTATTAAGCACGAACTTTTTCGAAAGTCCCGTTTCGTTACGCAACTTTTACGGTGGTCATATGAATCTTGTCTTTCGCCTTGCAGTACTGGATGACCTGGCGGCACTCCTGGAACTTGAACAGCACTGTTTCACCAGCGACCGGCTCAACAGCCGTAACTTTCGGTGGATGATCAAGCGTGCTCACGGGCAGTTGATCGTCGCCGAGCGTGTGGATCAATTGCTCGGCTACGCCCTGGTGCTGTTTCGCCGCGGTACCTCGCGGGCGCGGCTGTACTCGATTGCCATCGCGGTTCAGGCCCGAGGTACTGGTCTGGGCAAGCAGTTGCTGGAGCGAATCGAAGCCTGCGCGCTGGAGCACAATTGTGGCTGTCTGCGGCTGGAAGTGCGTACTGACAACCCGACGGCGATTGCGCTGTACGAGCGTAACGGCTACCGGCGTTTCGCGTTGATTCACGACTACTACGAGGATCATGCCGACGCCTTGCGGCTGGAAAAACGGATCCGCTCAGCCAGCGCCTGCAATACGCTCAATACCGCTCAATAACTGCTGGTGTCCGGATCTCGGGGGGCTGGCTTGGGCGGGACATACGGTTTGACTGCACCCGGCGCAGTGCCGCTGCGCGGGTAGCCATTGCCGATCCCGCCGTTTTCAAGGGTTGGTGGGCGGGGAACCGGCACGGTGTTCGGCCCGCGAATGACCGGTGCACTGGGCTGGGTGCCCTGCATGCTGTTGGGATTTACTCGGCGAATCGGGTTGTTGTAGGGATTATCGGAGTTGTCGGGGAGATTCTGGGCAAGCAGTTCGGGATGCTCCACCGTCGCAGCCAGCATGCCAATGTCTGCGCCGGCCTGGGTCAGAGTGCCAAGCAAGCCACTCAACGCCAACGCGCTGGTACCGAGCACAAACCTGTTCATGGTGGAGTTCCTCCAGGACATGCAGATAGGGTCTTCGATAACACGCTACGCGCAGGATTCGCCCCTGTGAAGACAATATTCCCGCGCAGATATCACACCAATTGACCGCGCTGCAGACCGGCCGGTAAACCTCACCGCGCCAGCAAAGGCTGCTGGCGCGTGGATCGTGCTCAGATCAATACAATAATGGCCAGCAAACCGCCGAAAATCGCCCATTTTTCCAGGTAGTAACGCGTCCGGTTGCGCTTTTTCAGTTCTTTGCCGCGCAAACGGATCTTGTAGATTTTGCCGAAAAACCGGTTTATGCCACCGGTTTTATCGCCCGCATCGTTTGGCGCGCCAGCAGCGGACATCACGTTGCGGCTGAACCAGCGATTGAACGCTGTGGCCCAGCGGTATTTCAGCGGGCGCTCGATGTCGCAGAACAGGATGATGCGGTTCTGCTGGGTGGTGTTCTCGGCGTAGTGAATGTAAGTCTCGTCGAACATCACCGCCTCACCATCACGCCAGTGATAGCGCTCGCCGTCGACGTCGATGTAGCAACCCTCATCGTTAGGCGTTTCCAGACCCAGGTGATAGCGGTACGAACCGGCATATGGGTCGCGGTGACGGACCAGTTTCGAGCCTGGTGGCAATTCGGCGAACATCGCTGCCTTGATCGAGCCGATGCTTTGCACCAGTTCCGTGGTACGCGGGCAGAGCTTGGTGGCCGACGGGTGGCTGTCGCCATACCACTTCAGATAGAAGCGCTTCCAGCCGGTTTTGAAGAACGAGTTGAAGCCCACATCGTCATATTGATCCGAGCGCTTGATCTCCCCTGCCCTGAGCAGATTTTGGCCCTCGGCGCGGATTTCCTGCCAATTGGCCTGCAAGGGACTCAGGTCCGGGAAGTCGGCCGGATTCAGGTAAGGCTTGTTGGGGATTTTCGAAAACAGGTACAGAAAGCAGTTGATCGGCGCCAGAAACGTCGAATGGTCACTCAGCTGACGACTCAGTTTATGCCGGATGCGACCACGTAGATGCACATACGCAATGGATAAAACGTAGAGGGAGACAATGATGAGTTTCACGGGAATTCGTCACAGTTCAGAAGAGTACATGCCGCGCGCCACAAGCCTGACTTGAACGCAGCGTCCGAGATCCAACTATCAAATGAATCGGTCAAGCACGGGAGCCTGAGCAGAAAGCTAGCTCAAGGCCACTGGGGCGTATTTTAGTCATACTTTGTAATCAAGGGTTAACTTACATTTGTGAAAAACGGTGCCGGCGTTGTGCCAGAAACGCGCCTGTTCGGCTGATCTGAACACGGGACACCCTGGAAAGCTGCCGACGATCGTTTCAATAGACGTATGCCTGCTGGCTCAAATCATGCGCAGACTCAACCGCACCGGCCACGCATAATCCCTCCCCGGCGTCCTGCCGACCGAACGAAAGCCCTTCCTGCTGCCTCAAGATGTCCTATTGCTGCGCTGCAACCTTCACAAAAGAATTCGATGCCAAATCCGGACCACTCCTTCTGCAGCTCTGTCATTACTCGACTAGGCTATAAATCGCCACAGGAGCCAAAGCCATGGGAGACCGGAGTCCGGTTTATTTCGCGCTCTATAATCTAAATCCAACGCAGCGTGTAAGCGGCTTCGGAGCCAATACCGGTCCGATGTTTGCTACGTAGACTCAACATTGGAGGGAACCATGAGCAATATCGTCGCCACCGGCGAGCCACCTGAAGCCATCCGTCTCATCATCAGGGTTTATGCTTGCCTGCTGCTCGCAGGATTTGCGTTTATTCCAGCCTACCTGATCAGCTACTTGTACTTCTTCCAGGACCCCACCGTTCTATTCGAGAACCACGCGTTCCATATCATTGCGATCACGGCAGCCACCCTGGAAGGTTTGTTTGTGACTTACGTGACGTGGCGCTGCTATCAGTCATCGGGAGAGCCGCTGCTGCGATGGATGACGCTTGGTTTCCTTGGTTTTGTACTGATCTATGCATTGCATGGTGCGTTCACCGGGCTCGCACACCACAATATCTGGCTCTTCCTGCTTTATGGACCAGCCTCTCGACTGGTCATGTCGATACTGCTGTTAGTCGGAATGCTGTCCTACCACCGCCCACCTGATGCTGCGGACCAACGAATGCAGCCCCGCCGGTGGTTGACCTGGATAGGACTGTTCCTGCTGGTTGACCTGGTAGTAGCGTTCGTCGCCAACTCGGCAATCGCCGGCGAACTTGCGGTGCGCCTTTCGCTGGAAGGTGGCGCCCTGGTTTTTTCCACATTGAACGTGGCAATGCTCCTGCTGCGCCGTATCCGCTCGCAACTGATGGTGATTTTTGTCATCTCGGTCACGGCGTTCGCGTTGTCATCTGTTGCATTCATCCTTGCACGTCCCTGGAACCACATGTGGTGGCTCGCCCATGCGATCTTCGCCGCTGGATTCTTCCTGTTGAGCTATGGGGTCGTGCAAGCGTTCCTCACCACGCGATCTTTCTCGACAATTTACAGCCAAGAGGAACTGATGGTGCGTCTTGCCGAGGCTATGGAGTACACCGAGAACGCTCTGGTGGAGCTCCAGCGCACGAATCAGGAACTCGGACACCTCGCGGCGACCGATCCACTGACAGGCGCTGACAATCGGCGTCGATTCATAGAGCGGGTCGAAGCCGAAATTGGCCGGACCAACCGCGGCGGTGAGCCGTTCTCCGTTTTGGCACTTGATCTGGACAATTTCAAGTCCATCAATGACCGCTTCGGGCATCAGGTTGGCGATGACATCCTGAAAGAGTTCGTGCAGAAATGCCTCGATTCGATCCGGCCGTATGACGGTGTAGCCCGAGTGGGAGGCGAAGAATTCATGATACTGCTACCTCATACTTCACTAGAGGCCGCGCATGTAATCGCTGAGCGTCTGCGAACCAGCGTTGCAAATACTTCTTTTAATAGCGGTTTTCAGCGGTTGACCGTGGTCACAGTGAGCATTGGCATATCGCAATCTGGCCGCGACGGAGACACCATCGAGGCAATTCTGCACGTAGCCGATCAACGCCTGTATCACGCTAAACACCAAGGCCGTAATCGTGTGGTCACTGCCATCAAGACCAGTCTACAACCGCTGCCCTGACCATCATCGAGCTTGCGCCTGACCTTTTCCGCTGCACCACATCCAGCCAGGAGTGCAGCAACACCTCAGCGGAGTCAGGCCAACTTCATCAGCGCACCAGAGACATTATCTCTGGCTAGCCGCAACTCGCTTGCATCCTGATTCAGGCGATGGACGACACCCAGCAACCGCTGGCGCAGCAATTCGTCGCCAAGCTGATCAATCGCCCGCATGACATCAACTGCTGCGGCCTCGTTATTGGCAGCTGCCGCGTCCAGTGCTTTACGCAGGTTTCGTGCTGATCGGTTCACTTCATTAGCCCTCATGAATCTGGCCTGTACCCTACAACAGAAATGTTTCTTTTTAATTTCAGTCATTTAGCTTTGATAGCCCACCGCTAACCGCCACGCTACTTCAGCAAAGAAAAGCCCGGCATTTCTGCCGGGCTCCACATACCGCTCTATGCGCGCCGCTGGATTGCGACCTTCGACCAAAGAGTAAAGGCGACTGGTGGTGTCCAGCCTGAGTTCGATGTGTGCTCTTGCTGGCACAAGTACCTATTGCCTTCGTAAGTCACGCCATCGTCCTTGTGGTACCGGTGATTCAATTGCCACTCAGGGTACTCTGGCTCGGTGATGTCTCCAGCGGTTCTAACGCTCAGGCTCTTGCTCGGAAGCGATTCTTTTCCGGAAGAGTCTGTTGCCGTGACAAAGTAGCTGTACTGAGTGTTCGGCGTCAGACCTGAGTCTTTCAGCGTTAGAGCTGCCGTATGGCCTATTGCAGTTCCATTTCGGTACAGCGTGTATGTCTCGATCGGACGAGGACCGGCTGACGCCCCCCAACTCAAGGCCACGCTGGTTTCGGTAACGTCCCTGGAAGACAGATTCACCGGAGCCGTTGGCCGGTCACCATTACCTGCCTCACCGTGAATCAACGGGGCGTAGCGATTGTAGAACTCCCAATCGTAGGGGACATTGTGTGCGCTAACACCATCGTCCCAGTTGATCGACCAGGTCATCAGTCCTTTGATGGAGTGGCCGGCAGCATCGAGACGCTTGAACGCATTGACCACCGCAGCAGGATCAATCACGTACCCCGTGGCCGCGGCGTCAACGTTGGCCGGCAAGCCGATGACAAATTTATCCGCAGGAATGGCGATGTAGTCCCGAGTGCCGGTTACCAGGCTTTCGGTCAGATAGAAGAGGAAGTCCTCTTTCATCTCGTCATTGTTCTGCGCAATCCAGGCACCCTGACCGCTATTGGCTTCCTGAACCCAGATCCCATCGCCACCCTGGTTGTAATATTGAGGCGCGATGAAGTCGTAGTACCCCTCGAGCGCCTGAATGTAGCCAGCGTACTTGCCGCCAACCCTGAGGTAGGGAAACTCCGGCGCCATGCTGATGATGAAATGTTTCCCTTCGCCCTTGTAGTGATCCTTCACCAGCTTCAAGGCTGCAGGCAACACCGTCTTGTTGTCAGCAAAATCAATGGCGCTTTGCTCGAGGTCGATATCCAGCCCATCGAAACCGTAAACCTCAACCAAACGAACGATTTCATTCGCCAATGGCTGCTCGTCCCCTTTGTGCAACTCGATATGAGCGTCGGCGCCGCCCAACGAGATCAACACCGCCCTTCCTTGGCTGTTCAGCACACCCACCTGACGACGAAACTCGTCGTCGGAGAGGTTATAGGGTTTGAAGGTAGGAATGCCCTGGCCTTTCATGAACGCCACAGCAACAACGTTGTAGTCATTGGGCACATCCACCAGATCTATATTCGCGAACTGTCCACCTTGATAGCCGTCACTGTGGCCAGCCGGCCAGTTGTGCCAGAAACCCATCAGGATTTTTTTATTGGCAATACCAGGCATCAACGATGCAGAATCACTTACTTTAGACTTCAGCAATGCAAAATTAATTTTAGACATTGTTCTATTCCTTCAGAACTGTACAAGGAGCCCTACATGGCCCAGCGTTATTTAAAGTTCACGTCAAACGCCTGATAAAACGCATTACCGGTATCGGCAACAACCCAAAGAAGGACAATGACATGATGTCCTTGCTTGCCCTTCGGCAACTTTACTTCATGCTCAATCTTTGCTTTCAATTCGGCGGCATGCTCGTAGAACGGCACTTGAGCATAAAAATCATCATAGAAGGGTTCTGGCTCAAGCTGAGCACGACTAATACGCTTCTTCGGATCCCAGCCGTCCTTGGTAATAAACCAGCGGTAACCCCGAGTCACGTGAGGCATGGCGTATACCCATTTGACATGAAACGTCTGGCCTGGAACGACATCCAACAGTGGCCAGGCAAATGGGCGATTTAACTTCTGGCTCACTTCTTCATTGGTGAAGTTAACGCACTCACGAGCATCGGTCCTGCCACCACTGAGGATATAACCATCAGCCGGCGGCGTATCGCTGCCGTGATCAGTCTCATAAGGCCTGGGGAATGGACCAGCCGTCAATGATGGAAAGTTCTTTCCGCCTTCCATTTCATTAGCTTGCCAGTCAAGGATAAGCCCTTCCTCTGTAGCAATAGCAGAACGACTGGGAGGAGAAATCACACGACCATGTTTCAGCTGTGGCCTGGCTTCTGGTTTGTTCATCGCATTCACTCCTTTGATTGAACTCCCTCTTGAGGAGAGTTCTTAGGCTAGCGCAACGTTTTAGATTTTCCACTATAAAAAACAAATACAAACACCCAGCACATCACCTCCTCCACCCAAAACAACCGAAAAATGACACTCCGCCCGCGGCCGTGACTAACAAACACTTCTACCAAAACATTTTTAAACATTAACCCCCCATGAACTTCAACTGGCGCTTGAGCCTTTCGGACCATCCAGCTCCAGAGAGGCTGATGTGTAGTACATCCTGCCATAATCTGCCACTACCAAATCTGGTAGTCGCCTAAAACCATTCGAAATATACAAATACCTGAGGAAGTTCCAGACGCGACAAATGAAGTGCTATCGCAAGACTTTCGAATCACTGTAAGTGAGCGGTGCGCATTGCCATGAAGGTTTTGTCTCAAATCAGTTAAACAACGAAAATCTTGCAATTATTGACATGGATCGCACTGAAATAGCAGACGAGGCGCCCCTGCCAGCATCGCCACAGCCAAAGCTCCTACGAACAATTTCATGTCGTTCCCTCATAGAGATTTGGCGCGACTTTAGCGGTGGGTAGCTGGAAACGAAAAAGCCCAGTACTAGGCTAGACTCTTCCTACGCACACCAAGGATTGGTCACCAAATGAAACTCGCCTGGCTAGCTCTTACTGCCTGCTTGATCTTCCAGCCCGCTTTCGCAAAGCCCGGTACTGATCCTCAAGCAGTAACCCCTGACGAATCGCAACTGATCGAGCATGGCTCGTACATAAATAGCGATGGAAATACCGTACACAGCCCCGCCCATACGAAATCAAATCGTGCCCCAGAGGGCGCTACCGCCAAGTGTCGCGACAATTCCTACAGTTTTAGCCAGCACCGACGCGGCACGTGCTCGCGGCATGGTGGCGTGATGGCTTGGTTGTAGATACGAAAAGGTCAACCGGTGGGCCCGATGGCTGCTGAGTCAAGGCCCCGGAACATTCAATGGCTTACGTCGTAGGTGTTGCACCCAGGACAGCACGGCGAAGAAAACAGCGAATACAAACAAAATTATCAGGGCGACTTTGACGAACATGTCTGTATCCAACCGTTCCAACTCGATGCAACTGGCGGCGTTCGAACAACGCGCAGTACACGACTGAACGCCGTCGATCTGGCACGTCAGCACGCTCTTCTCGAGATGGGTCAGCTCGATGCTTCGCCCATTGAGTACGGTCTCTGTGTTCAGCCCACCAGCGTAATCCATTTGGCGCCGTCGCGTTTCAGGATTGCAGCTTGCAAGCCGAGCGGAGGTGGGGCCACGCCGAGTTTTAGACACCACAATTCAATCTGCTCGACCAGCAATTCGATCACCACCACGTCCGGGTCAAATGGTCCGTCTGGGAACCACAAGTCTGAATTCTTCCGCCACAGCGTGCTCTTGAGTGCCGGATCGTGATCCAGCACTTTTGCTTGTCCAAGCAGTGTCACGTACGCATGATCTTCATCACATTGGTAAGACAGGGTCATCCGCCCAGCGTGTTGCATTTCCTGTACCTTGCGGCACTGCCGCCCCGTCAGGAAACGCACCGACCAGTGTTCGCTCAATGAATAGGGTTCAACGATACGAGCATTCGCATGGCCCGCTTCGGTAACGGTAATTGCCATGCAATACGGTACTTTGGCAACGATGCTGCGGGCTATGTGAAGAAGTGATTCAGTCTTGTCGGTCTGCATAAGTTCGCTTCCATAGGGAGGCATAGATTGCTCAATAAAGCGATGCAACGTTTTAAGGCATTGCGCGGATAAATGTTTATCGCTGACTTTGAGCTGATTGTCGACGCTGGCAAACGGCTAAGGCAGCCGTTCAGGTTCTGGAAAACAAGTGTGTTCTGACGTTCAATCAAAAGCTAGCGGGAACGGCTTTACCAACTATTGTGAATACCCCCCTATACGTCGTCCTTTGGCCATCCAGCATTACATTGAGCAGCTTCTGCTCACTCAGGCGAAACAGGGCAAGCGACCGCATATTCACGGCCTTTCGATGGGTGCGGCCGGATCACGCTGTCATCTTGAGCTTGGAACAGTGAAGTGCCAGTAGTGACAACTGCGGCCGACGATGAGTTGAAATTGCATAAATGCCTGTTAAGGTAATCAAGCCAATGAGTGCACCAACGTGACAGTGAACGGGCAAACCAAGTATCCAGCGCAAAGGGAAAAATGATGCAACTGCTACCTGTCCTCCCGTCAATTATTGGTGAGTCGCTAGAGCTGCGCCCACTAGAAGCTGATGACTTCGAATCGCTGTACAGCGTCGCATCCGATCCCCTGATTTGGGTTCAGCATCCAAGCCCCATGCGCTATCAAGAACCCGTTTTTCGCGAGTGGTTTAACGAGGCACTTGCTTCACAGTGCGCGCTTATCGTTATCGAGCGCAGCAACAACCAGGTGATTGGCTCCTCTCGCTACTACGAGTTCGATGAAGAAAAACGAGAAGTCGCTATCGGATACACCTTCCTGGCTCGCAATAAATGGGGAGGCGAAACCAATAAAGAGTTGAAAAATTTAATGCTGACCCATGCATTTCAAACGGTGGATACCGTTTGGTTTCACGTTGATAGTCAGAACTTTCGATCTCAGCGAGCCATGGAAAAAATCGGCGGACGCCTCTCCCATCGCGCCACTAAACAGCTCGCCGATCGCACTCAAGAGTACCTGCTCTACAAGATGGAAAGGCCGAATTGTAGTTGACCACTACAATCGGCACTGTATTTTTGGCGCTTTAGCTGCGGATCATTTGAGGCTAGGCAAAAGAACTAAATCTCCGCTTCACCACAACCACCGTGTAGCGCGCATTCGCTCGCCTGCATATGGTCGAGAAGGATTTCCCGCCCCAAGGATGCGCAATAAGTGTTGGCTTCTTTCAACGCCTGCCCTTTCGCGGAAGCCGGGCCGCCGAAGGGAACACGTGTAGAAATCGTGTAGGTGTCCGGTCCGACCTTTATCGGGCCGCTATCAGTACAGCCGGAAAGCAGCGCCAAGGCCAACGCCCCTATGAACAGTTTCATGTCGTTCCCTCGTTGAGATTTGGCGAGTCTTTATCACCAACGAGGAGGCAGGAAATGCTTCGTGCGGATGGCAGTACGTCCTCCAGGCAGATTGTCGACTT
Source organism: Pseudomonas sp. 05N431 (assembly GCF_056397005.1). Taxonomy (NCBI): domain Bacteria; kingdom Pseudomonadati; phylum Pseudomonadota; class Gammaproteobacteria; order Pseudomonadales; family Pseudomonadaceae; genus Pseudomonas; species Pseudomonas sp. 05N431. The sequence goes on from NZ_JBFTMN010000001.1 coordinate 404,260, forward strand.
CGAACGTCAGAAATCGGCCAAATGCGCCCCTTCAACCATTTGATCAAGCGCCGCAACAGCGGTGACAGCAAAATTCAGGAATGTCTTATGTTCGCAGCTCTAAGCGTTCATTAACGTGGTCTGCTTTCATTTAGCCACATGGTTATCCACTTGAACTTCTCAATAAATCCCAGCCAACAGAAGCCAACGCACACACACATTTATTTATCTTTACTAGCCATTATTTTTTATTTACAAAGCACCATCGCAACTGCTGCCTGTACTGCCGACAGGCAAACCCAAACAAGAAGCTTTGGAGTAAATCTGACTGAAAAAGCTCTATCAATCGCAGCTGACGCACCTATCGGCACGATAATTTATAATGATACTGTCAACACATACCCCACTAAAATCACTTGTGGAACAGACGGAATCAACATGGGGTTCCATATCAACAGCGATCTCGTTAGCTGGGGCTCAAACGATTATAGTTTCGTCTTGAGGAACACAGGCCTATCATTCAACATCAAAAGACAACAAAGTAACGGCGCAACATTTTATGAGGAGCGCTCACGATACGTAAGCGTATATCACAAAGACCACACCCTGCCCGACACATACCACATAACAATATACAAATCTGCAGCACTATCGACTCAGAAATTAGTACCTGCTGGATTACTCGGAAGCATAAAGTGGGATAATTTTGAATATTTAAAACTATACCTCGCAAATCCCATCACCTTAAACACGGCTTCCTGCCAGACCCCGGCAGTGTCGGTTCAAATGGGGGACGACTATCGCCTGGAGGAATTCAACAAGGCCGGTGATACACCTCGGATAATCAAGTTCAACATTGGCCTCAACCAGTGCCAGAGCGGCATCAAGAAGGTTACCTACTCACTCAAAGCCACCTCCCAGGTCATCGACGCGCAAAAGGGTATCGTGGCGCTGAACTCCAGTTCGACGGCCAAAGGCATCGGTCTACAGTTGATGAATGAGGCAGGGAAACCCATCGCGCTGGACACTACCTACCCGTTCAACGGGTTCAACACCACAGACACAAGCTTCAATATACCGCTGTCCGCTGCTTACTACCGCCTGGCCGAGGGCAAACTGGAAGCCGGCACCGCGAACACCGGAGTGACGTTTATCGTGAATTACCTGTAACGAACTAAGGGCCGATAGCAGCCATTGCTTAATGCCCGCTTGGGGTTGTGGGATTCACCGTTCGATGCACGAAAGCATCATGCAAGAGATGATGTCACCGCCTGTACGCCCCCCAGTAACGCCCTACCGCCCTCGGATAACAGCCTCCTGCCCCCCATGCAACGGATTCCCCGGTCCTTTGCCTGCCAGCCCAAGGACTGGGATTGCGCCAATTTCCGCGCGGATAAGGCCTGACTGAGCATCAGAAACGACAAAGCCCAGCACTAGACTGCAATGCTGTTCACTTAAGGAGTGTTAACTAATCCATGAGCAACCGGAAAATCCGGAGTCTGATAAGGACTCCAGATTTTTTATGACCGCTGCACAGAACTTGAGCGCTGATTTTTAAGTACAGCTAAGCGCTTGTGAGGATCGTCAGGCAGGACCCCGTGTAAATGTGCTGAGCAAGCTTGTAACTTATTTGGAAACGACGATCTTTTTCAGCGCAGCCGGAATGAAGGTGTCCAACTGCTTCACCACCTCGACATAAGCCTCCATCGGCTTGCCCCAGGCATCCGGCACATCGACATTCTTACCCGTCGTATATTCGGCCAAGGTGAAAGTCTTGTCTTTTGCTTCGGGGAACTGCTCGATCAGTTTGTTCTTGTGTTTTTCGGTCATCGTCAGCAATGCGTCGGAGTGTTTGATGTCGTTCGCGGTTAGCTGCGCCGATCGATGTGCAGTGACATCAATGCCGCGTTCCAGCATCAAGCTGGCTGCGTGGACTTCCGGCTTGGCGTCATAAGGGTCCCCGTCGACTGCGCGCGAGATTACCGCAATATTTGCATTGTCTTTGCTGATAGCTGCGTTGGCGATCGCTTCTGCCATCACACTTCGGCCAGTATTTCCGGTGTCTACGAAGGCAAGCTTTTTAGGCTCCTCGGCTAGTGCGTGGCCAGACAGACCAATCACACACAGTACGCCAGTCATGGCTGCAAGGCGAAGTTTCTTGAGCATTTGTTACCCCTTATATTATTGATTTTATGGAGTCGAAAACCGCTACATGCAACGTAGTCACTTAAGCAAGTTGTCGATGCAAATCTTGTTTGCGGAGGCAACCTAGCACTGCGCACAAACCTGAACAACAGCCATGTCGCACGAAAGGAATTTGGTGACGCATTGCGCTCCGCCCCATGCATTCGCTGCCAACGCGTCCTAAAAAGTCGGCAATATGTACGGCGCGGATAGGACCTGGGAGGTCAAAGATGGAATACCAGAACTGCGAGAAATAAAGAGAGTTGTGAACTCACATAACTCAGATATTCAGTCGCTCACAGCCATCGTTTTTGGCTTGGTGGATCAGCTACACGAATCTCAGGGTGAAGAAGAATTGGTCGCGGCAGAAGCTCGCAGGCTCGAAGGTCGAGTACGACGAAACCAGCGGCACGCTGACGCTACGAAATCTTCCGGTTCTGCTGACTGATCAGCTCAAGCTTCAGTCTGACCCACCCTCGCCTATTTCGAAGCAGACTTAAATGGCATCACGTAAGTAAAGAAGCCTTTCAGGTCATCGCGCAGGCGCTCCGAAATGAGAGGGTCATCAAAAATACGGGGGTCAAAGTAGATCAGCCACGTGCCATCCGGCCTTAACTCCGAGTCGGCAAAGTAGGCTCCCACTTCGTTCTCTGTCAGTCCTGTGGCGTCAGCAATTTCCTTGATCGTAGGCTTGCTTTTCATCAGCGGCCTCCTTGATTCGGCGGCATGCCGAATCCTCAACAAATAGCCCACAACCCCGAATCACGCCACAGCCTTCCGTCACGGAAGGCGGCGCCTACTATTACGAGCCTACGTGCGAAAGCTCTTCGTCAATGATTCGCTCAGCATTCTTCGCAGCGGTTGTCGCAAACTCGTAACAGATCCAGAAGTCCTGCTCTGTTACGGATGAAGATCCCTGCAAGTTCTCCAGGCAGCGCGCTAATGCATGCTTTATCAAGCCATCATTTAGAGCATTGCGGGCTGCCTCTTCACCTTCAACCGCTCGAATGGCAGTTTCGATTTCTTCGATCTGCTCAATCTTTGCCACCAGCACGACCTTGGCGGAGTCATCTCGTTCGATGATTTTGGTCCAAGAGTGATCAACTATCAGCGTTTTCATTAGTAGCTCCCCGTCTTCCTGGCTCATGCCGGGTCATCAACCAATAGCCCACAAACTCACATCTCGCCACCGCATCCGGTTGGCCCGCAAGCCCCTGAAATGTCGCGATATGCACATCAGGGCCAAGGCAGTGATGGTCGACGCCCAGCCACGGTGAGGCTCGCCCCGCCAGCTGCGTCAGGAAGGGGGCTGATTGGTTTGCAGTTGGTGAGGCGAACGATTAAAGGCTAGCTCACCTGCCGAACTTTCCTTACCCCCTTCATCAGTTACCCATAACCCACCTACCTACCTGCCTGCCGGTGAACGACGGGCGAGGAATACTCATGCCTCACGCACTCGACGACCGGCCTCTATTGGTCCGGCTCAATGCACGCATTCAAAAGTACCAGGGCTGCACGATGGCCGGCATCAAATGGTCGTCGCCGGCGGTAAAGCGCAATGCCTTGGTCAAGCTTTCGACCATCCTAAAATATGCAGAACGTCGGAAAAAAGGGGCAGGAAAGATCCTGGAAACCCCTTTCATCTTTCCGCCATCAAAGAACAGCGAGTATGTGAGGCAGACGTCTGACCTGCACAAGCAGTGGAATCCGATCCTGAAAGCCCTGGGAATGCGACACAGACCGCCATACAACTGTCGTCACACCTATGCGACAATATGCATTATGTCTGGCATGAACCCCGCCTTCATTTCCCAGCAACTCGGCCATAGCGTGCAGATGTTGCTGTCTACTTATGCGCGATGGATCAACTCAAGCTCAGATTGGAGTGAACTGAAAAAACTCCAAATTGGTCCCAAATTGGTCCCAGCTCAAATAAGCGCAACCTAAGCTATTGAAAGGTAAAGTAATTGATCTCCACAGCTAACATCACGATGCAGTTCGGCGCCAAGCCGTTGTTCGAGAACGTTTCGGTCAAATTTGGTGCGGGTAACCGCTATGGCCTGATCGGCGCCAACGGTTGCGGCAAGTCGACCTTCATGAAAATCCTCGGTGGCGACCTCGATCCGTCCGGCGGTCAGGTCATGCTTGAGCCGAATGTGCGTCTGGGTAAGTTGCGCCAGGACCAGTTCGCCTACGAAGAATTCACCGTAATCGACACCGTGATCATGGGTCACGAAGAGCTGTGGAAGGTCAAGGCCGAGCGCGACCGTATCTACTCGCTGCCGGAAATGACTGAAGAAGACGGCATGGCCGTCGCCGAGCTGGAAACCGAATTCGCCGAGATGGACGGTTACACCGCCGAATCGCGTGCCGGTGAACTGCTGCTGGGCCTGGGTATCGGCATCGAGCAACACTTCGGCCCGATGAGCGAAGTTTCACCGGGCTGGAAACTCCGTGTTCTGCTGGCTCAGGCACTGTTCTCCGATCCGGAAGTGCTGCTGCTCGACGAACCAACCAACCACCTGGACATCAACACCATCCGCTGGCTGGAAAACGTGCTGACCCAGCGCAGCAGCCTGATGATCATCATCTCCCACGATAGGCACTTCCTGAACAGCGTCTGCACCCACATGGCTGACCTGGACTACGGCGAGCTGCGCCTGTTCCCCGGCAACTATGACGAGTACATGACCGTGGCGACCCAGTCCCGCGAGCAACTGCTCTCGGACAACGCCAAGAAGAAAGCGCAGATCTCGGAACTGCAATCGTTCGTCAGCCGCTTCTCGGCCAACGCCTCGAAAGCCAAGCAGGCTACTTCCCGTGCCAAGCAGATCGACAAGATCCAGCTGGCCGAAGTCAAGCCTTCGAGCCGCGTGAGCCCGTTCATCCGTTTCGAGCAGAACAAGAAGCTCCATCGTCAGGCGGTCATCGTTGAGCGCATGGCCAAAGGCTTCGACGGCAAGAATCTGTTCAAGGACTTCAGCTTCACCGTTGAAGCCGGCGAGCGTGTGGCGATCATCGGCCCGAACGGTATCGGTAAAACCACTCTGCTGCGTACCCTGGTCAATGAATTGAGCCCGGATGCCGGTAGTGTGAAATGGACCGACGCCGCAGAAATCGGCTACTACGCACAGGACCACGCTTCGGACTTCGAAGATGAATCCAACCTGTTCGACTGGATGGGTCGCTGGACTCAAGGTGGCGAGCAACTGGTCCGTGGCACCCTGGGCCGCATGCTGTTCTCCAACGACGAGATCCTCAAGTCGGTCAAGGTCATCTCCGGTGGTGAGCAAGGTCGCATGCTGTTCGGCAAGCTGATCCTGCAAAAGCCGAACGTGCTGGTGATGGACGAACCGACCAACCACTTGGACATGGAATCCATCGAAGCGCTGAACCTGGCACTGGAAAACTACCCGGGCACACTGATCTTCGTCAGCCACGACCGTGAGTTCGTATCGTCGCTGGCCACTCGAATCATCGAGCTGAGCCCAAGCGGCGTGATCGACTTCAGCGGCACCTACGATGACTACCTGCGTAGCCAGGGCGTAGTGTTCTAAGCAGTTTTCAGCCGTACGCTTCACGTAAAAGCCCCGTCCATGTGACGGGGCTTTTGTGTTTTTGGCTACAGGATGCGGTAGAGCAAGCGCTCGATCCGTACCCGGCTGACCCGACGCAGAAACTTGCTCACTGCCTGCGGGTATTCGAGCAAGGTTTCCAACTGCTGATAGCGTTCAATGCGGCGGGTGTTGTGGAAAATCTCCGCCAGCTCACTACGGCGCGGCTCCTGCAACTCACCTTTCGGGTCGTCGATCAGCAAAGCGTTTTCCAGGTCCAGGCGGAAAGCTCGCGGGTTGAGGTTGTTGCCCGTCAACAAGGTGTAGCGTTCGTCGACCCACATGCCTTTGAGGTGATAGGTGTTGTCACCGTCGCGCCACAGATGCAGGTTCAATTGTCCGCTGTCGATCACCCGCTGATGGCGCTTGGCAAAGCGTCGCAAGCTGATTTCATAGAGGTACGGTAACGCGGCAATGACCTTGAACGGTTCGCTCGGTGGAATGTAGAAGTCGTTGGCAGTCTTGTCGCCGACGATGATGTCGATCTTCACCCCGCGTGCCAACGCCCGGTTGATTTCACGGGTCACCGGCAACGGCAGGTTGAAATACGGTGTGCAGATGGTCAACTGATGCTGGGTGCAGGCAATCAGCTCACAAATCACCCGGCTCAGCGGGTTGTTTTTACCGACCCCAAGCAGCGGACTGACTGACAGACCGCCCTTGTCCAGCGTACCCGCCGTGGTGTCGTACACCGCGTGCTTGAGACGGCTGCGCAGGTCGCCGATGTCGCCGCGCAGACTGCGGGTGGTCGGCAGGTTGGGCACGTCAAGACGGTGCACGGCTTTAGAGGCGATCAAGCCGTGCTGCACCAGGTGCTGCATGGAGTCGGCGAGCGCCTGGTTGCGCAGCACGTGATAACGGTCGTAACGGTATTTGTCGAATTTGTGCAGATAGACGTTATTCAGGCTGGCGCCGCTGTAGATCACGCAGTCATCGATCACGAAGCCTTTAAGGTGCAACACACCGAACAGTTCGCGGGTTTGCACCGGCACGCCATACACCGGCACTTCGCTGGAATGTTCGCGAGTCTGCTGCTGATACCACGCCGAGTTGCCCGGCTGCTTGCCGGCACCGATCAAACCGCGCTGCGCCCGTAGCCAGTCAACCACCACCACTACGTCCAGTTCCGGGCGTGCAGCTTTGGCAGCGTGCAAGGCATCGAGAATTTCCTGTCCCGCTTCGTCGTGTTGCAGGTAAAGCGCGACGATGTAGATGCGCTGCGTCGCCTGGGCAATTTTCTCCAACAGGCAACGACGGAACTCGGCAGCACCAGAAAGGATGGAAACCGCATCGGCGGTCAGCGGGAAACTGCGCAGCTTGGGCAGTAGAGAGCGTTTGAAAAGCGACGGCATAGGGCTCGCAAAAAGGTCGAATCCGAAGAACCGAGAGCTTACACCATGGATCCGCTCGGGTCTTGTTGCTGTCTGTAATGGCCTCTTCGCGAGCAAGCTCGCTCCCACAGGGGGCCGCATTTCAAATGTGGGAGCGAGCGTGCTCGCGATGGCAATTCAACGCACACCAAGAATACCCGCTTGACCAAGGAGAATGTTCGTTCTACTCTCTGCCACATGAACGAAATCACTAGCAACGACACACGCGACATTATTCTGGATGTCACCGAAAAGTTGATCTATAAAAGTGGCATTGCTGCCACGGGCATGGACCTTCTGGTGAAAACCGCCGGCGTCTCCAGAAAAAGTATTTACCGCTACTTTGCCAACAAGGAGGAACTGACTGTCGCGGCTTTGCAGCGGCGCGACGTGCGCTGGATGAACTGGTTCAAAACCGAAGTGAACAAGGCCCCGACCCCGGCCGAACGGCTGCTCAACCTGTTCACCGTGCTCAAGGACTGGTTCGCCAGCGAAGGCTTTCGCGGCTGTGCCTTTATCAACACCAGCGGCGAAACCGGCGACCCGCAAGACCCGGTGCGCCTGGTGGCGAAAGAACATAAACAGAAGCTACTCGACTACGTGTGCGAGCTCTGTACCGAACATGGCGTACACGACCCGGAAACGCTGGCCAAACAGCTACTGATTCTGATCGATGGCGCCATTACTGTTGCGCTTGTCATGGGCGATCACAGTGCCGCCGATAATGCGCAATGCATGGCGCGAAAGTTATTGGACCTGTAATTGTTTAAACAAGATCAACTGGCTGTTTGAACACTCACTTTCCCTGGAGACTTTAAATGTCATCTAATGCCGAAGTTCGTCCACCACTTCCGCCATTCACGCGTGAGTCGGCCATTGAAAAGATTCGCCTGGCCGAAGACGGCTGGAACTCCCGCGATCCACAACGGGTGTCCCTGGCCTACACCCTCGACACCAAATGGCGTAACCGCGCCGAGTTCGCCAACAACCGCGAGGAAGCCAAGGCTTTTCTGACCCGAAAATGGGCCAAGGAACTGGATTACCGGCTGATCAAGGAACTCTGGGCTTTCACCGGTAACCGTATCGCCGTGCGCTACGCCTATGAATGGCATGACGATTCGGGCAACTGGTATCGATCGTACGGCAATGAAAACTGGGAGTTCGATGAGCATGGATTGATGTCCAACCGTCACGCCTGCATCAATGACATGCCGATCAAGGAAAACGAGCGCAAGTTCCACTGGCCGCTAGGCCGCCGCCCGGATGATCATCCTGGCTTGTCTGATCTGGGCTTGTAACCCGGCATGATCGTTCCCACGCCGAGCACCACTAGTGCCCGGTAAAAACCGAAGGGGGAGCTTGCTCCCCCTTGCTGTTGGCGGCCTTTAGTCATAATCGGACGATCCTTGGCGATTTTCTCCGAAACGCTGGACGCGCATAGTTACCATCTCAAAGCGGGTCCCATTGTGCGTTCGGCTCGCTCCGCGCTCGGGCGAAGCGGTCGTAAAATCATGCAACATGCTCTTTCAGGTAAACCGCGTACGCAGGATTTACGAGGACTGCGTCCTCGAACGCAGCCTCGCGGGCTCGGCAGCTGCTACGGATCGCGTTATGGCTTCGAGCCAAGAGAGATCAGGCCGGTGTCGGCAGCCACAACCGGAACCGCGCCCCGCCCAGTGGCGAGGTTTCGGCCGTCAACGTGCCGGCCTGGGCTTCCAGGGCCCGACGACTGATCGCCAGCCCCAGGCCAAACCCGCCTGTGGCGCGGTCGCGGCTGCGGTCCAGGCGATAGAAAGGTTCGAAGATCCGCTCGCGTTCGTCTTCCGGTATGCCGATGCCGTCATCGTCGACGCAGATTTCACAGCCTTTCGGGCAGACCTGCACGCCGATCTGAATCCGTTTTTCGCAGTAGCGCATGGCATTGCGCAGCAGGTTCTGGATCGCTCGGGCGGTCAGACGCGGGTCGAGGCTGAAGCGTTCGAGCTGGCCGTGCAGCAAGACGTCGATAACGATGTCCGGCGACTCCAGCTCTTCATCAACGCTGCCCAGAATGCTGTCGATAAACTCATCCAGCGACACGTCCACCTGCTCCGGCACCCGTGCCGGATTCTGCAGACGGCTGTAGGAGAGCAATTCCAGCACCAGCTCGTCCAGTTCGCGAATGTGTGCAACCAGGCCCTGCAAACGTTCGCGGCTGGCGGCCGGCAAGTCGTCGGACAATGCCAGTGCCAGACCGAAGTCCAGTCGGGTCAGCGGCGTGCGCAGTTCGTGGGATACCGCATTGAGCAAATCACGTTGCTGGTTCAGGAGGTTTTCGATGTCGCCGGCCATGGTGTCGAAAACGTTGGCCAGGCTGCCAATGTTCGAACTCGGCGGGATCTGTGTGCGCTCGCTCAGGTGACCCTTGCCGAAGCGCTCGGCAGTATTTTTCAGACGCTCCAGATCGCGCCAGTGCGGCCGCAGCCAGATCAACAGGCACGCCAGCAGCGCGCCGCCGATCAGTACGTTGATGCTCCAGTACAACAAATTGACGTCCAGCGGATCCGGCGGCACCACCAGCTTCACCGACAGTTGCTGATCCAGCGGCGACACCGCCAGCGTGCGCCAGCCCCAGTCGCCCATGCGGATGACGTTTTCACCGCGTTCCAGACGCTCACGTTCGTAGGGGGTGAAATCCGCGTCGTCATTGCGCACCAGTGCCACGTGCAACGGGCTGAAGTCCTGGTCCAGCTGCGCGGCCAGATGGGTCCATTGCTCGGTCGGCACTCCGTGAAACTGTTGGGTGATCAGCTTCTGCAAGCCTCGGGAGTGATCAAGGTTGTAATTCACGAAGCGCTCATGAAATGCCTTGATCACCAGATCCGGGATGAAATAAATCGCCGCGCTGAAGGTGACGATGGTGATCAGGTAGAGGCGGATCAGAATGCGCAGCATGTTCAGCATTCCCACTCGGAGCGGCTGAACAGATAGCCCTTGCCCCATACGGTTTTGATCTTGCGCGCTTCGCCGGCATGGTCGTCGAACTTGCGTCGCAGCTTGGAAATCGCCACGTCCACCGAACGGTCGGTGCCGTTGAATTCGATGCCGCGCAGGCGTTGCAGGATCTGGTCGCGGCTGAGTACTTCACCGGCGTGGCGAGCCAGCACCACCAACAGGTTGTATTCGCCGCTGGACAGTTCGACCAGTTGCTCGCGCCAGGTCACGGTGCGCTCCGACAGATCGATGCAGAGATTGCCCATGAGGATGCGGTCGCTGGCGGTCTGCGGTTCGTTCAGGCTGCTGCGCCGCAGCAAGGTGCGCACCCGCGCCAATAGCACACGGGGTTCGCACGGCTTGGTGACGTAATCGTCGGCGCCCATTTCCAGGCCCAGCACCTGGTCATGACTGTCGTCGCGGGCCGTCAGCATCAGGATCGGCAGAGTCGCCGAATCGGCGCGCAGCAAGCGACAGACCTGCAATCCATCGAGGCCCGGCAGCATCAGGTCGAGGATCACCAGATCCGGCGGATCGACCCGCGCCCGTTCGCGCACATGGTCGCCACGGCTGATCACGCTGACCTGATAGCCATTGCGTTCAAGGTAGCTGGCAATCAATTCAGAGAGCGCGGAATCGTCTTCGACCAGGAGGATGTTGGGCATGGGTGTTTCCAGAAAGTGCAGTGGCGTTTGATAAACCGCTATCGCGAGCAAGCTCGCTCCCACAGTTGATCGAGGATGCTCACAAAATATGTGCTCACATCAAATCCCTGTGGGAGCGAGCTTGCTCGCGATAGCAATCGACCAAGCGCAATAGATATCAAGCGTCCAAGGATATACGCCCTCACGCGTGCCTGAGTAAAACCCTTACACAATTTCACACAGCACCTACAAAGCTTCACCGCTACCCTCGCTTGCGCCCAGTAGGATGCTGGGGGTCATTATTGGGGTATTTACATGTCAAAGAACCTGTTTGCGAAGCTCGGCCTGATTGCCTTGGCAATGACGCTGGGTGCGTGCGACAAGTCCTCCACTGCCGAAGAAACAGCGCCGCTGGCCACGGTCCGGATCGAAACCATCGAAGCCCGGCCGCTGTCGATCAGCAGCGAGCTGAGTGGGCGGATCGCCGCACCGCGGATCGCCGAAGTCCGCGCCCGGGTGGCCGGTGTGGTCCTGCAACGGACCTTCCGCGAAGGCAGCGACGTCAAACAGGGCGACGTGCTGTTTCGCATCGATCCGGCACCGTTCAAGGCTGATCTGGACAGCGCCCAGGCGGCGCTGCGCAAAGCCGAGGCCAATGCCTTTCAGGCGCGGTTGCAAGAGCAGCGTTACGCGCAGTTGATCGAAGGCAACGCCATCAGCGGCCAGGATTACGACAACGCCCGCGCCGCCGTCCGGCAGACCGCCGCCGATGTCGCGGCCAATCAGGCGGCTGTGCAACGTGCGAAACTGAACCTCGGTTATGCCACTGTCACCGCCCCGATTTCCGGGCGAGTTGGCCGCGCGCTGGTCACCGAAGGCGCGCTGGTCGGGCAGAACGAAAGCACGCCCTTGGCGCTGATCCAGCAACTGGACCCGATCCACGCCGACCTGACCCAGTCGACCCGCGAACTCAATGCATTGCGCCGGGCCTTCCGTGCCGGGCAACTGCAGCAGGTCGGCCAGGACCAGGCCAAGGCCACGCTGATTCAGGACGACGGCAGCCTCTATCCGTTGCCGGGCAAGCTGCTGTTCGCCGACATCAGCGTCGACCCGGGCACTGGCCAGATCATTCTGCGCAGTGAGTTCCCTAACCCGGACCTCGACCTGCTGCCGGGCAGTTTCATCCGCGTACGCCTGGAGCAAGCGGTGAATCAGCAAGGCATCAGCGTGCCGCAACGGGCGATCCTTCGCGACAGCGCCGGCATTGCTCAGGTGCTGTTGCTCGATGCCGACGCCCGTGTCAGCCAGCAACCGGTGCAGCTGGGCCAGGTGCAGAAGGATCGCTGGATCGTCACCGGCGGCCTCAAGCCCGGCGACCGCATTGTCATCGAAGGCCTGCAGCACGCCCGTCCCGGCGAAAAAGTAGAAATCGACGACACCCCTCTTCCACTTGCCCAGGTCACCGGGCAGTAGGCAGGACGCAGACTTTATGCCGCAATTCTTTATCGACCGCCCGGTGTTCGCCTGGGTGGTCGCGCTGTTTATCCTGTTGGCCGGCGCGCTGGCCATCCCGCAGCTGCCCGTCGCGCAGTACCCCAACGTTGCCCCGCCGAAGGTCGAGATCTATGCGGTGTACCCGGGCGCCTCGGCGCAAACCATCGACGAAAGCGTGGTCAGCCTGATCGAGGGCGAGCTCAACGGCGCCGATCACCTGCTGTACTTCGAATCCCAGAGCAGCCTTGGTACCGCGACCATCACCGCCACCTTCCAGCCCGGCACCGATCCGGAAATGGCCCAGGTTGATGTGCAAAACCGGCTCAAGGTGATCGAGTCGCGCCTGCCGCAAGCGGTGACCCAACAAGGCTTGCAGGTCGAGAAAGTCTCGGCCGGTTTCCTGCTGCTGATCACCCTCACCTCCAGCGACGGCAAGCTCAATGACGTGGCGCTCAGCGATTATCTGGCGCGTAACGTGATGAACGAGATCAAGCGTCTGGACGGCGTCGGCAAGGCTCAGTTGTATGGCGCCGAACGGGCCATGCGGATCTGGATCGACCCGCAGAAACTGATCGGTTTCAACCTGACCCCGGCCGACGTCAACGCGGCGATTGTTGCGCAGAACGCCCAGGTCTCGGCCGGCAGCATCGGCGACTTGCCGGCTCGCACCACCCAGGAAATCACCGCGACGGTGCTGGTGAAAGGTCAACTGTCGACCCCCGAAGAGTTCGCCGACATTGTGCTGCGGGCCAACCCCGACGGTTCCACGGTGCGCGTGGGTGACGTGGCACGGGTTGAAATCGGCAGCCAGGAATACCAGTTCTCCACCCGCCTCAACGGCAAACCGTCGACCGCCGTCAGCGTGCAGCTGTCGCCCGGCGCCAACGCCTTGAGCACCGCAACCCTGGTGCGCGAGAAGATGGACGAACTGTCGCGCTACTTCCCGGCCGGTGTGGAATACAAGATTCCGTACGACACCTCGCCGTTCGTCAAAGTCTCGATCACCAAAGTGGTGTACACCCTCGGCGAGGCGATGCTGCTGGTGTTCGCGGTGATGTTCCTGTTCCTGCAGAACATCCGCTACACGCTGATCCCGACGTTGGTGGTGCCCGTGGCGTTGATGGGCACCTTTGCGACCATGTTGGCGCTGGGTTTCTCGATCAACGTGCTGACCATGTTCGGCATGGTCCTGGCGATCGGCATTCTGGTGGATGACGCCATCGTCGTGGTCGAGAACGTCGAGCGGATCATGGTCAACGAAGGCCTGTCGCCCAAAGAGGCAACACGCAAAGCCATGAGCCAGATTACCGGGGCGATCATCGGCATCACCCTGGTGCTGGTGGCGGTGTTTATCCCGATGGCCTTCATGCCGGGCTCAGTCGGGGTGATCTACCAGCAGTTCTCGCTGTCGATGGCGACGTCGATTCTGTTCTCGGCGTTCCTCGCCCTGACACTGACGCCGGCACTCTGCGCCACGTTGCTGAAACCGATCGCCAAGGGTGAACATCACGCCAAGGGCGGTTTCTTCGGCTGGTTCAACCAGCGCTTCGAGCAGATGACCGAGGGTTATCAGCGCTGGGTGGTCTACGCGCTGAAACGCAGTGGTCGTTTTCTGCTGGTCTATGGCGTGCTGTTGATCGGACTGGTGTTTTGCTTCAGTCGCCTGCCCTCGTCCTTCCTGCCGGTCGAAGACCAGGGCTACACCATCACCGACATTCAACTGCCGCCGGGCGCCAGCAAGAACCGTACGGTGCAGGTGGTCGAGCAGATCGAAGCGCACAACGCCACTGAACCCGGTGTTGGCGACAGCACGGTGATTCTCGGTTTCAGCTTCTCCGGCAGCGGCCAGAACGCGGCCTTGGCGTTTACCACGCTGAAGGATTGGTCTGAACGCGGCAGCGATGACTCGGCGGCCTCGATTGCCAATCGCGCCAACGGTGCCTTGAGTCAGATCAAGGACGCCGTGGCCTTCTCGATACTGCCGCCTCCGGTTGACGGCCTCGGTACGTCGAGCGGTTTCGAGTTCCGCCTGCAAGACCGGGGTGGCCTGGGTCATGCGGCGCTGATGCAAGCACGCAGTGCGCTGCTGGCGGCTGCCGAGAAAAGCCCGATCCTGATGAACGTGCGCGAAAGCGCCCTGGCTGAAGCACCGCAAGTGCAACTGGAAGTCGACCGCAAACAGGCCAATGCCTTGGGCGTTTCATTTGCCGATATCGGCAATGTGCTGTCCACCGCCGTCGGTTCGGCGTACATCAACGACTTCCCCAACCAGGGGCGGATGCAACACGTCGTGGTTCAGGCTGAAGGCGATCAGCGCAGTCAGGTTGACGACTTGCTGAAGATCCACGTACGCAACAACGCCGAAAAAATGGTGCCGTTGTCGGCGTTCGTCCAAGCCACATGGACCCAGGGCCCGGCACAACTGACGCGCTACAACGGTTACCCGGCCATCAGCATTTCCGGTGAACCGGCGCCCGGTCACAGCACCGGCGAAGCCATGGCGGAAATCGAGCGCCTGGTCGCGCAAGGCCCGGCGGGGCTGGGTCAGGAGTGGACTGGTCTGTCATTGCAAGAACGGCTGTCCGGCAGCCAGGCACCGATGCTGCTCGGCTTGTCGTTGTTGATCGTGTTCCTGTGTCTGGCGGCGTTGTACGAGAGCTGGTCGATCCCTACTTCAGTGCTGCTGGTGGTGCCACTGGGTGTGCTAGGCGCGGTACTGGCAGTGACCTTGCGCGGAATGCCCAACGACGTGTTCTTCAAGGTCGGGCTGATCACCATCATTGGTCTGTCGGCGAAAAACGCGATCCTGATCATCGAGTTCGCCAAGAGCCTGTACGACGAAGGCCACGACCTGATCGACGCCACGGTGCAAGCCGCGCGCTTGCGTCTGCGACCGATCATCATGACCTCGCTGGCGTTCATCCTTGGCGTGGTTCCGCTGGCGATTGCCACCGGCGCCAGCTCGGCGAGTCAGCAAGCGATCGGCACCGGGGTGATCGGCGGGATGATCACCGCGACCATGGCGGTGGTGTTTGTGCCGGTGTTTTTTGTGGTGGTGATGAAACTGGTCAAGAAGCGCCACAAGGACATCTAAACACCAACACAAAACCACTGTGGGAGCGAGCTTGCTCGCGATGAGGTCGTAACATCCAACATCTATGTTGGCTTTTACGCCGCTATCGCGAGCAAGCTCGCTCCCACACTTTTTTGTGCCACTGTCGCCTCGGTGGTCACAACGGACCGCTCTGGGCTAAGGTGATGGCAAAGTCCTGACGTATCGAGCCTCCATGCCACACCTCCTGCGCACCCACCCTCGCCTGACCGCCGCCACCCTGTTGGGGGTGGCGGTCAGCCTCCTGGCTCCGGCCGACTCACTCATCAGCAAGATCCTGATCGGCTGGAATTCCGGCGTCTGGACTTATCTGGTGTTAATGCTCTGGCTGACCGTGCGCTCACGGGCCGATGACGTCAAACGCATCGCTGAAGTCGAGGACGAGAACGCCGGGCTGGTGCTGTTCATTGTCTGCATTGCCGCGATTGCCAGCCTCGCCACCATCACCCTGGAACTGGCCGGCAGCAAGGACCTGGAAACCAGCCGAAGGCTATTGCACTACGGCTTCACCGGAATGACCGTGATCGGTTCATGGTTATTGATTGGGGTGATCTTCAGCGTGCACTACGCACGGCTGTTCTACACCTGGGATGGCAAGGAGCCGGCGCTGCGTTTTGCCGAGGGCCTGCTGACCCCCAACTATTGGGACTTCCTGTACTTCTCGTTCACCATCGGCGTGGCGGTGCAGACTTCCGATGTCGGAGTCGCCACCCGTGGTTTACGCAAGATCGTGCTGGCCCAGTCACTGATCGGCTTTCTGTTCAACACGGCCATCCTCGGCTTTTCGATCAATATTGCTGCGGGGTTATTTAGTTGATGCAAAACTGGGGAAAATCATAATAACTTCCAACTAGCAGTTATAATTTTTTGAGATAATATTCCACACGTATAAAACCTCCCCATAACAACCCACATAAAATGCCCATTGTAAACTGGCATATTTGACAGTTTACAGAATGACGCAACTGAGCTCTGATGAGTTAATCCATGAGTTAGCGATGGTTACCTATTTGTGGATTCTTTGTTAATTGCCAGG
This sequence comes from Pseudomonas sp. 05N431, assembly GCF_056397005.1. Classification (NCBI taxonomy): domain Bacteria; kingdom Pseudomonadati; phylum Pseudomonadota; class Gammaproteobacteria; order Pseudomonadales; family Pseudomonadaceae; genus Pseudomonas; species Pseudomonas sp. 05N431. Next base: position 420,666 of record NZ_JBFTMN010000001.1, read on the forward strand.
GAGAAAGCAATCATGAGCGTAGCCGCCACAAAAAACCGCACACAAGACTACTTCGACGTCACGCTGGAAGATGCCGCCCCGTTCAAGGCCAGCCTAACGGTGCTGCGTAGCAGCGAAAGCCCGAACCGGGGTAAAACCTGGGTTGTGGAAGCCATCGAGAATATTGACGGCGTGCGCGCCCGAATACTTTTGATTGTGTTCCCAAAGACACTCGCTAACGGAGATCATGATGTCATTGGTGAAGACAAAAAAGACGCCGTTACCATCGAGCTCGTTGATTACATGGACCCAAGCCACCCAACCAGCAAACTGGCTGTTGATGGAACAATCACGCTGAATCTGGATCTTGCCAACAGTCGATTTACTGGTGAGTTTGATGTGCAGATCGAAAAATTTAGAAACTCCAGCACCTCCACTTCTGCCGAGGGAAAATTCGACACCAGCTTAACCATTTCGTAAAACTCTACTTAATATAAAGCCCCGTTTCTTTCGAAACGGGGCTTTATATTTACTTTTTCCTGCTACCCTGCAATAAAATATTAATTAATCGTCCCTTACCACTTCAACTGCACACCCACAGTGCCGCCAATCGGCATTTCAATGTTCTTACCGTTCATGTACTCGACCTCGGCGTGTGCACTCCAGCGGTCGGTCAGCTTCATGGCAACCCCCGCCCCTACTTCAACGCGCGACCCGGAGAGGTTATGGCTGAACGCAGTGTCGTTGACCTTGTATTCATTGCCCTTGGAAAACTCACGGGCCAGTGCCGCACGGACATAAGGCTGCAGCGTGCCACCGTTGGCCATCGGTATGTCACGACCTGCAGTCAGCCCGGCCTTACCCACGAATGACCAGGTCGAGTCGCCCTTGGCCTGCATACCGTTGTCCAGGTCATAATCCTTGCCCTGAATCACCGCGGTCGACCAGCGTGTGAAAGGCTCGATGTAATAGCCATCGTCGAGTTTGATATTGCGGCCAAACTCCACAGAGCCGCTCACACCGGTGTTGCCATAATCACCCTTGGCCTTCGTGCCATCACTCATCGCAACGTCCGCCTTGTTCTCGAAGCGGTTGAGCTTGACGGTGCCGTCGAAATAATACCCACTCACGGCATCCAGCCAGGTCAGGTAGCTGCCCAGGTAGTAGCTGTCGACGGTGCCCGAACTGCCGTGGCTCAGCGTGAGGTCCGACTGGCTATAACCGGCCATCACCCCCAGCAACAATGGACCTTCGCCAAACGGTGTATCGACACCCAGCGCGAAGCCTTGCTGCGTTTGCCGATAACCATCGCCGAAAGCCCCGCCGACGTTGTATTTGTTGCCGTATGCGCGGCTCCAGGCACCCGACTTGTCGGTGTTGAAGCGCACTTCGCCCATGCGCGTGCGCAACATGGCGTCTTCGCCGGACAACACGGTGATTGGTGCACCGAACAAGGCACTGACGACCCGAGTGGAAGGGCTGACGCTGCGCTTGCTTGGATCGAGGAACCAGTCTTTACCGGCGGCATCCTGACTCAGCCCATAGGAATACGTACCCAGGTCGACCGCGCCATCAATATTGGCCAGCGAGAACCGGGCATCGCCACCTTGTGTGTGCACCACGGTGATCGGCTGACCGCTGGCCGGATCGACACCACTGCTGGTGATCAGCAATTGATGATCGCCGGTAGCGGTGCCGGTGACGTTCAACACATCGGTCTGCCCCGTGGTGAAGTGAGTGCCCATGATAAACAAGCCGTTGCCCGACAGATTGGTGACGTCCAGCTGATAATAGGCATCCTCGGCACCAAACCGGACAGTGCCACCGTCCATCATGTTCAGGTTACCGACCTGGCTGTTACCGGTCATGTTCCATTCGGATTGGTGATCGATGCCGACCGTGGCAACATTCTCCATGCGCCCGGTCAACAGAGAACCTTGCTGCAACTGAACATTCGCCGTGCTGCCCGACTCGGCGATCACGTCACCGGTCAGCGAGCCTTGCTTGAAGTTCAGGTTGGCGGTGCTGTTGCCGTCCACCTGAACATTGCCTTCCAGTGCACTGTTGCCAACATTCATGTTGACCGACGCCGCTCCCGCCACTTCAAGAATAGTGCCGTTGCCGCCCTTGAGGGTCGAACCATTGAGCACGTCAACTTCCGTCGCTGCGCTGGTCGCACCAGCGTAATCGACGACAATCGCCGACCCCGTTTGACCTTCTACGCTGGAATTGTCCAGCATCAGCTTGCCGGGCTGTACATCAGCACGTTCAAGACCGATCACCACGCCATCCTGGCCACCGATGATGTGGCTATGATTGGTGGCAGACACATTACCATTCAATATCGAAAGCCCAGAGCTCGTTGCTCCGGTGCCTTCCAGCGTGGTATCCGATAACCCAAGGGTGCTGAAGGCTGTGACGCGAGCGCCTCCTGTTTCACCGCTGATGGTACTGCTGGTCACCGTTGCAGTAGAGCCGGTGGCGGTGCCATTCACATGGCCGACTTGCAAGCCCAGACGGTTGCTATTGATGGTGCTGCCGGAAATGTTCGCGGTGCTGTTGGTCAGTTCGACACCGGCCCGGCCGCCGATACCGTTGACGGTTGCGCCCACAAGATTGACCGCTGAACCACCGATGGCCGAAATCTCGAAGGTCGACATGCCGTCGACCGTTAACGTTGCCCCCTGGGAAAGCCTCCAACTCTCGGTCAGTCCAGGGGCGCTGACCGTTTGGCTTGTGCCGACCAGGTCTGCGGCACTCACATAAGGGACCACCAGCGACACAAGAGCCAGTGATGGTGTACAGAACCCGATGACAATCGGGTTCAGCTTAAAGCGTTGCATGAGCGACATTTTAGGGTATCCAGTTGACGATCGCTCCCAAAGGAACGATTGAGTGATTCGGTTGAATTGCTATCCCTCGAGATGGCCGGCAGACTACGACGAAGACCGACATACGTATGTAGGACTAATCTTCAAAACCTTGCGGAACTGTCCGCCTGCAGCTGGATATCACTATTAAAAAAAGAGAGGCACAGGGCCTCTCTCTTCTGCTTTTGAAGCAACATTGATCAATTAAAGTGTTGGTGTTCCCTCGCAATAGTTACCACCAGAACCCAGTAGCGCCACCTCGTTCAAAAACTCAATAGATTTTTTGTCTATACCATTTACCGGCACGGTGTACCAAACCTTGATATAGCCATTTGGAAGACCAGAGCCTGCCGTCGGTTGAATGGCTTTGACTTTGGTCAGGTACGGTTGAATATTCACCTGGAATACTTTACCCACCTCTAGCCCCGTGATTTCGTAGTCTTCGAAGAAATCGGTACCGGGAATTTCATTAAGGCCGGCAGAGTCCTCAGTACCGACTGAATACACCCTGACAATAGTACCTGTGGGCATGTGCACGTCGTCAATAATGACGTCCACCGGCAATAGCCGATTTGTTCCAGAACCCGTCATGCTTCGGCAGTTCACCACTCGCTTCCTGCCGCCAGCACCATCATCGACTTCAAAAGTGGCTACCGTAGGCTTAGGGAAAGTAACGGAAACTTCATCAATCGTTACTGGAGTTTTCGGAGAGAACATGACGTTGCGAGCGCCACCTTCCTCGATGCTCCACTGGCCAATTTTTACACCCGGTCCGGCGTCATCAATGACGCTAGAGTCCATTTCAAATGTAAGCAGTGGTACTGGCCCGCCCAACAGTGGGAAGTTTTTGACCTCCTTTCCGTCGAACCAGAATCTTGCAATTTCATCACCGTACGACTCCCAGGTACCTCCCGGCTTCTGCACGATTGTCTCGATAGTCACCGGTTTTCCACGGTCGGCGGCGGTCACATGATTCAGTTTCTTAGAGTCACCTAAAACATCAACAGGCACCATTTCCGGGTTTACCAAATCCGGCATGTTCGGATTGAGCATGCCTCTGTACGTATGGTCAAAGGTGAAGGGTTGTTCATTCGACTTACGAGGTAGCTCGATACCGCGCAAGAGGCGGTAATACAGTTTAGTATCAACCAGAGTATAAGGATCGGTGATCAAGTGTTTGAGATGGATATAATTCAATGTAAACCGGAGCTGGCGCCCTGAACCCACCGGCAGTTGTTGTACAGGAGAACTGTCACTGTCCACGTACAGTAAAATATTATCCGTATCCAGCCAATGTTGTTTGCGCTCTACAAAAACATAAACAGGTGACTCAAAGTCTTTGAGATCCAAAACATCCGGCAATATCGCTTTGGGGATAACGGGAATTCCCATTTCAGGTTCAGGCCGCAAATTAACTTCCAGTTCTCTTGCAAACGAAACCTTACTGATATTCCCTACGACATCGACATGATTACAATACACATAATATTTTCCTGTCGTCGGCAAAACCAAATTTGCAACAGGAATATCTACCAGGCCACTGGCAGGCATCTTTATGGAAAACGTCGGCGTGGGCAGAGCAGTATCCGAATAAGTGTCCGAAACGAAAACATTAAGGGTATCATTAGACCGATAGAATGGATAACTAGCATCAATAGTTAACTGCAGTTCAGTATTACTCCTGAGCCAACTATCATCAATCACATCGCCGGGTACATTTCGAAAGCTTGGTTTCGGGCCCGAGCTACGAACGCCGTCAACCTTGCTTTGATAAGGTGCAAATTTGTCAGCTCGAATGTCAAGCGGGAGGGAATAATCAGCGTTCCCTGTATCACCTCTCCAGACCCTGAACCTTAGCTTGTAAAAGGTTGAGGCATTACTTCTGTCATCATCAGGCAAGCTGTCTGTCAGTAGCGGAAAATTGAATGGGAACGACCTTGGCGGTGGCGGCAAGGGCATCGTTGTGCCAATAACGACCCCATGTTTTTCAGGGTCATCCCCAATGCGCTGGTCGTACAGTACGAGTTCAGCCTCATCACCGGAGTGTTCTTCACCCATTCCCGTCATTTTAACGGTGAGTGCTGTCGTATCCATAAGCGCTTTAGGCACCAGCCCCTCTACGAGCAAACCATCAACTTCCGGTTTTGGATGATCCGCCTTCGGACTTGAAGGGTTGAAAGAGCGATAGTTGAAGCGAGATTGTTTGGCAACCATTTGTGCGGCGCTGAGTGTCGATCCTGTTCCCAGACTTTGTTTAGCAGTCATTTCACGTACTCCATCACAGTTGAACTGATATATATCCGGATCGATAAGACCCGAGAGCAACCCACTTTTCCTATTCACAACACTTGCAAGAAATTAAACGCCCTATCCCCGACACCGGCTACTGTCAGATCTGACAGGTCTAACGACCGTCTGTCGGTTAAATGCGACTTTTCCCACGATTTTCTTCACTGATCAGCTTGACCTTCACCTGGTGTTTTCTGAAACCGGTTTCAACAGCAGCCACCACAACTCAAACAACAAGGCTTCACACCGTGACTACGTTTTCCACCGCCCAGCGCGGCCGCGTCACCATGCTCGATGTCGCCGAGCACGCCAGGGTCTCCAAGGCCAGCGTGTCGCGCTTTATTGGCGAAGACCGGGCCTTGCTCTCGGAGGCCACTGCCAAACGCATCGAGCAGGCGATCAGCGGACTGGGCTATCGCCCGAACCAGATGGCCCGCGGCTTGAAACGCGGGCGTACCCGCCTGATCGGCATGCTGGTGGCCGATATCCGTAACCCCTATTCGATTGCCGTGATGCATGGCGTGGAAACCGCTTGCCGTCAGCACGGCTACAGCCTGGTGGTGTGCAACACCGACCGCGACGATGAGCAGGAACGCCAGCATCTGGCGGCGCTGCGCTCGTACAACATCGAAGGCTTGATCGTGAACACCCTCGGCCATCACTTGGATGAGCTGCGCGAGTTGCACCGTGAACTGCCGATGGTGCTGGTGGATCGCAAGGTCGATCTGCTGGACAGCGACCTGGTCGGGCTGGACAACCCGGCGGCAGTCGAGATGGCGCTGGATCATCTTGAAGCACGCGGCTATCGCGACATTGTGTTGGTCAGCGAACCGTTTGACGGCACCAGTTCACGCATTGAGCGAGTCAACAGCTTCAAGGCGCAGATCGATCAGCGCAGGCTGCTGAGCGGAGCGGTGGTTGAGACCGGCAACGATCTGAACGCACACTTGGAATCCTTCCTGGCCACACCCGGTCCCGGTCCGAAAGCGCTGTTTTGCGCCAACGGTATTGCCGCGTTGGCCAGCACCCGCGCCTTGCGTGAGTTGGGCTGCGCGCTGTTTGAAGACATCGGTTTGATCGCCCTTGACGACCTGGACTGGTACCCGCTGGTGGGCAGCGGCATTACCGCCCTCGCCCAGCCAACCGCAGAGATTGGCGCGAGCGCGTTCGAGTGTTTGCTCAAGCGCTTGCGCGGCGATGACGGGCCGGCGCGAACGCTGGATTTTGCGGCGCGGTTGATTGAGCGGGGGTCGACGCGGGGGAATTTGCTGTGATGCTTATGGCCCCATCGCGAGCAAGCTCACTCCCACAAGGGATCTGTGTGTGCATGCGATCCAGTGTGGGAGCGAGCTTGCTCGCGATGAGGCCATCAAATCCAGCACAAAGCTCCAGGCAGCTCAGGCCCGCCGGGCTTTCAGCAGCTCCGTTGCACAGCGCACAATCCGCCGGCAGGCTTCGGCCAGCCGCTGTTGGTCCAGTACCAGGCCAATGCGGATATGCCCCGCCGCACTCGGCCCGAACGCTTCACCGGCGAGCACCGACACGGCATAACCTTCCAGCAGTTTCTCGGCGAACGCCTGCGCGCACACCCCGGTCTGGCGCACATCGACCATCACGAACATCCCGCCATCCGGGACCACCGGGCTGATGCCCGGGCAGTCGCCCAGGCGCGCGCACACCAGATCACGCCGCGCACGGTACTCGTTGCGCATCAGCGCAAGCTCCGGCAAATCAGCCTCCAGCGCCACCCGCGCTGCGTTCTGCACGAAATCGGGAATGCCAAAGAGCATGCACAGCGAAAGGTTCTCCAGGTGTTCAGTCAAGGGTTTCGGACCGATCACCCAACCAACTCGCCAGCCACTCATGGCGTGGGATTTCGACAGGCTGTTCACGGTCGCCGTGCGTTCGGCCATCCCCGGCAGGCTGGCCGGACTGATGTGCTGGCCTTCATACAGCAGTTCGCTGTAGACCTCATCGCTGATCAACCACAAATCATGCTTGACGCACAAACGTGCCAGGGCCTGCCAGATCGATAGCGACAGGCTGGCCCCGGAAGGATTGTTCGGACTGTTGAGCAGGATGGCGCGGGTTTTCGCGGTGATACGTGCGGCGACGTCCGCCGGGTCAACGCGAAAGCCGTTCTCCGGCCGCACCGCGATTGGCACCACCTTCGCCCCGCAGGCACCGAACACGCCTTCGTAAGTCACGTACATCGGTTCGGCGACCAGCACTTCGTCACCCGGGTCTAGCAGGCATTGCACCACCGAGTACACCGCGCACTGCGCGCCCGGCAGCACCAGCACATGATCGGCATCCACCACCTGACCGCTGCGTCGGGCGTGACGACGGGCGATGCTGGTGCGCAGCGACCGCGTGCCACGCACCTCCGAATAGTGCGTATCACCGGCCAGCAAGCTGTCGATGGCCGCCTGGACGATCGGCTTCGGCGTATCGAAATCCGGGTCGCCGACCGACAGCAGCAGCACATCGACGCCCTGCTCGCGCAACTCCAGCGCTCGATAGTGAATCTGCCAGGCATCGGCTCCGTCGCCAGCGATTCGTTGGGTCAAGGCTGAATAGCGCATGTACTTCTCCTGTTGCGCGAACTCCACATTCAACCCTATCTCAAATCACGAAACGCGCCACCATGGCATTCAAATCAACCGCCAGGCGCGACAGCTCATGGCTGGCGGCGCTGGTCTGGTTGGCACCGGCGGCCGATTGGGTGGCCAGGTCGCGGATGTTTACCAGGTTGCGGTCCACTTCGCGCGACACCTGCGCCTGTTCTTCCGAGGCGCTGGCGATCACCAGGTTGCGCTCGTTGATCTGGTGGATCGACTGGGTGATTTGCTCCAGCGCCACGCCGGCCGCACGGGCCAACTCCAACGTGGTATGCGTGCGCTGGTTGCTTTGCTGCATGGAGTCGACCGCTTCGCCGGTGCCGTTTTGAATCCCGGCAACCATTTTTTCGATTTCCTGGGTCGATTGCGCGGTGCGGTGCGCCAAGGCGCGGACCTCGTCTGCCACCACGGCAAAACCGCGTCCGGCTTCACCGGCACGCGCTGCTTCAATAGCGGCGTTAAGCGCCAACAGGTTGGTCTGCTCGGCAATCGCCCGGATCACGTCCAGCACCTTGCCGATATCGCGGCCCTGAGTGGCCAGACCTTCGATCATCAGCGAAGTGTTTTGTACGTCATGGGTCATGGTCTGGATGGCGTTGACGGTTTCCACCACGCGGTCGCGACCTTCACGGGCGGCCTGGGTCGATTGATTCGACGCTTCGGATGTCGACACCGCGTTGCGTGCGACCTCTTCCACGGCGGCGGTCATTTCGTTAACGGCGGTCGCGGCCTGTTCGATTTCGTTGTTTTGCTGTTGCAGGCCGCGCGACGCTTCCTCGGTCACAGCGCTGAGTTCTTCTGCAGCGGCACCCAGCTGATTGGCGGAACCGGCGATCTGCTCGATGGTTTTGCGCAGGTTGGCCTGCATGGTCGACAAGGCGCCGAGCAAGCGTGCAGGTTCGTCCTTGCCGTCGACTTCGATGGATTTGGTGAGGTTACCGCCGGCAATCGACTCAGCGGCGGCGACCGCACGGTTCAGTGGTGTAACGATACTGCGGGTCAGCAACCAGGCCAGCAACACCGTCACCAATGCAGCAAACACCGATACAGCAATGATGCCGTTGGTAGCGAAAGAATATTGGTCGCCCGCTACAGCATCGGCTTCGGTTGCGCCCGCCTTGTTAATGGCGATCAGCTTGTTCAACTGCTCACCCATCAGATCGGTACCGTCCTTGATACGCGTATTGATCAGGTTGTGCATTTCATCGACTTTGTTTTGCCGCGACAGCTCCATCATCTGGCTTTGAGCTTGCAGGTAGCTGTCCAGGGTGGCGGCAAAGGCTTTGTACAGCGCCGCTTCTTCCGGACCGGCTGGCAGGGCTGCATAGCCCTTTTGAGCTTGTCTGGCCTTGTCAGTGAGTACGTTGATGCGGGTTTCAGCGTCTTGCAGTCCGGCGGCGTCGCGGTTTACCAGCACACGGAACGACAGGATGCGCAAGCGCAGGACGTTCTCGGTGATGTTCCCAAGGAAGGCGACGCTGGGCAGCTGATTGCTTTCCATGTCGATGGAGGCCTGGCGGATGATCGACATGCGGTTCACGGCAAAGATGCCGAGCACGATCACCAGCAATGCAATGAACGCAAAACCCAGGAACGCTCGAGGCGCGATATTCATATTACGTATGGACATAGGATGACTCTCGGGTGGTGAAGTCTTCGAGCATCCATGCAGTGAACGCTGGCAGGCAGGAAGTTGCTCCCGACGTGCAGGTAGGCGACTTTTATTTGAGGGATATGTACGCCTATACCCTGTATCGGCAGGGCTTTAGCTTTTATGGAGGGTTGAGCGAAATATATTTCTGGACAGGGCAAGTGTTTCAAGAGTGAAACACTTGTCGGGATTCGGAGGACTTTTACAGACGGATCGAACGCGGTTGATCAGGTTGAACGCGTTCACCGGTTTTGCGGTTGCTGCGCAACCGAACGCAGGCTTCGCCAGCTGCTACAGGATCACCTTCAGCCCTTGCGAGCTGCGATGCGCCAGACGCGGGCGATGTCTCGCGCGCGATCCTGTAGCAGGCGCGGGGCGTCGGCGCAGGCTTGCTCCAGGGTCATCGGCCCGGACGCGAGAGCGAACGCCGCGTCCACGCCATGTTCGTACATCTGCTGGTAGCCCTCGCCGAGTGTGCCGGCGATCACGATCACCGGTACGCCCTGCTGCCGGGCGATACGCGCCACGCCAAACGGGGTTTTGCCGCGCAAGGTCTGGGCGTCGAAGCGGCCCTCGCCGGTAATCACCAGATCCGCATCACGTACCGCCTCTTCCAGGCTGACCAGATCGGCAACCACTTCCACGCCAGCACGAAATTGCGCGCCAAGAAATGCCTTGGCCGCAAACCCCAGACCGCCGGCGGCGCCACTGCCCGGTTCGTCACGCAGGTCTTTTCCCAGGGCTTGGGCGCAGAGCCCGGCGAAATGCCCAAGGGCCTGATCCAGCTGTTGAACCTGCTCGACAGAGGCGCCTTTCTGCGGGCCAAAGATTGCCGAGGCTCCCTGAGGGCCGCACAGTGGATTGTTGACGTCGGCGGCGATCTCGAAGCGCACGCCGGCCAGCCGCGGGTCCATTTCACTCAGGTCGATCTGCGCCAGTTGTGCCAACGCCAGGCCACCCGTTTGTAATGTCTGCCCCTGGGCATCGAGCAGTCGTACGCCTAGTGCTTGTAACGCACCGGCACCTGCATCGTTGGTGGCACTGCCGCCGATAGCCAGGATGATCCGCTGAGCCCCCGCATCGAGTGCCGCGCGGATCAGCTCGCCCGTGCCGAAGGTGCTGCTGATGCACGCATCGCGCTGGCCCACCGGCACCAACTGCAAACCGCTGGCTTCGGCCATTTCGATGATCGCGGTGTGATTGTCAGGCAGCCAGCCCCAATGCGCGTCGACCTGGGTGCCGAGCGGCCCCTGTACCGTGGCGCTGCGCAGTTCACCTTCGCAGGCAGCGAGAATCGACTCGACCGTCCCTTCCCCGCCGTCAGCCATGGGGCACTTGACCAGCTTCGCGTCCGGCCAGACCTCTGCCAGACCCCGCGCAATGGCATTGGCCACAGCTTCGGCACTCAGACTGTCCTTGAACGAATCGGGGGCGATGACGATTTTCATGTGAATTCTCCAGTTCCAATGGAGCCCATGCTGCCAGTTGATATGAACAATAACGCCGGTCCACTGCACAAACGGCCATGAGGATTATTGTTCATTTCCACAAAACCCTGTGGGAGCGAGCCTGCTCGCGATGGCGGTGTATCAGTCACCACAGATATTGGATGTGATTGCCTCTTCGCGAGCAAGCTCGCTCCCACAGGGATTGGCAGTGAAACAAAATTTTGTGAACCTTGCCGATCCATTGTGGGAGCGAGCTTGCTCGCGATGGCGGCGTGTCAGTCACCCTGGATATTGGATGTGATGGCCTCTTCGCGAGCAAGCTCGCTCCCACAGGGATTTATGTCGTTCACGGTTTGGTGTCTGTCTCGGGCAGCAGTTGCACCCCCAGGTACAGCGCGAGCATGCCATCGAGGCGCAGCGGGTCAACGCCGCTGAGTTCGGCAATGCGCTCCATGCGGTAACGCAAGCTGTTGCGGTGGATGCCCAGCGCATCGGCACAAGCCTGGCTTTGGCCGTCGTGCTCGCACCAGCTGCGCAATGTCGCCAACAGTTGACCGTTGCTGTCCTTGGCGATGACTTTGCGCAGAGGCGTGAGCAACTCGTCCAGCGCATCGTCGTTGCGATGACGCCAGAGCATGACCGGCAATCGATAGCGGTTCAGCGTCAGCAAACGGGTTTTCGGCAGCACATCGCGCCCATAGGCCAGCAAGTCGCCAACCCGCCGATAGCAGCGGCGCAAGCCTTGCAATCCATCCGCCTGACCGCCAACAGCGATGCGCAATATGTTCCAGCCCAGGCCTTCAAGTTTTTCCAGCAAGCGTTCGTTATCCACTGCTTGCGTGGTCGGCCGGCACCACAGCAACGACGACTTGGCGGAGCTCACGCACCAACTGTCGGGATAGCGCGAGGTCAGCCAGGCACTCAACGCCTCGGCGGTTTGCCCCGCTCCATGCTCCAGGCCCAACTCAAACAAATAAGGGGTACGCGACAGCTGCGGCTTGAGGCCCATTTGCTGTGCTTCGTCGATCAGCCGGGGCGAGTCCCCCGCCTCACTGAGCAGCAACGCCAGCAAGTCATCGCAACGCTGGCGACGCCATTGCTGTTCGGCCTGCTGGTTGCGCTGGCCGACCAGCATCTCGGCGGTCATGCGCACCAGTTCGGCATAGGTACGCAGTTGCTCGGGTTCGCCAGTAATGCCCAACACGCCGATCAAACGCTGATCAAGCAGCAACGGCAGATTGATCCCCGGCTGCACGCCTTTGAGGTGCACGGCGGTCTGCGCGTCGATTTCCACCACGCGCCCGTTCGCCAGCACCAGTTGCGCACCTTCGTGCCGGGTGTTGATCCGTTCCGGCTCGCCACTGCCGAGGATCAGCCCTTGGCTGTCCATGACATTGACGTTGTACGGCAGAATGGCCATCGCCCGGTCGACGATATCCTGCGCCAGGTCGTGATCGAGTTCGAACATGCGGCTAATCCTTGAAAACGTGCGGCGATAGATTGTTCACCCGCACAGGCTGTTGGCGCAAACCCTGTGCTCAGGCACAAAGACATCCGCTCAGGGGTGACCGAGACTCTCCAGGCAACCAACGTTACCCTTGCCTCGCAAAAAATCATAATAAAGAGAGTCCCGCCATGTCACAGAGCGCCGCTGCCACCCTGGCCACCGATGACGATAAAAACGCCGTCTACAAGCGCGTTACCCTGCGCTTGATCCCCTTCATCTTTGTTTGCTACCTGTTCAACTACCTCGACCGGGTCAACGTTGGATTTGCCAAACTGCAGATGCTCGATGCACTGAAATTCAGCGAAACCGTGTACGGCCTCGGGGCCGGAATTTTCTTCATCGGCTACGTGTTGTGTGGCGTACCGAGCAACCTGGCGCTGAGCAAATTCGGCCCACGGCGCTGGATCGCGCTGATGATGGTCACCTGGGGCATGCTGTCGACCTGCCTGCTGTTCGTCACCACACCGACCGGGTTCTACACTTTGCGCCTGTTCACCGGTGCCGCCGAAGCCGGGTTCTTCCCGGGTGTGGTGCTGTACCTCTCGCAGTGGTTCCCGACGTTCCGCCGTGGCCGCATCATGGCGCTGTTCATGTCGGCGATTCCGGTCTCCGGCCTGCTCGGCAGCCCGTTCTCCGGCTGGATTCTCAACCACTTCGCGGCCGGCCAGGGTGGCCTCGCCGGCTGGCAGTGGATGTTCCTGCTGCAAGGCATTCCGACCATCACCCTCGGCGCCCTGGCGTTCTTCCTGCTCAGCGACAACTTCGCCAGCGCCAAATGGCTCAAGCCAGAAGAACGTGCCGTGCTCGAGGCGGACCAAGCTATCGACTGGGCCAGCAAACCGAAAACCGCCACCGACTCGCTGCTGGCGGTGTTCAAGAACCCGGCTATCTGGGCGTTCGGCCTGATCTACTTCTGCATTCAAAGCGGTGTGTACGCGATCAATTTCTGGCTGCCGTCGATCATCAAGAACCTCGGTTTCGCCGATAACCTGGTGATCGGCTGGCTCAGTGCGATTCCGTACCTGTTGGCAGCCGTGTTCATGCTGATGGTCGGTCGCTCGGCTGACTTGCATAAAGAACGTCGCTGGCATTTGGTGGTGCCGATGCTGATGGGCGCGGTCGGTCTGTTGATTGCCGTGAACTTTGCGGCCAACCCGGCCATTGCAATTCTTGGCCTGACCATCGCCACCATGGGCGCCCTCACCGGCTTGCCGATGTTCTGGCCAGTGCCGACCGCCATGCTCAGCGCCGGCGCTGCCGCCGGTGGCCTGGCGTTGATCAACTCCATGGGCCAGATGGCCGGTTTCCTCAGCCCGTACCTGGTCGGCTGGGTCAAGGACAGCACCGGCTCGACCGATGCGGCGTTGTACCTGCTGGCCGGGGTGATTGTCGGCGGTAGTTTGTTGGCATTGCGCATGACCCGCACCTTGCACGCTTGATACCTGACAATCCCTGTGGGAGCGAGCTTGCTCGCGATAGCGGTGTAACAGTCACCCTCAATGGTGAATGTTATGGCCTCATCGCGAGCAAGCTCGCTCCCACATTTTGATCCGAGGTGTTTGATAATTCCGTTTGCCCCGTGCGGTTGTTCTGGTATTTGATTGGGCCTTTCCTACCGGCAAAAGGATTTCGCACATGACCTACCGCACACTGGGCCACTCCGGACTGCAAGTGTCCACCCTGACCCTGGGCACCATGATGTTCGGCGAGCAGACCAGCACCGAAGATTCGCTGCGGATCATCGAGAAGGCCTGGGATCAGGGCGTCAACTTCATCGATACGGCAGACGTCTACACCGGCGGCCGCTCCGAGGAGATCGTCGGCGAAGCCATTGCCAGTCACCGCCATGAATGGGTGGTGGCTTCCAAGGTCGGCTTCGGCCCGGTGGACGGTGTGCCGAATCGCAGCGGGCTGAGCCGCAAGCACCTGTTCAATGGCATCGATGCCAGTCTGTCCCGCCTGGGCACCGATTACCTGGACATCTATTACCTGCACCGCGAAGACCACAACACGCCGCTGGAGGTCACGGTGTCGGCCATCGGCGACCTGATTCGCCAAGGCAAGATCCGTTATTGGGGCCTGTCCAACTACCGTGGCTGGCGGATCGCCGAAGTGATCCGCGTCGCCGAGAAACTCGGTGTCGACAAACCGGTAATCAGCCAGCCGTTGTACAACATCGTCAATCGCCAGGCTGAAACCGAACAAATCACTGCCGCCAACGCCTACGGCCTCGGTGTAGTGCCTTACAGCCCATTGGCCCGTGGCGTGTTGAGCGGCAAGTACGCGCCAGACGTCACCCCGGACGCCAACAGCCGCGCCGGTCGTCAGGACAAGCGCATCCTGGAAACCGAATGGCGGGTCGAGTCGCTGCGCATTGCCCAGCAGATTCAGACATACACCCAAGAGCGCGGCGTCGGCATCGTCGAGTTCGCCATCGCCTGGGTGCTGAACAACTCTGCCGTCAGCTCGGCCATCGTCGGCCCGCGCACCGAAGCCCAATGGGATGCCTACACCAAGGCCCTGGCGGTGAAGATCACGGCCGAAGACGAAGCCTTCATCGACTCGCTGGTGACACCGGGGCATTCCTCGACGCCAGGGTTCAATGACGTGAGCCATTTCGTATCGGGGCGTAAACCACGTTCCAACTAAATAAACACATCCCCATGTGGGAGCGAGCTTGCTCGCGATGGCGGTTTCACGTTCAACATTGATGTTGGCTGGTCGACCGCTATCGCGAGCAAGCTCGCTCCCACAGGGGGTCAATGTTGATCATCCGGACAATATTCGGCTCTGAAACCACGTATCCTTTGCACCCGCTTCACACTCACTCAATGTCTCGCGAGGACAGTTTGTCTAAAGGTATTGCTCTATCGGTGTCAGCCTCGGTGCTGTTCGCCGTCATGTATTTCTACACCTCGTTGCTGTCGCCCCTCAGCGGCGTGGAAATCTTCGGCTGGCGAATGCTGCTGACCGTGCCGTGCATGACCGTGTTCATGGTGGTTTCCGGCGAATGGCGACGCGTGCTCGAAATCCTCCGTCGGGTGGGCAGCAAACCGGCATTGTTCGGTGGTCTGCTGGCTTCTTCGGCATTGCTCGGCGTGCAACTCTGGTTGTTCATGTGGGCGCCGCTGAACGGCCACAGCCTTGACGTTTCGCTGGGCTACTTCCTGTTGCCACTGACCATGGTGCTGACCGGACGCATCGCCTATGGCGAACAGCTTTCGTACCTGCAAAAGGTCGCCGCGTTTTTCGCCACCCTCGGCGTGCTCAACGAGTTGTATCAGGTGGGCAGTTTTTCCTGGGCGACCTTGGTGGTGGCCATCGGTTACCCGACCTACTTCGTGCTGCGTCGACGTTTGGCGTCGGACAACCTCGGTGGCTTGTGGCTGGACATGGCGCTGATGCTGCCGGTGGCATACGGGTTCGTGCACAGCGGTGAACAAGGCTTTGCCGTATTCGACCAACACCCGTGGTTGTCGTTGCTGATCCCGCTGCTCGGGGTGATCAGTGCTTCGGCACTGGTGGTGTACATCATCGCCAGCCGCTTGCTGCCGTTCAGCCTGTTCGGGCTGCTGAGCTACGTCGAACCGGTGCTGTTGCTGGGGGTTGCGTTGCTGCTGGGGGAAAGTATCAAGGCGGGAGAATGGCTGACCTACATTCCGATCTGGCTGGCGGTGCTGGTGTTGGTGTTTGAGGGGTTCAAGCATTTGATGCGGCACCGCCGCCCGTAAAGCACACAAAACAATGTGGGAGCGGGCTTGCTCGCGATGAGGCCATAACATTCACCATTGAGGGTGACTGTTACACCGCTATCGCGAGCAAGCTCGCTCCCACATTAGTTTTACGGCTGCAACGACTTACTCAGTCGAGAGCACACCGCGGCGAACCTGGTCGCGTTCGATGGATTCGAACAGTGCCTTGAAGTTGCCTTCGCCGAAACCATCGTCGCCTTTACGCTGGATGAATTCGAAGAACACCGGGCCCATCAGAGTTTCCGAGAAGATTTGCAGCAGCAGACGCTTGTCGCCCGCCTCGGACGAACCGTCCAGCAGAATCCCCCGCGCTTGCAGTTCGTTGACCGGTTCGCCGTGGTTCGGCAAACGGCCTTCGAGCATTTCGTAGTAGGTGTCTGGCGGCGCGGTCATGAAGCGCATGCCGATCTTTTTCAGGTGATCCCAGGTCTTGATCAGGTCATCGGAGAGGAAGGCAACGTGCTGGATACCCTCACCGTTGAACTGCATCAGGAACTCTTCGATCTGCCCGGCGCCCTTGGACGATTCTTCGTTCAGCGGGATGCGGATCATGCCATCCGGGGCGGTCATGGCCTTGGAGGTCAGGCCGGTATATTCACCCTTGATGTCGAAGTAACGGATCTCGCGGAAATTGAACAGCTTCTCGTAGAAGTTCGCCCAATAAGCCATACGGCCGCGGTACACGTTGTGGGTCAGGTGGTCGATGATCTTCAGGCCGGCCCCGACCGGGTTGCGGTCAACGCCTTCGATGAACACGAAATCGATGTCGTAGATCGAGCTGCCTTCGCCAAAACGGTCGATCAGGTACAACGGCGCGCCGCCGATACCTTTGATCGCCGGCAGGTGCAGCTCCATCGGGCCGGTTTCGATGTGAATCGGCTGCGCACCAAGTTCCAGCGCACGCTTGTAGGCTTTTTGCGAATCCTTGACCCGGAACGCCATACCACACACCGACGGGCCGTGTTCAGCCGCGAAGTACGACGCCACGCTGTGGGGTTCGTTGTTGAGGATCAGGTTGATCTGGCCCTGACGATACAGGTGCACGTCTTTGGAGCGGTGGGTCGCGACCTTGGTGAAGCCCATGATCTCGAAGATCGGCTCAAGGGTGTTCGGGGTCGGCGATGCGAATTCGATGAACTCAAAGCCCATCAGGCCCATTGGGTTTTCGTATAAATCTGCCATGGTTGGCGCCTCATCATGATGCTTTTGGAATTAACGGAGCGTTAGTTACAAGCACTGCTGAGAGCGGCGGGTGGCGCGCAGGAGATACCTCGCACACTGCGGGCGAGAAAATCACCGTAGATCAATTGGAACCCAAATATCTTCATTGTCGACCCAAGGCTCTTGCGGGCGAGGCTTCTGCTGCCAGAAGACGTTATTCTTATATGCGTAACCGGATTCTACACAGCGTAACAATGTTTGTCCGCCTTCTCTATAAAATCCCCCTTTTTGACGCCGGCGCAAGGGGTTTATTGCACAGGTAGATTCCCAGCAGAATCGCCCCGCCTCCCAGGTACATCGCCCCACTCAACTGCTCGCCCAGCAACAGCGCGCCAAGTATCACTGCCGTCAGCGGATTCAGGGCGATGAACACCCCCGAACGGGTAGCGCCGATTTTACGAATACCGTCGTAGTACCAAATGTAGGCCAGCGCCGAGCCGAGTACACCCAGGTACAACAGACTCAACAGCTGCGTCACGTGCAAATCGCCCAGGACCTCAAGACTCACCTCACCGCGCGCGGCGCTGGTCATCCACAACATCAATGTGCCCAGCACAATCGAGTAGGTCACAGTGTGCAGCGGGCCCAACGCCTGGTTCAGGCCTTTGGAAAACAACGAATAGATGCCCCAACCCAACACACAACCGAAAATCAGCAGATCACCGATCCAGCTGTTCGCGGTGACGCCATCAAACACAGGCTGGTTGCGACTGAAGATGACCACCCCTGCCCCGGCGATGCAGATTGCGATGCCACCAATTTTGACCCGACTCAAACGCTCCTTGAACAGCAGCCACGACGCCAACCCGATGACCGCCGGATTCAACGCCACGATCAGCGATGCCCGAGAGGCGTTGATGTAGTGCAAGCCGTAAAAGAAACACAGGTTGTAAAAGAAGATCCCGAAAAAACCCAGTACGCCCAACTGCAACCACTGCTTGAAGGTCGGGCGCATCAAAGGGATGCGCGCCAGAGCCATAAACAGCAGCAAGGCCAGGCTCGCCATGAGAAAGCGCAGGCTCGCCGCAAATAACGGGCTGAGTGAGTCGGCGAGAAAGCGGCCAGCCACGAAGGTCCCACCCCAGATCATCGTGACCGTGGCGAGTTTCAGGTAAACCGGGACATCCGAATCACAGCAGCCACTTTGGACAAGGCTTTTCATAAATCTCCACGCTAGGAAGGACGTCAGATAACGTATTCTTTGCGTAATGCCTGATCATCGTAAAATGAGTAAATACTCATGACCCTGACCCAACTCGAGATTTTTTCGCTGGTAGCCGAGCTGCACGGCTTCACCAGTGCGGCCAACCGCCTGGGCATCACCCAGTCGGCGGTGTCCCATGCCATTAAGTCGCTGGAGCAGGAACTCGGTGTCGAGTTGCTCAGAAGGCATCAGTCCCACATCGAACTCAGCGATATCGGTCAACAACTGCTGTTACGCGCCCGCGCCATGCTCGGGCTGGCCAGCACCCTGCGCCAGGAAGCAGCGGATGCTCGCGGAATGAAGCGTGGCACGCTGCGTATCGGCTCATTCGGACCGACCTCGTCGATCAAACTGCTGCCGAAGATTTTGCAGCACTACCGCGCGGCGTATCCCGGAATCGAGATCCATGTTGACGAAGGTCCGGATCGGCAAGTGCTGCAATGGCTTGAAGAGCGGCGTATCGACATCGGTTTTGTGGTGTTGCCCGAGGAACGCTTTGATACGTTTGCGCTGGTGGAAGACCAGATGGTCGCGCTGATACCGGCCACTCATGAACTCGCCCGACGCGACAGCCTGACCTTGAGTGATCTGTGTCACGACCCGTTTATTCTCACTGAAGCCGGTTCTTCGGAGCTGGTTTCGCACCTGTTCAGCGCTGCCCGGCTGACCCCGGACATTCGCTATCGCAGCTCGCAATTGCTCAGCACACTGGAAACCGTCAGCCGTGGCGACGCCTTGACGCTGGTCGCCGAGCTTTCGCTGCCGAACGCGGAACACGCGCGCTATGTGAAAAAGCCGCTTACACCGCCGGTCAAACGTCAGGTTGGTCTGGCGGTGCTCGACCAGCGCCAGTCATCACCGGCGACCCTGGCGTTTATCAAGTTGGCCGTGAGCCTGAACTACCGTTGAAAAGCACAAAGCCTGTGCGCCATCTATCATGGCCCTTGTCTGTACTCTTTTTGAGAGGCAAGTCTGTGCCCTGCCTGCATTTGAGAGCCCTACTCTATCTGAGAGCCCTACTCCGTCGCCGCAGGTTGCGCACATGCCCTTGACCATCAAAGCTCGCCGTACGCCGCTGACTCGCAACCTCATCACGCTGGTGATTGGCTTGGTGCCGGTGGCGCTGGGCTTCGTCATTCTGCACATGCAGGCCGAACGGGTGCTGGAGCACAGCACCCACCAGACCGCCGAAGAAGCGGTGCGCCAATTCGATTTGATGCTCGATGACACCGCGCTGGCGGCACAAGAACTGCTGCCGCTGGCCGGACAGCCTTGCGCCGATGTCAAACTGGCCCTGCGCGAACAAGTCACGCGCCGGCCCTTCGTGCGTTCGACCAATCTGGTGTGGGACAACAACATATATTGCAGTTCACTATTTGGCGACTATCAGGCAGCGGTCGATCCTGGCGAGTACACACAAGGCAAGTTGTGGTTGATGAACGGCAACCCGGTCACACCCAATACCGCGGTGCTGGTGTATCGCCTCAGCGAAGGGAAGCAAGGCGCCCTGAGCGCCCTTGACGGCTATCACCTGAGCAACGTCCTGCGGCTGATTGGTCGACAGACTCTACTGTTACTGCAAGTCGGCCCCCACTGGTTATCTGCCGATGGCCAGGTCCACGAGGGCGCCCTGTCCGTATTGCCGGTAGCCCGAAGCAACCTTGCGTCTTCGCGGTATGCCTTTGAAGTAGAGGCCGGTTTTCCCGAGGGTGAAGTCTGGCGCTACATGAGGAGCGAATACCCGCCGCTGTTCAGCCTGCTGATTTTCTTTGGGGTGATTGCCGGGGCCATCGGTCATTGGCTACAGAAGCGCTCGTCGTCACCGAGTCACGAATTGCAGCGGGCACTGGAAGCCGGTGAGTTCATTCCTTACTTTCAGCCCGTGGTTCACGGCGACACTAAACAGTGGGCCGGCATTGAGGTATTGATGCGCTGGAAGCACCCGAAAGAAGGCCTGGTGCGCCCAGACCTGTTCATTCCGTTCGCCGAGCATTCCGGCCTGATCGTGCCGATGACCCGCTCGTTGATGCGCCAGACTGCAGCATTGCTCGCCCCGCATGCGCATGCGTTCCATGAGCGCTTTCATATCGGCATCAACATCACCGCCAGCCATTGCCGTGACCTTGCGCTGGTAGACGATTGCCGCGAATTTCTCGCCGCCTTCCCGCCTGGCAAGATTGCGCTGGTTCTGGAGTTGACCGAGCGCGAGCTGATCGAACCCAACGCCATCACCCTTCAATTGTTTGAACAGTTACATGCGCTGGGGGTAATGATTGCGATCGATGACTTCGGCACCGGGCATTCAAGCCTGGGCTATTTGCGCCAGTTCAATGTGGACTTTCTGAAGATCGATCAAAGCTTTGTGGCGATGATCGGTGTCGATGCCTTGTCCCGCCACATACTCGACAGCATCATCGAACTCTCGGCCAAGCTGGACCTTGGTATCGTTGCCGAAGGTGTCGAAACTGTCGAGCAGAGTGATTATCTTGCCCGTCATGGGGTGAACTTCCTGCAAGGCTACCTATTTGGGCGACCGATGCCGGGTACCGATTTCATTATTGCGTTGAACAGCCATTAATTAGCCACTTTGCGCGCTCCATGGACATCCTCAACAAAAGGATCCACGCAGCAAATTGCATCAAATAGCAACGTACGTTACATCATGAAAAAGACGTGATTTACTCTGAGCGAATTAACTACTACAATTTTTCTTGCCTGCGCAAGATTGACAGGTGAGCCATTAACACCGAGTCGCTACAAGGCTCTTGGCTTATAGCTTTGTTGGCGGTTGGTATCAGCCAAACACACTATTGGAGTAAAGATATTGTCCAGACTCGCTGAATTTCGTGCCGCTGAAAAGGCCCTTCAAGAACAGCTCGCGCAGCTGGAATCGCTGAAGAACGACGCCGGGCTCAAGAAAGAAATCGAATTCGAAGAAAAGCTCCAGGGGCTGATGAAAACCTACGGCAAGAGCTTGCGCGACATCATCGCCATTCTCGACCCGAATCCAAAATCCAGCCTGCATCAGGCCGCCGCACCGAAAACCCGCCGCGCCCGTGTGGTCAAGGTTTATCAAAACCCGCACACCGGTGAACTGATTGAAACCAAGGGCGGCAATCACCGCGGCCTGAAAGCCTGGAAGGAACAATATGGTGCGAGCACCGTTGACTCCTGGCTGCGCGCTTAAGCTTTCCTGCGCCCCTCCAAAAGCCCTGCCTGTGCAGGGCTTTTTTATGCTCATCTATACTTAATGCAACGATGATCGTCGATCTAGTTGGAAACGCCGGCCAAATACCGCAGGCATCCGGTACAACTTTCTGCTTAATCCCTTTGGGTATTAAACAGTACCCAAGGCACGGCTAGCGTGCAGATATCGCGCACTACTAAAGTCTCAAACTGTTTCGCGCACTGCGTATTTCATCCTGACTTGCGGCATAAGCCTCGGCCTGGCCTGCGTAGGAAAAAACATAGGCCTTATCGGCATCTAGCGCCGCGACTAATGTTTGCGACAACACATGTCGTCCATTCTGAGTGACGGTACAGGTGGTTTCCAGCGCTTGCAGCCTGCTCAATGTAGCGGGATGAATTTTGTTGCAAACACTTTGATAGCCGCCCTGAAAAAAATCCTTTTGCACGGACTTGCGCATTTCCAGCAGCACACCTTGCAAATTGACTTCATGCCCAGGCTCAATCTGGCTCATGGTCAACTCCATGACCAGGACCGGATCACCGTTTGCATCGTTTTTCACCGCCCGCTGCCTTGAAACCCTGGGCGGTGTTTGAGTTGTCGCCTCCTCTTGTGGCAATACTTGCACTGCCCAACCGCTGGGCCAGGTAATCTCGGGAAGCACAGTCTCGGCACGGGCAACAGCCGAAAACAGGCAGGTCAAAACAAGCAGGTAGCGATACGGTCGAAACATTGCACTCAACACTGACGGGGCGAACGTTAAAGTCTGAGCCCCACCACGCCGCCAGGCAATAGCTGAAGGTTTTGCTTTGGCGCAATACGCCGCCTTGCGTATTATTGGCGTACTGCAAGCAAGCCCCATCAACGGCAAGCCAAGGGACAGCTCTTGTCTTGAGCGCCGTTTGCCCCACTTATTTTCCGGAGGGCCCATGAGCCTGCACGAACTGAACACCTTCCCCGGCGTTACCGCCCAACCTGACACCGCCACGCAGCAATTTGTCTTCAACCACACCATGTTGCGGGTCAAGGACATCACCAAATCCCTGGACTTCTACACCCGTATCCTCGGCTTTACACTGGTGGAAAAGCGCGACTTCCCGGAAGCCGAGTTCAGCCTGTACTTCCTCGCGCTGGTCGATAAAAACCAGATCCCGGCTGACGCCGCTGCACGTACCCAATGGATGAAATCGATTCCCGGCATTCTTGAGCTGACTCACAACCACGGCACCGAGAACGACGCGGATTTCGCCTATCACAATGGCAACACCGACCCTCGCGGTTTCGGCCATATCTGCATTTCCGTGCCAGACATTCGTGCCGCGTGCGAGCGTTTCGAAGCCCTGGGCTGCGATTTCCAGAAACACCTGAACGATGGGCGCATGAAGAGCCTGGCATTCATCAAGGACCCGGACGCGTATTGGGTTGAGATCATTCAGCCAGCCCCACTGTAAAGCTCACCGAAAATCCAATGTGGGAGCGAGCTTGCTCGCGATAGCGCCCTGACATTCAACATGGATATTGAATGTGATGACTCCATCGCGAGCAAGCTCGCTCCCACAAAGATCAATCCATCATCTGGATTGTGTGAGACACAAAAAACCCCATGATCACTCATGGGGTTTTGTGTTTTCAGCGTTGACGTTTACGCAGGCGCAGACGTGCGGATCAGGTGATCGAAGGCGCTCAGCGATGCCTTGGCACCCTCGCCGACCGCAATCACGATCTGCTTGTACGGCACGGTCGTTACATCGCCGGCAGCGAACACCCCCGGCATCGAGGTCTCGCCACGGTTATCGACGATGATCTCGCCGCGCGGCGACAGCTCGACGGTGCCCTTGAGCCAATCGGTGTTCGGCAACAAACCGATCTGCACGAAGATCCCTTCCAGCTCGACGCTCAGCTCTTCGCCTGACTGACGATCCTTGTAACGCAAGCCGTTGACCTTCTGGCCATCGCCAGTCACTTCAGTGGTTTGCGCGCTGGTGATGACAGTCACGTTGGGCAGGCTGTGCAACTTGCGCTGCAACACCGCATCGGCACGCAACTGCACGTCGAACTCCAGCAGCGTGACATGAGTAACGATACCGGCCAGGTCGATGGCCGCTTCGACACCCGAGTTGCCGCCACCAATCACCGCAACACGCTTGCCTTTGAACAGCGGGCCGTCGCAGTGCGGGCAGTACGCCACGCCCTTGTTGCGATATTGCTGCTCGCCTGGGACGTTCATTTCGCGCCAGCGAGCGCCGGTCGCGAGGATGACGGTCCTGGCTTTCAGTGAAGCACCGCTGGCGAACTGGATCTGGTGCAGCTCACCGTTCTTGCCCGGCAGCAACTTGTCGGCGCGTTGCAGGTTCATGATGTCGACGTCGTATTGCTTGACATGTTCTTCCAGCGCAACAGCGAGCTTCGGCCCTTCCGTCTCCTGTACCGAGATGAAGTTCTCGATCGCCATGGTGTCCAGCACCTGACCACCAAAACGCTCGGCTGCAACGCCGGTACGAATGCCTTTACGGGCGGCATAGATTGCCGCCGAAGCACCGGCCGGGCCGCCGCCGACAACCAGTACGTCAAAGGCGTCCTTGGCACTGATCTTCTCGGCCTGACGCTCGATGGCGCTGGTGTCGATCTTGGCAATGATTTCTTCCAGCCCCATCCGGCCCTGACCGAAATTCACGCCGTTCAGGTAAATGCTGGGCACGGCCATGATCTGCCGTTCAGTGACTTCGTCCTGGAACAGCGCGCCGTCGATGGCGACGTGACGGATATTCGGGTTCAACACCGCCATCAGGTTCAGCGCCTGAACCACGTCCGGGCAGTTCTGGCACGACAGCGAGAAGTAGGTCTCGAAGTTGAACTCGCCTTTGAGCGAGCGAATCTGTTCGATCACATCACTGCTGGCCTTCGAAGGGTGACCGCCGACTTGCAGCAAGGCCAGCACCAGCGAAGTGAATTCGTGGCCCATGGGGATACCGGCGAAACGCAGGCTGATATCGCTTCCTGGGCGGTTCAACGAGAACGATGGCTTGCGCGCATCGGTACCGTTGTCGAGCAAGGTAATTTGTTGGGAAAGACTGGCAACGTCTTTCAGTAACGCGAGCAGTTCCTGGGATTTCGCACCGTCGTCGAGGGAGGCGACGATCTCGATCGGCTGGGTGACCCGTTCCAGGTATGACTTCAACTGAGCTTTAAGATTGGCGTCCAACATACGGGCGATTTCCATTTTGTAAACGGTAGAAAAAACAACGCCCGGGCAGATTCGCCCAGGCGTTTTTTGGGGCGATGCGGTTTACGTGCTTAAGAGCTCATCGCCCTCAATCGACTCACAGACTCAGATCTTGCCGACCAGGTCCAGGGACGGAGCCAGGGTGGCCTCGCCTTCTTTCCACTTGGCTGGGCAGACTTCGCCCGGGTGAGCGGCAACGTACTGGGCAGCCTTGATTTTGCGCAGCAGCTCGGAAGCGTCACGACCAACGCCGCCGTCGTTCAGCTCGACGATTTTGATCTGACCTTCAGGGTTGATCACGAAGGTGCCACGGTCTGCCAGACCGACTTCTTCGATCAGCACGTCGAAGTTGCGGGAGATCACGTGGGTCGGATCGCCAATCATGGTGTATTTGATTTTTTCGATCGCAGGCGAAGTGTTGTGCCATGCAGCATGGGCAAAGTGGGTGTCGGTCGACACGCTGTAGATTTCTACGCCAAGCTTCTGGAATGCATCGTAGTTCTCAGCCAGGTCTTCCAGCTCGGTTGGGCAAACGAAGGTGAAGTCAGCCGGGTAAAAGAACACGACGGACCATTTGCCTTTCAGATCGGCGTCCGACACTTCGACGAATGCGCCGTTTTTGAATGCGGTAGCTTTGAACGGTTTTACGTGGCTGTTGATGATAGGCATCGTTGACTCTCCGTCAGGGGTTGAGAAGTTGATGGAGTGAATCCTACCTACTCGACCGACGGATGGCTCATTGGCAAACCTGATGCTGCTAATTGGTTTTCGCTATTAGCCTGCACTATCAATAGAAGAAAACCGTATCTATTCGCCAATAGCCTTTTCAGCGATCCGGAGCCCAATTCGCACTGTGGGAGCGAGCTTGCTCGCGATAGCGGTGTAACAGCCACCCTCAATGGTGAATGTTATGGCCGCATCGCGAGCAAGCTCGCTCCCACATTTGGTCTGAGGTGCTCGATAATTCCGTAGCCAGACGCAGCTTCAGAGGTACCGAAGGACGATTAACCCGCCACCGGTGTGCGCATGGTGACGAACTCTTCGGCAGCGGTAGGATGCACGCCGATGGTTTCGTCGAAATCGCGCTTGGTGGCGCCAGCCTTCAAGGCAATCGCCAGGCCCTGAACGATCTCACCCGCTTCCGGGCCGACCATGTGGCAACCCAGAACCTTGTCGGTCTTGGCGTCCACCACCAATTTCATCAACGTGCGCTCCTGGCACTCGGTCATGGTCAGTTTCATCGGCCGGAAACGGCTTTCGAAAATCTGCACCTCATAACCCTCCTCCCTCGCCTGCTCTTCACTCAGACCAACGGTGCCGATGTTCGGCAAGCTGAATACGGCCGTGGGAATCATCTTGTAGTCGACCAGACGATACTGCTCAGGTTTGAACAGCCGACGCGCCACTGCCATGCCTTCAGCCAGGGCTACCGGCGTCAGTTGTACGCGACCGATCACATCGCCAATCGCCAGAATGGATGGCTCAGCGGTTTGATACTGCTCGTCGACTTCGACAAAGCCTTTTTTGTCGAGCGTGACCTTAGTGCTCTCCAACCCCAGGTTGTCGACCATCGGACGGCGCCCCGTCGCGTAGAACACGCAGTCCGCCTGTAGCTCGCGACCATCCTTGAGGGTCACGTTCAAACTGCCGTCGGCCTGTTTTTCGATGCGCTCGATATCGGCATTGAATTGCAGGTTCATCCCGCGCTTGGTCAGTTCCTCCTGCAAATGCTTGCGCACCGAACCGTCGAAGCCACGCAGGAACAGTTCACCGCGATACAACAGGGTAGTTTCAGCGCCCAGCCCGTGGAAAATCCCGGCGAACTCTACGGCGATATAGCCGCCACCGACCACCAGAACGCGCTTGGGCAGCTCTTTGAGGAAAAACGCCTGGTTTGAGCTGATGGCGTGCTCGTGCCCCGGAATCTCGGGGATCTGCGGCCAGCCACCCGTGGCAATCAGAATATGCTTGGCGGTATGCCGTTCGCCGTTGATCTCGACCTCATGCGGACCAACGATTTTGGCGTGACCTTCATGCAAGGTTACGCCGCTGCCCACCAGCAGATTGCGGTAGATACCGTTCAGCCGATTGATCTCGCGATCCTTGTTGGCGATCAGCGTTGCCCAATCGAAATTCGCCTCGCCCAACGACCAGCCAAAGCCCTGCGACTGCTCGAAGTCTTCGGCAAAATGCGCCCCGTAAACCAACAACTTCTTCGGCACGCAGCCAACGTTGACGCAGGTACCGCCCAGATAGCGGCTCTCGGCCACTGCCACTTTCGCGCCAAAACCTGCAGCGAAGCGTGCTGCTCGTACACCGCCGGAACCGGCACCAATCACATAAAGGTCAAAATCGTAGGCCATTTTCAATCTCCTCGGCAGGCCACAAGCATACCCGCTGCAGCTTTCTCGGTCAGCGCTACGAATGACATGGGGCCGAAAAACGAAAAAGCCACCCGAAGGTGGCTTTTCAGAACAAAACAGCGAAGCGCTTTTAGTAAGCCTTGCCCGTCTTGTAGAAGTGTTCGAAGCAGAAGTTGGTCGCTTCGATGTAGCCTTCAGCGCCACCGCAGTCGAAACGCGTGCCTTTGAACTTGTAGGCAATCACGCAACCGTCTTGCGCCTGCTTCATCAGGGCGTCGGTGATCTGGATCTCACCACCTTTGCCTGGCTCGGTTTCTTCGATCAGCTTGAAGATGTCCGGGGTCAGGATGTAACGGCCAATGATTGCCAGGTTGGATGGAGCATCTTCCGGCTTTGGCTTCTCGACCATGTTGCGGACGCGGTACAGGTCGTCACCGATCAAATCGCCAGCGATCACGCCGTACTTGTTGGTTTCCTGCGGGTCGACTTCCTGGATCGCGACGATGGTGCAACGGTACTGTTTGTACAGTTTGACCATCTGGGTCAGTACGCCGTCGCCTTCCAGGTTGACGCACAGGTCGTCCGCCAGCACGACCGCGAACGGTTCGTCACCGATCAATGGACGACCGGTCAGAATCGCGTGACCCAGGCCTTTCATTTCGGTTTGACGGGTGTAGGAGAACGAGCACTCGTCGAGCAGCTTGCGGATACCGACCAGGTACTTCTCTTTGTCAGTACCTTTGATCTGGTTTTCCAGCTCGTAGCTGATGTCGAAGTGGTCTTCCAGGGCGCGTTTGCCACGACCGGTCACGATGGAGATTTCTGTCAAACCAGCGTCCAGCGCTTCTTCAACGCCGTACTGGATCAGTGGCTTGTTCACCACCGGCAGCATTTCTTTAGGCATGGCTTTAGTCGCTGGCAGGAAGCGAGTACCGTAACCGGCTGCTGGGAACAAGCATTTCTTGATCATAAAAGTCCTTA
Source organism: Pseudomonas sp. 05N431 (assembly GCF_056397005.1). Classification (NCBI taxonomy): domain Bacteria; kingdom Pseudomonadati; phylum Pseudomonadota; class Gammaproteobacteria; order Pseudomonadales; family Pseudomonadaceae; genus Pseudomonas; species Pseudomonas sp. 05N431. Next base: position 448,962 of record NZ_JBFTMN010000001.1, read on the forward strand.
AAAGGGCTGTGTGTACGAGTTTCGGCGCAGTCTAATCAGGCGGCGAGCACCTTACAATGCCCCGCACTGGCTAACCGATGCCATCATAGAGAAATATTCCGGCGGATAGTTCCGCAACGACGCAGATTAGCCTCCAGGCCAAGACGTACGGAACAACGCAAAGACTTCACTTTAGACCAGTGAACGCGCCCGGGTGTTATCATTGCGCGATTGAACCAGCCAACGAGGCAGATAGATGTCGGCAGCAAAAAGCGTAAACGGTTACCTGATCAATCAGGCCAAAGATGGCCAATGGTGGGTCGACAGCGTCAGCGGCGAAAATATCGCCGGGCCTTTCCCCACGGAAGCGTTGGCGATTGAAGTCGCCTCGGTGCTGCAAGACACCCCGCCTGCACCCAAGCGCCGTGGCGCCAAGCCTGAGTAATACCGCCGCTCGAAAGAGCCCTGCAACGTGCAGGGCTTTTTTGTGTTTGCCTGTACCGAAATGGCTGTTCGCTATAGCATCTCGCTGCAGGGCGATTTGTGCCCTTTACACCCTCTCCACTGGTTGACGACCCACCTATGAAAAAATACCTGGCTCTGATTGCGGTGTTGGCCTTGAGCGGTTGCGCCACTGCGTCCAAAACCTATCTGAATAACGGCGAGCAAGGCCTGTCGATCGACTGCTCGGGTGAAGCCAATTCCTGGGCCAAATGTTATCAAATGGCTGACGATTCCTGCGCTGGTACCGGCTATCGGATCATTGGCACCGATGGCACGCCAGCCACCAAGGAAAGCGACAAGACCCTGGGCGTCGACGTTGGCAACTACAAGAGCCGCAGCGTCGTAGTGGTGTGCAAGTAACCGGCAAGACGCTGTGAGCCGTCACATGTGAATTTCGGCAAATTTGATCCCGAGCCCACGTACTGTCTCGATCAAATCGTCCAGCCGAGCGAATGATTCGACCTCGTCGTTTTCATCCACCAGGAAATAGCTGCGCCCTGCACTTTTCTTGAAGAACACAATCCATTCCCCGGAGTTTGCCGGGTTTTGAATCACATGCGTCGCAGAGATGTGCCCCTCTGCATGCCGCTCTCTTACTTGCTCTCGCTTCATTGACCACTCCATAAATGACAATGCCGCCCACGCGCGAACCCGGACGGCATTGTGTCGATGGATGACAGTTTATCGGATGCCTTGCCCGATCAGCACCCCATTAACCGTTTGTCCGTACAGATTGACCCCGTCGTTGGCGTGGAACTTCACCCGGGTTTTCTCAATGGAACCGTCAATCAGCCGAGGATCCTGAGGGCGCTCATGGCTATTGATGAACGCTGCAACGTCCCAGGCCTGCTGATCGCTCAAGGTCTGCGCCTTGCCCAACGGCATGTTGTATTTGATGAACGAAGCCGCCGTATTGATCCGATGCATACCGGCGCCCCAGTTGTAGGAGTCCTTGCCCCACAGCGGCGGCATCACATAGTCCTGGCCGACTTTTTGCCCCTGCCCGGCGTCACCATGGCACACCGCACATTGCGCCTTGTAGACCTGCCCGCCTTGAGCGATGTCGTAACCCTTGGCCGGTTTCGCCACCTCTGGGTAACCGCGCCCCGGTAACTCGACACCGATAGGCGCCTTGCTTGCCAGCCAATAGGCATACACCGACAAGGCGGTGATCTCCGGGCTGTCTGCCGCTGGCGGCTTGCCATTCATGCTGTACTGGAAACAGCCTTGCAGACGCTCGGCAAAGGTATTCACCTTGTCATTCTTCTTGCGATACGCCGGGTACAGTGGGTAAGCCCCCCACAGTGGCGCGGAATTGGCCAAGCGCCCTTGATCGAGGTGGCAATTGCTGCAATTGAGCCCGTTGCCGACAAACGCTGGCGCCTGGCGCTTGGTATCGACAAACAGGCTGTAGCCTTGCCGGACCATTTTGCCAAAAGCGTTATCCGGTAATTCATGCTCGGCCGGCGGTTGAAAATATTGGCCATGATCGGCGGCAGTTGCCGGGGTTTGCAGTTCGGACTGGTCGTCCATAACGGTCGATGCAGCGCCAACGTCGAGACTCAACAGTGCAACAGCCAGTGGCACAACATAACGAGATTTCATGGCTTGACCTCCTGATTGCCCAGCGTCGAGAAATAGTCGGCCACCGCGTTGATTTCATCCGGGGTCAGGGATTTGGCAATATGGCCCATCAGATCATTGGGATCGTTGTGGCGCGTTCCGTCACGCCAGGCATTCAATTGCGCCACCAGATAACCGGCAGATTGAGCGACCAAGGGTGGAAACGCGACACCGACGCCAACACCGCCGGGCCCATGACACATCACGCACTCTGGAATCTGCCGATCCCAGGCACCCCGTAGCGCCAGTTTTTCTCCGGGGCTCTTCGGTACTTCATTACGCGTGATGAGTGGCGACTTGGGGGCCGGCATGCCTGCCAAGGTGCTGGAAACCGCTTGAATTTCATCCTCAGTCAAGGCTTTCGCCAACGGCTGCATCACCGCGCTGACGCGCGAACCGTTTCTGAAGTCCTCCAGTTGCTTGCTCAGGTACCCGGCGGACAACCCGGCCAATCGCGGAAAACCGGCTGCCGGCATACCCATGCCGTCGCCACCGTGGCAAGCAAAGCAAGCCGTCGCACCCGGCTGTGCACCGCCCTGAGTAAATATTTTCTGTCCATCTGCGGCATGAGCGCCGCTTACGGCAATGAGCATCAGGCTGCCCAATACAATCCGATTGAAAACCATCTCGAACTCCCTTTTTCTAGTTATAGGCTTAGACTTATTCAGCATAAGCCTACAAAGAGTAGGTGATTGCCCTGCCCGTCACAATGCGGGCATCAGTACGAGATGGCGAAATCAAGGCGAGGTTGGCGTTTTACTCCAGGCAATCGAGTGACTTACTCTACGGACACGAAAAAGCCCGGTCCCGGACCTTGAACAGGTACCGGGCCGGGCTTTTCGTCATCAATAGTGTCGTTTGCAAGCGAAGAGGTTTTAGCCGGAAATGCACTCATTGGCGGCATTACCGATATCTCCGGGCCGAAACGGCACATTGGACATACTCTCGTGGAGCTTGATGCTGCTACCACCGGATCGCTCGTCGATGTCAAACACCGCAGCCGGGTCCGCTGACAACTTTCCGGGAACAATCACCCGCACGCCATTCTTGTGTGACTCCACCTGCAACGCCCCACGGGTCTTGGCCAGCTTACCGGCCACGCAGTTGGCGTACTCTTGGGGCTTTTTCCCCGAGATCACATTCATGGTCGGCAGCGTCTGACTAATGTCCGAGACTGTCGCACAACCACTCATTGCCAACATCAGTACCCAAAAGCCCCGCTTCATACGAATCCTCCCTTAAAGACCCTCCGACAGCACAAATACTGTTTTTCTCCAGAGACCGCTGCTTTATCACCCATAAAAACCCGAATAGCTGTTTTTAATTGTCAAAGCGCCTCGCGGTAGCCCAATAATAAACCGTTCGGGCTGATAAACTGCGCCATCGCCCATGCTATCGTTTTGATTTTGTAGAAAAAGCCCTTCTGGAGGCGCCCCCATGAAATTTATCCACCAGCGCGAGCACCTCAATGAAGATGACATCGTCGTCATTCAATGCTCCCAAATGTGCAACATCCGCCTGATGAACGACGCCAATTTTCGCAGCTTCAAGAATGGCGGCCGCCATACCTACCACGGCGGCGCATTCGACACCTTCCCTGCGAAAATCACCGCGCCAAGCACCGGTTTCTGGAACATCACCATCGACACGGTCAACCGCCGGCCGATCAGCGTGACCCGCAAACCGACCCTGACCCACTCGATCAAAATCATCCGCCGGTCCAGCTCGAAACTCAGCTGAGACCTCGGCCCGCACTGCGACAGACAGGTACGACCGTGGCCCAAACGACTAAATACGTCATCAAATACAAGCTCAACGAAGAACGCCGCTTCGAGTTCGCCCAGCTTGAAACCGGCACCGAAGAAGAAGCCAGAGCGGCACTTGCAGCGATTCACGGCGACTTGTCCGGGATCAGCGATATAAAGGTCAGCAAAGCGCTGTAAGCCCTGGCACAACCACTCCGGAGTTCGACCGCAAGCACCGGAGTGTCGCCCGCCTTCGTACTCCCCAGACTGGCACACCTCAACCTTGAGTTCAGGAGCCGGACATGTCCATTTCTTTGCCGCACAACACCTCAGTAGCGCGTTATATCGATGGTGTCCGTGCAATGGGCCAACAGCCTCTGATCTCGCGTATCAATGCACTGGATTGGCCTTCCCTGGAGCAAGACCTCGACCGGGACGGCTGCGCGACAATCAAAGGACTGCTCAGCCTCGAGCAATGTGCAGACCTCAGCGCGCTCTACGCTCAGCCTGCGCTTTTCCGCTCGCAAGTGATAATGGCCCGGCATGGTTTCGGGCGCGGCGAGTACAAATATTTCAGATACCCGCTGCCGGATATCGTTGCTTGCCTGCGCGGCACGCTCTACTCAAGGCTTGTCCCGCTGGCCAATCGCTGGAATGAACGGTTGGACTTGCCCGGCCGCTTTCCCTCGGAGCACGCAGCCTTCCTGCAACGTTGTCATGACGCGGGACAGGAGCGCCCTACGCCGCTGTTGCTGCAATATGGTCCGCAGGACTACAACTGTTTGCATCAGGATCTGTACGGCGAGCATGTGTTCCTGCTGCAAGTGGCGATTCTGCTGTCCGCTCCCGGCGAAGATTTTACCGGTGGCGAATTCGTGCTCACCGAGCAGCGCCCACGGATGCAATCACGGCCCATGGTGATGAGTCTTGCAAAAGGCGATGCACTGATTTTTGCCGTGCATCAGCGCCCGGTCAAAGGTGTTCGCGGCGATTACCGGGTGAACCTGCGCCACGGTGTCAGTCGCCTGCACAGCGGCAAACGGCATACCCTTGGAGTGATCTTTCACGATGCGCAGTAAAGCGATGCCTCCCACCACCTTCGAGTTGTTTGCCGATGAAGACCGGCAACCGGCCAGGACCGAGCAAATCGGCGAACAATCTTTCGTTCTCCGGGGTTTCGCCCTGCCCTGGGTGGAGCAATTGCTGCCGCTGCTGGAGAAAGTTTTACTGGCCGCACCGTTTCGGCAGATGGTCACCCCCGGCGGCTTCACCATGTCTGTCGGCTTGAGCAGTTGTGGCACGCTGGGCTGGACCACCGATCGCAGCGGCTATCGCTACACTCGCATCGATCCCGTCAGCGGCCAGCCTTGGCCGGCGATGCCCGAGGTCTTTCGGGAAATGGCACAGGCCGCCGCACGAGCAGCCGGTTTCCATCACTTTGAGCCCGATGCCTGCCTGATCAACCGATACCTGCCGGGCGCTAAAATGTCGTTGCATCAGGACAAGGATGAACGCTCCTATGATCCGCCGATTGTTTCGGTGTCCCTCGGTCTGCCGGCGATGTTCCTGTTCGGCGGCTTCAAGCGCAGCGACAAGAGCCTGCGAGTGCCGCTGTTTCACGGTGACATCGTGGTCTGGGGCGGCGTGGATCGCTTGCGTTATCACGGCGTGCTGCCGCTCAAGGAGGGTCATCACCCACAACTGGGCGGACAGCGGATCAACTTCACGTTCCGCACCGCGGGATAAACCCGGAGTTTGACCGCAAGCGCCGGAGTGTCCTTACCACCCACACTCGCTAGGCTGAACTGAACCTTTTACCGGTAACGCCCCATGACCACTGCCAAACCCACCACAGAGCAAGATCCCCGTTGGTCCGCAGTGCTGGCTCGCGACCCGCGTGCTGACGGTCAGTTCGTCTACGCGGTGAAAACCACCGGGATCTATTGCCGCCCCAGCAGCCTTTCAAGGCTGCCGAAACCGGAAAACGTCGAGTTTTTTGACACTGAGGAACAGGCTCAGGCGGCCGGTTATCGCCCGAGCAAACGCGCAGCAGCGGACCAGACCCATCTCGCCGCGCAACACGCCACACTGGTCGCCGCAGCCTGTCGGCAGATCGAGTCCGCCGAGACATTGCCCAGTTTGAACGAGCTGGCAGACACCGCGCGAATGAGCGCCTTCCACTTTCACCGGGTGTTCAAGGCAGTCACAGGCCTGACGCCCAAAGGCTATGCCACTGCACAACGTTCACGCAGGGTTCGTGAACGCCTGGAAGTCGCCGGCTCGGTAACCGACGCGCTGTATGACGCAGGCTTCAATTCCAACAGCCGTTTCTATGAGTCCGCCGATCATCTGCTCGGCATGAAGCCCAGCGACTACCGCGCCGCGGGCCAGAACACCGACATCCGCTTTGCCGTTGGCCAGTGTTCATTAGGGGCGATTCTGGTGGCACAAAGTCAACGCGGGGTATGCGCGATCCTCTTGGGGGATGATCCCCATGCGTTGGTCTGCGACCTGCAAGACCGGTTCCGCCAGGCCAACCTGATTGGCGCCGACCATGAGTTCGAGCAGTTGATTGCCAAGGTGGTGGGTTTCATCGAAGCCCCGGCGCTTGGCCTGGACCTGCCGCTGGATGTGCGCGGCACGGCGTTTCAGGAGCGGGTGTGGATGGCGCTGCGAGATATTCCGGCAGGCAGCACCGCCAGCTACGCCGAAATAGCCCAGCGCATCGGCGCGCCAAAAGCCTTCCGTGCGGTGGCCCAGGCTTGCGGTGCCAACAACCTCGCGGTGGCCATTCCCTGCCATCGGGTGGTACGCAGCGATGGCGATCTCTCGGGCTACCGCTGGGGGGTGGAGCGCAAGCGTCAACTGCTTGCGCGTGAAACCCGATCTCAGAAAATGCCGATATGCACGGCCACTGAATCAGGGCCGGTATAGGCCTCGAAGTCGGTGGCAAATCGGCGTTTGACCTGCGGATTGGCCTCGAAATACGCCCAGATGCTGCCCCACGCCTCGATGACACAGCCCGGCATCGGCCCCTTCGCCTCGAAAACCAGGTACTGGCCGCCCTGCACCTCAATGGTTTCATAACCGGGGGCGGCTTCATTGACCGCCACCCCGGCTGTCACATCGAAAGCCCCGGATGCATCGGACTCATAGTGGGAATACACCCCGTAGGCCGGTGACTCCGGTTGCTTGTTGGCAATCTTGTCAAACAGTCCTTCGACAAAAAATCGCTGCCACATCGGGCCAATCCTGGCAGTAGTTGCCTGCTGCTCAGCGCTGTTGAGCGTACGTACACGCAATCCCGATACGCGGAATGGCGAAATCTCAAGTTGCTTCAACTCCATGGAACAGTTCCTCCGTTGTTAACGATTCACATCCACCACAAGCGGCCACAATGCCATTAGCCCGAGCGCTGGCACAAGCGCGGCCAGGGTGGGCTGCAGACCGAGTCAAGCACCGCACTAAAAAGCCGTGAGCGAATTCACAACCGCGGACGATGCCCTCGGCATCTGCGCCTAAAGACGACTGGCCTTCAGGGGGTGACTGCTGCTACAAAAGCCGCTCTTGTCATAAGGAGGATGTTCCGATGAGCCAGTGGCCTGACACCCGTATTCTTGATCTACTCGGCATCGAATTGCCGATCATCCAGGCCCCCATGGCCGGCGCCACCGGATCAGCCATGGTCATTGCGGCCAGCAATGCCGGCGCCCTGGGCTCAATGCCCGCCGCCATGCTCAGCATCGAACAGTTACGCGAAGAGCTGAAGGTCATCCGGCAACACAGCCAGCACCCGTTCAATGTGAATTACTTCTGCCATCAACCACCCGTGGCCGACGAACAACGCGCTCAGCAATGGAAAAATCTGCTGGAACCGTATTACCGCGAATTAGGCGCTGACTTCGACGCACCGACCCCGGTTTCCAATCGTGCACCGTTCGATGCCGCCGCCTGCGCGGTGGTCGAAGAGTTCCGTCCATCAGTGGTGAGTTTTCACTTCGGCCTCCCGGAAAAATCCCTGCTCGATCGGGTCAAAGCCACAGGCGCGAAGGTCCTTTCCTCGGCAACCACCGTCGATGAGGCGATCTGGCTGGAACAGCATGGCTGCGACGCGATTATCGCCATGGGTTACGAGGCCGGAGGCCATCGCGGGATGTTTCTGAGCGATAACCTGAACAGTCAGGTCGGCACCTTTGCCCTGGTACCGCAGATCGTCGATGCCGTCAGCGTACCGGTGATCGCCGCGGGCGGGATCGGCGATGCGCGCGGGATTGTCGCCGCCTTCGCCTTGGGTGCCTCGGCCGTGCAACTGGGCACCGCCTACCTGTTTACCCCAGAAGCCAAGGTCAGCGCCTCCCATCACCGGGCCTTGCGCAGCGCCAAGGAAAGCGAGACGGCGCTGACCAATATTTTCACCGGGCGGGCGGCGCGAGGCATTCTCAACCGGGTCATGCGCGAACTCGGCCCGATCAGCCCGCAAGCACCGGCCTTCCCGCTGGCCGGCGGCGCACTGATGCCACTGCGTGCCAAGGATGAAGCGGACTTCAGCAACCTCTGGGCCGGACAAGCGCTGCGGCTTGGGATTGAATTACCGACCGCTGAGTTGACCCGGCGTCTGGCGGACGAGGCGCTGGCCTTGATGGCGCGTCGCTAAACACCGTTTGATCGTTCCCATGCTCTGCGTGGTAACGATCCCCCCGCAGCTGCCGGGCCCGCGAGGCTGCGTTCGGCTGCGCAGCAGTCGCTGAATCAGGCCACGCGTTCTTTCAGGTAAACCGCGTTTGCAGGTTTTGCGAGGACTTCGTCCTCGAACGCAGCCTCGCAGGCTCGGCAGCTGCTACGAGATACGGGGTAACGGAGGTAACGGAGGTAACGGAGGTAACGGGGAACAGAGCGCGTGTCGGCTCATTGCGTGGTATTTGATACGTTCCGTTTGTTGGCAATTCGCTATATATTCACCTATATAGCGTTTCATCCTTTCGCATCGGTGCAGTCCACCCCCAATAAAAACTGCCCACTGCACCTGCCAACCTCGGAGCCGCTTCATGACTATTCGTGCCTCACGTTTTGCCCCTACTTGCCTGGCATCCTTGCTCGCCGTGTTCGCGTTTGGCTCAGCCCAGGCCGATGAAGTCCAGGTCGCGGTCGCGGCCAATTTCACCGCACCGATCCAGGCAATCGCCGCCGACTTCGAAAAGGACACCGGGCACAAACTGGTCGCCGCCTATGGCGCCACGGGTCAGTTCTACACCCAGATCAAAAACGGCGCGCCGTTCGAAGTGCTTCTGTCGGCTGACGACAGCACCCCGCAAAAACTCGAGAGCGAAGGCGACACGGTCAAAGGTTCGCGTTTCACCTACGCCATCGGCACCCTGGCGCTGTGGTCGGCCAAGGACGGTTACGTTGACGCCAAAGGCAAAGTGCTCAGCGACAACACCTATCAGCACCTGTCGATCGCCAACCCGAAAGCCGCCCCTTACGGTCTGGCGGCCACCCAGGTATTGGCTAAACTGGGCCTGACCGACAAGGTCAAGGGCAAGATCGTCGAAGGCCAGAACATCACCCAGGCCTACCAGTTCGTCTCCACCGGCAATGCGGAAATAGGCTTCGTCGCCTTGTCGCAGATCTATAAAGACGGCAAAGTCACCAGCGGTTCGGCGTGGATCGTTCCAGCCGACATGCACGACCCGATCAAACAGGACGCAGTGATCCTCAACAAAGGCAAAGACAACCCGGCCGCCAAGGCGCTGGTTGCCTACCTCAAAGGGCCTAAAGCCGCTGCTGTCATCAAGTCCTACGGTTATCAACTCTAAATGACGCTATCGAGTGCCGATTTTTCCGCCATCTGGCTGACCCTCAAGCTGGCCTCCCTGACGACGGCCATCCTGCTGGTCATCGGCACTCCGATTGCGTTGTGGCTGTCGCGTACCCGCTCCTGGTTGCGCGGGCCCATCGGCGCCATCGTCGCCCTGCCCCTGGTGTTGCCGCCGACGGTGATCGGCTTCTATTTGCTGCTGACCCTCGGCCCTAACGGGTTCGTCGGCCAGCTCACCCAAGCACTGGGGCTGGGCACGCTGACGTTCAGTTTTGCGGGGCTGGTGATCGGTTCGGTTATCTACTCGATGCCCTTTGTCGTCCAGCCACTGCAGAACGCCTTCTCGGCGATTGGTCCGCGTCCGCTGGAGGTGGCCGCCACCTTGCGCGCCAACCCTTGGGACACTTTTTTCAACGTGATCTTGCCGCTGGCCAGGCCAGGTTTTATCACCGCGGCCATTCTCGGCTTCGCCCATACCGTCGGTGAGTTTGGCGTGGTGCTGATGATCGGCGGCAATATCCCGGACAAAACCCGCGTGGTGTCAGTGCAGATCTACGATCATGTCGAAGCCATGGAATATGGCCAGGCACACTGGCTGGCCGGGGCAATGCTGGTGTTCTCGTTCCTGGTATTGCTGGCGCTGTACTCCAGCCGTAAAACCAAAGCCGGCTGGAGCTGATCGATGACCTCAACGATTCACGCTCGGCTGAAACTGAGCTACCCGGATTTTTCCCTGGACGTCGACCTGCACCTGCCCGGCCGCGGCGTGACGGCGCTGTACGGTCATTCAGGTTCAGGTAAAACCACCTGCCTGCGCTGCATCGCCGGCCTGGAAAAGGCCGAGCAAGGCTTTATCCAGATCAATGACGAAGTCTGGCAGGACAGCGGTAAAAAGCTTTTTGTCGCCCCGCATAAACGGGCGCTGGGCTACGTGTTTCAGGAGGCCAGCCTGTTTCCTCATCTGTCAGTACTGGCCAACCTGGAGTTTGGCCTGCGGCGCATTCCACGCCAGCAACGCCGGGTCGACATGGCGCACGCCACCGAACTGCTGGGGATCGGCCACTTGCTCGACCGTCATCCACAACACCTCTCGGGTGGCGAGCGTCAGCGGATCGGCATCGCCCGCGCGCTGCTCACCAGCCCGAAACTACTGTTGATGGACGAGCCACTGGCAGCGCTGGATTCACAGCGCAAAAGTGAAATCCTGCCGTACCTCGAACGACTCCACGACGAACTGGAAATCCCGGTGCTGTACGTCAGTCACTCGCAGGATGAAGTCGCGCGACTGGCCGACCACATTGTCCTGCTCAGCTACGGCAAAGCCCTGGCCAGTGGACCTGTCGGCGAAACGCTGGCGCGGCTCGACCTGCCGCTGGCCTTGGGCGACGACGCCGGCGTGGTGATCGAGGGTCAGGTGACGGACTACGACGCCAATTATCAACTGCTGACCCTGCAACTGCCCCGCAGCCAATTGAACGTGCGGGTCGCGCATTCGCCTTTGGCCGTGGGCAAGTTGTTGCGTGTCAAAGTCCAGGCTCGCGATGTCAGCCTGAGTCTTCAGGGCGGTGAACTCAGCAGCATCCTCAATCGCCTGCCAGTGACGGTGACCAGCGAAATTTCCGCGGACAACGCCGCCCACGTGCTGGTGCGCCTGGACGCTGCCGGAACCCCCTTGCTGGCGCGCATCACCCGCTACTCCCGCGATCACTTGCAACTGCACCCCGGCCAGCAACTGTGGGCACAAATCAAGGCGGTGGCGGTCCTCGCGTAAGTCGACAAACAGCACAGACCGTTTTTGCACCTTTTCAACTTGCTTCTATAGTTGATGTGTACACGACAGGAGCGTCGGTGACGCCATGGAAGACATATTCGTTGTGAAACGCTTCAACAAGGCCACCGCTCAGGGTCGCCGTGAGGGTGAAGTGTCTCATCAGCAGCCGATAACGGCGGTCTGGTACCGGATCGCCGATACGCGCACGGGCGGCTTTATCGGCGACGGTTATGAGCATATGGAAGATGCCATGAAGGAGTGTCGACGGCTCAATGCCGCCAGCTCACGGAGCTCGCGTAAAGTCTGAAACGCAGGCTGCATGCGGCTCCACCGCCATTGGCATTGCGGGTCTATACTGATTCCAGCTGAAGGATCGGCGCCCCATCGGCAAACGCTCGCGCCCGGCGAGCGTTTTGTTGCTCGATCAAAAGCTTCTCTGATACGGAGGTGTTTCTCATGTCCGAAAAAGAGTCCATCACTACCCTGCTGACCCTGCTCGACTCACGTCAGGCGCGCTTGGCGGCTGCCTGCAAGGAAATCGCCGACTGGGTCGACATCCATGGCGGCCACCCCACCGCGATGAAAATTCGCGACCGTCTGCAAGACATCGAGAAAGATGCCCCGCTGATTCAGAACGCGCTGACATCACTCAAACCTGTTGACCGGCCACTGCCTCGATTCCGCTAAGCAAGTCTCGGTTCATACGCTGAAGTCGGGACTCGCCAGGGATCGGCAGCACGCCGACACGCTGTTTTTCAGAGTTGATCCCGAGCTATACCGCTGCGTATACGCAGAATATCGGCAAGCACCGCCAAAGCGATTTCCGCCGGCGTCTTGCTGCCCAGATTAAGCCCGATCGGCGCGTGAATACGTGCCAGCTCAGCTTCGCCCAAACCACCGATACGCCGTAAACGCTCAAAGCGCTTTTGCGAGGTTTGCATCGAGCCCATCACACCGATGTAAAACGCCTCGGTGCGCACCGCTTCCATCATGGCCAAATCGTCGATGCGCGGATCGTGGGTCAGCGCCACCACGGCGGTATCGCTGTGACAGCCGCCATCGGCAATGAACATCGACGGCAACTCACGACGAATCTCCACGTTCTCAAGGACCACACCCTCGAGAACCTCATCGCGCGGGTCGCACAGAATCACCTCGAAACCCAGCCCCACCGCGAATTCGGCACACGCCTGGGCGACACTGGAATAACCGGCGAGCAACAAGCGTTGGGCCGCACCGACACGCACACGCACCCGGTCGATTTCCCGTTCGATACGCGGCCCGTGTTCACGGTCAACCAGTAGACTGCGTGCGCCGCTGGCCAGATTCACTTCGCGAATCAAACGACGCTGCCCCAGCAACGCGGACTCCAGTTCGCGCAGATGGGCTTGCACCTCGCACTCAGGCTCAAGCTTTTCCACCAGCACGTCGAGTAACCCGCCGCAGGGCAGTTTTATCGTGGAGCGCGGATCATCGCCTTCGCCGTAACGCACCACCGAAACGGCGTCGAGAAACGCCCCTTCGGCCATGCGCGCCAGAAAGTCGTCCTCGACACAGCCGCCCGACAACGAGCCAATCCATTGCCCGCTGTCGTTGACCGCCAACATCGAGCCCGGCGCACGAGGCGCCGAGCCGTAGGTGCCGAGCACGCTGCAGAGCCATACACGCTGACCGGCGCTGGACCAGGCCAACGCTCGCCGAACCACTTGCAGGTCAAGATGCTGCATATCAGTGTGCCTTGTGCTCAACGGGAGCATCTGCCTTCAATTGCTCGATCTGGCCGATCAACAGATCAGCCGGTTGACCGCCCCAGGCCTGACGCAAATAGCTGATCAGGTCCGTCATTTGTTGATTGCTCAACTTGTCGGCGAAACCCGGCATCGGTTGCATACGCTCGAAGCCGGCAAATTTTTGCTCGCCAATCCCGTCCTCAATCACCCGCAACAGATTGCGCGGATCTTCCAGGCGCAACGTGGTGTTGCCTTGCATCGCCACCGCAATGTGCGGCTTGCCCTCGCCGTTGACGCCATGGCAACCGGCGCAAACGTTCAGGTAATCCTGACGGCCGCGCTGGGCGCTTTCGGTCATCTTGTCCAACGGCACTTCGCTCAACACCCGCGCTTGCGGTGGCGGGTCGCCGAGCAGAAAAGTCGCCATGGACGCCAGGTCCGGATCATTGAGGTTCTGGGTGCTGTTATGGAACACCGGAAACATCTCGTTGAACATCGTACCCTGAGCGCTCATGCCGTGCTTGAGGAAGGAGCTCAGGTCCTGATGCGTCCAGCCGCGTGCCGCCAGATCGTTGGCGAGCAAGCTTGGCGCCAGATAGCCATTGAGCAGGCCGCCGGTCAAGCGTTTGTCTTGCTGCATCGCGCCGGGCAAACCACGCGGCGTGTGGCATTCGCCACAGTGACCGAGTACGTCGACCAGGTACTGGCCGCGTTTCCAGTCTTCACTTTTGCCTTCAGCCGGCGTCAGTTTCACGTCCTTGCCGTAGAGCATGTTCCAGCCCATCAGCCCCATACGCACGTTGAACGGAAAGCTCAGGCTGGTGACCGGTGCAGCACGGTTGATCGGCGCAACCGTCCTCAGGTACGCGTGAATGGCATCGGAGTCTTCACGCGGCATCAGGTGATACGAGGTGTATGGCATCGCCGGGTACAGGTTGGCGCCGTCACGACGCTTGCCTTCAGTCAGCGCGGCAAAGAACTCATCATCGCTGTACAAACCAATGCCGTGATCCTTGTCCGGGGTGATGTTAGTGCCATAAATGGTGCCGAACGGTGACACGATCGGCAGTCCGCCCGCATAAGGCGCGCCACCGGGCGCGGTATGGCAAGCCATGCAGTCCGCCGCCCGCGCCAGGTATTCACCGCGCTTGATCTGCTGCTGATCAGCTGCCTGGGCCTGCTGGATCGCCATCAGCGAAACGGCCAGGCCAACCGCCGTGCCAAGGCTGGAAAGTAGTCGCTTCATGCTCAACCCTCCTTGACCAGGCCAAGATCGGTCAGCACGTTGCGCGTGGCGCTGTAATAGCGCACGTAGCCGGTGCAGCGGCAAATGTGGTGGCCGAGGCTGTCTTCGATAACCGCCTCCAGCTGGCTTTTTCTGATCGGCTGACGCTGGAGTTTTTCCACCAGCACGGTCGCGGCGTTGACGAAGCCCGGGGCACAATAACTGCACTGGAAGGCGAACTCGTCGACAAAGCGTTGCTGGATCGGATTCAGTTCGGTGACCTTGCCGTTTTCATCGCGGGTCGCGTGGCCTTCGATGGTGCGGACTTTCTTGCCCTCGAAGTAATGCGCGCCGGTGATGCAGGTGCGTACTTCTTCACTGGTGCCGTCGGGGTTGTCGACAATCACCACGCAAGCGTGACAAATGCCCTGGCCGCAGCCCAGGCGCGAGCCGGTCAGGTTTCGGTATTCGTGCAGATAGTCGATCATCGGCAGATCATCAGGGACCTCGACGGGACCGACGGATTGACCATTGAGGGTCATTTGAAGCGGACGGTTAGCCATTGAGGGCCTCCTTGATGCGTGCTGGAGTGATAGGCAGGTCACGGACCCGTTTGCCGATTGCGTGGGCCACGGCGTTGGCAATGGCGCCCACCACCGGAATCATCACCACTTCGGCGATGCCCTTGGACGGGTCGCTCGGCGACAACGGCGGGAGGATTTCCGAGGTCTGCGTCCACACCGCGACGTCCTTGGCACGCGGCAAACGGTAACGGTTGAAGTTCCAGTCACCCTCCCCCGGTCCACCTTCGTACAGTGGCATTTCTTCCAGCAGCGCGTGGCCGATGCCCATGGCGATCCCGCCCTCGAGCTGGCCCTTGACCAGTTCTGGCACCAGCACCCGGCCACATTCAAGCCAGGAGTGATGGTTGAGGACTTTCACCTCGCCCGAACCCTTGTTCACTTTCAGTTCAACCAGCGTCGCCACGGGGCTGTAATAGGTCACCGCCGCGTTGTTCAGCTGGGTCGCCGGGTAGGCAATGTTCTGCCGATCCAGCAGGTGGAAACCGGCGCTGTTCATCTGTGCCTTGATCGCGTTCGGCGCACCGTCGCCATACTTCACGGCGAGACCGTCGAGAGGTAGACGCTTGCGCACGCCATTGATGCTGTACTCGGCCTCGGCCCAGCTCCAGCGGTTGAAACCGTGCACCGTCGCGCCAGTCACCAGGCCGCGCTCATGGGCACGTTTGGCCAGCACCGCAAATGGCAGCGGTTCCATGCCGTTGGCGGTCAGTTTGCCGTCCACCCAATGGGCGTCTTCGCGGCGCAGCACATACGGGTTGGCCTGACCACCGAACGGCCCCTGACGCCAGATTTCGACGGCGGCCGGCCACAGACCGTGGTTGAACAGCACGCGCGCTGCTTCACGGGTGGCGTGGCTGAAGTAGTAGGCGGAGTTGGTCGCCGACGACGCCGAGGCAATCTTGCCGACCCAGCGCGGATTGCGCAGCACGGCATCCTGCTCAGCCTGGCTCATGAGGTACGGGTTGCCGCTGCTGGTCAGTTGCAGCTCCTTCCATTCTGTTTCGCCGGTCTTCACTTCACTGGCCGGGTTGCCAAGGAAATCGGCGACCACCAAGGCCTGGGAAGTGGACATGCCGGTACCGATCTCGATGCCGATATGGCGCAGCGTGATATGCCCTTCGGCGGTAAATTCGACACTTGCCATCGGCGCTTCGGAACCGGTGCCGAAGTCTTTCTGGCAAATGGCGAAGCCAATGCCGTACCAGTTTTCCGGGTCCTTGGCGTCCTCTTGTTTTTTCAGCGCGTGGCGGTTTTTCCAGAGTTCGTTATGAGCCGCTTTTTCGAGAATTTCATGCAGGCGCAACGCACCGGCCGGCACTGCGCCCTGGGTGTTTTTCATCCCGGACCGCAGCGCGTTTTTCTTGCGCAGGTCAATGGCGTCGATACCCAGACGATCAGCGATTTCATCCACCATCATCTCGGTGGCAGCCATGCTTTGCAGCGTGCCGTAGCCACGCATGGAGCCGGCTTCAACGCCGCGCGAGTGGTACGCGGTCACTTGCAGGTCGTTTTGTGGCATGTAGTAAATCGACTGCGCGGCCGTCGCACCGACCGCCGCCACCGAAGGGCTGTAGTTGATTCGACCACCGCCATCGATGGACATGTCCGCACGGAAAATCTTGAAGCTTTGATCCTGTTTATCGACGGCCAACTGGTAGCGAATGTCGAACGGATGACGCTTGATACCGCTCTGGAATTGCTCGTATCGGTCGTTGGCAAGACGCACCGGTACACCGGCGCCATACAACGCCGCCAACGCCGCGTAGTAGACAAAAATGTTGTGGTCTTTCGAGCCGTAGCCGACGGTGTAGCCAGGGTGCATGTTCAGCGTGCTCAAGCCGAAACGCGACGGCGCGATCATCTTCGCGGTTTCGGTCGCAGCTTCCAGCGGGCACTGGGTTGCGACGACAAAATGCAGCGTCTTGGTTGCCGGGTCGTACCAACCATTGCCGTTGTCCGGTTCCATTGCAGCCGGTTCAATCGACGGTGTCTTGTAGCGTTCGTCGAAGACCATCCAGCCTTCTGGCGGGGTTTCCAGTTGCTGCTTCATGCGATCGGCATAAAACAGGCCGCGTTCGGTCAGGTTGCCATGCAGGTTCGGCTGGGCGTTCCATACCGGGCGCCGTTCGCGAATCATCGGGAACAGGATCGAGTCCTTCAGGCTGGCGAATTCATCTTCATCCGCTGAGGTCGCCCCACCAACCCGCACGTAACGGAAACTGCCATAAGGATCACGCGTGTAAAACGGTGCCTCGGCGCCGTAGCGGATCGCTTTGTCGTTGAACTTGAGCTTGTTCTTGGCCTGGCGGAAACGCTCGAAATCGTTCCAGATCAGGATCGCTACCGGGTGGCCGATGAACATCGGCACCTTGCCAGTCGGCAGCAACGGATCAGGTGCGTGGTCTTCAGGGAAAACGATGCCGTCCTTGTCCAGGTCTTCAGCGGTGACGATGCGATCCGGCTGCAGATCGGCCCCAAGCAACGACAAGTCGAAACCGTCATAAATGCGGTCGGCGCGAATGGTTTTGAGCAACATCGCGTGACCTTGTTGCTGCGGCCAGCCTGGCATGTCCTTGGCCCGGATGTCGCGGGCAAATACCTTGCTGCCGCAGACCTTGGACAATGAGTCGTTGCGCATGCGTGCCTTGCCGTTGTTGCCGAGCCATTGCTCGGACGGCACGGTCACGCTGTTTTCCATCAAGGCAGCCAGCGCCTGGGAGCTGAGCGGGGTCAGCGTGACGCTGACGCCAGCAATCAACCCGCCCTGCAGGAAGGAGCGCCGGGATATATCACGGTTGGACATGGATCATCCTCTGGACGGTTATGAATTCCGCCCATGTCGTTATGGTGTACAGGGAAATCTCTGGTCTCAGGAGCCCTCCTGACGATACGAAGGGCTGAAAAGCCGAAAAGCTGACCTAATGGTTAACTTTATCGAATTTGTCAGGCCTCGGCAAAAGTAATAAATAAAGACTCATTGGAGAGCCTGTCGACGAATGGACAATATTGAAGACGAAAAAAAGCCCGCATGCGGGCGGGCTTGAAGGGGATATCTCAAAGGAGTCAGGTCAATCTAGGCCCGTCAGGGTGAAGACTTCGTGAAAGGGTTGTCATGGTTACGGAAATATCACAGCACCCCACGGAAGCCAGCGCCTTATCAATGCCCCCTCACACTCCCTCGCCGTGTCTTTTTCGGCTCCCCCCCTTTGCTCCATTTTTTACTCACCGACTTGCGAATGGGCTCAAGAAGAAAGAACAGTACATAGCCCGAGAGGACGAGCGCGAGATCGATCCATGATTCAGCAATGGGGCCTACGAAGTATTCAATGCAGTATTTAGCAACGAACAGCAACGAAATACCGCCAATTGCCATTAACGTGACGACGGCAAGACTTGATAACCTTTCCTTCAACTGGGTATATCTCCTGACTCTGTGCGGCAACCTCATGTGAGACGCCCGGAAATCTCCATTGTTCCAAAAAATCTGCAATGCTGCCGCAGAGCCAACCTGGCAGCCCTGAGCAAGCTGCAACGGCGGCCCATGCTTATTCAAGGTGTATTCGATGAGCCTTCACTTCCCCCGCGTAGATGGCCAGCCGTTCTTCGGCGGTCTCCAACACCTGACACGTCTTCAGCAGTGACTGGGCATCGACCTCATTACCGGTCTGTCTCAGCCGCTCGGCAATGGCTTTGAGCTCCACCGCCGACCATCGCAAATCAGATGCAAGGTTCTGGAAATCGCTGCGCAGTTCGTGTTCGGGTTTGTTGAGTAACATGGCAATTCCCTCCGCGTCACGGCATCACTCGATGCGACGCTCTGAAAATCGTTTCCACTGCAAAAGACTTGATAACCCTCTTGTGCACTGGATGCAACTCCCAGAGTTGGTACCTCGCTTGAGCGGCGAATCAAGCCAGCCACCCGATCATTGGCCAGGCGCCCAATCGTCGGCCTGTGACCTGACTTGATCGTTGCATCAGCCTGCGAACGCCCTGCGTCCGGCTTTCAATTCAGTACGCAGCTCACCGATAAAGTTGGCGATCTCCCGGACACTGGTCAGCGTCGACGTCGACACGCCGGTGATCAGCAGTTCAACCCGTCCGGATTCTGGATCGACAATTGTGACCCTCAACGACCCGTCGGGATTCACCGTGCAGGTGCATGAGAGTGGATAGAAACCGGACTCCACAATCTGGCAAAGCTGAAGAAGAGGAAACATGGTATTCCGTCCGTGGGGGGGCGTGTACTGGAGTGTTGCTTGACCATTACAGGTTAGCTGACCTCGGCAAACGCGAATGAATTAATCTCAAAGTACTGTCTGTTTCGCACTTTGTAATGATGCGAAGCCCGCAACAGGCTTTTGCAAAGCATCTAGACTCCAACGAAGAAGTGCTGAAGGTTCCGGAAGTATTAGCCCTTGATAGCGAGCCACTCCCTCCCAAATCCTGAGTACACAAATCATGTGTGAATCCTGTGATTCAAACCCCGCGCCGGACGCAAATGGCCGTCGTCGTTTTCTCCGGCTTGCAGGACTAGGGGCTGGCGCCCTGCTGCTTGCCGGTGCGCTGCCTGACAGCATCGTCCAGGCCGCCGAGAAAAAGGCCCCGCCTCCAAAACCACAAAATGCGATCACCCCCGATAAGGCCCTTCAACGACTGGTCGCTGGCAATAAGAGGTACATCAGCGGTACCTCCAAGACACATGATTTCAAGTCCGAGCGTGAAGCCCTGGTCTCTGGTCAGAACCCGTTCGTGGCAGTTTTGAGTTGTGCTGATTCGCGCATCGCCCCCGAGTACGCGTTCGACACGGCCCGTGGCGACCTTTTCGCGGTGCGTGTCGCGGGCAACTTCGTCACGGAGGAAGGCCTGGCAAGCCTGGAATACTCGGTCCTGGTGCTCGGCGCACCACTGATTCTGGTGCTGGGGCATGAAGACTGCGGCGCACTCAATGCCGGCATCAAGGCAACGAAGGACAATGCGGTTTTCCCCGGTCAAATCCAGAAACTGACTGACGCACTGAGGCCCTCTATCGAGAAGGTACTCAAGGATCCGGGAAATCTTCTCGAGAACGCGACCGTGCAAAACGTCAAAGACACGGTAAACAACCTCAAGAAAGCCTCACCTGTGCTGACTGAAGCGCTGAGCAAGGGCACATTGAAAGTTGTCGGGGGCATCTATCGCCTGGCCAGTGGCAAAGTGGATCTGATTGCCTGATTCGCAAGATGCATCTCACCCAACGGTGAGATGCATGACTTGTACTTGCTGGCGAACGCCACTTAGAGGGGTCTGGCTTTATCGTGCAGTGTTTCCAGCTCGCTCTCGACCGCGCTTTGAACATCCTTCCACTTTTTCGGATTATCTGGTTGGAGTTCATCGCGGTCCTGCTGTGTATCACCCGAGCGGGTGCTCGGTTCAACCGGTTTTTTAGTACCCGGAGCTTGCGGATCGGTCTTCATGGCTCACCTCTCGTACGCCCTGCGGTCGATACGTATTAGAAGTTTAGAAACGACCCATGTTCAAAACCAGTACCAGCCAGCGGCAAATTTCAGGCAAAAAAAAGCCCAAGCAGCTGATGGACGCTTGGGGCTTAAAAATGCGTAAACCGTGGTAGGTGAACACGAGCGCGATAATAGCTCACCATTCTAGATGTAACAAGATATTTACATCTTTTTTCCACACAAAAAATCACCTAAGTCCTTAAATAACCACACTTTTTTAAAGGTCGAAGCGCGGCTCGATGAAGCATGCTGCTACTTCAATGAGAGCTTGGCGCTATTGAAATGCCCTCGCTCGCATCACCGTAAATTCGAAAATGCCTTACCTCTCCGGCATCCATGGTCGTTACGACTTCGCGCAAGGAAATACCTATGGAGCACAGGCCGTTACCCTTCAGGTCTTCTCCTGCGCCGACAAAGACTTCCCCGGGCTTGGTGAAAAATCTTGCTCCTTCACCAGGTCCCACTCGCGCAACAAAATCACCGTTCACATAAACACCGATGTAGCAGGCCGAACCCAGCAAACCGCCATCACGCGTCACAAAAATCGTTCCGCTGCTTCCCTCGATGGGTTGCTGAAACGCAAAAACCCGATCACTTGGAACCCGAGCGGCTTTCTCTGCTGGCACTGGAGAAGTCATGCACCCTGAAATGAATAAAAAGGCTGCAACCTCTATCAAAATCCGCATGTTGAGCCCTCGTAAATCTATGCCAAGGCTTTATCACCAGCGAGTGAACAGGATAGGTCCCGGGATCGGGATCCCATGGCTGAATGCATGACAAAGAGTATAGATGTCAGGGATGAGGACCTGATCGACGGCCGTGGCTCGCCAGGGTTATTTCTACGCCGTTTATCGCCCGCTCGGGCTGCTCAGCATCCATTGCATGAGCGCCCCGGAAGACAATGGGACAGAGAAGAAATATCCCTGCCCGACCTCATAACCTTGCGCTCTGAGAATGTCACGCTGGGCAGCGTGCTCAATGCCTTCAGCAACAACATGCAAGGAAAGCCCCTTGCCAATACCGATGACCGACTCGCTTAATGCGCGGCAGGAAGCATCGTGTTCCAGGTCATCAACAAAACTCTTGTCCAGTTTCAGCTCACTGATCGGCAACCGCCGCAAGTACCCCAGGCTGGAATAACCCGTACCAAAGTCATCGATCGCCAGACGCACACCCAAGGCATGCAGGTCCTGGATGGTTTGCTCTGAACCAGGGCTGTTGCAAAGCAATACGCCTTCCGTCACCTCCACGCACAAATCGGCGGGCTGCAATTTACATCGGCGCAATTGCTCGGCGATCAGCCCCACCAGATTCAGATTGTGAAAGTTGATCGGTGACAGATTGATCGACATGGACGGGACCACGAATCCTTGCTGGCGCCACTGCGCCAATTGCCCGCAGGCCTCTTGCAATACCCACTGACTCAACTCGTTGATTAACCCGCACTCCTCGGCCAAAGGTATGAATCGTGCTGGCGAGATACTGCCCAGTATTGAGTGTTCCCAGCGTGCCAGCGCCTCTACGCCAACAAGACGCCCGTTCCTCAGATCGACTTGTGGCTGATAAACCAGGTGAAGAGCATTGTCAGCCAGGGTCACACGCAACGCCGTCTCAAGTATCAAACGTTCCTGAGCGATCTTGTTCATCTCTTCGAGAAAAAAACTGAAGCTGCCACGGCCGGTACGTTTGGCCTGGTACATCGCAATATCGGCGCAATGCAGCAGGTTTTCCATATCCTGCCCGTCAACTGGAAACATGCTTATACCGATACTGGCCGACAGGACCACGGAGGTGCCGGCTATATTGGCCGCAATACTCAGGGTCATCTTCAGCCGCTCGAGAAAGGTCGTGACCTGCGTGGCATTCATCCTTGGAAGCACCAGAACGAACTCATCGCCGGATAACCGCCCGACAATGTCCGACTCCCGGAGCACACTGCGTAGCCGTTGCGCCACGACTTGCAGCAACTCGTCGCCCGAAGCATGCCCCAGCGCATCATTGACCTGCTTGAAGCGGTCCAGGTCGACAAACAGTACCGCCAGTTCAGCCTGCTCCTGAGCAACTTCGGCAATGGCGCGGTCCGCTTGTGCCAGCAAAAAACTGCGATTGGGTAAACCGGTCAACGCATCATAAAACGCCATCCTTCGAATGGATTCACGCGCCTCTTCCCGCTCGAGCGCCAACATGCACAGGTGAGTTCCCGCCGTCACCAGGTGAGCATGCAAGGTGTCGGGGCCGCGACATTCCTTGAAATAGAGTGCAAAGGTGGCAGCGATCCGTCCTGCACCGTTGCGCACGGGAATAGACCAGCATGCTCGCAAACCCGACTTCTCGGCCAGCGACTTGTAATCCGCCCAGAGCGGATCGTGGATGATATCCGTCACCAGAACCGGTTCGCCCCTGTAGGCCGCCGTCCCGCAAGACCCGGCAACAGGACCTATCGGTAACCCCTCGATCGCTCTCGAGTAATCGGTCGGCAAACCAGGACTGGCCAGCGGGTGCAGAAATCCCTCCGGGTCCACACTCAGGATCGAAACGATGACTTCGGGCGCGATGCGTTCGATTTCCTGACACATCAGGGTCAATACGCGTTCCAAAGACTGCTCTTTCAAAAGAGCCCCTATCACCTTGTCCTGCAACACCTCATGCAGCTTTGACCGGGTGATGTCGGTCAGCACGATGACAATGTTGTCGACCTTCCCTTGAGCGTCGAACACGGGGGTCGACGAAATATGCACCCACAACCGTTGACCATTACGCTTGCTGATCAGTGCGCTGGCCTCACTGGACTCACCATGCAGGACTCTTTCGAGCACCGCTTGCGCACGCGTTTCGGCCTGAATATCGGAGACAAAGAACATCAGGGGCGACCGTCCGATGACCTCCTCACGGGAATACCCGAGCAATCGAATAAGCCCGTCATTGACATAGATGAGACGCGCATCGGCGTCGACAATACAGGTGGCAGAACTGGTGATATTGACCGACATCGACAGCAATCGGTGTTCGATATCTTTCAGGCGCGTCTGTGTCACATCCTTGAGGAAGGCCGCATAAAGGATTCGGCCCTGCAAGGTGATTTTCGAGATCGACATCGCGCCCCAGCGCTCCTCGCCATCCTTGCGCGTGATATGGATATCCCGGCTAGCGCCTACGATCTTGTTGACCCCGGTCTCCCGGTTTGCGCCGACATATCCGTCATGGTGGGGACGTATGGCATGAGGAACCAGTCTATTGACGTTGCTTCCCAGTATTTCTACACGGGAACACCCCCAAAATTGTTCGGCAGCCGCATTGAAAAACACCACGTCGTTCTGGTCATCAATGACCACCACGGCATCGACAGCCTGCTCCAGTGTTTGCACGAAAAAGTCTTCTGCCTCTTCGCCGCTCGCCAGTCTGACTCTCGTGTCCATAATCGCCACTTTTCCAATGCCACCACGGCCCACCCTCCCTGGTTGCGTGTGGGGCGCCATAAGAACCTTCAGACCAGGAAGGGGA
Source organism: Pseudomonas sp. 05N431 (assembly GCF_056397005.1). Lineage (NCBI taxonomy): Bacteria > Pseudomonadati > Pseudomonadota > Gammaproteobacteria > Pseudomonadales > Pseudomonadaceae > Pseudomonas > Pseudomonas sp. 05N431. The sequence continues at coordinate 472,934 of NZ_JBFTMN010000001.1, forward strand.
CTATCAACGGAGCAACGCTCACTACTGTTTCTATATCGAAAGTCGGGATTTATTCACTCTAGTCGCACCTATACGTCACTGCGCCCTCGGCTTGAAATCACAGGATAGCCTCGAAGTGACTGACCGGCCGATCCAATCCAGCAGTACGACGCCCGGAAACGAAAAAGCCCAGCATCACACTGGGCTTTCTCGACTTCAGACCGATTCAATGAAGCTGACGCTGCCTTTGTAGCTCGGTCTTCAGCCAGAGGCTTGCGGGTTGTACACCTGCTGGGCATCGCACTTCATAGAGACTGCCACTCATGCTGCTTTTAGTGGCCGCCAGATCGATGAAGTCTTCTGCACTGCCGATCATGTTCTTGCTTTCGAGGTAGTTCAGCTTTTTCTCCAGATGCGCCCGAGCCTGGGAGCCCGGATATTCGCTTCCGTTACGCACGAACCGACACTCACTGTGCTCGACAAAATCCAGCAGGCTCTTTATTTCTTGAGTGGCTTGAGGTGAAGTTTGAGCCTGCACATTGGTCATCATCGCGATCAGGCCGATACCCGCCGCCATCAACCATTGGCTGACGGGCCGAACCGTCCTTGCTGTCAGAATCTGCATGACCTTTCCTCGTTCCGACCAGGCCTCAAGCGTCAGTCGTCTCTGTCGTCATGATCACGTTTGTGGTAACGACCTTCGCCCTGATCATTCTCACGACGCTCGTATCCACGGTCATCATGGCGATCATAACTACGGTGATACTCACGACCACGGTCGTGACCTCGACCGTACCCGTCTCCATCTTCCCAGTAAGGCCAGCAGCCTCCCAGCAGGAGAGAGCTTGAAATGGCCAGGATCATTATCGCTGTGCGCTTCATATGAACATCCTAAAAGCAAGGGTCAGTACTACGGAGAAGGATTTTCGCTACCCGCAAGTTTAGTTCGCAGAGCGTTCACCCATAGATACGACCATGAAGCAGATCAATGATTCATTAGAGAACGGTGGCACAGCAAAAAACAGGCCCAGTGATTATCAAGCCTGACTGGCTTCAGGGGCGTTACCAGTGCGTCTCGCGATTTCGATCCCCCAGTCCAGAGCGTCCTCCATGTCCAGCAGATGCGGTTTTGGGTCGTGATCCTCAAAGAGGACCGCACCGTCAGGCTGGTAAACACCGATGAACATCTGCAACGAGCCGTCCCTCATAATCTTGGCCCTGACCTCGATCTTGCGTCCGTTCGAAAGCGTTTCCGAGTGGATCATATGGCGCTCAGTCATTGCTGCATCCCTCTGGTAGTTGATCGTCGAGTAACCCGCACTAAAGAGCCCACCGCGTGCGGGCTTTTTGTTGCTCCTGTGTAAACTTTCGACAACGTGCCATTATCGCAAGTCGAACTTTGGCTTTGCCGCACCCTCTACAGTTCAAGTGCTCTCTTTATCGTCAATGCGCTGACGAGAGCAGCTTGGCGGCAGGAAGCAACAATGCACGTTTCACAATGCTCAATAGTCAAAATAGCAGTCTGAACACAAAAACTACTTATTGAGGTGCACAGCATGCGAATCACACTGCTTACCCTTGCTCTAGGTGCCCTGATCACACAAGGAGCAATGGCCGCTGGAGATGGCAACGCAGCCGTTGGCGGAGGCCTTGGCGGCGCGCTGGGCAACATAGTCGGTCAGCAAATGGGCGGTAGCACCGGTGCAGCGATCGGCGCGGGTGTAGGGGGCGCTGCAGGCAGCGCTGTCGCTGCGCCGAGGGGCAACAAAACCAACGCCGCGATCGGCGGCGGGCTCGGATCGGCGGGGGGCTCGGTGATTGGTCATCAGTTGGGTGGCTCAACCGGCTCCACCATTGGCGCAGGCCTCGGCGGTGCCGCGGGCGGCGCACTAGGTAATAACCTGTCCGACGATAATCGCCATCGTGGCTCAGAGGGCAGAGGTTACAACGGTAAACACCATCATAAATACAAGAATAAGTACAAACACGATTAAACGGTTGAGTTGACGTGCACGTTCAAGCCCGATCTCGTGTCGGGCTTTTCCCTTCGCCGGGATCGCTCCACCCGCCGCTATTGGCTATAAGACGCCCTCCTCCCGGCAGTCAATTGAACTGCCGGGCTCGAGACGAATTTATCCTGGCTCCGCTACATCGATTCATGCACGGCGATACTCTTGTGCGTGATGAGTGTCACCGTAGTAACGCCCATGATCATGTCCGCGACGGTCATGGTCATGCCAATACGGCCAGCAACCACCAAGTAACAACGCCGCTGACACCACAAAAATCAAAGCAGTTGTGCGTTTCATTTGATCATCTCCGGGCAGGCCCGTGCCTGACGTTATAGTCGTTTGATGTCCTCAGATTGAGGAGGTTCAAAACGCCCGGTTGCCGAAGACCCCACGCCACTGAAATCGAAACCTGTCACTCATCCGCCTTGAAGTCCCCGAATTCGTGGGGCAGCTCCATCCAGGCATCAAGAGATGCGATCTGCCGCGCTACAGCCGCATCCCATTCCGCGCCTATAGCCCTGTTCTCACGCATCATCTTGTGAACGGCGACCGTAGCTTCTTCATATTCATGATGAACCTCTAACGCTTTCGCCAAAAACTCTTCTTGCCGGTTCATAGGAGCGCTCCAAGGACAGGTAAAAAGTATTGACCCGCAACCACTGGTGCGCCAATCGGCAAGGAGTCGTACATCGGATGTGTCTGTCGGCCCCGGCGAGCCGGCGTGAAGGTTTTTGGGTGAGAGGGTCAAGCGGCCGAAAAGAAGAGGGATCAATGAGCCCAATGCACTAGTGCGCGAGCAGTTGGCCAAAGTCGCAGCTACTTTTCCCTGTATCGGCAATCAGACTCATTGATCGTTGCCCAGCTCAATGTTGGGCGATTTCCATTTAGCCAAATGGAGATGCATGGGCACGCAGATAGCGTGCCATGCACTATTTTTTTAACAAAGCAGCTTCGGCACGTCTAATAACCTTTTGCCCCGTCCTTATAGACTCAGGAAATATCCCCGCATCGCCCAGGCTGGCGTGGACGGCGGTTAGGTAGCCAGTGCTGTATGACGTTTTGTGAGTCAATCTGTATCTAACACTCTCCTGTTGACGGCTCTACTATCGTCCGCACCATCCAAGTGCAAACCATCAGAGATGGCGAAAACCGCTTGTATTGAATTAGCGGTGCTTTCGATTCGTTATCTCATCCATCAGGAGTTACGCGATGCCCGAACTGTCCAACCTGCTCGCCTACGGCCTGATCTCACTCGGCATGGTGCTGACCCCAGGCCCGAACATGATCTATCTCATCTCGCGGTCGATCTGCCAGGGACGAACGGCCGGACTGGTTTCTTTGGGTGGCGTGGCGTTGGGTTTCGTCGTTTATATGTTTTGCGCCGCATTGGGCATCACCGCCCTGGTCATGGCAGTTCCCTATGCGTATGACGCCCTGCGACTCGGCGGCGCGCTCTATCTGCTCTACCTGGCCTGGCAGGCGGTCAAGCCCGGCGGCCGTTCCCCGTTCCAGGTGCGAGAGCTGCCCAAGGACGGCCCGCGCAAGCTGTTCATGATGGGCTTTGTAACCAACCTGCTGAATCCAAAAGTTGCAGTCATGTATTTGTCGCTGCTACCTCAGTTCATCGACCCCACCGACCACGGCAGCGTGCTGACGCAATCCATCGTGCTTGGCTCTACACAGATTGCCATTAGCGTGAGCGTCAACGCGCTGATTGCTGTCATGGCTGGCTCCATCGCCACATTCCTCGCAGGCAGGCCCGTGTGGCAGATCGTGCAACGCTGGCTGATGGGGACGGTTCTCGCGGGCTTGGCAGTACGCATGATCATCGAAGGGCGGCGCTAAAGCCAATCGGCTAGCAGTAGCCAGTCACCTCGCCGTTCTGGTCGATGCACCAGATATTCAACGCTTTCTGCGCCGGGCCGGCAGTTGGGTTGCCTTCGGGAAAGTCGGGCGGCGACATCATGCAGACCAAGGATCAACTTGGGCATACCGCTGTTGTTATGACAGAGCAGTACATCCGCAACCGAAAAGGCAAGAAAGTCTCGCCAACCAAGTGAATGGCGGAGCAACGCTAAATTTGCGGACCAGAAACGAACAAGGGTTTGCTTAGCTTTCGCTCGCAAACCCTTGATATATATGGTGCCCGAAGCCGGAATCGAACCGGCACGCCCTTACGAGCGGGGGATTTTAAGTCATCTTACCCCTCGCCAGCATACAAAAGCAGTTGAGCGCTGAGGCCGGCTTTTGCCCGTGATTACAGGCTTAAAAACTTGTTAGATCAATAACTTACGGACATTCTTGGCTGCATTGAAGCGCGGGTGAGAGCTGAGCTCGGCGTGCCAGGAATGGCGAAAGCTGCCAACCAAGCTCCCAAGTCAGCTCCCAAATAGCTCCCAAGCCGGCTGCCAAATTTAAGGTGCTGGATGCCAAATCGCAGACGGCAAAAAACACCAAGGTCTAGTTAGACGCTGGTGACAGATAAAGGTGTTTTTTGATGAAGCGAGATGGTGCCCCGAGCCGGAATCGAACCGGCACGCCCTGCGGCGGCAGATTTTAAGTCTGATGTGTCTACCAATTTCACCATCGGGGCATGGGAAATGCAAAAGCAGGCGCTGATTTAACCCCAAAACAAAACCAGAATCAATCACTTAGGGAGTGAGACACCACTTATGGCTATGAAAATCAATTTCACCAAATCCGCGCTTGACGACCTGACCTGCCCGAAAGGCAAATCCGACATCCTGGTGTACGACACGGAAATCAAAGGCCTGGCGATCAGGGTCACCAAAGCAGGCGGTAAAACCTTTTTTGTGGTGCGCAAAATCAAGGGGCGCGACCACAGGATTAAGCTGAGTGCTTACGACAAACGCACGACAAAAATTCCGATGATTCGCGACGAAGCCCTGTCGGTGTACACCAACCTGGAGGCGATGCTGGAGGAAAAAACCACTAAAGGCTTGCAGGACGAAGTGACAGTCGAGAGCGCATTCGAGGACATGCTGATCGCAAAAGCGAAACTCACTGAGTGCACCATCGACGACTATCGCAAGACTTTTAAAAATCACATTGCTCCGAATTTGTCCGGCAGGCCTTTGCGCACAATAGCTGCTAAAGATGTGACCGCCCTGCACAAAAAGGTGACTAAGCCGGTACCAAAAAAGGATGGGACACTTGGCGCGCCACGGGAGCGGACAGCTAACAAGACACTATCACTGCTTGGCTCGATCTTTTCGTTTGCCATGGCCTTTTACGATAACGGCTCAAAAAGGCTGGTCGAATACAATCCTGTCGACATTATGACCAGGCTAGATATTTGGCACGAAAATAAGCGATCCAAGATTCGCATAAATCCGAATGAGCTTGAGGGTTTTATTACGGAGTGCTTGGCTATTGCTGATCAACAACCGATGCGAGATGTGCCAACATCTTTTAAGACAGTCTCAGCCGCCGTCCTCTTTATGCTTTTCAGCGGAGTGCGGCCTGGTGAAATCGCAAAAATTCGCAAGACGGATATACACCATCCAACTAGATCAATCATCTTTTCAGCGCGGACAAAGCTCAACGAACTTGACTCCCTGAAAAACGGAGAGGAGTTTCACCTGGTACTTAGTGACAGTGCGTATTGCCAACTACTTTATGCGATGAAGCACTCAATCAGCGAATACGTCTTCTCCGGAGTTAAGCAAGAAAAAATCAGTGAATCCAGCGTCAGGGACTTTCTGATTAGAGTTCAGGATAAGGTTGGTAAAAGCCTACCACGAAAAATTATGCGGGCTAGTTTTATCTCGACGGCTCAAAAAGCGCGTATCGGCCAGTATTATACTAAAGTGCTATCTAACCATGATGGTAAGGGGCAAGACGTGGATGTGACTGATGGGTATAAAACCGATTATCTCTCGGAACTCAGGAACGCAATTGTACTTGTAGAAAGCGATATTTATACAATGTCTAAAATGGGAAAAGATGTTGTTTGCCGTGGGTTGCTGGAAACCTTGGCCCCCCTCGATCAAAAAGCACTGGGTCAGCTAGTAGCACACTCATAAAGTGTGACCATCAAGGCCAAATTAGTCACACCCTGAATTAGTCCGCACTCTCAGTTGCAAAATCGCTTTACCACACTGCGAATCCACACTCACATACTGCGACATCCAACCATGTTCGCACTCTCCCCCTGTGAATCCGCACTCACCTACTGCGAAATCACTCTCATATAGTGCGAGGTAACCAATAATCGCACTCCCCTACTGCGATTTCACACTCACAACAGCGAACCTTTGTATAACCGAAAATAAACTACTATATTTTCGAAAATACTCCCACCTGCTACGGATCCATCGGCATAATAGTCTTATATCAGTAGCTAGCCAGTTGTGTCTGCGGCAGACAATACGCGACTACTCACATCCCTTCGGGTGTTGCGTTGATAAAAGCTAACCAATAAAAACAATAATAGGTAGGCCGAAATGAAAGTAGTTGAGAAGCAGAAAAAAGACGCGAGGATCACGATCCGGCTCAGCAAGTCCGATATTGACTCTCTTAAGCACAAGATGGCGGAAGCTGGTTATAAGGCTGCAGGAGCATTCATTCGAGACTTCGTGGCTAACAACAACACAAAACCAAAAGTCAGCTCTGACGTGGTTCAAATCGCTCGCGAACTAATGAGCCTTGCCTCAATGATAAACGCGGAGAAATCTAGCAGCGAACTCCTGGCAAAGGTTAAGCACATCGCCAAGATCAATGTTGGGGGTGTTGCATGATCGGCAAAATCTTCCCTAAGTCCTCGGGTTCTTTCAAGAAAAGGATTCGGTACATTTTTGGCTGCACTAAGCATGACCATGATATCTGCCAAATCCTGACTATCGACTCAAACTGCATTTCGTCTGACCCCCTCTCCGCGCTGCTAGCCGGGAGTGAGTGCGACATAATGGAAATCATCAAGGAGTTCGACCAGGTCGAGATCCTGCGCCGCATGTCCATGGACGCTGACAAGCCTATCAAGCCCGTCTTCCACGCGATGATGTCACTCCGTCCTGGTGAATCCCTAACTACAGATCAGTGGCGCACATCAGTTCGGAAGTACCTGACAGACCTTGGCTTCGACGAGACGAATCAATACGTCGCCGTGATGCATCAGGACAAAGATCATCAGCATGTTCACATCGTTGCCAACCGCATCAGGCTCAACGACGAATTCAGCATGGTGAAAGACAGCAACGAGCGCTCTACGAGCTTGGATTCAGTGTCCGAGATCGAAGACATATTCCGGTTGAAAAAAGCCCCAAGCCCCAAAGAAACCTGGGGAGTTGCACTCACTCACGCAGAGGTCAAAGCATCAGTCCCTGACGGTGACCTCCCTCTGAAACACAAGATGATCGCGAAGATTGCCGGCGCCATCGAGCACACCAATGCAATCCACGGCGACATGTTCGATCTCGTCGCAGCGCTGAGAAAGCAAAGGGTCTACATCCACCTAACCCTCAACGAACAAGGCCAACCCAAAGGCATCTCATACGAATACGACGGCAAACACATCAGTGGCCGGCAACTAAAGCGTTCCAGATTGACTTGGCAGAAACTCACCACACAAGAAGGTATCAGCTATGACCCAGAAACCCTTTCAGAGCTTCAGACAGAAATTGAAAGACGAGATCAAGACGAACATCGCCAATCTGAGCGACTACGATACTTCTACCTCATATTCCAGGCCGGCGCGCGAAGAATCCCAATCAAAATCAAAAGCGCAAACTGGCGCCTCGACCGGGACACCCGATTGATCCTGGAAGCCCTGGAGGCCTTGCTTGGCATAGATCTGACCTTCAAAGGCACCAACAATAGGCCATCAAAGTATTATGTCGAGTACATCCCAGGCCAGCCGCTGGTTCTACCTGCCAAAAAGCCAATGGAGTACGAGTTTGATTCACTGCATCCATAACACTCGGTTCGTTAATGGTGATGGCGTACCCGGACAATGCGTTGCTGGGTACGTTTTAAGCCTTCCAAACGGCGACTCCTACATCCAAACGCAACCGATCCAAGCGATCTTCGAAGTCGACGGTAAGCTATACATTGAAGACAAAGCTGGCAGCACGTACCAGATCGCCAACTTTGAGTACGACGATGCGGCACACCAGATCGGGAGCATGTGCGACGAGATTTTTCGTGGTTTTTTCACACACTCGTTGGAGCAGCTTCAATGTGCAAACAAATATCACGCATCATCCTCGCCTCATCCACGGCATGGTGTGGAGGGTCTCGCAAAAAAACCACTGTCAATGTAACCCTTAAGGGTGTATGTTTTGCTCAATTGAAGGCAGAATGCTGCCAACGCGATAAGATCCCTCGCCTAAATCTGGGTTTTAGGGGGAGCGGTGACTGAGGAACAATTTATGGCGCTGGCCGAACTTTTGCGGATGCGTGGTGGAGCAAGTCAAGAGGCCGCGCGCCTTGTGCTTGTTAAGGGCTTGTCTACAACCGAAGCTGCACGCCAGGTTGGTACGAGTCCCCAAGGTGTCAGCAATGTCCTGGCTTCTTGCAGACGTGGTCTCGAATTGGCTCGGCGCGCCACGCAGGAAGAGTAGTGATGTTCAAGGCTATTTTTGAAAAGATCAAATATTGGGTATATTTCACAGCTTACTTTTTGCTTATTCCAGTATCCATCGTAAGGTTTTACATAAAAATATTTTCAACGCCTAAGCCGATTACACGCACTCTCCGAAATGCTCGCTTTTTGAGAAACGGCCACGTCGCCGGACAGTCATCATTACAGGATGGAACAGTCACTGACGCCTACGGTTTTTTGATGGAATTAACTGTCGAAAAAGGTGAATTGATGGCGATCCTGGATGGCTACCGGTATGTCATAGCAAACGTCGTTACTGAGGCTGGTGATCTAAATTTGCACGAGACATTATGCAACTTGTGGCTACCAAGGCCAGTAAGTTGATAAGTGTATCGCCGATAAAACTTGCCGAGTTTCGATTTATCTGTGATGGAATGTATGAAGCCCGGTGTACACATCGTGTGTCGTAGTTGCTATGCAATCAGAGCTCGATGACTTTTTGGTTATCGGCGAAGAACTTTATTTAGTTTGCACAGTTTTCGGTGACTATGAGCTTATGGCGATTGAGATTTTTCTACCGGCTTTGATGCCAAAAAACATCTAGACGAGTTATATACAACTCTGATGGGCCTTCCGTTTTACAATAATTAGCGCACTACCAATTCGCAGTTAACAACCAAGGAAAATCGGCATGGACAGAAAATTGTCTGCGGTGCTCGCCTGCCTGGCTTTTGCATTGTCATCCGTTACTGCTATATCTGTCGCAATGACAGTTTATAGTCTCATCGACGACCCTTTCCTCCGGTTCGTCTTTGCTGGGGCTGCTGTTTTGTTGGATATTTTTAAGTACCTTGCGTGGCCTGCAGCTATGCGTCTAATTAATGAGCGTCTTTTGGTTGCCGCTTGCAGTGTACTATTTTGCTCAATAATCCTCGGAGCTGTTTCTGGGTGGTCAACCTATGACCGATTGGTTGGGTCAATAAACTCGAGCCACTCACGCTTGGAAGCACTCAGCGGCGCGCGGCTTGTGCAGCTATTAGCTTTGACAAAGACGGACACCGATTTCATTGAAACCCTTGGTGAGGCGGAAAAGAAGATCAGCTCTGAATCGTCGGCCTTGAGGGACAAAGGTATGGTCACAAAAGCCCAGGAACTCGAATCGTCCGCATACGACCGGACGGATACTCAGCGCCAGGCCGCTATGGAGCGGATAAAAACTAACTCTCAGGAGATCGCCGAGATTCAGGCAACCGTGTCTAAAGCATCGTCCATCCCTGCACTACTAGCTGCCCTGATCTGTGGAGGCTTTGCTTTATCACTTGAGCTCGTGCCAGCCTTGATCCTGGCCATCCTGCCGAGTCAAAAGCCTAAGGTTGAACAGGTAAAAGAGGAACCGGAGTCAACACTGAACGAGTCAGTAAATCCGGAGACACAAAATCTCGAATTGGTGCCAAACAACTGTCTGCTCGATTCCCTACTCCGGCAGGCCGCTACACTCCCCAAGCACAGCAAAATCAAAGTGAAAGACTTTGCCATGGAAAACCGTGTAGGCAACCTCAAAGCATGCCAGGTCTTTAAACAAGCCGAGGAACTCGGAGTGATCCAAAAGACCCGCCTCGGCTACCTCACAATCCAACCATCAACCGCTATCACCGCGTAACGGAAATCACCGCAGGCGATGAATCCACGAACCCTGGTTATTGAGCAGAAACCTCGAAAGCCAGGTTGCTAAACCAAGTTCCGCCATTCAGTGCTGCGTCATCATCAAAAACCCGCGACTCCCCTTCAATTCCATCGACCTCCTTCACAACCAGGTCGTCAGACCTAACGACAATCCGAGTCAGCGCTCCGCCATAGATCACGTCATCATCATCGAAAACTTCAGCCGGCGCGCCACCATCTCGCCTACGCCATGTAGTAGTTGCTGGCCCGCTGATAAATCCGGACGCGTGCCCATTTACCACTACCCTCCCCGTCGTGCATGGCTGATCATTCCGCGCGCCACCCATGAACAATCTCAGCGCAGCATCCTCTTGCCTACCGGTCTGTGTGCCGACCAGCATTTTCACACCAACAGTGTCACCAGCCACGCACTGCCATGACGTAACCGACAACCCCTCGGTTCACAGCGCTGATCGTCGCCGAGTAGAGCCATGCATGGCAGACTCATGTGACATCCACTCGAAACCGGCAGCACGAGAAACCAGTAGAAGCCCGAGCCCACTCCTCACGTCCTCAGATGTGTACTCATCCAGTTCGCTGACATCCCCTCCCAGCTCGACCTCGGCTTCAAAAAACCGATTTGCTGTCAAAGCTCTGCTCAAAAGCACATCGGCCTGAACTGCTGAACACCACCGTCTACCCAGGAACCCTCGGAGTTACCCTTTGCTTACAAACGGAAGTCGCGCCCAGCGCCCGGTTTTTCGGCTGCGATCAGGATGCTGCGCGTTGTCTGAAATGGCGTCAGGATTGCGGGTAACTCGATGAAGTCGTACCTAGTAACGTCGACCAGATCGAAAGACGGTTTCTGCCATTGGGCCCCAGATCTCGTTGCGTAAAAACTCTCAAAAACCCCGAAAACGTCCTGAATCACATTCAGCCGAACAGAACCGTCAATTGGTGCGCCAAGGCCGACAGCAGTAATCCGCATCAAAATTTTTTTTGATTTTTTGCGCTGGTCACGTGAACGTTACAACTTCACCAACAGCGGCGTCGGCCATAGATTTCTAGAACTCTGCAATGCATGAAGCCAGTGGCACAGAAATCGCGAAAAGCTCTCGCTGCACGATTTTCCCGGCGGTTTCTCTACTGAAAATCATAGGCATATAGATTGTTTCTGGCCTTCTTAATCGCCTTCGTGAATCCTGAGACTATTGTTTCGTGCAAACACGGTGCGTTCTGTGTACTCACACATCAGTGACCCGACGCAACCTTAGCAAGCTTTTCTGCTTGGGAAACGCTATCGACGAGCACTTAATCCTTCAGCGCAAAAGCTGCGTTCATGTCATCAATGCTCACGTTGACCTTTGGTTTGCGAATCATGACCTTAAGTCGCTCAACGGAATACGTTGCTGCCACTATGGCGAACTGACCATTCTCCAGTTCGACGAATTCGATTTCATCTCCTGGTCGCAGGCCAAGAGTAGCCCGTACCTGGACAGGGATGGTTATTTGGCCTTTAGCGTTCACAGTGGCATTAGCCATCAGGGATACCTACGCGATTGAGCACTTACATGATAGTCGAGCTGTACGGTAGGCCACATAACGTCAAGACATGGGGGCGAGCCGGGCTTTGGCCCGAAGAAGCGACAACCAAAGGAGCTTCTTTCAAAATCCACACTAGGCGCATGACAAGCGCTTCAAGCGCGGATAATGTCAGTTCCATGAACGACTTAAATCCTGCTTCATCCGTATCCACGATCCTTTCTCGCAGTGAGACGGATGGCACAGACGCTTCAAAAAATGGCCAGGAGCTTTGCGAGTTTCTGACGCTGTTAGAGGACGACATCCTGGGTAACCCTGGGAAGCTGATCGCCCTCGATTCAACTCTCCAGGTTCGCCTCGATTCTTTGATCGGCTGTATCGATGTTGACATCAACTCTCCGCTCTCAGCGGATGATGAATGAATGCTCTGGCGCAATGGACGGCGCTTGCAGACAGTGATGGAGTAAAAGCTGCCTCGATCAACCGTGCGTTAGGTGCCGCTCGGCGCAGGGCTTCTATGGCGCCCTCTACTGCGTCAGGAACGTTGCATCCATCATCAAGGAGATGCTTGGCTGATTAAGTGAGCCGGGCCCATTGGCCCGAAAGGGCGACTTTTCATTTACGTCATCCCTCAGCTTAGCTCTAGGCATGCGATGACTCGCACACAGAATGATTTGAACATAACCTCTCCTCTTACCGCCCGCGAGGTCTACCAGGTACTGACGGACGTGTTGACGCATCCCAATCACCCTCTCAGTGGTTACAGGCGTTTTCCAACCTCATACGCGAATTGGCGCCGATTTCGATGGAGCACCAGAAATGGAGCCTTATCCAATCAGGAATGCTTCGACTGCGCCGCTCGGAGGAAGTTGGTTTCAGACTGATCTTACCGAAAGAAATCATGCAGTCTCTTACTGCCAGTGGAGACCTACCGAAAGAGCCCCAGCCCTAGCTGTTCTAGTCAACAGAGCAGTCTAAAAGCAATCTATGCGCTCCCTATCGCACAACTTGACAGCTAAGGAGCGCAGAACAGAGGATCCTCTGCCAAAGCGGAATACATTACCTTACGCCAGTGATTAGGGAACACACTCGAGCTTTCAGCCGCCGAACGTAGATATTGCGAGAACTCCTCAGCCGGTCTGTTGCGGAAATAACTCCTGTGCATATCCAGCAAAAAAATAAGCTCGCTACTCGCGGCGACGCTGTAACGCTTCGCGATCCCGAAAAACTCAAAATGATTTATGGCACGTTCACGATCCACTTCTGTCCAGGTGTCTGGAGGAGTTGCTGCATAGCTGATTACGTGGGGCTGGCTATGCGTGACTGATGCGCTAATCCACGTTTGATCAAAGAAGCAAGGCTGATCAAAATACGGGTGGATTAGCTGTTTATGAGCTTGGTCGATTAGCGGATTGCCCTTGTCGGTGTTGCAATCTCGGCACGCGGGAATGAGGTTTTGAGGAAGCACTGCCAATTTGGGGTAGTTAGCTTTCGGAAGGTAGTGATCTAGCGTACGTGGATGACCTATTCCCCCACAGGTTGGGCATTCATCCCCCGCTCCAACTAAAATCGAATCGTAAATGACGCGCCCTAGGGGGCGTCTGACCATGTAATACTCATATAGTGCGACCAATTCGCTCTTTCGAATATCGCCGACCACAATCGGATCTTCGCCTTTCGCCACAACGAGAGGAGGTAGCTCCCAGGTCGCCCCGGCGGCGGCCCGCTCGACGAAGTCAATGGCCGTGTCTCGTATATCGTTCACCCCCGCCATCATCCGGGTTCGTTCTGGCTCGTCGAGGATTGCCGATACACAGGTGGCGTAAGAGTATTCTGGAGCGTATTCCGGACAAGTTAGCCGCTTCATGACTTGGCCCCGTTGTCTCGGTCAGCAAGAAGCGCCCGGAGTATCGCCTGAGCCTCAAAACCCAACTGTCGGTTGAACTCTAGGAAAATTTGGTCAAAGTCCTTACCTTGATCCACCGCTGCAGCTAACAGGGTGTGAAAGCCAGACGATGTCACTTCCAGTCCGAAGACCTCTCGGGTCAATATCCCTACATTCTCACCAAAGGTTTCGACAGATGGGCGATGGGCTGCTGCTACGAGATGTGAGCGGTTAATTTTCCACACGCACGATGAGGGGATCTCTTGGAGAACAACAGGTGAGTGAGTTGCGATGATCGCCACACCGTTGCGTTCCAAGAGCAACTCGCTCAAAGCTCTAATGAAAGCGGACAAAAGTGGCGGATGGAGGTGACTCTCCGGCTCGTCCAGAAGTACAAGCGTCTTCTCTTCAACCCGCTCAACCAGCTTTGTAATTGTCAGCAAGACGATAGAGTGCCCGGAGCTCAAATTTGAAAAAAGATACTCGGAAGTAGCAATAAACTCTTCGCCGCTTAACGACAAAAGCCCCAGAAAACCCATGCCTGCAAAGTTTTCATCAGACTGCAAAGTTTCAATGGCCCGCTTCCAGCGATTTCGCTTGTAGGCATCTTTGAGGCAAGCCCTTAAGCCGGCGAGAAACTCAGCTTTCAGAGCCTCACGTCGCTTCAGGTCATGCCCGTCCGTGGCTTTCGCCTTTAACCCAATGTAGTAAAAACAAGTGCCCAGTGCCGGATCAGGCTGTTCAGGTGGTGGGTCGAATGGATCGAATGCGCTGAAAGAAACAAGCACAACGCTGCTGAAAAAATCCTGACCAATCGGTGTTTTTGCTCCGCCCCAAGGGTTAACCCGGAAAATAGCATCCAGTCCAGCGTGCCCATTACTGATAGCGTTTATCATGCCATTCAAAATGGTGGTTTTGCCGATACCATTCCGTCCAATCAAGGCATGTACGTTGGTCAGCGGTGTAGAGCCAGCTGTAACCTGAAAATCGAGTTCTATGCCCGCAGTAGCACTATCACTCTGTTTAACAAACGTGAAGGAGTAGTCCGTACGAACAGCCCCTCCCTGAAGCACACGGACAAACTGCTCTTTAACGCTGCTAAGACTTACATCGCGCAGTAAAGACGTCGAAAAAACAGGCTCACCTGTGATTTGTTCAACAAGCTCAGGGTTGGCAACGATGTCCCTCAAACCTGCCAAATAAGCATATTTGAGAGGCGGTGACGGAATTTGGGCGATTTTGGTGTAATACTCGACATTGTTACCCAGAGAGAAAAAATCATCTGGTAACTCTGTGAAGTGCGCGGGAAGCTTTGAGTACGTGGAGGTAGAGGTATCCTGCCCCTTGAATCCGATTTTTAGATTTTCAAGCTCATAACGTACGCCTTCCTCGTCGAAGGCCACAGCGTAAAACATGGTGACGAAGCTGAAGTCGTTCCATCGATCCATTTTCAGGTAGGTTGCATTCGTTGCTCGATCAGGGAATTTCGTATCCCTACCAATCACATAAAAATCCATTTCGCCTGGTCTCCTTTAGGATAGGTGCCCCCCGCCCCCTGAGGTAGTGGGTTCGCATGATTCATGCTTGTCTCGCTGCACGTTCTTGGTACCCCTACCGTAGAAGTTGCCCTCAAAAACTGGCGTCTCGCTGGATCCCTCACGGCCCTCTATTCTGATACCGGGACAGCGTAAAAAACCTCAGATACGTCAATCTAAACCGACACCAGCCTACGTATGCAGGCGGCTCCACGTCAAAAAGAAAGGCTAGCGCCGTCGGTTCGCATCCGATTGCGTGAGTTCGCAGTTCCGTTCCTTTACGAGGGCCCTCGGATACACGATGATAGCGTTTTGACTACCAGCTTGGGTTCATCATGGACGAATTTTGGAAAAGCGCTGTCAAGTATTGCGGCAGTGCGGCGCTAGCCGGCCTGTTGGGGTACACGGTTTATCCGCAAATCATCTCCTCGCCTTACCTCAAGAATCTGACGCATACCGAACTGTTCGCTCTGATGTGCCTTCTGGGGGTTGTGACCTTCGCATTATGCGTGGCATTGATTAATGCCGGTACAAAAGGACGCTCTGGAAGCAATACCGTGAACATCAAGGGTTCCACAGTTCATGGTTCAGTACGGGCTGGCAACGACACAAACAACTCGCCCAAATGAATAAAGCAAGCATTTGGGGCTCCAACATTCAGGGCGGCGTGCGTGTGGGTGATGACACCAACTACGTCATCAACCTACCCCCTGCAGATCCGACTGCAATTACTCGCGCACTCGCAAGAATCCAAGAGTTGAGTGAGCACGATGAAGATTTTATGTACTTCATCGAACGCCTGGATTTTTTTACCAACCAGAAAACTCAGTCTCCGATGATCGGTCTGGAGCAAAAACTCAAAAACGGAGGGCGTGAGGATTTGCTAGAGGTAGCAATCGAGCGCAAAGATGCCTTTGCGAAGAGATTAATGAAGTCCCAGCTCAATCGAAGACGGCAAGCTATATTTCTCTACATTCTCCAAAAAATTAGTTTTGGTTTCGAAGAATCCATTCGACCGCTAATAAAACAAGGTGTCCCGAACGATGTTATCGACGGGGTAATCCTCAACGGAATTGTCGATACCATTTACCGGGAGGTTATGGCAGAAGACTTCACAATAGATCAGTACATGATTTCAGGGATGTTATATTTTCTCACTGGGAAGTGCCACTTGATCTGGGAGAAGCCGAAATGCTGATGTATCACCCAGCCTTCGATGCAAACCATTGTCTTTACAGAATAGTATCAATTCTCAATGCGACTGGGAGCACGCCGATTAGTTGGCCACTGTTTCGCATGCTTGATTTTTATTACTTGTTCCCTAGCCAGCTTAAGGCGATAAAACCGTGGCCCAGGGAAATCGGCAAGTACAAATCAAAAACAGCTAAAATTCAAGATCAGTTTGAAGATCTGACAAATCCCGCTCGCACATTCTTTGACCTTCAGAGTTTCCAAAAAGCAGCGACACTCGAGCTCATTGCGAAAGGTTGTTTATCGAAATCCGAATTCGATAAAGGCTTCATGCAGTTAGAGCCAGACGCTTTACCGCCCGGTTATATTGCACTCCTTGAAACCGATGAGTTTTTGAAGAGCGACGCATTCACTGTCATTACAAAAGGTCTGCCAGAAACACCTTTTTACGGATCGAACGGACTCAAGTCTCGTTCCGGCCTAATGGAATTTATTTATGACATCTAAGCCTTCAACATTATTTGTGAACCGATTCATAATTACCAGATCGGGGAAGGCGGTGTATGACGCAGTGTTCCACAGGGGCGTCAATATAATCCGAGGTGCCAACAGTGTCGGAAAGTCAACAATCATGGACTTTCTATTTAGCTGCCTGGGTGGGGATATTGCTGAAAATCGGTGGAATGAAGAAGCACAAACCTGTGATGGGGTTTTTGCTGAAATTGAAATTAACGGTCATGTGATGACTATACACAGGACGGTAGAGCCTGGAAAGAAGCCACCCATGAGCTTTTTCGGAGGGTCATACACTGAACTCTGCGAAGCAAACACATCAGCCGTGTGGCAAAAATATGGCTTGATTCGAACCGATGAAAAATTAAGCTTTTCTCAACAAATTTTTGAATTATTAGATTGGCCTCACGACCAAACTGATGACTTTGCCAACTTGACTATTCATCAGGTCTTGCGACTGATTTATGTCGACCAGGGCACTGCAGTAAACAAAATCTTGAGAGCTGAGCATACAACCTTCGACAAGCCTAGTATGCGCCAGGCGATAGGTGACTTCCTACTCGGCCTTGATGATCTCGGGATTTACTCGCTGAAGCAAAAGCTCGCAAAAGCCGAATCAGAATTCGCCAAAATTGATGGGC
This sequence comes from Pseudomonas sp. 05N431, assembly GCF_056397005.1. NCBI lineage: Bacteria > Pseudomonadati > Pseudomonadota > Gammaproteobacteria > Pseudomonadales > Pseudomonadaceae > Pseudomonas > Pseudomonas sp. 05N431. Next base: position 490,456 of record NZ_JBFTMN010000001.1, read on the forward strand.
AATTAGACTCAATCTACAGATACGTATCGCCATCCGAAGGCACGTTGCGTGAGACATCTCTCAATACTGCCATCAAAAATGCCAATCTAGAACTAAAGGAGCTTCTTGCGGAACGCGAGCGCTTGATTGTCCAGCCTGAAGAGACCTCTGACGCGGCGCTTAATGTAGAGGCGGAGAAGGCAGCCAAAGCCATTGGCGAGCTCTCCAAGGAGATCGACATTCGAACTGCTAAGCAGGCGGAGATGGTGAATGAAATAGTAGAATCCGAATTGTTTATTTCGGCCATAGACTCACGAATCAAATCACTTAAAGAATCGAAGACTGCCTATGACTTTTTTGGCGAAGTAAGGTTTAAGTTTTGCCCAAGCTGTCTTTCCGCCATTACTAATCAAGAGAGAGATCAGTGCCACCTGTGCAAAACTGAGATCGATACAAACTCTAGAGAGGCATCTTATTTAGCAGCCTTGAATGAGCTGATTTTTCAAAAAAAGGAAAGCACTCAAGTATTACTTGAAATGAGGACGAAGTTTAGTGAGCACTCCCACTATCTGGAATCCAACCAGCTAGCACTTCAAGCTTTAAGGGCTAAGCACGTCACGACCCTACGTATAAGCTCCGACCGAACTCTGCAACTTAACGAGGTCTCTGCAAAAATTGGGAGCGTTGAGGAGCGTGTTAAAAATTACGACACCAAAGCCAAGCTGGTTTCTGCGATAGAGGGGCTCATCGAGAAGAAACGGATTCTTAACGAGTCCATTCTAAATCTTGGAGAAGAGATCAAGATTAAGAGAAGTCAAACTAGCACGCGCCGGGAAACCGTAGAAAGCCGCATTTCTGAAAAGACAGTGCAGCTGCTTAAGCAGGATGGTGGTTTCGAGCCGGCCTTCAACGATGCCGAAGCTGTGATGTTCGATTTCGGTAAAGACTTTATGTTGGTTGACGGTCGTTCAAAATTCTCCGCGAGCTCGGAGACGATTCTTAAAAATAGCTTTCATCTTGCGATCCTGCTGGAGTCTTTGGAAGATCAGACAATGCGTTACCCTCGACTTTTGTTGCTGGACAACACAGAAGACAAGGGAATGAACTCCGACCGCAGTCAAAATTTTCAGCGCGTCTTGGTGGAGTCGCTATCGCATCACGATTCCACGCCCTATCAGGTCATCATGACGACCTCCATGGTTGACCCGGAGCTGGATAAGTCTGCACTTTGCGTAGGCCCGCACTATGCGAAGGGGATGCACACGCTGAATCTGTAGCCAATCTGCGCCGGCGCCCCGATGCCTGGGATTCAAACCGGGCACGTGAGCGACGCATCAAAAGTCTGGAGGTTAAGATTCAGATCTCATCGTCTGGCAGCCATGGGACATCCATGCCATGAGCATTCAAGCAAAGCTTCTTCACCTTCAATCCATCCAAAATCTTCTCGCACCATACCGCTACCTCTATTGCGTTGACCTTGAGGCAACCTGTGACGAGGTTGAAAAATCGGAATCACCTAGGCCGCTCACAGTCGTCCCCGATCAGATGGAAACGATCGAGATTGGCCTGGTGGTAATCGACTTGGAGTCGCTTGAGATCATCGATGAATTCCAGCGTTTCGTCCGGCCTCAGATCAACCCTACCCTGACTGCTTTCTGCAAAAAACTTACCTCCATCCAACAAGCAGACGTGGACGGAGCCCGAACCTATCGAGAGGTTGGCGACGAGCTACGAACATTTGCTGCGAGTTATCCAAACGCGGCCTGGACGTCATGGGGTGACTATGATGCCCGACAGCTTGAGCGCGATGCTGGCTTTGCAGCGTGCCCTTCCCTGCTCGAAGGCTTGCCACACTTCAATGCCAGGAAATGGCATGCCGGCCTATATGACGATCGACCTAGATCACTTAAGCAAACGGTAGAGTCGTTGGGACTGGTTTGGCGGGGTACCTATCATCGAGGAATCGACGATGCCAGGAACGTTGCATCCATCATCAAGGAGATGCTCGACTGATTATGTGAGCCGGGCCCTTTGGCCCGAAGGAGCGATCCCCTCCATTTACTTCACACCACAACTTAGCTTTGGGCATGCGATGACTCGCCTGGAAGCAAGCGCCTGTGAGCCATTCGCAAAGCGATCTCTCAATGCCGGAGCTCTTCGTCATGACTCATCGCAACGAATCTCCAACCTGCTTGGAGACTCCTGCCAAGCGTTCGTAAAGACCGGCAAGGAGTCGGGCATCGAGCAAGGCATGATGCGGAAGGTCGGGAAGCGTAATGTTACCGATGTCGTCGGCTTCCAAATGCCTGAACAAGTGGATCAGATTGGTAGGCCTGTTTTCCACATGATTCGGCCACTTGTGATCAACATACGCAAGCTGGCAGAAAAACTCCCAGTCCCATTCTGGAGCATCTGAGCAAACCTCTACATGGCCGAAAATACTGCCGAGGAAAACCCTCAGCGCGGCTTGGGCTTCCACGAGTGACATCCCGTACCGAGGTAGACTCAACTGCGGCAAGACATGCTGGATTACAAAGTCACTGCAATCTTCGACCTGATAGGTATTGGTCAGCTCCACATAAAACTCGTCACCGGCCTCTGAGACCAATGCCAAGGAGATCAGCTTCGTATTCTGGTTGAGCTGAGTGAACTCACAGTCCATAAAAAGCTTCATCACCTTTCTTCCTATGCGTGAACTCATCCGTACTCGAGACTGCGTTGTATCCTTGACCAGGGCAGACACCAGATGGGTGAAGCCTAGCGAATCGAAAAGAAACGAGTGGCCGAAGCTATGCGAGTATCTGGTTAATGAAGAATGTCCGACTAATTCGCCACGGAGAAAGTGCTGCCAACGCTGGCGAAGCCAGCCAGGATCACGCGACTATTCCTCTCACGCCGAAAGGTGTTGAGCAGGCATACCTGGTGGCCCAGTCATTCAACCATGCTCCTGTTCTCATTGTCGCCTCACCGTTCTCTCGAGCGCAGGCAACTGCAATGGCGACCTTAGCTGCCTTCCCAGCTACCCCGTTTGAAACCTGGCCCATTCATGAATTCACTTACCTTGAGCCAGTGCGGTGTAGCAACACGACCGTTGCCGAGAGGCGGGATTGGGTCGAAACATATTGGTCTCGGTCAGACCCCGCATTCAGAGATGGTGAAGGCGCCGAGTCGTTCTTGGACTTCATATTTAGAGTTCAGTCTTTCCTGGATCAACTGGCAGAGCATCCTGCCCGGGAGATCGCTGTATTTTCGCATGGGCAGTTCATCAATGCCGTAGCCTGGCTGATCAAGCGAAAGCCGCTGACCATTGATGGCCGAGCTATGGCGGACTGGCGCGAATACGAGATCACGAACCACGTGCCCAATTGCCGGGGCTACCTGCTAACCAGGCATCCAGACAATGCCTTCTGGGAAGTAAGGTAGCTCAGGGCTCCCAGGGCGCTCTGATTGCTGCGTGCACGTGATAGCAGCTGGTCAACCTGATGATGGCTATTGGCTTCGATGCGAGCTAGGATTTGGAGCACTTCAACATCAAGGACAGATATGAAAAGTCTCATCGCAGTTATGGCAGTTTGTTTGGCACTTAGCGGTTGCGCTACTTCGCATTTCACCGCAGGCCGAGATTTTCCGTCGACAAGCGTGACCAATATCACCAAGGGTAAAACCACGACTACCGAATTGAAGTTGCTATTCGGTGAACCCTATGCAAAGAGCGCAGTCAGCGAGACTGACGAAAAGTGGGTATACACCTACACCAATGGCTCAGCCCATGCTCAAAACTACGTGGTTACCATGAAGGTGACGACCACTGGCACTCAGAAAACGCTCGACGTTCTGATCCGCAATGACGTTGTCATCAACTACACATTCAGTGAGGGCCCTGCGCCCGGCACAACCACCGCCACCGACTGAGGCTGCCACCTTCGCACTGGGCGCCCCGCCGCTCAGTCAGGTGTTGATGGAGCACGCTCATGGACAGAACGTATGCTTTCGTGGATGAGTCCGGGAATTCAGCCCTTGATACTTCAAAGGGTGGAAACTCGGGCTTTTTCATCGTGTGCTCCATTCTGGTGGCAGAGAAAGACCTAGATGCTGCGTATGCCCAAGCTGAAGAGCTTCGGAAGCGTCATTTTCAAACAGGCGAGATCAAATCTAGCAAACTGAAGCACAAGGATTCAGATCGCCGTGCCCGGATCCTGAGCGAGCTGGCCGAGCTGCCATTCAAGCTCTATTTCACCGTCGTTGATAAGTCGCGGATCCACAAAGATGGCGGTCTTCGCATCAAGACTTCGTTCATTAAATACGTGAACGGGTTGCTTTATGATCGTTTGTTCCGCGCCTACCCTGACCTCCGGATGGTCGTAGACGAGCATGGTGGGCAGGAGTTTCAGGAGAGCCTGAAAAGCTACGTTGTAGAACGGTTCGTCGATGACCTATTTGGCGATGAAGATGCCTTCCAGACGACGTCCAGTAAGGACAACGTTTTGGTTCAGATTGCAGATTTTTTCGCCGGGTCAGTAGCTCAGATTTACGAAGAGAAAGCATCGAAAAAAGCAGTTCTTGCCTACAAGAAGATCCTCCGCAGTCTGACTCTTGGCATGCTTGAGTGGCCATCCAAATACCAGTCTCTCCTGCCTCCGCCGACGAATGAGTCTGGATATGCAGACTACCAGGTACACCAGGAAGCTCTACGCCAGGCTGACCGTTTTAGCGAGCGCGTTGGTCAGCACCCAGATGAAGATGAGCACTTTCAGCTAAGCATCTTACGGTTCTTGAGATTTCAAAGCGAATTCGTCACCAAGGACTACGTGCTGACTACGGAAATCATGGCCCACCTAAAAGACAGCGGGTTTGGAGAGGTCAACGGCCAAAGAATTCCCTCCAGTGGCGTTGCCAAACTCCGCGATGCGGACGTCATCATCACAAGCGCGGCGAAGGGCTACAAGATTCCCCAGACGCGTGCGGACATCAACGAGTTTCTTGAAAGGGCGTCAGGGATTGTCGTTCCTCTGCTGGAACGGGTCAAAAAGGCTCGAGAGGTGTACCGGCTGAGTAGTCGCGGAGAATATGACATCGTGACGGCAGCGAACCTGACCGAACTAGCCAAACTCCTCGCATCGCTAGAAGCACTTGCGGATGACTGAGCTACACAGTTGTACCACCGAGCCGCCGGACACAGAAATGATCCACAAAGAAGTCCTGGAGGTGTTAAGTGAGGCCAAGGTACTAGCGCGGAAATTCTATCGCCTGACCGGCAAGCCGCTGGGAATTACTGGCGAGGTTGCTGAATATGAAGCAGCTATAAAACTTGGCCTTCAACTCCACCCTGCCAGGCAGGCAGGCTTTGACGCAACTGAAGTCAAAGAGGATGGCATCGCAAGAATCCAGATCAAAGGGCGATGTGTCCTGAATCCACTAAAGATCAATGGTCGCTTGGGAGCAATTGACTTGCGACAACCTTTCGATGCTGTTTTGTTAGTGCTGCTTGATTCCGAGTTCAACGCCTTTGCAATTTACGAAGCGAGTCGCGCAAAGGTGGAGGCCGCGCTGACCGTGCCAGGGTCTAAAGCCAGAAATGAACGGGGAGCTCTGGCCATTAGGCAATTCATGTCGATAGCTACGTTGCGCTGGGCTCGCCATGAACCCAGCACTTCGTAGAATTCGCGGCCGTCCTTGCACAGAGGGAAAGGCAGTGGTTTAAATGGCTAGCTTTTTCAGCCGGCCATAGCCCTATAAACGTTAAACGTTTCGTTCAATATCGTCGAAGAAGTTCGGGCCTAGCTCGTACTCAAGAGAGCCAAACCGTGCGAGCAGGTCAGACCTTAGAGCGCCCTCAGCAACTGACTCCAAATCAATCCAGTAGCTGTACACGAGGCCGTCATCCGATTCATTACTCGTGACTTCCGCATCTGACAGAAGCTCTGCGTCTTCAACGGATATCCCCCAACTCACTCGCCAAGGCTTGAGCCATGGATATGCGGCTGCCACGTTCAGCTTCTTCCTCTTGTGCCCAATGCTCCCATTCAGACCTGCGGTCGCGATCAGCATCAGACTCACTGCTGGAGATGGAGACGCCCTCCTGTGCAAGCAACCACCTACCATCACGGCGCAACAGCTCAACCGAAACCGTGAGGAAGAACGCTGCGCCGTGATACACACGCTCCTGGTCTTGTTGCCCCTGGTAGGTAAGTGAAACCCCTAGGGTGAGCTTGCCGGTTGTGTCGCTGTAGTCAGCAGCCTCCACCTCAAGGGCATAGATCGTGAATCCGCTTGCGTTGGTATCTGCAATTGCACCGGAGAGTTGATCCTCCAGCTCTTGATCCAGGTCGGAATAGACATCGTCTTCATGGATCGCTTCGCCGAAATCCTTGACCCCAAAAACGGCCTCCATCACACGCGAATCTTTCGGGCTCCGCTGGGCGACCACTGAAAGCTCATGGTAATCAGCGAAGCCGGACTTTTTGGCGAGCGCTTCTTGAGCAGCAGCAAGCTTGAGGCCCTGGTCGCGAGCGAGTTGCTTGGCTTGAGATTTGAAAATGTTAAGCGGGGAAAAATCTGACATGGCAATAGCTCCAAAACATACGACGCTCTGGTTACCGATTGCCTGTTCACCGGGCAGCGTCTGGTTATGGACATGCCGATGTAATGCTGGAGGGTGTCAACGATGGGCTATTGCTTCGCGAAACAGGCGCCAGGCGACCATCACCGCCTGGCCGTGATAATAGGTCATCAAGTCCTGCTCTTCAACCCTCGAACAACTCTGATTAACTAGATCGATAACTACAACTTATCGTTTGTACCAGTTGAATTTTGACGCTTTATGCAGTCAAAAAAACGACCATTTAGGAAAACAATCCTTGCAACAAATATCAGTTGTAGCTACCTCGATCACTCTGATAAAAACAGTACCTGCTGGGTGCTACCACCCAGGTGCTCTTTAAACATGACTAAATATTCGGGCTTGCGGTTATTGACCAGGAAACTGGTCGCCTTGGTGTTCTCCTTGGCTTTCTTCGCCGCGCAGGTTGTTGCTGCCCATCGCTCCTCAGTGCTTAGCGCCTAGGGCAATCCCAAAGGTGATCCAAGGGTTTGTCACTGATCGTTTGATACGTTGAGGCGAAAAGTGATGCGGCGGTAAAGCGGCGGACGGCTTATCAAGGGACTTGATAAGCAGAACTGTGGTTTGTAGTGGCATCTTCAGCGTTCCTTTCGGCCCGGAATGCTTGACGGCGGGGCAATTTCGCCTGTCGTTGGGAACATCAGTCATGGTTAATTTAAAGAACCTGGCGCGCCGCAAGGCTCGTCAGTCTATGCACAACAGTGAAGATGCTCGTGTCATCGAGGCAGCTCCATCCCAAGAGTCTAGAACGGGTCGTATTGCGTGGGTAAAGGCGAAGGCAGTAACCCTGCTGAAGTGGATCGCACACATTCGGTTATGCATCTGGCTATGGGAGAAGGCTGTTGAGGGTTGGGATTACATTGAGACAGTGGTGATTCCACTTATTGAGAACATCCTATGACGCAACAAACCACATCATTCGAATTCAGAGGGGCCGGTTCATCGGAGCCGGCCCATCGTCGGAAGCCTGGACATGGATGCTCCGTTCTACCCACACAGCCCCATTCACAGCATCAAAGCCTTGGCACGTGCTCTTGGAGAACCTGCTGAGAGACTTCTTGCGCTTGCTCAGCGTAGTTCTCAACTTTATCGCTACGTCCCTCAAACAAAAAAAGACGGAACACCACGGCATACCTATGATGCCCATGAGCCGCTGAAGACCATTCAGCGCAAGATCGTAGATCGGATGCTCAGCAAGGTCACGTACCCTGGATACCTACACGGCGGAATCAGAGATCCCAAACTACCCCGCAGCATCTACTCGAACGCCCGGGTTCATACCGGCGCCAAAGCAGTTATCCTCCAGGACATTGCTGATTTCTTCCCATCGATTACTACCGAGCATATTTATCGCATATTCGCAGGCCTCTTCCGCTTCTCTGCAGAGGTAGCCGCGTTGCTCGCCAACCTGGTTACACGTGATGGGCAAGTGCCACAAGGCGCGAGTACGAGTAGCTACCTGGCAAACCTTGTCTTCTGGGATATCGAGCCGGCGTTGGTTGGACGCTTCAAAGCCCAAGGATTGGAATATTCACGCTTCGCAGATGACATCACTGTGTCCAGTAAAGCGCGTATTTCTCCTGCCGAAACCACCCAAATCATTGCCTCCGTCACTTGGATGCTCGGCCAAAAAGGATGCCTGCAGAAGCGAAGCAAGCTGCATGTACGCAAACGCGGGCAAGCTTTAATTTCTGGCGAAAAAGCTGAGGCAGTCACGGTGACCGGGCTAGTCGTGGACAAGCCAATTCCAGCGCTTCCCAAAAAAGCACGAATGGCTATCCGGGCCGCTGTGAAGCAACTGGAGGATCGAGTAAATGGTTATCCAGGCCAACTGTCCATTGAGGACGAAAAGGAAGTACGTCGGGTTATGGGGCGCATTGGTAGACTGATCGCTTGCGGGCATCCAGAGGGCCAACGCCTTAAGACTCGTGTTAGAGCGGTGCTAACACGGGCACCACTCTTGGAGCGGTATGCAGCTGATAACAAACTTGAACCTCAGATGGTTGCGGCTCCCCCTGCAGAGCAAAGCGTGATGACGAGCGCCTTGCCAGATGACCTGCCGGCGGATCTCCCATGGTAAGCAAATTAATTGCTGGCTAACGACTCTCCCTGATTCACCTGCTTCTGTTTCCACTGTTCTGCAGAGCGGTTTTGGCTAGAGATCTGAGTAGATGTCGCTGATATGCGAGCACCACGGCACCCGAATTCAACCTGAAAAAAATGCCGCTTCAATCAATCGTGCGCTAGGTAGAGCTCGACTCACGTCTGCCATGGCTTCCTCTATTGCTTCATCCGCAGAAAACGCTTCGCGAACAAACTCGAGAGCTAAACGCCCCGGAAGACCTGTTCCGACCAGTGCATCATCGCAACCTTCTTCAGCCAAGCGCTCCAAAAGCGCGTCCACATCACTCTCGTCAGAGGTGATCTGGTAATTGAGGGTGAAGGGGAAGACCATCTCTAGCACTCCGCTTCAGCAATATCCTAGGTGATGTCCATTTTCGCGCAGTGCAGAACCATCACTCAAGGACTCAGCTTAGGTCGTCCATAAAGCCTGGCTCACAATCAGTTTTCGCCTACAGCGATGACCCGATAAACCACACTGTCGGAGCCAGTCACGTGATCCCGCTGTGAAACTACATGTTGATTGCCTACGTGGTTGCCGTGCAGAACGAAGCCCCGAAGGTTCGCGGCTCCAGGGCTCCTATTTTGGCCTCCATCCCTTAATGTTGGCGAACGTGGCCGGGACATTACCAGCGTCGTTTTGATGTTTCACTACGACTTTGGATAAGCGTGTTCGATCAGTGAAAAGTACTGCGCAGTCGAGGATTGGCCAGTCACCTACGACACGATAGCGAAATCACTTGAAGGGCAATCCAGCTTAAAACCTACGAGGCCGGAAGGCATTCCGCTTAGATTGGAAAGACGTACTTGATCTTGGCTTGAATTTGCATCGTGGGAAATTTGAACAGGACTTGAAGTCTCCATATAGTCCGGTGCGCTCCACGATGACGCCGATTTTACACACCGGGCATCGATCCTCCTGGACAGCCTCACCCTTGATACTGGTGATTGTCACTGCGCCGTCCTTTACCAATTCATCCAGGAATGGCGAGCACCGTCCGGACACGGTGAACATAGCGACTGATCGACGGGCCCTAGTCAGTGCCACATAGAACAGACGGCGCTCCTCACCATGCTTAAAGGTGTCCCCTTCAGGCATGACCAGGCCAAACACTGGATCGTCACCCTTGAGGTTGGGGAAGCCTCTAGCCACCATTCCAGGAAGGATCACGTAGTCCGCTTGATCACCTTTGGATGTATGGATCGATTTGAACCGCACCTCCAACCGATCGCCGTAGCGATGACCCCATCCTTCAGGGACGTATTGCCTGTCGTTCTTGTAGCGACCTAGAACAAAAACAGTGATCTTCCCATTGCGATTCTGTGGCACCGAGCCATCGACGAGACCCGAATACAGGGTCTCAAGATATTGACCAATTGCGTCACGTATCTCGCCATGACTTGTCACTTGGTACGCTTGGAGAGCCGGGCCAATTGCGGGTGTCACTGAAACAACAGTCTTCCTCAGCTGTATAGGATTCTTGGACACAAAACGACTGGAGGCGTCGCAAATCGCCTGCGGACAGCGAAACGTTGTTTCCAAATGCAGAACCTGCCCATGACCGTACCACTCACGAAAACCCGTCATGACAGAGACGTCAGCGCCAGCAAAGCGATTGATTGACTGCCAGTCATCCCCTACCGCGAACAGGAAGCGATGTGGCGCTGCGACCAATGCTCGGCATAGTCGAGCGCGGGCGCGCGAGGCATCTTGGTATTCATCGGCCATGACAAGCTGATAAGGAGATTTGTGCCCACGCTCAAGGTGTTCCGCAGCCAGGTTGATCATGTCTTCAAAATCGATGCCCCGCTCCATCTGCAGTGCCCCATCCCATGATCTGATGACTGGAATCGCGAGCGCTAAAAACATCTGGTAGCGATACTTGAAAGCGCTCACCGGGAGGGCATTCATGCGCTCGTACAAGGACTTTTCGTTGAGGCTGTTGCTCTTAAAGTGAGTGATGAACGATCGCAGCACTTTTATGAGTTCCACATGCTCCATCGGTGCCAACCCTGATACCGGTAAGGGTCGATCAGGATTGGGATCTAGGGTAATCCCACGGGAAGTCAGCTCGAACCTGAGATGGTTGAATATTTGGCCTGAGTTCAGCTGGTGAGACGTGGTCTCCATCAGCTGAGTGCCTTTAGATTTGTGAAGCGCTCGCTTCCAGTTGGCGTCTTCTAGATAGCCTTCGAAATGTGCCGGAGCTTGGCCGTTGGCATCGAAGGCAAAGTGCTCGTGATAAAGATTGATCTTCGGGTAGTAAAAATCAGGGAAATATTGTCTGCGCTCTGCGGTGGCCGTGTCGTGCTCGTACGGCCTCTCGTAGGCATAGTCCACGCCGTTGTAGAACAGCCAGTTGGCGATCAGGCGTTCTTCTTGGCTGGCCACACGATCGCCATTCAGGCTGACTAGGCGCGCATTCCCTTCGCTATCAAAGGCCTCAAACAAGTCTTCAATCGACATTGAAGAATAATCGCGACCGAAGACAAGACGAAAGAGATCCCAATTGGTACGGAAGGCTTCTGATTGATCCTTGAGTGCATCTATCAGTTCTGCCAGCTTTTCGAGCCCTGGGAGCGTTTCGCTGGCCCAGTCGGGCACGTGCGGCTTCTTCCCGGTTGCGTCTCCAATAATATTCAGGCCAAGAGAGTGGAAGGTCATTGCGTTGATTGCGATGCTTTCCTTTCCCAAACGTACAAGCGACTGAGCGGCGCGAGCCTTAAGCTCTGTGGCAGCGTGTTTGTTAAAAGCCAACATGATGATTGCAGCAGGAGCGACCAACTCCCGGTGAACCGCGTAGATTGCTTTGGCCACCATGGTCGAGGTCTTTCCGGATCCAGCCGAAGCAATAACCTGAACACGATTGTCGAAACATAGGACTGCGCGGGATTGCTCATCGGTGAGCGGCCTGCTTTCGACCTTCTGTAACAAGGTCGCACACGCTTCGAGCTCGCGCTCCAAATGCAGCTTGTTGCGGGTCTCCCACCGCCCAGGCCAATCTGATGCCCAGTCGTCCAGCTGGGACTTTACCTGGACGGCTTTATCCCCTAGTAGGGACTGAACCTCTGGACGGTCGAAAAGTGTACATAAGGTTACGTCATCAACGCCCAGCGATGCTCTAGATTCCAACAACACTTGCTGCATGTCGTGAGTCAGCCAACGACACTCGGCATCTAAGGTTTCTATCGTACGAGTAACCTGCTCAAGCCACTGGGTGACTTTCGCGTAGTAGGCGTCGAACTGTCGTTGATGCTTGAGATGTTCCAGGTGGGTAAACGCCTGGCTCAGGGTTGGCTGTTCAGAGTTAGGAAGGCCACCTAGTCGGAGCTTGTGCCCGACGAACACCGTCACACTTGTCCAGACCAGACCACGTTTAACTCCGCCCCTTGCGAAATTTTCAGCCGTGAGAGGATGAACTCCATCACCGACACGAAGTTGTAGCTGGTCGCCGTCCAGGGTCAGCTGCCACGGCTTCGAGCGCGTGAGCAGTCGTCCTAACCAAGATGGCTCCCATTGCGTCGTCATGCTGGTGATCACGGCCTAAAAGAAGCCAGCTTATCAGACCCCACATCCTTGCAATGACCAGCCAGGCCTGGCCTGGCTTACAGCATCAGAAAAAAAGGTGTTAGCCGGGCCTCGTTGGCCCGAAGGAGCGAACGCAAAACTCCTGCAAGGACGATCATGCGAGCTTTATGGCTCCGCCTTGGATTTCGTCACGCGCCATTCGCAAATCATGGGCGTCTTGGTTGAGCCGGTGAATCATGTTGAGCAACCGTTGGCGAAGCACTTCGTCTTGAAGCTGCTCTGCTGCGCGCATCACATCGAGCGCCGCAGCCTCATTGTTAGTCGCGACAGAGTCGAGCAGTTTTCGAATGCTTCTCGATGGCCGATTCATCTTCAACCCCTAGATTTCAGTGACGCGAATCATATGGCTGGAATGTTTCGTCCGTGTTTCAGTTGGGAAACGTAGGTCACGGTGGGTTGTCACAAATTGTCGCAGCTCAGTCCTCCATAAATGTTGAAATCATGGAGTCATGTCGGTACTCCTAGGACACCAGTTTTCGGCAGGGAGCGCGTCATGAATTCAAGTTTCAGAGTGATCGAGACCACGAGACTTGACGATGGCATCAAGCAATATCGAGTTGTAGATCTCGTCGAGGGAGGCTCTGCTAGCAAGCACGGTGTGTTCAAGTCCAGGGGCGAGGCAGAGGCTGTTCGTGCGCTCCTAAATGGCGAGCATCCATATCAGCACGGTGTAGGTCGTACGTCCCTGAGTCTTTGATCCACTCTTCTCAGAACGCCAGTCGCCGAAGGCTATTCGGGATTTGGCGAGTGCCTATAGCAAAGTCGAGGACTGCCCGATTTTTAACAGCACCTCCTGCTACGCTCTTCTTTTTCACGGAGGAATCACGATGTCCAATGCCGACCTGCTCCCTTCCCTGCTATTCAAGATCAACCAAAATCAGCTTGCCCTCGAGGCGGCCATCATGGAGCTCACGCTTTGGGTCGAGCAGCGCGGTTCAGCGGAGGTTGCCGGCAACGTTCGTGGTGCTTTGGACACGATCAGCAAGAACGAAGAGTTTATCAACATGACGTTAGCGGTACTCATGACGCCAGATTGAGTAGGTCTCGAGTTAAGTTGGTTAGCCTGGCCTCGTTGGCCCGAAGGAGCGACTCGGTAGTCGCCAACGCTTCAGGACAACGAGAGGTGAGCATCCCCGTTTTTACCGATTGTTGCGTCAAACTTCGATAACGATTTTGCCGATTTGGGTGTTGGATTCCATGTACTGATGAGCCTCAACAATCTGAGCTAGCGGGAACGTTTTGGCGATTAGCGGATGCAGCGTACCAGCCTCCAGCCCCCTGGTGATGAAGACTTTGGCCCGATTCAGGCGCTCAGGCGCTTGGGTGACCTCAAATAACTGATATCCGCGAATAGTCAGGCTCTTGCCGAGTACTTCCCATACCGGAATGCTCATATCACCGGTTTCGAGAGCACCGTACTGGAAGAAAATACCCCAGGTAGACAGCGAGCGAAGAATGTTTGCAACCCCATCTCCTCCGACCGGGTCGAACGCCATACGAGCGCCTTTTCCGTCAGTAATGCGGGTAACTTCAGCGACCAGATCCTGCTCTTCAGTTGCGATCACGTAGGCAGCCCCGGCATCCAGAAGAGCTTGTCGTTTCTCACTTGTACGGGTGAGCGCAACAGGCACCGCACCCACCAAATTTGCGATTTGAATGGCAGCTAAACCGACGCTACTGGAGGCTGCGCGAATCAGTACAGTTTCGCCTTTTTGGAGTTTTCCAATGTCGATAAGGGCGCCGTATGCAGTAACAAACTGCATCCAGGTTGCCGCTCCCTCCACTGCCGTCATACCAGCAGGCTGCATTACAACGGCGTGTAGCGGAGCGATGACCAGTTCGCCATACATTCCGTAATCAGCGAAGGAAAACGCAGGGATGACGTTGACCTCATCGCCAACAGCGTACTCTGATACACCTTCACCGATGCTTTCGATGGTGCCAGCTGCTTCATAACCCAAGATGGCAGGCATTTCAGGAACGAACCCGTATTGGCCGGAACGGTACATCGCCTCAGCGCGGTTCAGCCCCAAAGCTTTCACCTTGATTCGAACCTCTCCGGCGTCGGGTTCACGTACATCGACTTCATCGATCTGGAGCACTTCTGGGCCACCTATACGGTGGAAACGGACGACTTTTGACATGGGTAAACTCCTGGTATCTGGAAAGCGTCAAAGGTAATTCGTTACTGCACCGCCCAGAAGACCGGCCAGAGACACAGACTGTTATCCCAAAAATAACAATCCGGTCTAGATCAGATTATGTGTGGCCATCAAAGCCTTCAGCCATTGCACAAAGGCCTCGACCTTTGGCGGCAATAGGTCTCGGTGGGGGTAGAGAATAGAAATCCGCTTGGAAGGTACCGGGTAACCGTCCAGTACTCGGACAAGCGAACCGTCTTTCAGATGCTCTCGCACTGTTAACTCAAGCCCTTGAACCAGTCCAAACCCGGCTAGTGCCGACGCAACGAACGCTTCGCTATCATTCACGTTGATTCCCGAATTAAGGCGCATAGTCTTCACCTGCCCGTCCTCGACGAAGATCCATTCGATTGGCCGTGGATTGGTACCGGATAAATAATTGACTGCTTGATGGGTGTCCAGGTCAGTTAATGTGCGTGGCACTCCAAAGCGCTCAAGGTAGGCCGGCGCAGCACATGTCACCATCGGTAGAAAACCTATGCCGGTAGCGACCATGCTCGAGTCTTCGAGAGCGCCCAACCGCACCACACAATCCACTCCCTCTGCGATCATGTCGATAGGCTTGTCACTCGCGCCAAGGGTCAATTCGATACCTGGATATTGGCTTTGGAACTCCATCAGGGACGGGATGACAAGCAGCTTCCCCAGGGCGACAGGCAGATCTACACGCAGCTTTCCAGTGAGACGTGCTGGACGATTACCGAATGACGCCATGGTCTCATCGACCCCGGCCAAGATGGCTTTGCACCGTTTGTAGAACACTTCACCTTCAGGGGTGAAGCTCAACTGGCGAGTTGTTCGATTGAGCAATCGCCCTCCCAGTTGCAGCTCCAAAAGCTGAATCGTTTTGGAAACAGCAGGCCGGTGAAGGCGTAAGACCTGCGCTGCCTTGGTAAAACTGCCGGTTTCCATGACGCTGACGAAAACCTGCATCGAGTGAACGATGTCCATTAAAACGCACCTGACGAAGGGTCATCACAGCTTACCCCTGCCCTCGCAGCACCGCGATATCTCGCTTGGGAGGCACGCCAAACAACCGGCTGTATTCGCGGCTGAATTGCGATGGACTTTCATAGCCGACCTTGAAAGCCGCACTGGATACGTCCTGATGTTCATTGAGCATCAATCGCCTCGCCTCATTCAATCGCAGCCATTTCTGGTACTGCAAGGGACTCATTGCGGTGAGTTGGCGGAAGTGGTGGTGAAACGTCGGCGTGCTCATCTGTACTCGGTCAGCAAGTTCCTCGACGCGAAGCGCCAAGGTGTAATTCAACTTCAGCCAATCGATGGCTTTAGCGATCCGGTAACCCTGGCCATCGACGGATGTGATTTGTCGTAGTCTGCCTGCCTGATCACTTTGCAAGAGACGGTAGTGAATCTCGCGCTGGATCAAGGGTGCGAGAACAGGGATGGACTCCGGCTCATCGAGCAGAGCCAATAAGCGCTCGAATGACGCCAGCATTGCCAGAGTCACTGAACCAATTCCTACCCCTTTCGCAACTGATCGATCACGGATTGGCGGCAGGTCACTTTGCGATATCAGCTCAGTCAGCATGCGCAAATCGAGTTTCAAAGTCAGCCCCAGGCATGGCTTTTCCGTGCTTGCAGCAAGCACCTCTGAATTGGCTGGCAAGTCCAATGACGTGACCAGGAATCGCGACGTGTCATATGGATAACCTTCTCCGCCTACCCACAGCTGCTTCTCGCCCTGAGCGACAAGAATGATGCTCGGCTCGACCATGCAAACAACAGGGGGAGAAGGATGCTCACGCCGATAAAAGCCAAGGCCAGCAATCGAAGTAGCGCAGTCACCAGGCTTTGAAATCCGAGCACCAATGGTATGCGCAAGTGCTTCTTGGGGTGATGTGTATGCAGCGGCGGTTTCGTGTTTGATCGTCATGTTCGCTTGTACCTCTTCGCTGAACTCTAACTCGTCAGCTGACGACCGTCCTGCAAAAAAGCCAAGACTCATAGGATCAGGCAAGTAATCAAGCGGATTGCTCTACAGAGTCTCTGAGCAGAGCCGGAGAATGATCATCCGACACCGCCATTCAGGACTTTCCCATGCTTGTAAAAGCCTATGGTGCTCACGCGGGCGACAAACCGCTTGAGCCGTTGCAGATCAGCCGCCGTACACCTGCTGCCCATGACGTACAAATCGATATCGCCTTTTGTGGTATCTGCCATTCGGATCTGCATCAGGTGCGTGCCGAGTGGGCAGGCACGCAATTCCCCTGCGTACCTGGGCATGAAATTGTTGGCCGCGTATCAGCAGTGGGGGCGCATGTTTCTGACTTCACAGTCGGTGATCTCGTCGGGGTCGGTTGCATCGTCGACAGTTGCAAACACTGTGACGACTGTGCCACGGGTCTGGAAAACTACTGCGACGACATGATCGGCACCTACAACTTCCCGACTTCGGACGCGCCCGGGTGGACACTCGGCGGCTACTCACAAAACATTGTGGTGCATGAACGTTACGTACTGAGCATCCGCCATCCCGAAGACCAATTGGCTGCCGTTGCGCCGCTGTTGTGCGCGGGCATCACCACCTACTCCCCACTCCGTCATTGGAACGCCGGGCCAGGCAAGAAAATCGGCGTGGTCGGCATCGGTGGCCTGGGTCACATGGGTATTAAGCTGGCCCACGCGATGGGCGCCCATGTCGTGGCGTTCACCACTTCTGAATCCAAGCGCGAGGCGGCGAAGCAACTGGGCGCCGACGAGGTTGTCGTGTCGCGCAGTGCCGAAGAAATGGCCGCGCATGCCAAGAGCTTTGACTTCATTCTCAACACCGTCGCAGCCCCGCACGATCTCGATGCTTTCCTGGTGCTGCTCAAGCGCGATGGCGCGCTGACTCTCGTCGGTGCGCCCGCATCGCCACATCCGTCGCCGAACGTATTCAACCTGATCATGAAGCGCCGAACGATTGCCGGCTCGATGATCGGCGGCATTCCCGAGACCCAGGAAATGCTGGATTTCTGTGCCGAGCACGGCATCGTCGCCGACATCGAAATGGTTCGAGCCGATCAGATAAACGAGTCCTATGAGCGAATGCTCAAGGGCGACGTCAAGTACCGCTTCGTGATCGACAACGCCACGTTGGCCGACTAAACGCCTGAGTCAAAAACTCCAGCGAACAACCATTCAATCGAAAGGAATATCCAATGAAAGGAATTTTGCTAGCCCTGGGAATGCTCGTTACCTCTTTTTCTTCAATGGGAGCCGATATGTCGAACGGCGCGGACAACTTCTACAAAAGCGAGAAAGTGACCGTTGAAAAGGTCACCTTCAAGAATCAATACGGTATGAAGGTGGTGGGTAACCTGTTCACCTTGAAGGGTCTCAACCCCAAAGCGAAAAATGCTGCCATCATTGTCGGCCATCCCATGGGGGCAGTGAAGGAGCAAAGCGCGAACCTGTACGCCACCAAAATGGCCGAGCAGGGCTTTGTCACGCTGTCGCTGGACTTGTCCTTCTGGGGCGCGAGCGAAGGCACACCTCGCCAGGCAGTCTCGCCAGATATATACGCAGAAGACTTCAGTGCCGCCGTAGATTTTCTCGGCACTCGCCCCATAGTCGACCGTGAGCGTATTGGCGTCATCGGCATCTGCGGCAGTGGCAGCTTCGCCATCAGCGCGGCCAAAATCGATCCACGCCTAAAGGCAATCGCCACCGTCAGCATGTATGACATGGGTGCGGCCAACCGTAACGGACTCAAACACGCCGTGACTCTCGAACAACGCCAGCAGATCATTCGCGAAGCGTCCGAGCAACGCTATGCGGAACTCCAGGGTGGCGAAATCCGCTACACCGGCGGCACACCGCTCAAACTGACCGGCAACGAAGTAGGCGACGAGTTCTTCGACTTCTATCGCACCCCACGAGGTGAGGTCACTCCGGCAGGCGCAACGCCGCAGACAACCACCATGCCGACGCTGACCAGCAACGTGAAGTTCATGAACTTCTACCCGTTCAATGACATCGAGACCATCTCTCCGCGCCCACTGCTGTTCATTGCTGGCGACCAGGCTCACTCACGCGAGTTCAGTGAGAATGCCTACCAGCGGGCTGCCGAGCCTAAAGAGCTGCTCATTATTCCAAATGCCGGACACGTGGATCTTTACGACCGGGTCAGCCTCATTCCATTCACCAAGTTGACCACGTTCTTCAAAAGCAACCTGAAGTAGCCCGGTCGGCACCCTGACAGGGCATCGGTTCTTTCGGAGCCTCGCCCTCGGGACTACGACGCTTCGCGCAATACAGGATTCAAGCAATGACTGATCACCTCCTCCCAGTGCCCCATAAATCATGGGGCGCCGTATTCGCCATGTCGCTCGCAGCCTTCGTGCTCGTGGCATCGGAGTTCATGCCCGTCAGCCTGCTGACACCAATTGCCGCAGATCTGCATATCACCGAGGGGCAAGCCGGTCAGGGGATCTCCGTTTCGGGGCTGTTTGCCTTGTTCACCAGCCTTCTTATCCCGCTGGTGGCGGCACGGGTTGACCGTAAACCGCTACTTCTTTCACTGACACTGATGATGATTCTTTCCGGAACGGTGGTCGCGTTCGCGCCGAACTACTGGGTCTTCATGGTCGGACGAGCACTGATCGGAGTGGCAATCGGTGGATTCTGGTCATTATCGGCGGCGACGGCCATGCGCCTGGTACCTGATGATCAGGTCACACGGGCCATGGCAATCGTCAACGGCGGCAACGCTTTGGCGACGGTGATTGCAGCGCCATTAGGCAGTTTCCTCGGTGCCTTGATTGGCTGGCGCGGTGCATTCTTGTGCGTCATCCCAGTCGCGATAGTCGCCGGTGTCTGGCTGTCGTTAAGTCTTCCAGCGATGAAATCGCACAGCGGCTCAGGCACCGGAAACGTCTTCAGGTTGATGAAAAGCCTACCGGTAGCTTTAGGCATGGTGGCGGTCAGCGTCTTTTTCATGGGCCAGTTCATGCTGTTCACCTATTTACGCCCGTTTCTTGAAACGGTCACGCACGTCAGTGTTTCCATGCTGTCGTTGATGCTGCTCGTCCTGGGTCTGGCGGGCCTCGCGGGAACCTTCCTGATCGAATCATTCTTGAAAAACGACCTGCATCGAACCCTCATCGTTATCCCAATTTTGATGGCGGTGATTGCACTGGCGCTTGTTTCATTCGGTAGCTCGGCCGCCACCACGACCGTTTTGCTTGGCCTATGGGGACTGGTTGCGACCGCAGCGCCCGTAGGATGGTGGACGTGGCTGGCGAGAACGTTGCCAGACGCTGCTGAAGCTGGAGGCGGCTTAATGGTGGCGATCATCCAACTAGCAATCGCGTCTGGCGCAACCGTTGGCGGGCTGGTCTTTGACTTGAGCGGATATCGAGCGACCTTCGAGTTGAGCGCCACCTTGCTGGGCGTAGCGGCAGTTCTTGCCTTCCTGGCTGCACGCGCAGTATCGCGAGAGTCTCTTGCGGTGGCGAACATCATTTGAAATAACCACAAGGCACGGCAAGGAATGTCTTGTGGTTCAAACATAGGCTCGAATTTAGGACGTTACGATCAGCGTGCGCTGTCGATGATTTGACTGAGTGCCTGATACCTACCCTACCTTTGAGTGAAGTCCTGTTCTTCTAGGATAATAACGATGACAAATGTAACTGTTGTAATTGGTGCGGGTTCGATTGGGCAAGCCATAGCTCGGCGTGTCAGCGCAGGCAAGCATCTGTTGCTCGCAGATCTGCGGCAAGAAGCTGCCGACGCAGCAGCAAAGGTTTTGAACGATGCGGGTTTTGAGGTTACCTCGACCGTTGTCGATATCTCGTCCAGGGACTCAGTCCAGGCACTCGTAGCCAAGGCTACAAGCATCGGGGACATAACCGGCGTCATCCACGCGGCAGGCGTATCCCCCTCCCAAGCTGCACCTGCCACCATTCTTCTAGTCGATCTGTATGGCACTGCTCTCGTGCTGGAGCTGTTCGGAAATGTGATTGCAAAAGGCGGTTCGGCAATCGTCATCGCCTCGCAGTCAGGTCATCGATTGCCGGCACTGACAGATGAGCAGAACAAGGCCTTGGCGTTGACCCCGGTTGAAGAGCTCCTTGCTCTACCAATGCTTCAACCAGAGCAAGTAACAGATCCGCTGAATGCCTACCAGATTTCCAAACGTGGCAATTCGCTGCGCGTGGCCGCCGAAGCCGTCCGCTGGGGAAAACGCGGCGCTCGTGTCAACACGATCAGTCCGGGCATCATTTTCACTCCATTGGCCAGGGATGAACTCAATGGCCCGCGCGGCGATGGGTATCGACGCATGATCGAGTCCTGTGCCGCCAAACGTGGGGGTACGCCCGATGAAGTGGCTGCTGTAGCTGCCCTGCTCATGGGGCCTGAAGGGACGTTCATTACCGGCAGTGACGTCCTCATGGATGGCGGTGTGACGGCCCAATACTGGTATGGCGACGATAAGTAACGTGTGTGTCATCCCGTCAGAAGTGGGCGGTATACTTCCATCTGGCGCGCCCGCTCGCCTACTGCCCCAGAGCGTACGCGGGGCTGCGGGTGGGTGTTAGAAACGGATGGAAGAGACAGGCGCCTGAAAAAAGAGCCTCAGTCGAGCAGGTGCATCAGGTGTCCACCAAGCATCGGTTCTGTAACCTGCAGCTCAGGTAAGCAAGGCCGCTTTGTACTCAAACCAAGATCACTAGGTCAGCCATGATTTCGACCATTACAGTACCGTGCTCAACTTTCCGCTGTGTCATAGTTTCATAGTTTCCACCTTTAGCCCCTACCCGGATCAGACAGCGTGCCGCAGCAGCGCCACCAATTGAGCATGCAATGCAGGATCACCACAAGCAACGACACTCCCGCCATTTTGAGCTGTGCTGCCATCCCAGGCGGTAATCACTCCACCGGCACCTTCGATAATCGGTATCAGCGCCTGTACGTCGTATGGCTGCAAGCTAGCCTCGATAATCACATCGACGAAACCTGAAGCGAGCATGCAGTACGCATAGCAATCACCGCCGAAGCGAACCAATTGCGCCTGACTGGCCACGGATTGAAACGCGTCTCGCCGCTCGGGGGTGTCGAACATATCGGGGGTTGTGCACATCAGTCTTGCTGAGGAGAGGCCTTGGCATGGTCGTGTCTGTAGCTTCGTACCATTGCGCCACGCACCATCCGGAGTGCCCATGTAGCGCTCGCCAGTGAAAGGCTGATTCATGACCCCGAGCACAGGGCGCTGACCATCGTTGAGGGCTATTAGCGTTCCCCATAGCGGCAAGCCGGTGATAAAAGCTCGGGTACCGTCGATAGGATCGAGCACCCAGGTTAGCTCGCTGCTGCCTACGATTGAGCCCTCCTCCTCGCCCAGGATTCCGTGTGCGGGATACCGATTTTGAATCAATTCGCGCATGGCTCGTTCAGCAGCCTTATCCGCCAAGGTGACCGGATCGAAGACACGACCGCCCTTATCCTCCACATCCAGCGTTGCTCGAAAGTACGGATGGATAGCTACCGCGGCAGCCTCCGCTAGCTGCTCGGCGAAGGCTTGATACTCAGCAATTTGAGCTGTGCTAATGGGCATCGGTCAGCCCCCCTTTATGAGTGTCACTATGTCTGGCTAGAGGATAGACCGAACACGTACACTGACTCATTCTCTACTCACCTCCGCCACATCCATCATTCAACGAAAATGATCGAGCCACCTCATGCCCTTGAGCGTGCCATCAGCAGGCTGATATTCGCAACCAACCCATCCTGTATAAGAATGTGCATTTATCGATTCAAGGACTTCAGGTAGGTTCAAATTACCGATATTAGGCTCATGCCGTCCTGGGTATCCGGCAATCTGTAAATGGTCGGATTGAGGAAGAAGGAGATCGAGGCAAGCAAGAGGATCCAACCGTTCCATCGCAGCATGATAAAGATCCAGGATCAGGCCTAGCCCTTCAAGTCTCTGCGTCCAGCTGACGGCCCCCGCCAATGTTCGAATAAAATACCCGGGCACTGAAGTTTGATTGATGGCTTCAATCACAACCTTTACGTCATGACGGGCAGCCTCTTCGATGGCCCAGCGCATGTTGTCGTCAAATTGCCCCCCTGATACAGCGTAATTTTTCTGCTCAACCACTCCAGATAGCACGTGAAGCAGTGGACTTCCTCCTTCGACGGCATATTCAAGTCCTAGGTTAAAATCCTCACGAAAGACCCGAGCCTTTCCGGACTGAGCAGCTAGCCCCTTACTACCAGGTCGTAGAGGTACTGTTGCCAATACTTGTTGAAGGCCTGTGCGACGTAAAGTCCCAGCTATTTCTGCTGCCGCCATGTCGCGAGGAAAACTGAACTCAACAGCCTCAAAGCCAGCGTCCCGTGCGGCGCTAAATCGATCCTCGAAAGACCATTCGGTGAAGAGCAAGGTGAGATTCGCTGCATATTTGATCATTCAATTAAATCAAGCCATTGTGTTTGAGTTGCACCACGAAAAGCGGATTCAGTGCCACTGAATCCGCACTCGTGCTTGGAAATTACGCAGTTACAGGAAAAGATTTTGGCTTGAGCAGAAAGTGCGCCAGTGCCGGAACCAGTACCAACGCCCCCACCATGTTCCAGATGAACATGAACCCGAGCAAGATGCCCATGTCAGCTTGGAACTTGATAGGTGACAGCACCCAGGTGAGGACGGCAATGCCCAGCGTGATCCCGGTCATCACCACCACCTTCCCCGTAGAAAGCAGGGCCAGGTAGTAAGCATCCGACAGGCTTGAGCCATTTCGCAAATTAGTGAGTGTTACGCTGAGGATGTACAACGCGTAGTCCACACCAATGCCCACCCCCAACGCGATCACGGGCAGCGTCGCGACCTTCACGCCGATGTTAAGTCCGACCATCAAGGCTTCGCACAAAATGGAGGTCAGCATCAGCGGCAGCACCGTACACACGACCGCGCGCCAAGATCTGAATGTAATGAAGCACAGCGCGATGACGGCCGCGTACACCATGAACAGCATCTGTACGTTGGAACGCTTCACCACGATATTGGTGGCCGCTTCAATGCCGGCATTGCCCGCTGCATTGAGGAACTGGATCTGATCCGAGTTATGGGTCGCCGCGAACTGTTCGACTGTCTGAACCACGCTGGTGAGCGTGTCCGCCTTGTGATCCTTCAGATAGACATACACGGTCAGCAGATCGCAATTCTGGTTGAACAGCTCTCGCGGCGCCCGGGTGATGATTGCATTCAATAATCCCTGGTTACGGGGTATCTCGTACCAGGTCATGCTGCCTTCATTCATGCCGGCCGCCGCCTGCTTACTCAGCGCCGCTAAAGACGTCGTGGACACCACGCCCGGCAACTGCTGAAGCTGCGCTTCCAGCGCGTCGACTGACACCAGGGTCTGGTAATTGGCGCAGTAGTATTGGGGCGTTTTCACCATCACAACATACTTGTCGCTACTGGCGGAAAAGTTACTGACCATGAAGCGGTTATCGCTGTTGTAACGCGATTCAGGACGCAATTCCGGTGCCCCGGGATTCAGATCGCCGATCTTCACATGAAGGCTCACCGCAAAGCCTGCCACGCCTAAAATCACGGCGACAATGATTGCTCCGCTTGCCCATTTACGCTCAGTGAATCTATCCAGAAATGCCCAAAGTGGATGGCGGGTGTGGTGAGCGTCCAACTGCGAGAACTTGTCGTTCGCCGCTTCACGTTGCGCCGCCGCTTTGCTGACCCCGGTGTACGACAACAGAATCGGCAACAGAATCAGGTTGGTGAAAATCAACGTCAGCACACCGATCGTCGCGGCGATAGCCAGATCCTGGATGACCGGAATCTTGATGATCATCAGCACAGCAAAACCTACGGCGTCCGCCACCAGCGCCATCAGCCCGGTCAGAAACAACCGGCGAAAGGTGAAGCGTGCCGCCACGAGCTTGTCGGCTCCACGCCCGATGTCCTGCATGATGCCGTTCATTTTCTGGGCGCCATGACTCAACCCGATTGCAAACACCAGGAACGGGACGAGGATCGAGTAAGGATCGAGATCAAAGCCCAGAGTGGGCAGTAATCCCAGCAACCAGATAACCGCGACAATCGAGCACAGCAACACCAACAATGTGCTACGCACGCAACGGGTGTACCAGAACAACACGATTCCGCAAATCACCAATGTCGCGGCGAAGAACAGTTGCATCTGGCGCATGCCGTCAATCAGATCACCCACCACTTTGGCAAAGCCAGTGATGTGGATTTTGATGTTGTCGGTTTCGTACTTGGCCCGGATCTGTTCGAGCTGGCCGGAAAGCGCGTTGTAATCCAGAGGTTTGCCGTCGTCCGAGGTGATGTCCTGAAGAGGCAACAGTACAATGCTGGAGTTGAAATTGGAGGCTACGAGCCGACCTACTTCACCCGACCGATCAACGTTCTGCCGAACCTGATCAAGACTCTTGGCAGAACCATCGTAATCGTCAGGTATGACTGGCCCACCATCGAAACCCTCCTCCGTCACGCCGATCCAACGGGTTGCCGGAGTCCACAGGGACTTCATGTATGAGCGGTCGACGCCGGGGAGTAGAAACACCTCATCATTGATTTTCTTGACCGTCTCGAGGTAGGCAGCATCAAAAATACTGCCCTGTTTGGCCTCGACCGCAATCCTCAAGGTGTTTCCACCCTCCCCCAACTGGCCTCGGTTTTTCAGGTAGTTCTGCACATAAGGGTGATCTGTCGGGATCATTTTTTCGAAGGCGGCATTAAGCTTCAGGCTCAGTGCCTGGTAGCCCAGTATTAGACTGAGCAACACGCAAATGCCCAAAATGATGCTGCGATGATTGAACAACAGCCGTTCAACCAGCGTGCCGGAAGAAGGATCGAATGTGTCCGTTTGAGGAACGGTGTGATGCTCGGCAGTACGCGTAAAGCTGTTCATTGATCGTGCTCCGGCAAGTCCACGGCGACTGCGGACGACAGCATGCCGCGTGCACTACTGATGATCAGGTTGCCGTTCGCGGCTTGTGCCATGCCTGTGAAATAACTGGGTTGAGCAATCTGAAGGACTGCCGCTTTGGTATCGCCATCCGCATAGCGAAACACTCTTCCCGACTCATCGGTGAGCAGCACCGATCCATCGGCAAGACGCAACCCACTGGTCAAAGTGACGGGCTGCAAAGTGTCGAGGGGCTGCCAGGTATCGCCGCGATCCTTGGACTCAAACGCTTTGCCGCGAAGCCCGAACGCCAGAATCGATCCGCTGTTGGTCGCCTGAAGCCCGAAGGTCGTACCCTCATAGGGGGAAGTCAGCGACTCGAAGGTTTGCCCCTCGTCGCTTGACCGCAACAGAGTGCCCTGCTCTCCGGCGATGAAGAGGTCAACCCCCACCCGCTCAATGCTGTAGAGATGCAATCCGGATGGATTGTCGATACGGGAACGGATGGATTGCCAGCTGAGTCCGCCATCATGCGTGACAAACGCGAGACCGTAAGCGCCCACCACTAGCCCATTTTTTGCGTCCAGGAAGAGCAGATCGAGAAAAGGTTTGTCTGGGCCCTCGTCAACGAGTTGTTGTGCTTGAGCGAGCCCCTCCTGTGCCATTTCTGTTTTTTCGGAACTCTCAACGGCGCGCTTCGCTTCCTGCAGTTCGATACCCGCGGCTTGGACACCATCAAACTGCTTCTTCCAACTCAACCCACCATCTTGGGTGTGCAATACGATCCCTGCATGCCCAACAACCCAACCTTCGCTGTCATTGATGAATCTAACTTTGACCAGCGTCATGCTCACGGGCGAACTGACTTGCTGCCAAGAATTGCCATTGTCATCTGAGACAATAATGAACCCTCGCTCTCCGACTGCCACCAGGCGTTGCCCTGCACGCGCAACGCTGAGCATTACTGACTGCGCAGCCATGGCACTCGTAATTGCAGGCTGCACCTGCAATCCATCTGGTTGTGCAACAGCTGTGCAGGAGAAGCATGCCGGCATGATCAACATGCTCAGCATGAGTGCCCTGAGCGGATATTTATGTAGAAGCCTGGGTATTTGAATGCGCATTTGAGAACCTCGAGGATGCGGTTCACTGGGCGCAGTGCTACTGACACTGCGTCCATGGAACAAATTGAATGAGTCGTTTCGAGGTTCAGCGCACCGATCCGGACGCTACCGCATTACCGGTAAAAAAGTTCTCTGGTTTGCGCGGGATAACGCTATAGGTTTCGCCGTTCAGGCCCTGCACGACGCTGTACGTCTTGGCTTGCAGGTTGTAAATCACCACAGGTTTCACCACTACCGCCGGGATGGAAGGCACAACAAATGGCAGCACTTGTGAGACACGCCACAGCTTGCCCTCAGCGTCATATCCGTCTACTAGCGATACCGTCCAGCTGTCTTCATCAATGAAGAACTTGCGCTTAGGTACTGCATGGCGTTTGCCTGGTGCAACCGTGGCCTCCAACTCCCAGACGCGATGGAGCTCCCAGCGCAATTTGTCTGGATTGAGGTGATTGGCCACGAAGGCGTCATCTCGTTTTTCTGCGTTGAACTTGTTGTCGTTGTAAGGGATGTACATTTCTTTTTTGCCAACGAGCTTCCAGTCATAGCGATCTGGATGGCCAATGAAGCCATGCACCTCATCAAAGTAGTTAGCGCCCGAGGCTACAAAATCGGGGGTGTCATAGCCGACAGTGGGAGCCCGTCGCACACGGCGTTGGCCGACTAGGTATTGCCAAGCCTCTCGTGGCTCCTGGACATTGATACTGTCGTGCGTCACAAGCGACTCACCAGCTTTAAACGGTGGCTCGTTGGTCAAAAAGCGCAGCAGCGCATACTGCCCTGACCATTTATCAGCACTTCCGTCTTTGAAGTAATACGGGTATTGCCAGTTTTCGATCCCACGGCTTGCCAACGTCCGGGTTCCGTCAGCGTTACCAATCACGTTGGCGTATCCCATCTGAATTGATTCCGCCTCTACGCGCAGAAGGAAATTCCAGATGACCTCATTACCAGTTTTTGGAATAGGAAACGGAATGCCGCCGTAACACCCTTCCACTGACAAACCATTGCTGGTCGTCTTGCAGCGGGTCGCATTAGCAAATGTATTTTGATACACGCTATCGGGTGCTGCAGCAGTACGGTGGGTTGGGTAAATATCCAAATGGAAGGTGTCGGGATATTTGGCCAGCAGTGCCTTTGTACCTTCGCTCAATTTGTCCGCGTACTGCGCAGCGTTTTTAGCGGTGATCTGTAGTAAAGACTTCTCACCTGGGAATGGATCAGCCGGCATGTCGCCAAGCTTTGTCCCAGCGACATCTTTGGTCAATCCACCTGTCCAGGCAGGAATAGAGCCATCGGCATTGCCGGCTTTTTCGGCGCCCATGGGAGTCAATGTAGTCTTGAGCTTTGCCGCTTCGTCTGGGGTCACCGCTGCGAAGGCGGTGCTGGCACACAGTGAGATAGACAGGGTGGAAAGCAGCAGTTTAATTTTTGTCATTATCAGGGCCCGCCTCTTCTTTGCTTAAAAGGTTCGCTGGATCGAAAACGCCACGAAATCTCTGTCTTTCATGTTTTGCTGGTAGGTGAACGAGTTTGAGGAGTTGATGACAGGCCCCGCCTCGCCAAAGAAATTGGTGTAGCTCAGGGACGCGTACCATTGCTTCTTGTAATCAGCCTTGAGACCTAGTGTTAGATCCCCACCATGCTCTGGCCCAAATGCCTGAGGTGTGACTGAAGAGCGCCCGGACGGGTTGTAACCAATGGTGATTGGGGCTTGAACGTCGATCCCTGGAAAGACCTGGAAGTACTGAGGTTCAAAGGTGAACCGCAGTGCGAAGGCATCACGCGTTGTGTTGGGATCCAGCTGATCGGCATTTTTTGTCACGCTCAACCGACGGTTGAATGCAAGCTCGCCGACGAATGAAGCACCATCCCAAAGTGCCGATCCGCCATAGACATTGACCATCGACACCTGGGCATGCCACGAGCGACCAATGGGATAAGCCGGATTGGAATCGTTGTCAGAATCCAGGCCGGTAATGATGGTGCCACCAACGCCTGCCAACGGTGTATCGACCCGGATTGAAGTCTCACCCGCAATGTTCGCTTCGCCGACCAAGGTACTGAAACTTGCGCCAAAGACCTTGATGTCCTCGGGATAAACGTTGACGAAAGTGTCATCTGCTCCAGGCACCAGTGCTGTTGGTCGGAAGTAAAACACCGGAGTTTTTTCGTGATACTTAGCCGCGTATAGACCGAACTCCCAGTCTTCGATAGCGAATTTCAGCTGAGCGCCAAATTGGCCTGAGTCCTTGGCATCAATGTCCTTGCCGTGAAGTAGTGCACCAGTAGGAAAAAATACACGTTCGCCTCCTTCACCGACAAAATCCGCACCGCTGAAGTAGCTCCCCGCTGCGGGAAGACGAGTTTTGTTCCACTCGAATTGGTAATAGGCACCGACACTGACCGTATCGCTCAACTGCCAGTTGCCCGAGACCTGCTTCGTCGGCATCAGAATCTCTTTGAACTGCGAACTGGGTACTGACTGCAGCTTTACCAGGTCAACGGTGGACTGCGCATTCGCAATACCGTTGGCACCAAAGAAAAGGCTTTCGCCGTAAATTTGGGTGAACTGACCCAATCTGCCAGACAACGAAGTACTGCCGATTTCCTTCGAGCCATAGACGAAGGCATCGAGGATTTCAGTGTTCGTTTCGTGGATCCGACGCGTGTCGCTGGTGAACTGATCGTGATCGACACTCACCGAGTTCGCCGTGCCCGGTGAGTCGTTATCGTTGTCATGACTGTAGACATTGTCGTACCAGGAGGCCGCGCTGAGACGGGCACCAACATCTTTGTACTTGATGTCGAACTCGGACAGGAGATCCAGGCGATTCGATATGAGCCCACGATCAAAGTTTCGGTCGCCGTCATCCAGATTGGGATTACTGTTGGAAGTGCCTGGGCCGACCGCGACCTTGTGATCAAGCTTGTTCACACGCCATGCATTGCTGTACTTGATCGTGTTGTCCCAAGTCGCCGAAAGATCGGGGTTACCAGTATCGATCTGGAAGGCTAGCGATTGAGTAGAAAGACTCAACAGCGCCATTGCGCTGACTGCACAGGCGATGCTTGAAACCGGCAACGGGCAGAGCCGCTGGTTAGCTGTTTTCATGAAGATGTTCCTGTTTTTTTGTTTTTGTAAAAGGTCATCAACTCGCAGCCTCAGCTGCGAATACATCTGCGTACTGCGTGCGTGGTGCTCTCGGCTTCTTCCTTACCCACTTACCGTTACTGATGAGCTGCCAGCGCTTGTAAGCCCGTCTCCACAAGGACGATGTCCAGCTGAGACTTCAACCCGCTGACAGCAAACCCTCCTACGACCTCGCCCTCGACAACGATTGGAAGCCCGCCTTCGATGGGGAAGACCCCATGGATCATCGAAGCGCCAGACCGGCCTTCGGCGACCATGTCCTCAAAAAACTTCGTCGGTCGGCGTGTGACTGCGGCGCTGCGGGCTTTTTCAATGGCCGTTTGGACAGACGAGACGGATGCGCCATCAAGCCTTTTGAACGTCATGAGGCAGCCCGCCTCATCAACCACGGCCATGGAAACCTTCCAGTTTTCCCGGGTGGCTTTTTCCATGGCGGCCACAAGCATCAATTCGGCGTCAGCCAACTCGAGTACCCGCTTCGTTTTCATCACGCCCCTCTTGAACGTATGGTTTGTGGTCAGCCTATGCATGAATCATTCGTGCATAAAAATATATTTACTGCACTACAAATCACTTTGTGCACAAAACGTAATCCTGGGCAAATTTAAAGTCAAGGAGATTCTCCGACGCATTTTTTTGCTACATGGATAAGGCGAGACGGGAAAAAGGCATCCGATGCCAACCGGCTAGGGGGATGTTTCAAAGGACGGAACATTCTGAAATCAACCAGGAGAGGTGGATCTGGAAGGGGTACAGGCGGGAGCAATAGAGGCGCAGGCGAATCAGAGCTGCTGACAGAGTGGCCAACGATTCTTTGCTTGCGGCTCGGGAAAATTTATGCGCAATTCAGGCATTCATCCTTTGCACTAAAGAATGTTTTGCGCATAAAATCGATTTAGTGCAAATTTTAGGATGACTCCGACCATGATCACCTCCCCCGGCAGTCCGCTGATCGATGTCGCGTTGACGAAGATGAAAAAAGCGATTGTTTGCTGCGAGCTGGCCCCGGGTGAAAAACTCAAAGTGGCCGAACTGTCCAAAACGTATGGACTCAGTAGCTCCCCTATTCGTGAAGCCCTCAATCGACTGACTCAGGACGGTGTCGTCGAAGCCAGCGATAACAAGGGGTTTAGGGTCGCTCCGATTTCCACGACAGACTTTCGCGACATTACGCGATTGCGCTGCCTGCTCGAATGCGAAGCGCTAAGCGATGCCATCCAGTATGGCGACGATGCCTGGGAAGCAGATGTGCTAGGTGCATTTCACCGCCTGAATCTGATTGAGAAAAAACTCGGTAGCGGTGTGCTCGTACTCGATGATGAGTGGTCTATCCGGCATAAGGCTTTCCACTTTGCGCTGTTCGCGGCCTGCCCGTCACCGTTGATGTTGAAGATGGTTGACTCCCTGTTCGACAGAGCAGAGCGCTACAGACGCTTCTCAGCCAAGCAGCGGCAGACCCCAAGGCACAAGGGAAATGAGCATCAAGAGTTAATGGATGCTGCGCTTGCACGCGATTCAGACAAAGCAGTGACGCTCTTGCGCAATCACATCCAAGGCACTTTGGGCCGAACTGTCGAAGCTATCGAACGCCAACAAGCCACGCTCCAATAACTGAATCGATAGCCTGTCGCCCCCCATTCGGGGCGACACTCGATGTTCTCAGCGTCGAATTCAAACTCAAAAAAACCTTCGCATCACAACTGCTTTCGTGGACAGTGCAATGCGAAGGCTCTACAGCCCCTTGCAGGTTTACGCCTGCGCAAACCTGATTGTCGTGTCGCACGCTCCGCCGCTACTATGCTTAGCCTGTTCAGGCTCCTTGCACCACAAGGCAAGCTCCATTCCCTCTAGCAGTTCCATCGCCCAGGCGACAGTGACTGCTCCGCCGTACACGTAGTGATCCGGCCGCACGATGACCACATTGCAGCCTCGACACTCAAGCCATTGTGTCAGTACGCCGTCGACCTCTTCAAAATCATCAACAGTGCGAGCAGCAGTCTGCTGAGGGCTGACCAATCGCACGACCTGAATGGGCAGCCCTTTAAGGGATTGGCTGCTGCGCAGACATCTCAGTAACGCGCTAGCGTCGAACCCAGGCGCAATCACGACTCGAAAGGATTGCCCGGTAAATTCATCCAGCAGAGCTTTTTTACCCGTATGGTCGATGACCATTGGCTGAGGAAACAGCTCACCGCCAGGAGCGACTTGCGAGACAAAGCCTCGCGACAGCCCAGGAATCAGCGATTGCCTGATCGTACCTCCCGGATTTTCCGTCATCTGCTGGATCAATCGCGCATCCCGGATCGCTGCTCTCTCGTTATCACGCTCACAGATCACAACACCAAATTCTTTGGCTGCCAGGGTGGTTTGGCGGACGTGAGGAATTCGTTCAGTTTGGTAGGTATTCAGGAAGGCCGGTGCTGCCAGACCTCCTTTTACCAGCGCGAGCTTCCAGACCAGGTTCAGTGCATCGCGGATTCCCTGACACATGCCTTGAGCCAGGAAGGGAGGCGTCATGTGTGCGGCATCCCCTAGAAAGAACACTCGATCGGACTTCCACTGCTCCAAAATCAGTGCATGGAATCGGTAAGCAGAAGCTCGCCATAGCTGATAGTCGCCCTCAGGCAACCAGCGGGAGATCAGTTTCTTGATCGCTTCGGGCTGAGAAATTTCCGTCGGTTGTTCATCAGGATTGATCATGAACTCCCAACGCCGATGTTGGCCCGGGCCTACGACAAAGGTGCAAGGTCTGGCCAGCTCGCAAAACTGCACATTCGTCTTTGGCAGGTGCTCACCCGCCCCTTCATTCAGGATTACGTCGACGACGAGCCACGGCTCATCGAATGCGAGATCCTCCATTTTTAACCCTAGACGGGTTCGGATCGGGCTGGTGCCCCCATCACATGCCAAGACATAGTCCGCAGACACAGTGCGCTCAGTTCCATCCCTGGCTTGGATGCGAACATCAGCTTGTACATCTTTGGAGTCAACCGATAAAACCTCTGAACCGAGTTCTACCGTTACAGACTTGAAACCCGAAATTTTATTACGCAGCGCACGCTCTACAGGTGGCTGTGAGAACACGTAGTTTGGTGCCCAACCCAATGGAAATGGAGGTTTGGCGGCATCAATGCGTTTGATCAGCTGAGAACCGGTAGTGCGGTACTCCGATGGACGATAAGGCATGACATGTTCGGCAATGTCATCAGCCAAGCCAATGTTGCCGAAGACGCGCATCACCTCGTGGTCAAAACCCATAGCCCTTGGATTGGTGTACACCGTTTCGGACTTGTCCACGACGAGAGCATTCAGCCCCCACATGCCGGCGAGATTCGCGCACAGAGCACCGACCGGCCCCATTCCAACAATGATGACATCGTAGTCCATCGTCTACTCCGCTTTTTGTTTTTATCTATCGCAACGTCTGGCCGATGAACCGACTTTCGCACGCTCACCCACCAGACCTCGGCATCCAACATTCAGAACGGCCCAATGGCCCTTCCCTACACGACTAACCGATTCGAACCCGTTGCTCTTCGATCTTCGCCCGAATGGAGTCCATCCATTGCTCTCGCGTCTGGAAACCGGGGCGTCGCTTACACATGGCTTCGGTCTGAGCCAGGATGACTTCAGTCGGCAACTCGAGATCAAGTGGTTCCTTGCAAGGCTGTGCGGTGTAGAACGGCGCATCGACATACATTTCGACGGGGTTCCCTTCAGGGTCTTTGAAGTACATCGACCAGGCGTTGCCGTGATCCACCTGAGCAATCCCTTCGATGCCGCTCTTTTTGGCGAATTGATAGTAGGCCTTCAGGTCATCCAGAGAGTTCAGGAGAAACGAAAGCTGGTTGATCGGGTTGAATGGTAGGTCGACAGGCTTACCGTCGAAGAGCACAACCTGGTGATGCAATTCGGGGTTCTGCGTCATAAAAAACAACCGATGCCCTGTAGAAGCGACACCTTTGTCACTGACGATGAAGCCTAGGGTACGGCAGTAAAAATCGACCATACGATCAAGGTCTGCGCAAAACACGCCGGTGTGGGTGAAATTGATAGTGGGTAATGCGGGCATATGGAACCTCCGGTTTTTATGATTGTGTAGAGGACAACGCTTAGGCTTCGTCAATAACGCCGTTCGATAGCGTCCCGATCTCCGTGATGATCACTTCAAAAACATCACCGGGTTTCAGGAAAATTGGAGGCTTCCTCTTGAAGCCAATCCCGCTTGGCGTACCCGTTGCCAGAATGTCTCCCGGGTTCCAGGGAAGTGCCTTCGATACATAAGAAATCAAATGGGGAATGTCAAAAGCCAGCTCCGAAAGGCTGCCTTCCTGCAACTGCTCGCCATTGAGTACTCCCCGCACTACCAGCTTACGGTAATCGGGAATTTCTGAAGCCGGAACCAGCCATGGGCCTAGCGCACCGGTTTTCCTGAAGGTCTTGCCCATACCGTACTGGTGCGTATGGAATTGCCAATCGCGCACACTGGCATCGTTGAAGCAGGTGTAACCCGCAACATGATCCATCGCATCTTTCGGATCGATGTGCGCGCCGCCTTTTCCGATCACAACGGCCAGCTCTGCTTCGAAATCAAATTGCTCTGAAACCTGAGGCCTTACCAGTGGCTCTCCATGGGGAAGCAAGGTTTCAGCAAAACGCTGAAAAATGACCGGAAACTCGCCGACCTTTCGGCCCGCCTCTTCAGCGTGAGCAACATAGTTAATACCTACGCAAATCACCTTTCCAGGATTGGGAATTACTGAATCCAACTGGATGCTAGAAAATGGGTAGTCAGGCTGCACAGCCTCTAGGATCTGGCGCGCCTCCTGAAGCAAGGATGGGTTGCTCAGAAAAGTCGCGAGATCCGGAACCTCCGAGAAACGGTTGGTCAGCTCAACCACTCCGTCACCAGACACGGCTCCGAAATGGGCCTTCCCCTCTTTTCGATACGAAATCAGCTTCATGATCCTCTCCTATTTTTTGTGCACAAAAACTAACTTCTTGCACCATACATCATTAAATGCATAATGCAAAAGGCCGGTTTAAAAAAATAGCGAGCCACTTGAGGCTCTCGGTTCTGGAGGTTAGGTATGCCGCTTGTGATGGTTCGTAAGGTGAAACTGGACGTCGAAGAAGTATTCCACGAAGGCGGGCCCCGCTCGTCCGTTCCACTCAGGATTGCTGTGGCCACTGCCGTGGTTACCAATCCTTACGCAGGCCGATATGTCGAAGACCTGTTGCCGTTTATGCAGGAATTACGGGCTTTAGGAGCAGAGCTGTCCGAGCAACTGATCCATGCGCTCGGTGGTGCAAAGCAGGTACAAGCCTATGGCAAGGGTGCCATCGTCGGAGAAGACGGCGAGTTGGAACACGGAGCTGTCTGGCATGAAGCCGGTGGCTGGGCAATGCGCGAAGCCCTCGGTAACCCGAAGGCAATCGTGCCAGCGGCGAAGACCATCGGTGGCCCAGGTTGCCGGGTAATGATCCCTCTGGGCCATATCCAAGCTGCGTATGTTCGAAGCCACTTCGGTGTGGCTGAAATGACCGTATGGGATGGCCCTCGCCGTGGCGAAATAGCCTTTGGCCTAGCCATGGCTACAGGCGGACGGATACATGCACGATTGGGCGGTCTAGCTGCCTCCGACGTAAAGGGCGAAGACGGACTGCGTTAGTGCCCTAGATTTGAAGCGTGCTCCAAAGGTTAGGTACCACTACAAAAACAATATGTGTTGGAGAACATCATGACTGCAAAAACAATGCGCGCTGCACGTCTGTACGAAGGCGGCAAACCCATGGTCATCGAGCAAGTTGCTGTACCCGAAATCCGCCCTACCGAGGTGCTGGTCAAGGTGAAAGCATGCGGGATCGTCCCAAACCTGCACAACATTCTCACCAATTGGGTGAAGTGGTTCCCTCAAAATCCGCTGCCTAAACTTCCTGCCATTTTCGGGCTCGATCCATCAGGTGTCGTCGAAGCAGTAGGCGCTCAAGTCTACGACTTCAAGGTCGGCGACCGGGTGTATGTCAATCCGGGCCGACACTGCGGCTCCTGCAGAGCGTGCCGTGCGGGTAACACAATTGCCTGCACCGCCTATACCTTCAACGGCTATTTTGGCTTTACGCCGAAAAGCCCGCGCATGTTCGAAGACTACCCCTACGGCGGCCTTTGCGAGTACATCCCGGCCCCGCAATACAGTCTGGTCAAGCTACCGAACAACATCAGTTTCGAAACAGCCGCGCGCTTAGGCTATCTGGGCACCGCCTACAAGGCTTTGATCAAGGCCAACGCAGGCCCCGGCAGCACGGTGCTAATTAACGGGATCAGCGGCACACTTGGCTTGGGTGCGGTCGCCCTGGCTCTGGCTATGGGTGTGCGTAAAATCCTCGGCACTGCGAGAAACCAGGAACTGTTCCAAAAGGTGAAAGCCCTAGCTGCCCCAGGCCGGATTGAAATTCATACACTTGGTACGATTCCCACCAATGAATGGGTCTTTGAAGTCACCCATGGCGAAGGCGTCGATGTGGTCATTGATGCCTTGGGCCCAGGGGCCCCCCACGAAAGTCTGACCCAAGCACTTAAATCTCTCCATCGCGGTGGGCACCTGGTCAACGTCGGCGCCATCGCCGGCGAAGTCCCCATCGACCTGCATTGGATCATGGACAACGACATTCAGATCAGCGGGTCGGCCTGGTTCACCACAGGACAAGGCCAAGCCATGGCGGACATGGTTGAATCAGGAGTGCTTGATCTCTCATTTTTTGAAAATACGGCCTTCAACCTTGAGGACGTCAACAACGCAATTACCGGTATCGAAAACCGCAACGGCGGCTTCAGCAACTACGTCATCTGTCCTTGATTAAGCTCGGCGAGCGGTGCGGTTTAGCCGCCCCTCGCTGTCTTTCGGTTGTCAGTTACGCCTAAGCTTTTTCACTATTAGTCGAGTAATTTAGAATGAAAATAAGAAGAATCGTGACCGGTCACGACGAACATGGAAACTCCGTGTTCGTTTCTGATGATTACGCTCCAAGAGCACAGTCCTTTACCTCGATTCCTGGCCACGCTATGGCCCAACTGTGGGCGACTTCAGCACATCCGGTTTGTCTTGAGCAGAGGAACGACCCCACGCTTGAGTACGCGTCGCTAATTCCGCCACTAGGAGGCACCAGTCTCGCCATATTTGATTTCCCACCTGACTCGGTCATGCAGAATCCTGCCGATGGTGTCCGGGCCTATGAAGAACTGGGTGCTGCACTGCCTGGTTTGATTGAAAGCTTTGAGCCAGGAAATCCGGGCATGCACACCACTGCCACCATCGATTACGGGATCATTTTGGAAGGCGAAATGTGGCTTGAATTGGATCATGGCGAGAGCCGCCTAGTGAAGCCCGGCGACGTCGTTATTCAGAGCGGCACTAGACACGCGTGGCGCAATAAAAGCGAACGAATTGCCAGGGCGCTTTTTGTGATGATAGGCGCATCGCTCCCAGAGAAACCTAGACAGTAGTCTTACCGAGGCCAAGCCTTCTCTCGGCTCAAGGAGTTTTATGAGCACTTCAACTCTCCGTTTCATCGGCATATCCGGTAGCTTGCGCTCAGCGTCAAACAACACTGCGATACTGGAAACACTCGCGTCTCGATTGATTCATCAAGCAGAGCTGAGCCTATTTCCGTTGAACGATATCCCCCTGTACAACAGTGATCTCGAAACGGAGGCGTTACCGACCTCAGTGGCAGCTCTGAAGGAAGCGATCTCACTCGCCGATGGCTTAATCCTCTGCTCACCTGAGTATAACTACGGCATTTCTGGCGTTCTGAAAAACGCACTGGATTGGGCCTCTCGTCCTGGCTTCAATTCACCTCTAAAAAACAAGCCCGTTCTGATAATGACGTCTTCACCGGGCTTACTCGGCGGGGTACGCGCCCAGGCTCAGTTGCGTGAAACGTTGTCAGCCACACTGTCCAAAGTGGTTTGCTGCCCCCAAATTGTCATTCCTAACGTCAATCAAAAAATTCAGAACGGCAGATTCACCGACGAGCAAACGATTGAATTCATACTCGCAGCCTTCGAAGAGTTGATGAGGGAAATCAACCTTGTTACAGAGCAAAATTGAGATGGCTAGCAAATTCAAAGCGATGAAACAGAGTGAGGCGTAAGCTGATCCAGAGATGTTCTTTTTCTTCGTCAGCGACAAGGCATTCAGCTGCCTTACCCAAAATCGTTTAGCTAATCACCTTCATCAACAACAAGGGCCCCGAAGGGCCCTTTCTTGTACTCAAACCAAGATCACTTGGCCAGCCAAGACTCTACAGTCGCGGCGCCGTGCTGTGCTTTCCACTCCTTCAGCGTCTTGTGATTGCCGCCTTTGGTTTCGACGACTTCGCCGGTGTGGGGATTCTTGTAGACCTTTACCTGGCGCGGTTTGCGGCTGCCGGCTTTAGAGTCGGCTGCTGGAGCGCGACGGCCAGCTTGAGGGTCAAGCAGAGCGATCACGTTTGGCAGGCTGTAACCGTATTCGGCAAGCAGTGCGCGCAGCTTCGTTTCAAATTCGATTTCTTTTTTTAGGCCAGCATCGCCTTTCAGTGCTTCGAGAGCTTGGAGCTGCTCGGCCAAGTGTTTTTCGAGTTGGCGAAATTCAGCGAGCTTAGACATGACGGATCTCTTTTAGATAGTTGCCTAACAGTATATTGCAAATCGATCATCGCCACAGGCGCTGCTAGCGACAACTAAACAGTTACGGGAAAGGCAAAAAATTATGGCTCCGCAATAATTATGGCTGAGCCATAATTTGAGATAATTCAGCTATGCCGGTTCCCTGAGTGCTTCTGTCGATGGCGCAACTCGAATTACCTGCAGTACACCGTCCAAAGCTGATCAACACGTGTCGTAAAACTCTGACTCATCATCTCCCTTCGCATGCCCCAATCCGGATCAGTAGGCACACTCGCAAGACGCATCGTCCCCCGACCCCATCGGCCATTGATCGCATCCAACACCCCCATAACCTTTTCAGTGGCTGCCGGCTGGGAGATCGCGAAGAGGTCTTCCGTGTACTCGCCTTTCTGACAAAGGCTAACCAAAAGCACCTCAGCTTTGCTGTACTTGAATCCTGGTCGGAAGACTCGATCCACCGCTTCCACGGCAGCCTTTGTCATCAAACGGACATCGTCAGTTGGGTACGGCAATTCGACCAGGACTCCATTGGCGTATTTGGCTTCCTCCGGATTGAACATGCCAGTACGTATGCTGACTCGAATCTTCTTACACAGTGACTGCTGAGCCCGGAGCTTCTCTGTGGCCCGCATTATGTAGGTCGCCACGGCCTCTTTGATCGGGGCAATCTCGGTGAGGCGCTTGCCGAACATTCGACTACAGCAAATCTCCTGCTTGGGTGGGTCGGGCTCGTCGAGTTCTAGGCACGGCGTGCCGGCCAACTCCCGGGCGGTCTTCTCGATCACCACGCTGAATTTTTTGCGGAGCATCCAGGGATCAGTTTTGGAGAGATCCCAGCTGTCTTGATGCCCATGCTCTCCAAGTGAAGAGTCATCTTCCGACCTACACCCCAGACGTCTGAGACCAAGCATTTCTTCAGCACCCAGTCACGCTTAACCTGGTCACGTAGATCAACCACGCCTCCAGTCTGCGCCTACCACTTTTTGGCCGAATGATTCGCGAGTTTGCTCAAGGTTTTCGTAGCTGCGATACCTACACCCACAGGGATGCCAGTGCTTCGATAAACCTGAGTACGGATACGACGACCGAGCGCTTCGAGATCACCTGGAACACCAGCTAGATCAGCGAAGGCTTCATCGATGTAAAGGAAAGATGTCAACCCATGGACATCAGTTTGAATGAACAGTTGTCGGGGTTTAGAGCAAGTTTCCGGCGTCCATAGACCACACGCATTTTCACAGAAATGGATCACGTGGTGTCCATGGTAAATACGCGAATTTTGTGGCGACGAACAGATGGCGGATTTTAGCAAGGGCAGCCTTTCCAAACCGGCACGACAGAGCGTGCCGGTAGTTCTCATCACTACAGTCTTATTTTTTAATGGAAACGATTGCGGCTTTTCCATCCTTTACCCTAAAGGAAAACGATACATGGTCTCCGACCTTCAGACCTGCCAGCTGATCCTCCGTCACTGAAAAGGCCATAGTCATTGGCGGCCATTGCACCGCTGGCACAGCTCCGTGGGAGATGGTCACCGTATGCTTCGCAGTATCCATAGCCTTGATGGTTCCCTCAGCGTCAGCAACTGGAGCCTGTTTTGTTTCCTGCTCCATCTTCATGCCCTCCATACCGTCCATTTTCATACCCGGCATGTCCTCCGAGTAGGCAGAAAGTGAAAACATAAATACGGTACTGGCAGCTGCGATCAGGGTCAGTTTCATACGAATTTTCCTTGTGGTTTGATCGGTTCAACGATGAGGTGCCGGCGACGCATCAGGCGATAGGCTGCCGGAATGACAAACAGGGAAAGCAAGGGGGCCGTGACCATGCCGCCGACCATGGGCGCAGCAATGCGGCTCATCACTTCGCTACCAGTGCCACTGCCCAACAGGATCGGCAGCAAACCGGCAATAATGACCGCCACGGTCATGGCCTTGGGTCGAACGCGCTGCACAGCGCCTTCACGAATCGCTGCCACCAGCCCGCGCTCAGTGCTGTCGCCGAGGTCTTCCCGTTCGGCCCAGGCATTCTTCAGGTAGAGCAGCATGATCACACCAAACTCGGCGGACACACCGGCCAAGGCGATAAAGCCGACCCCGGTGGCGACCGAGAGGTTGAATCCCAACAGATAGAGGAACCATGCTCCGCCCGTAAGTGCGAATGGCAGCGTGGCCATGATCAGCAAAGCCTCATCGAAGCGGGCGAACGTCAGATAGAGCAGCACGAAGATGATCAGCAGCGTGGCAGGCACCACCAGCTTGAGTCGTGCGTTGGCCCTTTCGAGAAATTCAAACTGTCCTGAATAGCTCAGGCTCATTCCGGGCTGCAACTTGACCTGCTCACTGACGATTCGGCGCAGATCGGCGACCACCGAGGCAATGTCTCGACCACGCACATCGATGTATACCCAACCCGAAGGTCGTGCGTTCTCGCTCTTGAGCATCGGTGGGCCATCCGTGACCTTGACCTTCGCCACTATGCCGAGGGTGATCTGGCTCCCTAGCGGGGTATAGATCGGCAATTGCTCCAAGGCGCCGACCGAATCACGCCACTCCCGTGGGTAGCGCACGCTGATCGGAAAACGGGCGAGCCCTTCAATGGTCTCCCCGACGTTTTCACCACCGATAGCACCGGCCACGATGGACTGCACATCGGCAATATTCAGCCCGTAGCGCGCGGCGGCCTTGCGGTCGATATCCACGTCGATATAACGGCCACCGGTCAGGCGCTCAGCCAGAGCTGAACTGACACCAGGCACACCCTTGGCAACGCGCTCTACCGCCTGAGTAGCGGCATCGATCTCCGTCAGGTTGGTGCCGGCAACTTTCACCCCGATGGGACTCTTGATCCCAGTGGCCAGCATGTCGATACGGTTGCGAATCGGTGGTATCCAGATATTTGTCAGTCCAGGGACTCGCACCACTCGATCCAGTTCTTCCACCAGTTTTTCCTGGGTCATGCCTGCACGCCATTGCTCGTGCGGCTTGAATTGGATGGTGGTTTCAAACATCTCTAGCGGCGCGGGGTCGGTGGCAGTTTCCGCGCGTCCCGCTTTACCGAAGACGTGTTCGACTTCGGGCACAGTCTTGATCAGGCGGTCGGTCTGTTGCAGCAGTTGAGCCGCTTTCTGCGCCGACAATCCCGGCAAAGCTGATGGCATATAGAGCAGATCGCCCTCATCCAAAGGGGGAAGAAACTCACCACCCAAGCGCGACATTGGCCATAGTGCACTGACAAAAATCAGTAGCGCCAACAGCAATGTGATCTTAGGTCGACGCAAGACCACATCCAAAGCCGGCTGATAGATCCGGATCAGCCAACGGTTTAACGGGTTCTGTTGCTCATTGGGTATTCGCCCTCGAATCCAGTAGCCCATCAGTACGGGCACCAGAGTCACTGACAATCCCGCCGCTGCCGCCATGGCGTAGGTCTTGGTGAAAGCCAAAGGGCCGAACAACCGTCCTTCCTGAGCTTCCAGCGTGAACACCGGAATGAACGACAGGGTGATGATCAACAAACAGAAGAACAGCGCGGGGCCTACCTCTGCCGCCGCTTCGGTCATTACATGCCAATGACGTTCACCATTCAGTTCTTCCCCCGGATTGGCCGCGTGCCATGCCTCAATCTTCTTGTGGGCATTCTCGATCATCACCACGGCGGCATCGACCATGGCGCCAATGGCGATGGCAATCCCGCCCAAGGACATGATGTTGGCGTTGATGCCTTGGTAGCGCATGACGATGAAGGCAATCAATACACCAACAGGCAGGGAGATGATCGCCACCAGGGATGAGCGCAGGTGCCAGAGGAAGACTCCACAGACCAACGCGACGACAATGAACTCTTCGATCAGCTTGTGGCTGAGGTTTTCAACAGCGCGGTCGATCAGCTTGCTGCGGTCGTAGGTGGTAACGATTTCCACACCAGCCGGCAAGCTGCTTTTAAGTTCATCGAGCTTGGTCTTAACCGCCGTAATGGTTTCGCGAGCATTCTTGCCGCTACGCAAAATCACCACACCACCGACGGTCTCACCTTCGCCGTCGAGTTCAGAGATGCCCCTCCGCATTTCCGGCCCTAACTGAATCGTGGCGACATCACCAAGAGTTACTGGTACGCCACCCGCAACTAACTTAAGCGGAATCGCTCGAAAGTCATTGAGTGTCTTTAAATAGCCCGAAGCCCGCACGATGAACTCGGTCTCTGCCATCTCCAACACGGCACCACCGGTTTCCTGGTTGGCTTTGCCGATAGCCTCGCTCACCTCGACTTGAGTGATGCCGAGGCTGGCCAGTTTGAGCGGATCGAGCTGCACCTGGTACTGCTTTACCATGCCTCCCACGGTAGCCACTTCCGCAACGTTGGGCAAAGTCTTGAGCTCGAACTTGAGGAACCAGTCCTGAATAGCGCGAAGCTGTGCCAAGTCGTGTCCACCACTGCGATCTACCAGTGCATATTGATAGATCCACCCCACCCCTGTCGCATCCGGCCCCAACGCCGGCTTGGCACTGGCAGGCAACCGACTTTGTATTTGGCTCAGATATTCCAACACCCGCGAGCGGGCCCAATACAAGTCAGTGCCGTCTTCGAACAGCACGTAAACGAAGCTATCACCAAAGAAGGAGTAACCACGTACCGTCTCGGCACCCGGCACCGAGAGCATGGTGGTGGCTAACGGATAGGTGACCTGGTTCTCGACAATCTGCGGCGCCTGGCCTGCGTAAGGTGTACGGATGATTACCTGCACATCAGAGAGATCGGGCAGCGCGTCTATAGGGGTGTTCTGCACCGACCAAATGCCCCAAGCCGTAACGAACAGTGTCGCCAGTAGCACTAGGAAACGGTTGGCCACTGACCAACGAATCAGGGCAGCGATCATGGCTGGCTCCCCGATTTATCCAAGCGATCCACACGCAAACC
The DNA here is from genome assembly GCF_056397005.1 of Pseudomonas sp. 05N431. Lineage (NCBI taxonomy): Bacteria > Pseudomonadati > Pseudomonadota > Gammaproteobacteria > Pseudomonadales > Pseudomonadaceae > Pseudomonas > Pseudomonas sp. 05N431. The sequence continues at coordinate 533,735 of NZ_JBFTMN010000001.1, forward strand.
ATCATCGGTTTGAGTAACTCCGATACGAACCTTGTCACCCGTTTTAAGTCCCTGCATTAGTGCCGGTTTGGCAAGCGGGAAAGTCATCGTCATGCCAGGCATGCCCAACGTCTTGAAAGGGCCATGGGCAAGAGTGACCTCTTTGTCGTTGATCTCAACAATCTGCCCATCCGCTTCATGTAAGCTGGAGCCTGCTACGCCTGGAGGTGACTCGTCCTCCGACCCCGTGACAACGCCCTTAAGACTGGCCTCCGAGTCGAGCAGGAATTGGCCAGACGTAACCACCTTCTGACCTTCTTCCAAGCCCTTCAGGATCGCCGTTCTACCATCGCTTTCCTGCCCAAGTTGTATCTCCACAGGACGGTAGCGACCTGCGTCTGCGGCGAGCATCACCAGAGCACGTCGACCAGTGCGAATGACTGCCTCGCTTGGCACCCACAAGACACTTTGCTGGGTCGAGCGATTCAGACGCACCTCCGCCGACAGACCTGGTCTCAGGTGACCGTCAGGATTGGGCAGCTCCACCCGCACACGAATTGTGCGACTGTCCGAGTTGGTCTCGGGTAAAATCGCGCTGACCTTGCCATTGAGTGTTGTTCCCGGAAAGGCAGGCAAGCGTGCTTCGACGGTCTGTCCTACGGTGAGAGTTCCGGCTTCCGATTCTGGAATGGCCACGGCCAGCCAGATACTACTCAAGCCGTTCACACGTGCCAGAGTGTCGCCAATCGCCACGGTCATGCCTGCACGAACATTCAATTCTTGCAGCACACCACCTATAGGGCTGGTAAGCGTCAAGTAAGGCTGAACCTTGCCGCTACGCCCGACCTGAGTAATCAGTGCCGCTGGCATTCCCGTGAGCAGTAATCGTTGGCGGGCCGCAGCCAGTAGCTCAGCATCCCCGCTGCGTTTCAGGGCAAGGAACTCCGTCTGGGCGGCTGCCCACTCTGGCACTAGGATATCCGCCAATGCCGCGTTGGCCTTGAGCACGTCACCGGGAGCATGGGCGTAGACCCGCTCTACAAAACCACTGGTGCGAGCCTGAATCACCGCGACATCACGCTCGTTGAACGCCAGGATGCCTGTCACATTGAGGCTGGAGTCCAGGACACCACGGGTGACGGTCGCAAAACGCAGCCCGAGATTTTGAGTCAAGCTCGGATCGATACTGACAGTTGCCCGATCCCCTGCACCGCTGGCGTACTGGGGAACCAACTGCATGTCCATGAAGGGGGATTTCCCCGGCTTGTCGAATTTTTGTTGCGGGTACATGGGGTCGTACCAATACAGGGCTTTCCGCTCGTTCGGAGAATTGAGGCTCTGCTCTGCAACGGTACTTGGCACTTCGCTCATGCGCAGGTGAGCGAACCAGTACCCACCGGCTACACCCAATGCCAACGAGATGCATATCACCAATGACCCATTCCATTTTTTGAGGTTCATTGGCTGGTCTCCCCATAGGCGAAATACAGGCGCGCACTGGTCAGCGCTCGTTGCTCCTCCACGTCGATCTGTTTGAGGCGGGCTTCGATGAGTTCACGTCGGGCGGTAACCACGGCGCTCAAATCGCCTTTGCCCGACCGATAACTCGCCATACTGAGTTCAACCTTTTCCCTGGCCAAAGGCAACAGGCTTTCCTGATTTCGACGTACCGCACGATTCAGGCGCTCATAGTCGGCCAGTTCGCTCTCCAATTGCTGAGTGTGCTCGCGTGACAGGGCTTCGCGCTCGGCCTCAAGCTGGCTGAGTTCAGCCTGCTTGGCAGCGATTTTGGGGTTTTGGCGCGAGTCAGGAAACAGTGGTAAATCCCAAAAAAATTGCACGCTGACCATATCGCCGAACTCACGGCCACGATGCTGGTAATCCACTTCCCAGCTCCAGTCCGACTGCTTCTCTGATACGGCTTCGCGAACCTTGGCCTGCGCTTCGCGGGTCATCGGTGCAAACGCAGCCAACTCGGGATGGTGTTGCAGCTTATGAGAGTAGCCTGAGGTGTCGACCGGCCATTCAGGAAAACTACCCACAGGCTTGTCGTTAGCGGCAGAACCAATCCAGCGTTTGAGAGCGGCTTGTGCTTGCGCTCTTTGGAGAATCAGATCGTCCTGTTGTTCTGCCAGTTTGGCTGCTTCTTGTTTGGGTGTCACCGCGTCAGCAGGTTGAGCGCGGCCACCGGCAATCTGAGCCCGTACAGTATCGGCTAGCAGGAGATTTTCTTTGTAGAAGTCCTGGAACAGTGCATCTTTGCGCTCAACCGAGTAGCTGCTGATCCAGGCCAGTGCCGTGGACTGGCGTACCTTCAGACGTTCGACTCGACGCTCCGCAGAGGCGCGATCAATAGCTGCATCGGCGACCTCAATCCGCGCTTTGCGCTTGTCGCTGTTGGGCATCTCCTGCCTGACCCCGACCATTTGCATGGTCATGAAGTCTTGGTCGATGCTCCAGCGATCCGGGCCCCCAATGGGGTAGTTCTGCACGCCCATCAGCAGCTTGGGATCAGGTAATTCACCCGCCGGGATTGCAGCACTGCTGGCTGCCTGAATTTTTGCGTCTTGTGCGGTCAGCGACGGCGCATTGTTTTCGGCCAGACGCAGAGCTTCATCGAGCGTCAATGGCGCAGCGAAGCTCGGCAATGCCAGCACGCTTGCCGCCAAGCCGGCCATAAGAGACCAGCTTGTGCAATTGCACTTGGAGTTCATGTTTACGATTCCTGTGATCATCCACTGCACGCGAAAAAATGGAACGCGCGCAGCTAGTCCATCCCGCTAATGCGGAATGAGGCTCAATGTGGGATAGGAATCAAACGCGTGGCGGTCGCCATACCCCGGACGGGGTCTGTAGGGGCAGAGAATCGCTGATGAGGGAAAGCACTACGGGGCTGAACACGGTCACAGGAGGCTTGAAGATTGAGACTTGCAACATACCGCCCGACTTGCACTCCTGGCCCGGCTTGCAAGGTTTGCCGTGCTCGACAGGGCTTTTCATGTCGTTGCAGCAATCCATGCCCATGTCGTCCATCATCGCCATACCCATGGTCTTCATCGGGCAAGGTTCTGTCGGTGCCTGAACCCCCGCCATCCCACTGAGGGGAAGCGCTAGGCTGATCAAGAAAATGAGACAAAACCGCAGGTAGCGTTTCATGGGCTGGAGTGTAGTCGCTGAAAATGGCTCTTACAATTGGGTACTGATCATCAAAAAACTGTCGTCAAACTCCAAAGCAGGCAATCAAGCCTTTTAAGAATTAAGCCAGTATTACGCAAAAAAATTAAACATTTGGCCGAGACAGGCATTGCGAGGCAGTCCGTAGGGGCACTCTTGGAATCACGCCCCCTATCGTCTGGGGTAGAAGCCTGGAACGAGAGTTTTCACTTCCGGCAGAAGCCTCCCTATTCAAGGCTCGCTCGATAATCCGCGCTGAGTATTTTCACTCAGGCACCTAATGTGTATGCCTGTGATGAACATCCGGAAAGTGTGGATGGCTGTGTTGGATCGGCGCATGTTCATGAACATGGCTATGTGCTCCTGTCCCATTCCACTCAAACGAATGTTCGTGCTGGTGGTGCTCGTCGTGAACGTGGCGATGTTCATGCGTCATAGGTAAGTGCTGGTGTTCATGCGAGTGGTTTTCCGTAATGTGAAGCCAGACCCCAATTCCCATCAATACGGCGGCGGCCCAGAACGAAAATGATACCGACTCGCCCAGAGCCAGGATTGCGATGGCTGCTCCTAAGAACGGAGCGGTCGAAAAATATGCCCCTGTACGCGCTGAGCCGAGACCTCGCAGAGCAAGGACAAAAAGCACTAGGCTGACGCCATAGCCCAGAAAACCAAGCACTATCGTCGGGGCAAACACAGAGAAACTAGGAAGCCTAGCCCCCAGAAGCAACGCCAACGAACAGTTGACCAATCCAGCTACTAAGCCTTTGAAACCTGCCACAAAGAGCGCATCCGACGCGGACACCTTACGTGTCAGGTTGTTGTCGATGGCCCAGCACAAGCATGCCAGCGCAACCGCCAACGGCCCCAGCCAGTCATGAGCTTGGGCGGTTTCATCAGGCCATGCCAAGACCGCGCCTCCGGTAATGATCGCAACCATGCCCACCACAATGCGCCGGTCAGCATTCTCCTTGAACACGACCCAAGCCAAGAACGCAGTAAGCACTGCTTCCAGGTTAAGCATCAGAGAAGCTGTCGCACCTGAAGTCCTAGTTAACCCGAACATCAACGCAACGGGCCCAAGAACTCCCCCGAATGCAATTGCGCCGATAAGCCAGGGCCATTCAGACGACAAGAGGCCTACCTTTTTCCAGCCACGGTCACGCACAAAGCGGACAACTGTAAGACCCAGACCGCTACCCACGTACAGAAGGCCTGCGAGTAACACAGGGGAGATGTTGAGACCAAGCAGCTTGGCAAGCGGCGTGCTGGCACCAAATAACGCGGCGGCGGCGAGCGCATACAAAATGCTCAGGTTCATTGATAACTCCGCACCAAACTATTGTGAGCAGCCATAATACCGCGAGGCACACAGCTTGCTTTGAGCTTAAAGCGCCGGCCAGCGCTTGGCCGAATTTCGATGTGCCGTCCCAGGTTGCGAGCTGCATTCCAGTCCCAATGGGGTTGAATTCAATCCGCCAATCACATTGTTTTTCCCTAAACCAAATTGGGCAAGGAGCAAGGTATGCGACAGGCAGAAGTCAGCCAGAAGCGGTCAGTCGCCAAAGACAAATAAAAACCAATGACTGCTAAGGCAACCCGGCACTTTTGTGAGTTAGGCTGGCTCTTATATTGCATTCGACGAGAAGCGCGCCCTGAAAATGGCATTTTAATTACAATTAGATGACAGGCGATTCGGGCCAAAAGATGAAAGTCAGAGCTACTGTCATATGCGAGAGAGATAGGGAGATCTTGTTCGTTCGCAAACCTCGATCAAAATGGTCTTTGCCTGGTGGCAAGGTGGAGTCTGGCGAACCTATCGCAGGAGCTGCCGTGCGAGAACTCCAAGAAGAAACCGGGCTAAATGTTGATCAGCTCCTCTACGTTTTTGAGTTCGATGCAGGCAACACCCGCCACCATGTTTTTGAAGCCTCTGTTCCGGAGGGTGAAAGCGCCGTACCACAAAACGAGATTGCTGAATGCATGTGGCATTCCTTGAATACGTTTCAAGATCTGGACACAAGCGAAGCTACGAAATCGATTGTCAGATCATTTCTACGGCGCCTCTAGTCCCCGCTGAATCATCCCCAGGATGGCGCATGCCCTACCACATCATCTTGCTCATACTTTTCGCAGCGCTCTTGCATGCCAGCTGGAATGCCGCGTTGCGCGGTGGCGCCGACAGGCTTTGGTCGATGACGATTATGTGCGTGGCGGTTGCCATTGCCAGCGTTGCAATGGCCTTGTTTCTGGAAGCTCCAGCCGAAGCCAGCTGGTTCTATGCAGTACTTTCAGCGGTTCTGCATGTTGGCTACAACTTATTCCTGGTGCGCAGCTACAAGGTTGGAGACCTTGGGCAAACTTACCCTATCTCGCGAGGCTCCTCGCCTATCCTGATCACCCTCGCCGCCACGGTTTTTGCCGGCGAAACGGTCGGGGCAGTCGCGATGTTCGGCATTGTGCTGGTGTCAGGCGGCATCATCTCACTGGCGTTTAAAGGGCGAAAGTTGGCCGTTCCCAGTCTGCCTTACGCCTTGGGAACGGGTTGCTTCATTGCGGCATATAGCGTGACGGATGGCATTGGCGTTCGGATGTCCGGTGCGCCGATGGCATACACGGTCTGGATGTGCGCCATGTGGGGCGTCTTGATGCCATTGGTGTATGTCAGCATGCGCGAAGCAAAGAGCTTATTTACCTTCCGGCCCGGTTTTATGACGGCTTTCTTCGGAGGCCTAGTTTCACTGCTGGCCTATGGAATCGTCATCTATGCCATGTCCGCTGCGCCCATGGGAGCGGTATCGGCATTGCGCGAAACCAGCGTGTTGTTCGCGGCATTGATCGGATATTTTTTCTTGGGGGAGACACTGACTGTCCGAAAAATTCTGGCCTGCGCGGTGATTACCATCGGCACGATCATCATTGGCTGACGGCTGGGGTGTAAAGCCGATGGCCGGCTAAGGGTCGGATCCTCTCCAATCACAGAGGAAGAGGTCTGTCTTGAATGACCCGTTTCATGACCAGGGTCGAGGTCAGCCGTTGCACATTGGGCAAAGTCGAAAGGCTCTCATCGTAAAGTCTTTGAAAGGCTGGCAAGTCCTGGGCAATGACGTGCAGCAGGTAGTCCGGCTCTCCAAATAATCTCTGGGCATCCACCACCTGAGGTATATCAATGAGCGCCGTCTCGAAAGCCTCGACAGCTTGTCGGTCACCCTCGCGAAGGGTGGCAAACACCATGGCAGAAAAATTTAGGCCTAATGCACCGGGGTCAAGCTGCGCACGATAGCCCAGCAACACACCGGACTCCTCCAGTGCCCGTACTCGCCGATGGCAAGGAGAGAGACTCAGGCCTACACGTTCGGCAAGCTCAGTGATCGAAAGGCGACCATCCGCTTGCAGTTCAGCAAGAATCTTCCGATCAATCCTGTCCACGTAGAAAATTCTCCCATATCACATAATCATAACGACCATATTTGAGAGCTAATTCTAACCACATTTCATTAATCTTCCTCCCACCATTAACTACCGGCCACCTGTTAAGAGAACCAGAGGGACGGCCTAGATTTGAGAGTTGGGATGATGAATTACGCGGTGAATTACGAATTGGCGCAGGTGACGCCATGACCTTCAGTGTCTTGGTCGCATTCTGGGCAGTGTCGATTTTGTTCGTCATTACGCCCGGAGCCGATTGGGCTTACGCCATATCCGCCGGCTTGAAGCATCGAGTCGTCATACCCGCTGTGGGCGGACTGCTATCCGGCCACTTGATTGCCACAATGGTGGTAGCTGGTGGTGTTGGCACCCTGGTCGGCAGCCACCCCCTGACCCTGTCGGTGCTGACGATGGCTGGGGCGGGTTACCTGCTGTGGTTAGGTATCAATATGCTCGTACATCCGTCCACACCGCGCGCGGAAGAGGTTCAGGCTTCAGGCTCATGGAAGCGCTGGGCGCTCAAAGGGCTCTGCGTCAGCGGACTGAATCCAAAAGTGTTCCTGCTGTTTCTGGCGCTCCTGCCTCAATTTGCCGACGCCACTGCACCTTGGCCTGTACCGATGCAGATGATTGCGCTCGGGCTCGTTCACACGTTCAGTTGTGGCGTGATCTACCTTCTGGTCGGATTTGGCTCTCAGGTTGTTCTTCGGACGCGCCCGGCCGCTGCTCTCCGGGTCAGTCGTTGTTCTGGAGCGGCCATGATCCTTATCGCCGTGGCTCTGTTTGCCGAACAACTGCTGCGTTAATTCACCTCTTGAGTCTCTCCCTCGCCTTCCAAGGAGTCGTAATGAAAAGCCCAAGAGAGTGCGCTGCCGAAGGTCTCAAGGTCGGTGATCGGTTCACTGTAGTCCGCTGCTTTTCAGATGACGATATCCGTCATTTCGCGCACATTTCACGAGACTACAACCCGGTTCATTGTGATGCGCGTTACGCGGAACTACGTAGGTTCAAGGCTCCCATTGCCCATGGCCTTCTGACCGCCAGCCTCGTCACCGAAATTGGCGGACAAATTGGGTGGCTGGCAACAGGGATGAGTTTTGAATTCAAACTCCCCGTTTATGCGGGTGAAGAAATCACCTGTCACTGGCTCATTTCTGACATCAATGAACGTGGTCACGCAAAAGCTGAAGTCAGAATACTCAACACGCAGGGATTCACGGTACTGGAGGCAACAACGACAGGCGTTCTCCCCGGAACTGAAGAGCGTGAACGCCTCAAACAAATGCTTGCTGAGGGCGATCTCTCTAACGGAGCTGACGTAACTCTCATTTGATATAGCGACTGACACGCGTTTCATGTGTTCATCGAGGGTCGATTGAGTTCGGTCGCAACAAGCAAGAATCGATCAGAACCGGTCATTCCTACAGAACGCTCTTGCCCACTACACCGACGCTCAATGACTCAACGTAGAAAACATTGACCAATGGATTGTGTGACACGAAGCGAAACGAGCACTGATGCCACATCACTCGACAAGATCCGAAGTGCCCAGTGGCTTAGATGGAAAACAGGTGGTCTGCCGTGGAAAGTTCGATGACTCACTGAGGAGGACTATGAGGCGGAGTACTTGCTGCTCCACCTCTCCATGCGTCAAATGCTCAGACACAAGTACTTGATTTCCAGGTAATCCTCAATTCCGTATTTCGAGCCTTCACGGCCCAAGCCAGAAGCCTTCACACCACCGAACGGCGCGACTTCGTTTGAGATCAACCCGGTGTTGATGCCGACCATGCCATACTCCAATGCCTCGGCAACACGGAATACACGGCTCATGTTCTGCGCATAGAAGTACGACGCTAGACCGAATTCGGTGTCGTTCGACATGGCGATGACTTCGGCTTCATCTTTGAAGCGGAACAGAGCCGCCAGTGGGCCGAAGGTCTCCTCCTTGGCGACTGCGGCAGTCTTTGGTACGTCGACTAGAATGGTCGGTTCGAAGAAATTTCCTTCGATCAACTTGCCACCGGACAGCACCTTAGCTCCTTTGGAGACAGCGTCTTCGATGTGTTCCTGGACTTTCGTCACAGCCTTGCCATCGATCAGTGGGCCGGTGGTGGTGCCTTCGATCAGACCGTCGCCTACCTTCAGTTTGGCCACGGCGTCCTTCAGTTTCTCAGCGAAGGCGTCGTAAACCGCGTCCTGCACGTAGATGCGGTTGGCGCAGACGCAGGTCTGACCGTTGTTGCGGAACTTGGAGATGATCGTCCCTTCGACCGCCTTATCCAGGTCGGCGTCGTCGAACACGATGAACGGCGCGTTGCCGCCCAGCTCCAGCGAGACTTTCTTGATATCGTGGGCGCACTCCGCCATCAGCTGACGACCGATTTCGGTCGATCCGGTGAACGACAGTTTGCGCACAATCGGGTTGCTGGTCAGCTCGGTGCCGATGTCACCAGCGCTGCCGGTCACTACGCTGAACACCCCCGTAGGAATGCCGGCGCGCTCGGCCAGTTCAGCCAGCGCCAGTGCGGAATACGGGGTTTGCGATGCAGGCTTAAGCACCATGGTGCAGCCGGCGGCCAGTGCCGGGCCAGCCTTGCGCGTGATCATAGCTGCTGGGAAATTCCACGGGGTGATGGCAGCGGTGACGCCAATTGGCTGCTTGAGCACGATAAGGCGCTTGTCCGGCTGGTGGCCAGGAATCACGTCGCCGTAGATACGCTTAGCTTCTTCGGAGAACCACTCGATGAACGAGGCAGCATAGGCGATTTCGCCTTTGGCTTCAGCCAGTGGTTTCCCTTGCTCGAGGGACATCAGGCGACCGAGGTCGTCCTGGTTTTCGATCATCAGCTCGAACCAGCGACGCAACTTGGCGCCACGTTCTTTGGCAGTCAGTGCGCGCCAGGCTGGCAGGGCCTTCTCGGCGGCTTCGATGGCACGGCGGGTTTCAACGGCGCCCATTTTTGGAACGGTGCCCAAGATTTCGTTTGTGGAAGGGTTGTTGACCTTGATGGTCTGGCCGCTGTCGGCATCAGCCCAGGCGCCATTGATATATGCCTGTTGACGGAACAGGGTTGAGTCTTTCAGTTGCATGGAAAAATCCTGTGCTCACGAATGAAGAAACGGCGGGCACTTGCCCGCCGTGATTCAGATGGCCGCGCTGCGCTCGCGCAGTTCCATATTCAAGATGCGGTCGTTCTCGGAGTAGTCGACCGGGCAATCGATCACATGCACGCCCGGCGTCTTGATGCAGTGCTCTAGGAGCGGCAGCAGACCTTCGGCGCTTTCCACGCGATGGCCGTTGGCACCGTAGGCTTCGGCGTATTTCACGAAGTCCGGGTTGCCGTAGTCCAATCCAAAATCGGTGAAGCCCATGTTCGCCTGCTTCCAGCGAATCATGCCGTAGCCGTCGTCACGCAGGATTACTACGGTGATGTGCATGCCCAGACGTACAGCGGTCTCCAGTTCCTGGCTGTTCATCATGAAGCCGCCGTCGCCGCACACCGAAATCACCGGACGATCGGGGTGCACCAAGTGCGCCGCCATGCCCGATGGCAGACCGGCCCCCATGGTCGCAAGGGCGTTGTCCAGAAGAACGGTGTTGGGTTTGTGCGCCTTGTAGTTACGGGCAAACCAGATCTTGTAGATGCCGTTGTCCAGCGCGACGATGCCTTCGGAGGGCAGCACGCGGCGAACGTCAGCGACCAGACGCTGCGGGTAAATCGGGAAACGATCATCGTCAGCGCCTTCGACGATCTGCGTTTCATTGGCTTCGCGGATATCCAGCAAACGGGTGAAATCCCAATGCGAGGTGTCGCTCAGCGCTTCGCCGATTTGCCATACGGCATTGGCGATATCACCGATCACTTCGATCTGAGGGAAGTAGACCGCATCGACTTCAGCGGAGCGGAAATTGATGTGAACGACCTCGGTGCCGCCACGCACCATAAAGAACGGCGGCTTCTCGATCACATCGTGGCCGATGTTGATGATCAGGTCAGCGGCTTCCACAGCGCGGTGAACGAAGTCACCAGACGACAGCGCAGCGTTCCCGAGAAAGCGTGGATGGCGTTCATCGACCACGCCCTTACCCAGCTGGGTGGTGATGAACGGAATGCCGGTCTTGTCGATCAGCTGCTGCAGGACTTTGGCGGTCATCTTGCGGTTGGCGCCGGCGCCGATCACCAGGATCGGGCTGCGGGCCTTCTGCAGTTTCTCGACAGCGGCTTCGACCGACTTGTGCTCGGCCAGCGGACGGCGGTGCAGGCTCGGAGGAATCGGCATGCTGTCGGTCTGCTCGGCAGCGATGTCTTCCGGCAGTTCCAAATGCACAGCACCCGGCTTCTCTTCTTCGGCGAGGCGGAAGGCTTCACGCATGCGCGCCGGGATGTTGTCCGCCGAGGCGAACTGGTGGGTGTACTTGGTGATCGGGGCCATCATGTCGCAGACGTCGATGATCTGGAACCGCCCCTGCTTGGACTTCTTGATCGGCTTCTGGCCGGTGATCATCAGCATCGGCATACCGCCCAGATAAGCGTAGGCACCGGCGGTCACAAGGTTGGTCGCGCCGGGGCCCAGGGTCGACAGGCTGACGCCGGTCTTTCCGGTCAGACGGCCATAAGTCGCCGCCATGAAGCCAGCGGATTGCTCGTGGCGAGTCAGCACCAGTTTGATCTGTGATTTGCGCAGGGATTCGAGCAGATCGAGATTTTCTTCACCGGGAATGCCGAAAACGTATTTCACGCCTTCGTTTTCCAGACATTGCACGACGACATCTGCGGCCTTGGCCATTTTCTTACCTCAGTTTCAATTAAGCGCTTGCACGCATTTGCAATTCAGAATGGCGTGATGAAACCCTGCTTCTCTTACGCCAAAGGCGCGACAGTCACGTCGGTCTGGCCGTTATCGTTCAAAACAGCACGCACGAAACCCTCTGCCTTTTTGCGCTCGACGAAATCCCGGACATAGGCTGCCCCTGCTTCACGAGCTCGCGGAACGGCCATTGCCTGCCTGATGGAAGTAAAGGCGCCATCAAGAACGCGGTATGCGGGGTTGCTGGCGGAAACTCCTTCAAGTGGCTGCCTCACACCTGCAGCCGCATCCAGGGACTGTTCGATGTACAGATCCACGGCACCAGCAGATGTTGCAGCTCGTTCAAGCTGCGCATGCTTCAAAGTGCGAGAAAGGAACAGGTCATAGGCTGCGCCTTTGCCCACCGCGATTTTCAGCCCTGACTGGTCGAGATCCTGGACATGCTGATAGGTCGACTCCGCTGCCACCAGGTAAGTACCCTCGATAATGACGTAAGGTTCACTGAACGCGATCTGCGCTTCGCGCACCGGTTCGATGGCCAGAAACGCCACGTTCCATACATTCTCCTCAAGCGCCGCAAACACTTTGCCGGCGGCATCGAACGTGACCATCTCCAGCCGTACGTTCAGCTCCTGAGCCAAAGCCTTGGCCAATGCCACCGATACGCCTTGAGGCGAACCACCCTGCCCCTGTTGAGCCAAGACAGGATTGCCGAAATTAATCGCGGCGCGCAGCACACCTTCCGGGGCCAGGTCATCAAGCACAGCACGGTTGAGAGGGGTCATTTGTTTGCTCCGAGTATGAGTTCAGTAGTCCTCACCAAATTGGCAAGGTGTAGGAAACAATCAGTCGATTTTCATCTATTCCGCGAGCAAAGCTGGAGCGATAACTGGCGTTACGCCATTTGAAGCCGACGTTCTTGAGAGCACCGCTCTGTATCACATAGCCGACGTCAGTATTGCGCTCCCATTCGTGGCCTTCTGTTGTGGAGGTCTTGGCGTCTGCATGGTCGCCACTGACGTAACGAGTCATGAATGTCAGACCCGGAACACCCATTGCCGCGAAGTCATAGTCGTAACGCAGCTGCCACGAACGCTCGCCTGGCTCAGCGAAATCGTTGATCTGAATGTAGTTGGTCAGGTATGGGTCGGTACCGTTGATGTACGGCATCGATGTGGAGCCGTTCATCTTCTGCAAGCCGACGCCGAAGGCATGCCCACCCAGGGTGTAGGTGAACAAGACATTGAGTGCACCGCTATCAATCTTCCCACCCCGAGCCGCGCCAGCGTCATCGCTGAACATGTAGCGCAGGTCGCTTTTCAGCTTGCCGGGCCCAATATCGAGGTTGTTCACTAGACCGAAAAAGCTCTGGCTATAGACATCCTGAAGTTCGGCATGCTGATAGCTGACCACCAGATATTTGTTGATCTGGTAATCGGCGCCGCCGATCCAGTAGTCATCGCCTTCTGCCGTGGTGGTGAAGCGTCGATTGCGATTGTTGAGCGTAATGTTTTGCGCATCAGTCGAGTCGCGGTCGGTCACTCGATTGAACCGAACCCCGGTCAGGGTTAGACCATCGAACTCCTTCATCGTGACCATGCCGCCTTCGAATGTCTGCGGCAAAATCCGGCCAGTGTTGGCTTGCAACGTTGGCAGCTTTGGGATGAATGTCCCGTACTTGAATTCTGTTTTAGAAATCTTGGCCTTGGCAGTCAGGCCCAAACGACTGAACTCATCGGCTGCGCGGCCATCATCATGCGTAGGAAGAAGACCAGAGCCAGTTCGATCAGGACTGGAGTCCAGTTTGACTCCCAGCATTCCCATTGCATCCAAACCGAAACCTACAGTGCCAGGCGTGTAGCCAGAACGATAATCAAGGATAAATCCTTGAGCCCACTCTTCGCGCTTGTTTTGGCCCGCGCCGTCACGAAAGTCACGATTGAAGTAGTAGTTTGTAGTTTGCAAAGTTGCTTTGCTGTCATCAACGAAGCCTTGCGCATTCACCATGCCAACTGCAAAGCACGGTGAAACTGTAATCAGAGTGCGAATTACATTTTTATTTTTATTCATGCCTGCTCCAAATGCGACACAGCAGAGCCCATCTCGGTCAGATGTGGCCGATTTCAAAGAACGTGGAAAATCAGAGGGTGAACAACATTTTCTGGGGATGGCAATGACGCCAATTACGAGACTTAGAACTGGCAGCACCTATCTGGATGCTGCCAGTTATATTTTGCTTAGTGAGCCTCTCGGGTTACCGGATTGCCAGCTTCCGCCTCGCTCTTATTGCTCACGCGCATCAGGATGGTCATGAGAAAGCCGGCCACCAGCAATGCACTCAGGAACAACAGACCAGTGGCTGCGCTTTGGCTATTGCCTTTGACCATGCCGATCAATGATGGCCCGGCGAAACCACCCAGGTTGCCGATGGAGTTAATAACAGCAATCGAGACTGCAGCGGTGGTACGGTCGAGAAAGAGTGTCGGCAACGCCCAGAACGGGGATTTGAAACTGTAAAGGCCAGACAGAGCGACACAGATCATCGCCGTCGCCAGGTAGGGGTTTTGCAGCACGCCTGCACCGACCATACCTAATGCTGCGATGAGCAATGGAATGGCGGAGTGCAACTTGCGTTCGTTGCGCTTATCGGAGCTTCGCGACCAGACGATCATGGCGGCAGTAGCAACGATGTAAGGCAGCATTGCGATCAAACCAATCTGTGTGTGCGTCAAGGAATCCGAAAAGCTCTTGATGATCTGCGGCATCCAGTAGCCAATTCCGAGGCTCCCGCACTGATACACGAAGTAGATGAAACTCAGGTACAGCACCTTGGGGTTGGTCATCGTCTTGAGCACACTCAGATGCTTGACGTTCTTGCGGCTTTGACGATCACGCTCAAGCTCTTCGAGCAACCAGGCTTTCTCTTCAGGCTTGAGCCATTTGGCCTGCTCCGGTTTGTCAGTGAGGTAAAAGTAGCAAGCAACACCCAGGAAGACAGCAGGAATACCTTCGAGGAACAACATCCACCGCCAGCCACTCCAGTTGAACCAGCTGATGTTGTCCATGATCCAGGTGCTCATCGGGGCACCGATGATGTAACTCACGGGGATAGCTGCAGTAAACAGCGCAACCGTCGTGGCCAGTTCCTTGGAGCGAAACCAGAAAGTCAGGTAGACAATGATGCCCGGGAAAAAGCCCGCTTCAGCAACGCCAAGGAAGAAGCGAAGTATGTAGAGCTGATTCGCCGTTTGTGCGAAGGCAGTCAGTGCAGCAATCGCCCCCCAGGTTACAAGGATGCGGGCAATCCAGACCCGAGCTCCGAATTTGTTCAGCATCACGTTGCTGGGGACTTCAAACAGGAAATAACCAATGAAAAAGATGCCCGAGACGAATCCAAAGGCCTCACTGGATAGCGCCAATTCTTTGTTCATTTGCAAGGCTGCATAGCCGATGTTGGCGCGGTCTAGGTAAGACACGATATAGAGCAGAAAAACGAACGGGATGATGCGCCACGTAACCTTACGTACGATGGCGGACTCATCAAGCTTATTGTTATTCATGGCGACCTCATCGGAGCAGACCTTAGCCCGCTCCCTTCATTATTGTAAGACTCGACCGGTCAGGCCGAGAAAATCATGCAGACAGGGCTACCGGTCGACACCGTGAACCCCGTTTTACTCAACGCACCGGTCTTGGCATCCGTCGCCATTGAGATAATGGTGTCGCTGTCCTCATTAAGCGCAAACAGGAAACGCTCGTTAGGCGTAAGGGTGAAAAAGCGCGGCGTCTTTCCGTCAGTGGGCATGAACTCCACGGCGCTGAGCATCCCGGTACCCTGATCGATGGCGAAAACTGCCACGCTGTCGTAGCCTCGGTTCGACGCGTAGAGGAAACGGCCACTGCGGTCGATCTCAATCTCCGAAGCACGGCTGTTGCCGGTGAAAGTCGCCGGCAGTGACGGCAACACTTGTATTGGCGAAAGCGCTCCCGTCTGGCCATCGAACCGGTACGCGGTCACGCTTGAATCAAGCTCATTGATCACATAGGCAAATCCAGCCTTGGGATGGAACGCCAGATGACGCGGCCCTGCACCTTCTCGGCTGGTCACAAAAGGCTGATCTGCCGGATATAACTTGCCGTTGTCGAATTTAAAGCTGAACACCCTGTCCAGACCTTTGTCAGGCACCAGCACAAATTGGCCCGAAGGATCGAACGGGTTGAAATGCGGCTTAGGGAATGGCTGCTCGACGCGGTGTGGGCCCAGCGGGCCTTCCAACTTAAGCAATTGGTTGATACTGCCAAGCGATCCATCCTCGGCGATGTTCATGACCGCCAACGATCCACCAACATGGTTGGAAACAACCAGAAAGCGCTGCGTAGGGTCGAGGGCCAGGTGAACCGGGTTCTTACCTTCACAACTTTGGCGGTTAATGAACGTGAGCTTGCCAGTGGCTTTATCTACGCTGAAAGCACTGACTTCCGTCATGTCTCCATGCACCGTGTACAACCGATCTCCGGCCTTGTTGAGAGCAAGAAATGATGGGTTAACCAGATCCTTAACGACCTGCACAAGAGCCAGCGTACCGGCGTCTTGATCGACCTTGTAAACAGTGATCCCTTCACCGCGTGCTTTGCGCTCACGTGTAGTGCGCGACCCGACATAGGCGTACATAGGTGTATTTCTCCGTGACTCAGTATTGTTATTCAGAAGGCTAGCGGCCTGTGCGAGACCAGAGGGCAACAACGCACTCAGCGCTGAAATGCCGGCTACAGTGCCCATCTGTTTGAGTACAGTTCGGCGGGTTGCGCCGTTTGAAGCAGGCAAGCGGGTGCCTGCGCCCTGATCATCGCTGTGCATAGATGCGTCCTTCTTATTGTTAATCGCATTTTGTCCGGCCCCTGAGCGAGGCCGGGGTCGAATCAGTGCTGCGTTCGCGCTACCACTTTGCGGATGACGAACGGGAGAACGCCTCCATGCATCAGATAACGAATCTCTTGCAGCGAATCCAAACGGACACTCAGCTCAACATGCTGTTGGTCGCCATTTCCACGATGGATAACCAGAGTCACTCGGTTGTCACCTACAACCAGGTCATCCAGGCCGATGAAATCGAAGCGCTCGTCCCCCACAAGATGGAGGTCACTCACTGACTGCCCACTTTTGAATTGCAGTGGAATCACACCCATGCCAATCAGGTTACTGCGGTGGATACGCTCAACGCTTTGCGCCACCACCGCCTTAACTCCGAGCAATGCCTGAGCTTTCGCGGCCCAGTCACGACTGGAGCCTGCGCCATAGTTGATCCCTGCAAAAACGACCATCGGGGTCTGCTGGGCGGCATAACTTTTTGCTGCCTCATAGAGCTGCAGGCAGGCACTGTGATCCGCGTTCCAAGCCCACACTCCTAGCCCTGGCTGGTTCTCACCCAACTGTAAGTTCTTGACCGACTTGTTGGTGAAGGCACCACGCAACATGACTTCATGGTTACTGCGGCGAGTGGAGTATTGGTTCAAGTCTGCTGGATCTTCACCGCGTTCGAGTAACCATTGGCCTGCCAGGCTATCCGCCGGAATGGAGTAGGCTGGGGAAATATGGTCGGTGGTCACGTTGTCACCCAGTACCATCAGCGAACGAGCGCCGCTGATCGCCAAGCTCGTTTTAGGTTCGCGAGCGATGTCAGCCAGGTATTGAGGTCGACGCAGGTATGTCGAGTCTGGACTCCAAGGAAATTGCACGCTGCCCTCTGCCGACAGAGCTTGCCAGTGATGGGTACCCTCCCAAACCTTGGCCAGACGCTTCTGAAAGAACTCAGGTTTAACCGCTTTGGCAGCTTGCTCGGCAATTTCACCGTCCGAAGGCATCAAGTCACGCAGATACACGGGATTGCCATCACGATCATTGGCCAGTGGATCAGATTGAAGGTCGATATCAATGGTGCCCGCGATGGCATAGGCCACGCACAAAGCCGGTGAAGCCAAATATCCCGCTGGAATCTTCGGATTCACCCGCCCTTCGAAGTTTCGGTTGCCGGACAACACCACCACGCCTTTCAGGCCTTGATCGGCGAACGCATCCACATGTTCTTCAAGCGAGCCCGAGTTACCGATGCAGGTCATGCAACCAAACCCAGCCAGATCAAAACCCAGTGCGGAGAAGTCCTCCAGTAGGTTTGCCTCCGCCAGATAGTCCGCGACTACGCGAGAGCCTGGAGACAAGGAAGTTTTAACCCAGGGCTTGCGCTGAACACCCAGCTCGCGGGCTTTGCGGGCCAGCAAGCCAGCCTGGATCATCTGCGCGGGGTTCGCGGTGTTTGTGCAACTGGTGATTGCCGACATTACGACCGCGCCGTGAGTGATCGGCTGACCAAAAGAGGGTTCAAAAAAGCTCTGCTGCGCAGGAGCTGTGATCAGCTTTCCTTCACCCATCACTTCCCGACGGAATGAAGCGGCAGCATTCGAGAGCTTCTGACGCTGATGCGGTTGGTGAGGGCCGGCGACACTGGGCTCAATCGCAGCCAGATCCAGATCGATCAGCTCATCAAACTCCGGCTCGGCGAACTCATCCCGACGCCAGAGCGGCTGAGCGCTCATGTAGCTGGTGACTTTCCGGCAAAGCCCCGGAGACCGGCCACTGAGCTCCAGGTACGAAAGGGTTTCGTTGTCGAAAGGGAAGAACACTACGGTCGCACCGTATTCAGGCGCCATGTTGGAGACAGTGCCACGTGCGGCCCAGCTCAGCCCGGAAAGACCAGGGCCAGTGAACTCTACGAACTTACCGACGACTGAACGCTTGCGCAGAATTTCCGCCACATGCAACGACAGATCGGTAGCAGTCACTCCGGGACGCAACGCATTGGTGACGCGAATACCGACAACCTTTGGAAAGCTGATTGGCACTGGCTCGCCAACCATAGCTGCCTGCCCTTCCAGACCTCCGACACCCCAGCCCAGTACACCGATGGCGTTGATCATGGGAGTGTGGCTGTCGGTCGCCACCATATCGTCCGGATGCAGCAGCCGTTGACCATCCTCGGTGGTGCTTTCCCACACCACTTGTGCCAAGGCTTCCATGTTCATCTGGTGAATGATGCCGGTGCCAGGAGGAATCACGCCGAAATTGGTCAGGCTCTTCTGAGCCCATTTGATGAAGCGGTAGCGTTCGCTGTTGCGGCGAAAATCGATGTCCAGATTCTGCTCGACCGCATCCGATTCAGCGTAGTGCTCAACGATAACGGAATGGTCAATCGTCAATACGGCTGGGATCAGCGGATTCATGGTTTTGGGATCGCCGCCCAGCTCGGCTACAACATCGCGCATGCCAGCAAAGTCAGCCAACGCAGGCAGACAGGTGGTGTCGTGGAACATCAATCGATTGGGTTGAAATGGCACTTCACAATCAGGGCCTTGGCCAATGGCACGAGCCAGTACAGACGGCAGTGCTTCGGGGGAGCAACGCGCTACGTTCTCCAGCAGGATTCGGATCGAATAAGGAAGTTTCGAAACCTGTGCGGAGGAAAGCATCTTGGTCAGGTCGACATAGGCAAATTGCTCTTCGTCGATCACCAGATGATTGATGAGGTCGTAGGCAGTCTCGGTCATTCTCGTATCGCTCAGGCTTTTTATAATGGTCGCGGGATTCGGGGGCTAGCCGATCTATACCGCTGATGAGCCGATACTAGGACTACTTCAGACTGGTGAAAATTGATGAATCGCCATAGCAGCGTTCTCCAAAGGAGAACGCTAAATTAGTTCTCTATTAGCCTCAGATTGTCGATGAGAGTTTTTAGCGTGGATGGGGCCGTGTCGTATCTTTTGACGACTAACTGCAACGACCTGTGGGCCCAGGGCTCGTCTAGCGTCACTGCTTTCAACTTATGGCTGCGCAGGTATTGGTTTATCACGCTACGTGGCAGGACGGCCAGCCCCAGCCCCGCAGAGACCATCCGACACATGCAGTCGAAGCTACTGATCCTGATTCGAAGCTTGAGCGCCATACCTAGTTTCTCAGCCTCGGTGGTCAGCAACGTGTGCATCGAGCTTTCAAGGTGAGGCCCGACAAATTCGTGCTCCAGCACTTCCTGGAAGCGGATGGTCTTGCGACCGGCGAGCGTATGCCCGCCAGGCACAACCAACGTCAACTCATCATTGCGATACGGTATTGCTTCTAACCCTTGAGCAGGTGTCTGACTGGCAATGATGCCAAGATCTGCTCGGCCATCCGCGACCGCCCGAATAACCGCAGACCCGACTCGCTCCTCGATGTCGAACTTAATTTGTGGATAAAGCGAAACGAAGTCGGCGATGTCCTGAGGAAGGAACTGAGAAAGAGCGGAGGTGATCGCATGAATACGCAGATGACCTTTGACCCCAGCTGTATAGTCACCAAGCTCTTGGTCAAGCTGCGTAAGCGTCTGCCTCACCTGACGTGCATAGAAAAGCAGTGATTGTCCCGCCGGGGTAAGATCCACTCCTCGGGCGTTACGCACCAAGAGCGGCGCTCCGATCTGGCTTTCGAGCTCAGACACGCGCTTGCTGATCGCAGAGACGGCCAAGTGCTTCATGCGGCCCACTCGCGTCAAGTTCCTCTCTTCCGCGACAGTTATGAAAATATCCAAGCTGGTCAGGTCATAACGCACGGCGGTTTCCTTGATACCCATTTGGGATGATCTACGGCTGCACGATACAACCGGAGAACAGGCCGATGGTAACTGTCGTTGGAAGTCTATGGCTAACGGCAGTGCGAATCCGTGGGCAAAATGCGTTCTTGAACGCCTCTATCGAACTGTTTGAGCATTGAGGTGTGATGGACTCGCCGTGCAGGTTGGAATATTGCAACCAGGAACGGTCTACTTGGCCGCATAAAATACGTGGCTTGCTTAGGAGTAAGCTTGGTTATCGCGGCTGAGGAGACAAAACCATGCAGACCCAGGCAGAGATTCAATTGGAGCTGGCTCTGGCCGAGGCACTTTGGACGAAGCAGTGCGAGCAATGGCTGGCAGAGAACAGTGAGGCCATTAATGCCTACAACGAACGCGTGGAAGCCTATGGCGTTTTCCGCGACTTCGTACGGATCTTCTGAAGCCTAAGCGAGTTTTGAGATTCCTCAAAAACGACTGTGGAAATGGGACTGTCATTCGTCTCCCCAGGGATCGAATTTGTCCCCATACCTAGCGTGTAAGGCGCGATTGCGTTCGATCCGCCTAATCCACGGATCGTAGTCCTCGGGCAAAGCGGCGAGTTTAGAGCTGACCATCATTTGCACCGCCTCGTCACGCAGTAACCTGCTGGTCAGCTCGCGACATTCACCACGCGTAACCGCACCATAAATAGCGTGATTATCTTTTACATAGAGGTCAGTCATTCCCACACGCATATGGCCATATTTTTCTACGTCATCGGGGTAGATGTCCTCTAGGCTGAGGTATCCCATATCGAACTCCGGGCTAAAGATGTGCTCGTTGAATAGCACTGTCTGTACGCTCCACAATGTTCAAAGACGCCATGGAAAAAGTGCACCATCATTGCAATCGCTCCTTCGCGCCCGCGCCTACAAAAACCAGCCATCAACAGACGATTAGATGTGCGCATAGTAGCTTCCGGCATAGACGTAACCGTTGTGAGACTCCGCTTTGAACACACCTAACGCGCATGCCGATTTCAACACCATGATCAACGCACCGAAATTTTCCGACGACCCCGTTGGGCACCGGCAGAAAAAGCGGTGGCAGCTCATCGCTGAAGACATCTACAAAAGCACGTCCAAAGAGGCGTTACTCGAAGCAAGAGGCAGAGCCGAGGGCTACATCCATGGCCTTGTAGACGCTGGGCATTTATCGACGAGAGACACCGATCGCGACTATCTCATTCTGAGCGTCGTTCAACGACGGCGTGATTTTTTGCAGAGGTTGCTGCACGAATATCGTTACTGAGCCATGACGAGCTGCGAATCCGTCCGGCGGCAAAATGAGCATCCCAGGATAGAAGCAATCTGAAGCGCTCCGCACGACTGACTCGGAGCGCTACTGACTAAAACCGTAAGAGGCCTAGCGAGTAATTTTTCAGAGGTCTGACGGAGCTTGAGAAATAAACTTGGCCTGCATCGACTCCCACTCCACCATTGAAATAAGCACCGCAGTCCTGCGTTCCCCGTCGATGAAAACCGGTTTTCGAGTCATGATCACTTGGTCAAGCAACTCGTCAAAGTGGGTTGTTGCTCGAGCAACTGACCATCGTTCTTCCTTCATGTACCTGGCCCTATTTCGAGAAGAAAAAGCGGACATCTCACCATCATTCAGAAATGGTCGGCGGACTCGAGAAGCTTCAGAAAACTCGCTTTGCCGAGGCCTCGTTTGAAGCTAGCGATGACGTAATTACCATCTTGAGTTTCGAGTAGCCAAAACCGCCCTTCTTTCCTCGCTGACTGAATTTTACCTGTGCCAAGAATAGAACCATCTGCTCGGTGATACGCATCATCCTGCTCAGAGTGATCGAAAGACACCCCCAGGCACCTATCCTCCATGATCACTGCATCGCTGATGAATGCCGTAACAGGTACTGTGTATTTCCTAAGGCTCGCCTGCACGAGGCGACCTAGTTGAAAATCGGTGAACTCTTTGCTGTGAAACTCCACTTCCAGTGCCTCAGGCATCCGGCCATATCTCCAAACGATTCAATATGTATTTACGGCGAGCACCGCTCAGAACGCTTTCATCGAAAAAGCCGTGGCCACGCTTGCCTCTTTTCTCTGGCCAGCTCCGAGCAGCAGATACACAGTACTTTTGGTTTCAAACATGCAGCCTTCCGTGAATGATTTTCCGAAATTGCTGCGCACCCACATTTGTGGCTGGAAGCGCCCCTTACTGTCCAAGACGACTTCGTGAGCGAAAAGCGTCGCGGGAAGTAACCCGAGGTTCGTAAGCTTTTCCTTTTCATCGGGCGTCACTGTGAGGTCGATTAAAATCCACTGTTTCACCACACAGAATGCTTTGCCTGGGAATGACTTTGCTGCCAAAGAGATTAGGTCTTCTTGTGAGCCTTCCCAGCCGGCAACCTCTTCCCCAGCCCCGTAAAAAAGCTGCGAGATTTCCTCCAACGTCACCATCAAAAATTCTCCATCTCATTAGGTGTGACCTACCACGTGAGCTTTGCCAAATGACCAGTTGCTGGCATCAAAGCTCGATCAAAAAATCCGGATCGAACCCAGTCTGTTGATTTGGATATCCGCGAGGATTTGAAACGACTCGGCATCCATGCTTTAAGAAATCCGCTGCAATGTGGGTATGTCCGTAAATCCAAAGATCCGCTTTGCCCAGAAGCTCCGGCCAATCGTTGGCGTAGGCTGCGTTCAGGTGTGCAGGAAGATCATCAGCCACGTGATCCAACGCCGGCGCATGGTGTGTAACTACAACCGTTTTGCCATCAAATGGCTTGTCTAGTTCCTGTATGAGCCAGGCATAAGCTGCTTTAGATTTAGCGATCAGGTCATCGGGACGAAGGCGTCGGTAATTCTCATCTTTTCTGATGACGGTGAAGTCGTTCATCCATTCCCAGGCAACGCGTTTCGCGGCAGCAACGTCTCCGGTCGACGAGTAATCTGTCCACGCCGTCGTGACCAAAAACCTGGTTTGATTGAGGATCAAGACTTGGTTTTCAAGGACGTGGACATGTGGCGCTGCTGCCTCCTTCATCTTCCGCAACGTCTGATCAATGTGGCCACCGTAAAATTCGTGATTGCCACACACGTAGATCACAGGGCACTTGAATGTGTCGTTCGCCCATGAGACTCCACGTGATTTTGTCTGAATGTCGCCGGCGAGAATCACAACGTCTGCGTCGCTTGGGGTGGGATCGAACCGAGCAAATTCAATGTGCAGATCTGAATAGATTTGAAGCTTCATTGGAGCCGCCACGTTGGTCAGTGCTCAGCAAATTCCGGAACTACTGAAGGCGCAGTTTTTGTATCTTCGTAGATCGTCCGAATACCTGTGAGTGAACCGGCGTCGAGTCCATCTCGAACACTGCTATAAACGGCGCCACCCGCCACCTTATGAAGCAACACGCACTCGCCTTTCTGGTCATAACCGATGACCAGGCTGATTAGCTTCTCCATACGCTCTGAGAGGCCTCCATTGACCCACGGTGAAGTTATGACCTGAACCTCTTCAACAAGGCAAGTTGGGCCCTCCAGCTCCAGTAGGTTGGACAATAAAGAGGCGTCCGTTGGCATAAACCTCTTGGTGAATTGTCTGGCTCCCTCTGTGAACCGAAGGATGACGTGATACCAAGGATCAATTGATTCCCGTTCGATCATTCGCCATGCGGTTCGTCCTGGCCCCGGGAAGCCGGGTCGCCCTTCCCTATAAGATTCATGTGTAATAAACATTTCGCGTTTTCCTTACCGTCCGGATCAGTGATCAACCTCAAGTCGTCCCACTAACGATCTTTCATATCCTGGCTTTCCATAGATCCATCGAGGCGTCGAGGCGTCTGTGATGCTTGGACGCACCCTGCTGGTCACCGGCATCTCTTTGAGATCCGATCAAAAAGCGTCTGACAATACATGTGATATGTTTGGTGTTCAGGTCGCTAAAACTGCCTGATGCCCATACCCAAAAGACTCTGAAACCTATGATTGTGCGGCTTGGCTTTGAGAAGGCATCACCGCGCATTTCCGATACTACCACCAAACGTGGTTTATCGGAAGATAAGCGTTATGGCTCTATCCTCGCTTTTGGGGCAGACCATGTCGCTTAAGAATGAGATCGCCGGAGCACTCAGGGCAATCAGAACAATCCGCGGCTTTGACTACGGTGATTTGGCAGACGTAAGTGCAAAAGCAAACATCGGTAAGTTGGAGCAAGGAAAGAGCAACATCACGGTTGCCAAATTGATCGAGCTAGCAGAGGCCCTCCAATTCGATCCTATTGCTCTTATGACGCTCTGCGTCGCCATTCAGAAGGATGAACCTACCGACACCACTCTAGAGCGGGCACGTGCAGAACTCGACTCATTCAAAGAAGAAGGTGGAGAGGAGCTTGTCCGGAGTCAGTTTGTGGGCAAAGAGCTGAAAAAGAGGCCTTCGGGTAAGCCTGGCAATACCAAGAATGCCGATGCCGTGAGAGAGCTGAAGGCTTTAGGATTGAGTCAGGCGGAGGTGGCGCAGAGGCTTGGGTTGGCGAGTTCAACGGTGTTTCGGTACTGGCAGACTTGACGGTTTCACTACGATAATACCGCGAAGATGTGGGGTTTGATGCAACTCCCAATTGCCCTAGGCAGCTGCCATTTTGGCTGCAAGCCCTACCCTCTCACTTTGAAAATTGAATTTTCCATTGCTTCGTAAACATCGAGGGAACACACCGCCCGAACTCCAGTACTAAAGGTGATGGTGTCGGCATTTAAGCGAACGCGATAACACTTATGGCCTTTTGATGAGGGCTGGATTTCATGCAGCCTGATCTCATTGCCATTCGGAATGTCTTGTGACCCTCTGGTTTACCGGCGGCCCCGGGCAATCGGGCCCTGTAGTATCGTACTTTTCACCCGCTATCATCTCCAGCCCATCACGACCAGGAAGACATGGTGCGGTTTGCCCAAGGTGATGATTTCAAACACCGCGAACCGACGCCAGATCTTCGGAGTGATCCACTTCAGCTCAATTTGCAGCAACAACAAATCAGATGCGGATTTAAGTAACTGGAGAATTTTGATGGCACAGCGCCATCACCCCAGCAAGCTACGGTCATTGCGCAATGAAGTTCAGGCGTGATCGAGAGATGATCGGGTGGCATTAGCCAGAGATTTCCCTTCGAGTGACGGTTTCAAAATGATACAAGGCCCAGGCGGTTAGCCGCTTTCAGGTCAGCTATCAATGAGCCACAAACGACGCAAACCCTAGATTTTTCAGCACTCACGAAATGTCAAGCATTATATATTTTCGGGTACCCCCTTGAATTCATTTTTTTAAAACGGAGTGTATAGTTATTGAATTCAAAAACAGCTTTCTCCAAACCCTCTCAATCAATACTCACCTTTTCAAGCAAAACTCAACTGACCTTTGCCCAACGCTTCTGACATTCAACTTGCTTACTGGCCAATTGGTAGCTTGATAAGAAAATTCATCAATGTTACCGAAAGCCTAACGAAGCCACTTTGCTTATAGAAGTCGTTTATCCGGCCGCAGGACGGCTAGCTTGTCTTTTGAGTCCAAACCAAGCGGCTAAATTTTTGGGGTAACTACGTCCAAAATTTGAGAATCGCCATGCCGTCAAAGTAAAAACAAAGAAGCTGGATTGAAAAAACTCACAGACGAGAAAATTTTAGACGGATTCGACTCCCTCCTTAGGGCGGATCGGCCACTTGGAACGTCAACCAGGAAACCCTACCCGAACTCACATCCCGAGGTGACACCATCCCCTTCTCCCGCATATCTCTTCAGGGCGCTCAAGAGTAGGCTTATGCAGTATTTTCCTGATCGGCACCGGCTGGCGATGGCTGAGTGCGATTTGATCTCCTACATTTCTTCGGATTACGCGTTGGTACGGCCTCTGATTCCCGGCCCCCCTCACCGCCTGCCCGAGTGTTGCAATGAGCTTTTATACGCCTAGAAGCTCGTAAAGCGTTAGCGTCTGCTCAACACACCTAAGTGGTTAGGCAGGCATTTTCGGATCGAGTTTGCGCTGATGCCATGGTTGAGCGCGACCTGGAACCGCGGCTCCGGGTAGCAGGCACTCCTACACAACATAAGTCTAGAAGGGTTTGGGATCAGAGCTTCATTGGCGCATGGAAATCCTAGCGAGATGGGCGATCGCGTCCGCTAAAAATTAGAAAGACACAATCGCCCTTTAGTTAAGGGATTCTGAAGGTGTGTCGCTAGGCACTTACAGATGGAGCAACGTAGGTAATGTCAACCGCCCTAGCAATTCCAGCTTTTAAAAGGCCATTTGTGGTCACCCCCTAATAATACGCCCCCCCCGCCTCAAGCTTAAGTCGAACCTTAACGGTATACTTTTTCTGTACTCATTCCTTAAATTGACAACCTGTCAATAGACAATCCAAACAAATACGACGAACGGTCGTTGACCTCTCCACAGAAAACAATGAGCATGTATTGACACCAGACAGCCCCAGGACGTGCGAAAGGTGAAACCTATTGATCTTAAAGGGTATTTTTATGCGTTTGCCACAAAATAGCGATTACGTCCCGGCTAAAGAAGCTGCCGCAATTCTCGGCCTTTCTCCTGAGACCCTTCGCTTTTGGCGGTACACCGGCAAGTACAAAGACATGCTGCCACCATTTATGCACATCAGCCGGCAGATCTTTTACAAAAAAGCTGATGTAGAGCGATTTTCCGAAATGAGCATGACCGCCGCCTAACACCAGCCTGGTGTTTTACTCGCGGTAGAAAATAAGGCGCACCGTCTTTGGTTGAGACGGTGCGCCTTTTCTTTTGAGCCATCACCTCTCCCACATCATCACCAAAGATCCACTTGAAAGCTGCTTGGGAGCTGCTCGCTTGCCAATTGAGAGTGGCGATCAATCAGGAGCTTCTGTGGCTGGGTGAGCTGAGGTGGGCGGTGCGTAGCTTGCTGGAGATTGGACTTTTGAGCGCTGCGGCTCCCAAATAGCTCCCAAGCACTGACCTGTATGGACGTGGAAGATATTTTACAGAGATGAAATCGCTTCAACCGTATGATTTAATTGAGGTTTTTCTTGATCTTGGTAACGCGGAGGGATGATGGGGGTTGACCCCCGAGGGATTTTAAGTCCCATGCGTCTACCAGTTTCGCCATTCGGGCGGTAGCGCGGTGAAGCGTTCAAGAACGATCGAATTAACGATCAATCCTTTTTGGTGCGGTGCAGCAGGGGAAGAAATATATACACCCCTTCCCCGCTAAGCAAGTTCGCTGACGTCAAATTCAAGACAAAATCTTGCCGTCTACTGCAAATAAAAAAGCTCCGTAAATCAGTGATCTACGGAGCTATTTATAGTGGAGGCCGAGGTCGGAATCGAACCGGCGTAGGCGGATTTGCAATCCGCTGCATAACCATTTTGCTACTCGGCCCCAAACGTCCGATGCCTTAAAAACAACATCAAACGCATACAAACTGAAGAGGGAAACTGGATTGTTATCTGTTTCCAACCCTTTGATATCTAAAGGGTTTTTCTCGTTCCTGAATCAGGAATGGACGCAATTCTGGACGTGTTCGCCGGGCATGTCAAGGACAGGAAGAAAAAATTTCTATAGCACGCTACCGAGTGCATTCCACAATCAGGCAGACGATGTCACGGGCAATGCGTCCACGAGCATCACTACTGGATATTTCGCCATTCGTACCTACGCTAATTCGCGAGGGATCCAGGCTTCTGGCGGGGGTGATTGAGTAACGCACAAAATCGGTATGGATAACGCCGGCCTCAGCAATACCGGCGCTGCCACCCGGGTGCGAAAACCATCAATTATCAACCGTTGCCCGACGGGTTCGAGCCAAGTACAAGGCGACCCGAATAAAACGTCTCAATCCATGGAGTAAAAACATGAACCTGTCCAGAAACCTGCTTATCGGTGTTGCCTTGACCGGCCTGCTGCTCGGCGGCTGCACCTCAAAAGTGACACAGAAGGAACAATACTCGGGGTTTCTTTCCAACTACAGCAACCTGCAAGAAGTCACCACACCCAGTGGCGAGAAAGCCATGCGTTGGGTGACGCCTTCCTGGAACCCGAACGCTTACAACACGGTGGCCTTCAAGCAACTGGAACTGTACCCGGCCCCCAAGCCCAATGAGCGTGTCAACCGCCAGACGCTGGATCAGCTGCAAACCTACATGACGGACAGTGCCAAGAGCACACTCAGCCAGAAGTACCGTGTAGTGCCAAACGTTCAGTCGGCCCCTGCCGGTTCGCGAGTCCTGATCGTACGCGCCGCGATTACCGGGGTCACGGCCTCTAACGAGGGTATGAAATGGTATGAAGTAGTTCCGGTCGCAGCTGCGATAGGCGCGACTCAGGCGGCCACCGGTCACCGCGACCAAGACACCGAGTTGTACATCGAAGCGGAGATGATCGATGCGAGCAACGGCCAAACCGTGGCTAAAGTCGCTCGCAAGGTCTTCGGTGAACAGTTGAAGAATACAAGCCAGCAGGTGACTGCCAACGATTTCAAGGCGGCACTGAAGAAACTGACCAGCGACATGCAGGCATTCCTTCGATAACAACAGGGTAAAACGCCGACGCAGTTCGCGGGACTGAGTCGGCGGTTGTTACAGATACCAGCGGTACTCGCGCGCGCTGATCTCCTGCATGAAGGCCAGGTGGTCCTGGCGCTTGTTCTCGCAGTACACATCAACAAACTCCGCACCCAACCCTTCACGAAGTTGTGGCTGATGCTGCATCGCGCGCACGGCTTCGAGCATTTCCAGCGGGAAATCGATCCCGCTGTTGCGGTCTTCATTGAGCGCTGCGATCGGCTCGCGACCGGCTTCCAGCCCCTGTTCCAATCCCACCAGAATCGCTGCCAGCACGAGATAAGGGTTGGCATCTGCGCCCGCCAGGCGATGCTCGATGCGCAGATTTTTCGAATCCGAATCAGGAATCCGCACGCACGCATCGCGATCCTCGAAACCCCAACTGGCACGTGTCGCCGCGTTCACCGTACCGCCCAAACGACGGAAGGCGTTCTGGTTCGGCGCGAAGATCGGCATGCAATGCGGCAACAGTTCCAGGCAGCCGGCCACCGCATGCCGCAGTGTTTGCTGCTGGTTGGCGGCCAGCAGGTTTTTACCCTCGGCATCATAGAGGCTGACATGCACATGCATGCCGCTGCCCGGATGCTGCAAGTAAGGCTTGGCCATGAAGCTGGCGCGGTAACCGTGCTTGAGTGCGACGCCACGGGTGCTACGGCAAAACAGTGCCGCCCAGTCAGCAGCGCGCAGGCCGTCATCAAGGTGGCCGAAATTGATCTCGAACTGGCCCGGCCCAAGTTCGGCAGTGATCACCGTGGTATCGATGCCTTGCGCCCTCGCCGCTTCGACCATTTCATCGAGCACCGGTGAAAAGCGCGACAGCCGCTCGATGTGCATGTTCGGCTGGTCATCCGCATCGTCCGACAGCTGATCGCGCGGGAACTGCGGCTGCCCGTCGCGCAGCTGTTTATCGAACAGATAGAACTCCAGCTCGAACGCCACCACCGGATGAATGCCTTTACCACGCAACCGCTCCAGCACTTGCGCGAGGACTTCGCGGGGCTCGAAGACGATTGGCTTCTCGGTGCCATCCGAGGTGATCAGCATCTGCCCCAGTGGCTTGGATTCCCAGCTCACCGGCTTGAGCGTGCCTGGCACCAGGCGCCGCAGAGCATCCGGGTCGCCGTCGTTAAAACAGTAGTCGCCGATCTTGAACAACCCACCCTGCACGCCCAGTAACACACAGTTCTGCGGCAGCTTGAGAGCGCTGCCGGCAGCCACCTTTTCGAGCATCTCTATCGGATAACGCTTGCCGTAGAAATGCCCGGGAATGTCCAGGGAAATCAGGTCGACATAGCGCACCTCGGGGTAGCGTTGGCGAAAAGCACGCACTTCGGCCAGCAGATCAGAGCAGGCAGCATCCATCATCGTTGTTCCTTTTATTGTTATCAGGTGTAAACCCAAAGCACTCGCGTGAGCTGGTCGGTGAGGTTGCCGTAGCGACAGCGCGTGTGGCTGTCGAGCTGAAAACTGTCGCCGGCCTGCAAGGTGACCGGCTCGTCGTCATCGCCCAACCACAGCGTCAATGCGCCTTCCAGCACGTAGCCGCCCTGCTCCGAGCTGTCGCTCAAGTGCCGCTCGCCACTGCTGGCGCCGGCCTCCAGCTGGCTTTCGAGCATCGAGAACGAGGCCCTGATCTTCGGCGAGACCAGAATGTCGGTAATCCCGTTGGCGTAGTACAACGTGCGGCGCTCATCCGGCCGAGTCACCCAAGGCAACACCTTGGGTTTCGGCAGGCTGTAAAAATAGGTGGTTGGCACGCCGAGGGTTTCGCTGATGGCGGTCAGGTCCGCCACGGTCGGCCGTGACAAGCCACGTTCGACTTGCGAAAGAAAGCCCACGGAACGGTCGATTTTGTCGGCCAATTCCTTGAGGGTGTATTTCTTGTGCTTGCGCAGATCGTGGATCAGGATCGCCAGCGCGGCGATTTCTTCTTGCTTGTTCATGCCAGTAATTCCGGAAGATGACTCATCAAAGGCTGTCACGCAGTCGGTACCAGGCCTTGCCGATTGCTTCCAATGGCGCTGCCAGGTATTTACCGCCGGGAAAGCTGTCATTACGCAACCCCTGGTACAAGGCCAGCTCGTCCGGCTGACCGAGAATCGCATCGGACACGGCACGAGCCCCTGCCAATGTCGGAAGCACGCCATGCCCGGAATAGCCCTGCAGCCAGTAGAGGTCGCCGCGCCGGCCAATGTCAGGGGTGCGCTTGAGGGTCAGGTCGATATGCCCTCCCCAGGCAAACTCCAGCTCGACACCTTTGAGCTGCGGGAAGACTCGTTCCAGATAGGGCCGTGTCGCGGCGGCGATGTCTTTGGGCATCCCGCCCAGATAGGTGCAGCCGCCACCGAACAACAAGCGGTTATCCGGTGTGCGACGGAAATAATCGAGGACGAACTGGTTGTCGGTGACACAGACATTACTCGGCAGCAGCGCGCTGGCTTGCTCGGCAGTCAGCGGCGCGGTGGCCACCTGATAAGTGCCCACCGGCAACACGCAACTGGCAAGTGTAGGATCGAGTTGATCAAGATAGGCATTGCACGCCAGCACCAGGACATTTGCCCGAATGCTCCCGCGCTCGGTAGTCACCAGGTACTGATCGCCGTCTTCGCGATAGCTCAGTGCTTTGCTTTGCTCAAAGATGCAGCCGCCAGCACGTTCGATGGCTGCGGCCAGACCCAGCGCCAGCTTCAATGGATTCAGATGCCCGCCTTCGGGGTCATAGAGACCGGCCTGATAACGCTCGCTGGCGACCCACTGCGGTAGCTGCTCACGCGTTATGAATTGCAGGCCATCGTGGCCCCACTTGTGACTGGCCTCACGTTGCCACTCGGTCAGGAGACTGACCCGACGCGGCATGACCGACGTCCACAAGTGGCCGGGTCGATAATCGCAGTCGAAACCATGGCGCGCAGGCAACTCGCGCAGCTCCTGCGCTGCCCAGCGCATGCCGTCCCACAAGCGCCGCGCGCGTTCATAACCCAGCGCAGCTTCCAGGGGCGGCATGTCACACGACCAACCGAGAATCGCCTGCCCACCATTACGCCCTGAGGCCGCCCAGGCAACACGACTGGCTTCCAGCACCGTCACGCGCTTGCCAGCCAAGGCCAGGCGCAAAGCGGTATGCAAGCCACTGAAACCGGCACCGATGATCAGCACCTCGGCAGTGTGTTCACCTTCCAATGCGGCTCGGTTCAGCAGGCGATCCGCGCAACTGTAGGCGTAATAGCTGGCGACGTGCTGCGAGGACTGCTGAAACATTCAGGGCACCCATGAAATTATGTTTTTATAATTTCATGAAAAACTACAGAATAAATTTCACGAGCGCAACATCCAGCCTCTTTCTTGCGAGCCGGATGGGCGCGGGAAAAGCGCCCCGAAATTAGCGCCAGCACGCGATCCGTAGCAGCTGTCGAGCCTGCGAGGCTGCGTTCGAGTGCGCAGCACTCGTAAAATCATGCAACACGGTCTACCAGATCGACCGTGGAGGCAGGGTTTACGACTGCTACGCAGCCGAACGCAGCCTCGCAGGCTCGACAGCTGCTACGGAGTGCGTGCTGGTCTTACTGTTTTATTCTCGCGCCAGCCGCTCAAACAGCGCCGAATACTCTGGAAACAGCTCGCTGAGCCCGCGCCGACTCCCCAATTGCATATCCGCGAAATCAAACCCTGGCGAAACGGCTTCACTGATCAGGCCGTAAGCGGTCGGTCCAGCCATGAGCTGCGAAGCCTTCCAGACACCGCCCGGCACATGCAATTGCAGGCACTGCCCGGCAATGACGTCATTGCCCATTTCCACGGTTTTCAAAGTGCCGTCCGGGTAAATGAGGAAGTACTGAATCGCATCGCCCAGATGGTAGTAGTGAACGATGTCGGATCGGTTCAAATGAAAGTGGCCGACGGGAGACGTGCCCGTCAGCAGGTAATAGATCGAGGTCATTGCATAACGCCGACCACCTGCGGTCTCGACCATGGGCTGGTGATCAGACTGAAAGGTCCTGCGGTAATAACCGCCTTCCACATGGGGTTCCAGGTCGAGTGCGGCGACGATGTCCTGGGCGCTGGGAGTGTGTGTGCCGTGTTTGCTATCCGTCATGTTAAAGGCCATCAGTCAGGTGGAGTCGCGACAGTTTGCATAGCGTGTAACGCAGCGCAAGCGTTCCTTGGAGCGGCTATCGAGGGTGCCGATGGGCAATCGATTTCACTGCTTTACTGTAAGGGTCGAGCCTGCCAGACGGGGTCGCAGTTTCACTAACGCTCCCCCGCCACTGCCGGCGCCAACGGAAAATCCCGCCCCGGAGAGTTGTCATGTCCCTGCACAACGTCGCCCGCTTTACCGACCTTCGTGAAGACCGTGGTACTCGTGTAGAAATCGGCTCGCTGAAGATTGTGCTGTTGCGGGCCGGCGAACAGGTCTACGCCTATCAGGGCGAATGTCCGCACGCGCAGGCTCCACTGGACGAAGGCGTTGTCTGCAATGGTCGGCTGATTTGCCCGTGGCACAAGGCGATGTTCACGGTCGAGGATGGTCAAGTGTGCGAACCGCCAGCCCTGAGTGGACTGATCCGCTATCCGGTCAACGTGGTCGATGGCGACGTATACGTGGACGACCAGCCCCTTGCGCCCCTCGAAGCAGTTCGTGCCCCTGATTCACGCTGCTTCGTGATCGTTGGTGCAGGCGCTGCGGGCACAGCGGCAACAGCCGCCCTGCGTGAACACGGCTTTACCGGGCGCCTGGTGTTGATCGATCGCGAAACGGACCCTGGCTATGACCGCACCGTACTGAGCAAATACGTGCTTGCCGGGGAAATGTCCGCTGAAGAAACCCCACCGCTGCTGGATGAACGCTTTTACAACGAACAGCACATCGAGCGTGTTCAAGGTGAAGTCATCCGTCTCGATGTAGCCGCCAAAAGGGTTTCCCTGGCTGACGGGCGCACCTTCGACTACGACGCCGCGCTCCTGGCCACTGGCGGCGAACCCAGGCCGTTGTCGGTAGACGGTGCGCATCTGCACAACATCCTGGCGCTACGTTCGCGAGCGGACGCCGAGCGCATTCTGCACATCACAAAACCCGGTGCCCGGGTGGTCATCATCGGTGCCAGCTTCATCGGCCTGGAGTCAGCATCGGCCTTACGCCGCCATGGTCTGGAAGTCAGTGTGGTCGCGCACCATGAAACACCGTTCAGTACGCTGTTCGGTGAGCGCATCGGCATGGCGATTTTGTCCCTGCACGAAGACAACGGTGTGGTCTTTCATGCCAATACCCAGCCGAAGGCGTTCGAGGGCCAGGACAATGTCGAGGCCGTTCTGCTCGAGAATGGCCAACGACTTCCCACCGACCTGGTGCTGATCGGCATCGGCGTCAACCCGGTCACCGACCTGCTCGAAGGTGTTGAGCTGGACGATGACGGCGGGCTGCCGGTAAACGAAGGCATGCGCGCTGCGCCTGGCCTGTGGGCCGCCGGCGACATCGCCGCCTTTACATTGCAAGGTTTCCCCACACGCATCGAGCACTGGCGCCTGGCCCAGCAGCAGGCGCGGATCGCCGCGCAAAACATGCTGGGCGCTGATACACACTATGTGGATGTGCCGTTCTTCTGGACGTATCACTTCGACAAGACTTTCGAGATGCTCGGTCACGCCGACCAATGGGACCGGATCGTCTTCGAAGGCAACCCCGAGCAATACGCTTTCATCGCGCTGCTGTGCAAGGGCGAACAGGTCGAGGCGGTGGTCGCCTGCGAGTACTCGCAGCAAATGGCGTTGCTGGCCGAGCGGATGAAACAGCCGTTGCTGCGCGAAGAAGCCTTGCAGATCATTCGACGAATCGCCGCTCAGGAAGGCTGAACAGTCACAATTAAACGACGCTCTTATTGGAACTATCGTACTTAATTACCCGTAAATTAAACAATCACACATATTCATTATCAATGGCGATAAGAACTCGACCTGCTTATGAGAAAAGAACCCAGCACACTTCCCCTCATCGCCAATCCTGATAACAAACGGCCAACTCCCTAACACGTCGCTATTAATAAAATATTTATAAGCCGTACTAGCCCATTGCCCATTGCATATTTATCAACCCCTGCTTAACTGCAAAAACTGCTGATGACAGCAGTGTCCACAAACACCACGGAAGGGATCGATATGAGCACCTCAACTCGTCACCCAATCCCCCCTTACGGGGTCGCGATTCAAAGCGCGATCTCGGAAGGCAAGCTGCCGCAAATGAAAGCTTTATTGAAACAACGCGATGCATCCAAGCCAGAAGCCAAAGAGCTAAGTGCCGCTTACGAGAAGTTGGCTAAGGAAGTCGCACGCCTGGAACAGCACTAACTGCTGTTTCCGTTCCCCTATTGCAATGGAGGCAATAATTATGTCTGGTTCTTCTCAACAATCTGTCGGTTTATTCCCACTCTGCTATCAAATTGGTACTTCGGCACCAGGCGCACAAAACCTGGCGCTCAATCTGCTGGTGTTTACACCCGAGCAAACTGTCAGTGGGACCGCCGCAATCACTCAGGCAACCAACCCGCCGCTGGATGTGCATTCCGATGTCTGGGGTGAATACACCTACATGACGGTGATGAAACCCGGCGTCAGCAAAATCCTGATCACCGTTCAAGGCAACCAAGGTGGCCCAGGCTCGAACTCCATCGTGAATTTCAAGCTGCATCTGGTGGTCGGTAGCGACTGGAAAGCAGGGGTCGCCAACTACGAGTACTTCAATGGTCAGCGCTGGGTCAAGGTCAATGCGCCCGCCCATCTCGTCGAGTCGGTGCCTTCCAGGGCCTACCCACTGCCATTGGAACCGGGCCCGGTAATCCTGCCGTATCCGCCGATCATGCCGCTGTACGCCGCACCGATTCAGAGTGCCATTGCCAGCGGTGACCTGGCCCAGATGAAAAATCTGGCGAGCCTTGCCAAACAACAACTGGACCAGCAACCACAGCTGCAAAGTGCGCTTGAGGCGGCCAAGGGTGAAATCAGCAGGCTGGAACGCCGCTGACCGGCAACTGAATGTGCCTGGCTTGTCCTGAATACAATTAAGGGAGTTGCACCATGTCAATTGGACTTTTTCACACGCGCCTCAACGTTTCCAGCTCACTACTCGGCGCACCGGTTTTAACCCTGGATCTGCTGGTGGATACCGTCAACAAGAAAGTCAGCGGTATTGCGAGCATTTTTCAAAGCACCTATCCCCCCCTCAACTTCCGTGCCCGGGTATGGGGTGAGTATTCCGAGGCCAAGCTGACCGCCGATACGGAAAACCACATCATCCTTACTCTGGATGGCAGCCCGAGCGGCCCTAACAGCAATATCGCCCAGACCTTCGATCTACGGGGCATTCTAGGCGCCGATTGGGCCAGCGGTTTTGCCGACTACAAGTACTACGATCAGGACCACTGGACGACAGTCAGACACGCGGCTGTCAGCCAGGCCCCGGCTCAGCACCCGGAGCATCCGTCACATGCGCACCCGCTCTACGCCGTCGCGGTACAGCAAGCGCAAGCCAGCGGTGACCTGGCGCAACTGAAAACCGTGGTGAGCCAGGGCGAACAGCAACTGGCCAACAGCGGCGCGTTGCGCAGTGCGCTGGAACAGTTGCAGGCAGAAATCGCCCGACTGGAAGCACGCTAACCGGCAATGCCCGGGCTTGGTCACTTAAAAAGTGGCCGCGCCTGGGTATCCCTGTGGGAGCGGGCTTGCCCGCGAAAGCGGTGTGCCAGGCGACATCAATGATGACTGTGCCGCCGTCTTCGCGGGCAAGCCCGCTCCCACAGGTTCTGCGCCCGTTGGCCAACAACAAAAGGTAAATCCACTCGCGCCGTTGATGCTATGGAAGGCGCGAACACTTCGATGGATTCGTGCCGCGTACGTGTCTGTGCGCAAGGATTTTCCATGTCAGACAATCGCCCCGCCCGCTACCTCAGTGAAACCGACCTCAAACGTTACGTGCCGGTCCATGTGGTCTGGGAAATCACCCTGGCCTGCGATCTCAAATGCCTGCATTGCGGCTCACGCGCAGGCCATCGACGCCCCGATGAACTGAACACCCGG
The DNA here is from genome assembly GCF_056397005.1 of Pseudomonas sp. 05N431. Taxonomy (NCBI): domain Bacteria; kingdom Pseudomonadati; phylum Pseudomonadota; class Gammaproteobacteria; order Pseudomonadales; family Pseudomonadaceae; genus Pseudomonas; species Pseudomonas sp. 05N431. Next base: position 570,433 of record NZ_JBFTMN010000001.1, read on the forward strand.
GAATGCCTGGATGTCATCGACTCCCTCGCGGCTCTCGGCACCCGCGAGATCACCTTGATCGGCGGTGAAGCCTATTTGCGCAAGGACTGGACTCAACTGATCCAGGCGATCCACGATCACGGCATGTATTGCGCGATACAAACCGGTGGACGCAACCTGACGCCGGCAAAAATGCAGGCCGCGGTTGATGCCGGGCTCAATGGCGTCGGTGTTTCGCTGGATGGACTGGCCCCATTGCATGACGCCGTGCGCAACGTTCCGGGCTCGTTCGACAAGGCTATCGATACCCTGCGACGCGCCAAACAGTCGGGGCTTGCGGTGAGCGTCAACACCCAGATCGGTGCAGCCACCCTGCCCGATCTGCCCGAACTGATGGACCTGATCATCGAACTCGGCGCCACCCACTGGCAGATCCAGCTGACGGTCGCCATGGGCAATGCCGTCGACCACCCAGAGTTGCTGTTGCAGCCCTATCAACTGCTTGAAGTGATGCCGTTGCTGGCGCGTCTCTACCGCGAGGGTGTCGATCGCGGCCTGCTGATGAACGTGGGCAACAATATTGGTTACTACGGCCCTTACGAGCATATGTGGCGTGGTTTTGGCGACGAGCGCGTGCACTGGAGCGGCTGCGCTGCCGGGCAAACCGTGCTGGCACTCGAAGCCGACGGCACCGTCAAAGGCTGCCCGTCATTGGCAACGGTGGGCTTTTCGGGCGGTAACGTGCGCAACATGAGCCTGCACGATATCTGGCACTACAGCGAAGGCATGCACTTTGGCCGCCTGCGCGGTGTCGAGGATCTGTGGGGCTACTGCCGAAGCTGCTACTACAACGATGTCTGCCGTGGCGGCTGTACCTGGACGTCGCACTCCTTGCTCGGCAAACCCGGCAACAACCCCTACTGTCATTACCGCGCGCTGGACCTGCAAAAAAAGGGACTGCGCGAACGAATCGTCAAACTCGAGGATGCCGCGAAAACCTCCTTCGCCGTCGGACGTTTTGACCTGATTACCGAACGCATCGACACCGGCGAGAAGGTCAACAGCGTCAGCGACAGTGGCCAGGTGATCAAACTGGCCTGGGCGAACCAGGGCCAGAAGTCGCCTGACGAAGGCCGTATTCCGCCACAACTGGCGCTGTGTCGGGGCTGCTTGCAGTACATCCATGCACACGAAGTGATCTGTCCTCACTGCGCCGCCGATGTCGCCGCCGCAGAAGCCGAGCACCAGGTCAACCGCGCCCGGCAACAAACCATTATCAATACGCTGACCGGCCTGCTGGGGTTGCCGCAAAACAACTTGATGTAGCGAGGCCTCGATACCAGGGGGCGGGTTGCCCCCTGCGATTTTTTTACCGCCGGTAATAACGCTCACCCACAGCAAACAAAATCATCTAAAAAAACCACACCTGTCAGCCATAATTAGCACCCTGCTACTCGATAGCTGAACGTCTTTCCCATGGTTTTACCCACGCGGGCACGCTGGAACCAATAGTGCCCTTTCCCTCTGCGTTCCTGGAGCTGACGATGAAAATCAATCCCTACCTGATCTTCAACGGTGATTGCAAAGCAGCCTTCACGTTCTACGCCCAATGCCTGCAAGGCACCCTTGAAATGATGATGACCTTCGGCGAATCGCCGGCTCGTGATCAAATTCCGGCGAGTAGCCATGACCTGATCATGCATACCCGGCTGGTGGTCGGCGACCAGGTCCTCATGGGGTCCGACACCACACCTGAGCGGCCCTACCACGGCATCAGCGGTTGCTCTGTTTCGCTGAATGTCACCAGCATCGCTGAAGCCGAGCGAATTTTTACCGCGCTGGCGGACCGGGGCACCATTCAAATGCCGCTGGAGGCGACGTTCTGGGCCGCACGCTTCGGCATGCTGGTTGACCGTTTCGGAGTGCCATGGATGGTCAATTGCGAAGCAGACAAGTAAGCGTGCTGATAACGCCACTCGATGAGTGGCGTTTTAGCCGGGTACACATCAAGCATCGAGGCGCTTGCCCTGAAACCTCGCCCGGTAACGCCCCGGACTCTCACCGGTCCATTTCTTGAACGCCCGATGGAACGCGCTGGGCTCCTGAAACCCGATCTGCTCGGCAATCGCGGTGATGCTCGATTGGGTTTGGCGCAATTGTTCAAAGGCAACACCGCGGCGTACTTCGTCCTTGATCTCCTGAAATGAACAGCCTTCACGCTCCAGTTTTCGGCGAACGGTGCTGGGGCTCAAATGCTGTTCGAGCGCAAACGCCTCCAGGGTCGGCCATTGGCTGTAATGGCTGTTGCGCAAACGCTGATGAACCTGCGAGGCCAAGCCATGCTGGTTACGGAAACGAATCACCAGCCACTGCGGCGCACTGCGCAAAAATGCCTTGAGCGAAGCAAGGTCCTGTACCACCGGCAATTGCAGATAACGGCTGTCGAACTCGATCTCGGTGCGCTCGGCGCCAAAGGTCAGGTTGGCACCCCAGAGCATTGAATCATCATTGAGCGACAACCGCTCATGACGAAAGTCTGCACGATCGATGGGAATGCGCCGCCCGCCCAGCCAGCACAGCAGACTGATCATCAACACCAGAAACGTCTCCTCACCGAAATGCGCGACGTCGCTGTTTTGCGCCTGAGTCTGCAAGCTGATGACTGCACGCTTGCCACGCACCGTTAACGTGCCGCGAAAATCCCGCAGGAACAGGCCGAAATTGGCCAGGCACTGACGCATGGCTTTTTCCAGTGTCGGCTCCTGAATCAATGCCCGACAGATCAAGGCGAAACTGCCTGGCGGCATGCCATGGGAGTCCAGCTGAAAAAACTCGTCATTCAGCTCACGAATCTGCACCAGCCATAACGCCGCAAAAGCCGTGGCCGGCACCCGTGCCGTAGGCTGATCCATCAGTGCCGGATCGATTCCCACCTGCTCGAGTACCGACCGCAGGCGCTGCGGATTTTCACGCAGGGCATGGATCATTGGATACATGAAATAGACCGCCACCGAATCCGTATCCCGCATGTGATCGTCTCTCTCCTCATCATCTGAAAGTGGCAAAAAACGCCATCACCGTTGAACAGTTCCGGCATAGGCCAGCGGCGTTGCTGATTCTAGACTCGTGACCAACAAAAAAGACCTCTTTCAGGAAACCCACATGAACCCTTCCGATATTTTTGTTGTGAGCGCGGTCCGTTCTGCCATCGGCAGTTTTGGCGGTTCACTCAAGGATGTACCACCTATCCAGTTGGCAACCGACGTGTGCCGCGCAGCCATTGAACGTTCAGGCCTGGCGCCCGAGCACATCGGCCATGCGGTGATGGGGCATGTGATTCCGACGGAGGCACGCGACGCCTACATTTCACGGGCCGTGGCGATGAATGCCGGCCTGCCGAAAGAGACCCCGGCCTTCAACGTCAACCGCCTCTGCGGTTCGGGTCTGCAGGCGATTGTCAGTGCGGCACAAAGTCTGATGCTCGGTGATGCATCTGCCGTGCTGGCCGGTGGTGTCGAGTCCATGAGCCGTGGTGCCTACTTGTTGCCACAGGCGCGCTGGGGGGCACGAATGGGCGACATTCAGGGCATCGACTACATGCTCGGTGCGCTGCAAGACCCGTTTGCCGGCTTCCACATGGGCATCACCGCAGAAAACATCGCCGAGCACTACGGCATCTCCCGTCAGACCCAGGATCAACTGGCGCTGCTCAGCCAGCAGCGTGCCGCCCGGGCGATTGCCGAAGGACGTTTTGCCGGGCAGATCGTGCCGATCGAAGTGGCGAGCCGCAAAGGCACGGTTTCGTTTGCCACGGATGAGCATGTACGGGCAGAGGTCAGCTTCGAGCAATTGAGCGGCATGAAACCCGCGTTCAAAAAAGACGGCAGCGTCACCGCCGGCAACGCCTCTGGCCTCAATGATGGCGCTGGCGCGCTGATCATGGCCACCGGGCAAGTTGTCCAGGAACAAGGCCTCAAGCCGATGGCCCGACTGGTGGGTTATGCCCACGCCGGCGTTGAGCCTTCAATGATGGGCCTGGGTCCGATTCCCGCCACCCGCCTGGTGCTCAAACGCGCCGGCCTGACCGTTGCCGACCTTGATGTGATCGAGTCCAACGAAGCCTTCGCGGCCCAGGCCTGTGCCGTGGCGCAAGAGCTGGGCTTCGATCCCGAGAAGGTTAACCCCAACGGTTCGGGCATCTCCCTGGGCCATCCGGTGGGCGCCACTGGCGCAATCATCGCGACCAAAGCCATTCACGAACTGCATCGGATTCAGGGACGTTATGCCCTGGCGACCATGTGCATTGGCGGCGGCCAAGGCATTGCCGTGCTGTTCGAACGGGTTTGACGGGAAGGACTTGAAGATGAATCTGCAGAACATTGGCGTCATCGGCGCCGGCACCATGGGCAACGGCATTGCGCAAATCTGCGCACTGGCCGGTTTCAACGTGACCTTGCTGGACATCTCCGACAGCGCCCTGCAAAAAGCGCTGGCGACCGTGGGCAAGAACCTCGACCGACAGGTCGCCAAGGCGTCACTGACCGAGGAGCAAAAGCTCGCGGCATTGGACAAGATCCGCACCAGCACCGACTACAGCACCCTGCACAATGTGCAGTTGGTGATCGAGGCCGCAACCGAAAACCTCGAACTGAAACTGCGGGTATTGCAACAGATCGCCGCTCAGGTCAGCGCCGACTGCGTAATCGCCTCCAACACCTCATCGCTGTCGATCACCGAGCTCGCCGCCAGCGTCAGTTCGCCGGCGCGTTTCATCGGCCTGCACTTCTTCAACCCGGTGCCGGTGATGGGGTTGATCGAAGTGATTCGCGGCCTGCAAACCAGCGACGCCACGCACACCCTGGCCCTGGAACTGGCGCAACGCCTGGGCAAGACCGCGATCACCGCCGGTAACCGTCCGGGTTTCGTGGTGAACCGGATTCTGGTGCCGATGATCAACGAAGCGATCCTGGTGTTTCAGGAGGGCCTGGCCAGCGCCGAAGACATCGATGCGGGCATGCGTCTGGGCTGCAACCAGCCGATAGGTCCGTTGGCTCTGGCCGACCTGATTGGCCTGGATACCTTGCTGGCGATCATGCAGGCCTTCTACGACGGCTTCAACGACAGCAAGTACCGCCCCGCTCCGCTGCTCAAGGAAATGGTCGCGGCCGGTTACCTGGGGCGCAAGACCGGCCGAGGTTTCCATACCTATGGCTGAGCGTTGCTCACGCTTTGCCGAGAGCCGGGACAAGGCCCTGGAGCTGTTTGCCAGCAAGGGTTTTGGCCAGGTCGGCATGCGTGAGCTGGCAGCGTTCCTGGGGCTTGCCCCAGGCTCGCTGTACCACCATTACCCGAGCAAGCAGCACTTGCTACTCGACCTCATCGAAGAGTTTTACGAGGAGCTGCTGGCAACCCTCGGACGCATCGAGCGACAGCCGCGAGACCTGCACGGCAGCCTGCACAACGTCATCCATGCACACCTGAACCTGCATCGGGAAATGCCCTGGCATTTTCGCCTGGTGGAGCGCGACAGCGGTTGCCTGAACGAGGATCAGCAAGCGCGTGTTCGGCAGTTGCAGGAGCATTACGAACGGCAATTGCTGATGATCCTCTGCCCCTCGCCCCGATTCAGTGAGCAAGGGCTACTGGCTGCCGGGCACACCATTGCCAGCATGCTCAACAGCGCACCCAGCTGGCTGGCGCTGCACCCGCTGGATGATCGGGAACGCAACGAACTGCTGGAGAACCTGATGACCGGAGCCATTGAGCGTTTGCTGGCCCGTACCTCCCGCGATCTGCCAGCCCTTCAGACAATAGATCCACTCGCGACGCCTCCACCCCCGGCGCGACTCGGCTAAGCTGAAAGCTCCACCGGAGGATTTTCCAATGTGTGGAAGACTTTCGCAGTACCGAGGTATCCACGACTTCGTCGCGGCGCTGAGCATGCCCAATGCCCTGGTCAACACTGTGGGCGACCAGCCTCTGGGTCTGTACAACGTCGCGCCCTCGACCCAGGTCGCGCTCTTCCACCTCGAAGGTGAAACCCTGCACGCTGACCGGGTACGCTGGGGATGGCGACCGGCCTGGTCGAAAGACAACTCTGTGCCGATTAATACCCGAGTCGAGAAAGTCGCACACGGCTCATTCTTCCGGGCGATCTGGCCGCACCGCGCCATCGTACCCATCGATAACTGGTTCGAATGGGTTTATGAAGGCGGCCCAAATAAACAGCCTTACCTTATCCGGCGCCGGGATCGGGCCCCCATACTCTGCGCGGCCATTGGTCAGTACCCTGCGGGTGGCCGGGAACCGAAGAAAGACGATGGCTTTGTGATTTTCACCGCAGACAGTGGAGGTGGCCTGGTCGATCTGCATGATCGGCGACCGGTGGTGCTGTCGCCGGAGTTGGCCCGAGAGTGGCTCAACCTGGCAATGCCCAAGGAGAGCGCCGAGCAGATGGTGCTGCACCAGGGCGAACCTGCTGAAACCTTCGAGTGGTTCAAGGTGGATATGGCGATCGGCAACGTGAAGAACCAGAGACCTGATCTCATCACGCCGATCGGCAAGATCATCAGTGGCAATCACAAAAGCAATGGCTGAGCAGGTGGCGACACCGAGGTTTCTCGACTAGGATTTTCGCGATATGGAAACGCATCGCGCTGTTAGCGAACACTTGGTCTGGGAGACGAAAATGAACCCGATTCGAATGGCCGAGCGGACCTATCGCACTTGGTCCAGCCCGATCCTGCTTGAGCTCAAAGAGAGGGAACATCAGCTGCAACCTTCAGACCGCCAGGCACTTGAAAACGTACTGGTGGAGAGAAGACTTCTGAACACCGGCAACCCTGCCGGCAAGGATCGACGCAAACCTCAGTCGACCGATAACACCTGACAAGAGAGCCCGCTGAAAGCGGGCTCTTTTTTCATTTGCGGCGGCTGGAAGCAAGGCCGACACACTCATCCAGATGCTCGCCTCACTGTGTATTGGAAACGGGTTTCGTTCTGGATGCACGGGCAGGCAACGATGCGGCGTAAGCCAGCGCTTCTTCTCGGCTGCCAAAGGACCCGAGCCGGTCGTTACGGGTACAGACCTTCCAGAGACCGCTGTTGACGCTGACCACTTGATAACCGTTCATCTGCATTTTGCTAAGCATCGGAGCACTCATAGTCACCTCCATTCAAGTACAGACAGGTCCGGACCTAACTTACACCCGGTTTGGCGTTCTGTGGGCTGAATAGGTCGAACGGTCGAACGGCCCGGCATGACATATGAAACATCTTTCACAGTGATTTCGACGCTGAACGCTTATATTCCTCGCCGCTCATTCAAGAAACATTCGGCCCGCCTCCTCCCGCGGGCTTTTTTTTGCCCAGCAGAAACGCCGGTCTACACCGTCGCAAAAAGATCCTTCATCGCCGCGTACTGCAGCAGCATGATGGTTTTCGCGTCGACGATCTGCCCACTGTAAAACGCCTCGAGTGCCTCATCGAACTTCAACTCCAGCACCTCAAGGTCTTCAGTTTCCGCCTCCAACCCACCCCCCGATCCGACGCGTGAAGCAGCATCATATTCAGCCACAAAAAAATGCAGCTTCTCGGTCACCGACCCCGGGCTCATGTAAGCCTCGAATACTTTCTGCACATCGTGAACGCGATAGCCGGTTTCCTCCTCGGCTTCGGCGCGAATGCGCTCCTGCGGCGAGGCGCCTTCCAGCAACCCTGCTGCCACTTCAAGCAGCAAGCCGTCATGACCGTTGACGAAGACCGGCAACCTGAACTGGCGGGTCAGTACGATGGTTTTTTGCGCACGGTTGAACAGCAGAATGGCGGCACCATTGCCTCGGTCGTAGACCTCACGGGTTTGGCGCTGCCAAACGCCGTTGTTGCGCAGGTAATCGAAGGTAATTTTCTTCAGCAGGTACCAGTCGTGGGACAACACCTTGGACTCAATGATGTTGACGCGCTCGGCCGTATTCGACATGACAATCCATCCTGTTTGTTGTCAGAGGGCGCCATGGTATTCCATCAGCGTGACGGCCGCAGCGACGGCTGAAACCAAAAAAGCCCGGCAGCGCTACCGGGCTTTCGGCTCTAATCCTTTAGAACCTGTTTGCTTTCACTCGGCGAGCGAGGCCTTACTTGAAGTCCACGTCGAAGGCTTGATAGAACGCATTGCCGGTGTTGGCGACAATCCACAGCAGCACAATGACGTGATGGCCTTTCTTGCCTGCTGGCAACTTCACTTCATGCTCGACTTTGGCTTTGAGCTCGCTGCTGTGCGCGTAATAAGGCACCTGGGTGTAGAAGTCTTCCGCGAACGGTTTGGCCTCGAGTTGCGCACGGCTGATGCGCTGTTTCGGGTCCCAGCCATCCTTGGTGATGAACCAGCTGTAGCCGCGGGTGGTATGAGGCGCGGTGTACTGCCAGGTGACATGAAAGGTCTGGCCCGGGTTCACGTTCAGCAGTGGCCAGGTAAATGGGCGGTTGAGCTTTTTGCTCATTTCCTCGTTGGTGAAGTTGATGCAATCACGAGCATCAGTCTTGCCGCCGCTGAGAATAAAACCATCAGCCGGTGGTGCGACGCTGTCGCTGTCCGTCTGATACGGTGCGGGGAAAGGTCCGGCGGTCAGTGACGGGAAGTTCTTCCCGCCTTCCATTTCGTTGACCTGCCATCCTTCCAGGAGACCGACCTCCATGGCGACAGAGCCGCGGCTGGCAGGGGTAGTGACACGACCATGTTTGAGTTGCGGTTGGGTTTGTGGCTTGTTCATTTTTTCACTCCGTTGATTAAGAACGTTCCTTCCTGAGGAACGCTTTCAACCTAACCGAATGACAGGTGAAGTCCACGGGCGCTTTTTTCGCGTTTCGGTCGCGTTTTTGAGCCGGACTCAATAAATACTGGCTATCCATACAGTTAAATGTACTAATTCCTACGTATAGACTGGCAAAAGTACTACAACACAACCCCGCAATCGGAACGATTCACATCAAGACAGTTGCGCATCACAGCCATTCACTTCGTTAACAACACGCGGTAGTCTCGGTATCGATTGCTCCCAATACCGTTACAAGGACGTCACGAATGAAACTGCGCATCGAGCTGTCGCAAAACCCCCTACCCGAAGAACGCCAGGCGATTATCAACCCCCTGCGCGCCTACAACATCGCCCATGCCGGCGAAGGTCACTACCAGGAAATTGCCCTGCTGGTTCGCAATGAACAGAGCGACGAAATCCTCGGCGGGCTCTACGCAAAACTGTTTTACCAATGGATGTTCATCGACTTGTTGTCGGTGCCTGAACAGGCACGCGGCCAGGGCACCGGCTCACGGCTGATGCAGATGGCCGAAGAGCTGGCACGGGAGAAGAACTGCATCGGGATTTACCTCGACACCTTCGAATTCCAGGCACCGGAGTTTTACAAGAAGCTGGGGTTTACCGAGATTGGGCAGATTGCCGATTACCCGCCGGGCAGCAAGCGCTTCTTTTTTCAGAAACGCCTGACGGCCGCTGAGCCAAACACCTGACGCTCACTGACTCACAGACAGGTTGCCAGTGCTGCCAGTCGGCGCTTGGCAACCCAGTTGTCCTGAGTGGCGTAGTACTTCAATGCGCCGCCTTGCACGTCGATGAAGGACTCGGCCGAACGGGTGTAAACGGTGAAACCGCCGGTTTCGCCAGGTTGCAGGTAACCACTGGCGTCGACACCGAACACCGCCTCATCCTGCCAGGCAAACTGCACACATTGGGCGACGACCAGGTCAGGCTTGTTCGAGGCGAGCGTCTTGTAGGGGCTCTGGGAGCGCGCTTCTTTCATCGTCGATCCCGCGCAACCCGCCAGCAACACGCCAGCCAGCGCCACCATCAAAATACGCATTGTGTTTCCTTATTCGCAAAACGCTGACTGTATCACCGCAAGCGGCCGTCCCGAAGCGCCAGACTCACCAGTTCCTCATGCCTTGTCCTCGGCGCCGCTCTGCTTTACTTCATATAGAGGGCGACAGACCGTGCCGATTCGCGCACCCTGTCGCGCCATAATTGGCGCGTCGCGCCGAGCAACCTTTCTGGAAAGCCCATGACCCCCAATGCCGAACTCTACAAACCTTCCATCGACTACGCCGACAAGCTGATCAGCCAGATCGGCCAGACCCCGTCGTGGATCGCCAAACGCATTGGCGTGACCGACAAGCGCATTCGCTACATCCTCGATGGCGAAAGAACTGTCAAAGGTGAAACCACACCGATCCAGATGACCTACACCGAGCAGTTTGCGCTGGAGTGTCTGGCGGCCGAGGCCAAAGCCAACAAGAAAAAGACCTCCTGACCCGCGTCAAGGCAAACGCCCTCAAGACGCGCATACTTTCCCTTTGACAAGGACGGTCCATGGCCCCCATCGACTCGCAACACGAACTGGCGCTGCAACGATTTCTCAATGCACGACCGGCGTTACGCGAAGAACTCGATCACCTGAACCCTCTGGCCGCCCAGGCCAAAGGCGAAACCATGGCGCAGTATCGCAACGAACGGCTGCATGAGGCCTACGAGGCGGAAGCCGAGCGTCTGGGCCTGTTTGCCTGGGAGTTGACGTTGCAATTGACCGTGGCCACTGTTGAGGACTATGAAGCCCGGCGGCTGGAGGTGCACAAGGAAGTGGCGCAAATGGCCGGCATGGACTGGAAGGAATATCGCAAACTGCATGGTCTCGAGAGCTGACAAATGCTGCCATCTTCACCTAATCGCGCCCATACGCCCGGCCTGTTGCACGTGCAGAAATGGCGCGGCCGGATCGGTATGTTGCTGGTGGCCAATCTTTCAGTGCTGGCCGGCATGACCGACGCTATTGGCTTCATGGCCACCGGCGACTTCGTCTCCTTCATGAGCGGCAACACCACCCGCCTGGCGGTGGCGATCAGCAACGGTGATCTGGGCATGACCTTACGCTTGCTGGTGCTGGTCGCCATGTTTGTCGTCGGCAACGCCTTGGGCATTGTGGTCAGTCGCATGGGCGGTCGACGCGCCCTGCCATTGATGCTGAGCATCGCCACCCTGCTGTGCGCCGCGGCTGCGTGGCCATTCGAGGCTAAATACCCGGCGTTGCTGGCAGCGATCCTTGCCATGGGAATGCTCAATGCCGCTGTCGAACAGGTCAACGGCTTTCCGGTCGGGCTGACCTATGTCACAGGCGCCCTGTCACGCTTTGGTCGTGGTCTGGGACGCTGGTTGCTCGGCGAACGCCGCAATGGCTGGCGGGTGCAGCTGATCCCCTGGACCGGCATGTTTGCCGGTGCCGTCCTGGGCGCGGTGCTCGAACACCATCTCGGCCTGCAAGCCCTGTACGCCAGTGGCCTGCTGGCCGGCGTGCTCGGGGTTGTTTCGCTGAAGATTCCACGGCGTTGGCAGTTGGGCTACATGCCGCGCTGAATCGCCCTTCGCCGCACCGGCGATAAAGCTTTATCATGGCCGCAGATTTGTTGTCAGAGTTCACCATGAAGTTCGCCATTGCGCTGTTTTCCGCCGCACACGCGCCCTCCTCGCGCCGCGCCCTGCTGTTTGCCCAGGCAGCGCTGGCCGGTGGGCACGAGATCGTGCGGCTGTTTTTCTATCAGGACGGCGTTTACAACGCGTCGAGCAACGTCGTTACGCCACAGGACGAGCAGGACCTGGCGCTGCAATGGCGCACCTTCGTCAGCGAGCACCAGCTCGACGGCGTGGTCTGCATTGCCGCCGCCTTGCGCCGTGGCGTGCTGGATGAAGCAGAAGCCAGGCGTTATCAGCGCACGGCAATCAATGTCGGCGCACCGTGGGAATTGTCCGGGCTCGGGCAGTTGCACGATGCGGTGCAAGACGCCGATCGCCTGATCTGTTTTGGAGGGCCATGAAACATGCCTAAATCGTTGCTGATTATCAGCCGGCAGGCACCCTGGTCTGGCCCAAGCGCCCGTGAAGCGCTGGATATCGTACTCGCCGGCGGCGCCTTCGATTTGCCGATCGGCCTGCTGTTTCTCGATGACGGCGTGTTCCAGCTCGCCACCGGGCAGGTCGCCAAAGCCGTGCAACAAAAAGACCTCAGCGCCAACCTGCAGGCGCTTGGGTTGTTTGGTATAGAAGACCTGTATGTGTGTGGCGACAGCGCAACCGCACGCGGCCTGGTGCCGACGGCCTTGAGCCTCGACCCGTTGCAGGTGCTGGCTGCTGAGCAAATCTCGGCTGTTATTGACCGTTATGACCAAGTGATCACCCTCTGATGTCGACTTTGCATGTGTTGTCTCACTCGCCGTTTACCGATAACCGGCTGACCAGTTGCCTGCGCCTGCTCGGCGCGAGCGATGCGGTTCTGCTCAGCGGCGATGCGGTTTACGCCTTGCAACCCGGCACTGCGCCACTCAGCGCACTGCAAGCACACAGCGAAACCTTGCGCCTGTTCGTCCTCGACGAAGACGTTCAGGCCCGCGGATTGCAGGTGCCTGACTGGGTCAAAAGCGTCGACTATCCGGCCTTTGTCGAACTGTCGATTCACTACGACAAGGTCAACAGCTGGCTATGAATTCGCTCACCGTAGGCGCTCGTCACATCGATCTGGACAAGGACGGTTACCTGGTTGATCTCGGTGACTGGTCCGCCGAAGTCGCCACGGCGCTGGCTGCCGCCGAAGAACTGGAGCTGAGCCCCGAACACTGGGAAATCCTTGAGCTGCTGCGCGGCTTCTATCAGGAGTTCCAGCTGTCGCCGGCCACTCGCCCGTTGATCAAATACACCGCGCTGAAGCTGGGCCCGGACAAGGGCAACAGCCTGCACCTGAACCGATTGTTCAAAGGCACTCCCGCCAAACTTGCCGCCAAGCTGGCGGGCCTGCCCAAACCGACGAATTGTCTATGACCGATTTCGCCCCACTGATCACTGAAACACCTGCCGAACACCCTTTCGCGCAGTTCGTGCGGATTCTCGGCAAAGGCAAACGCGGCGCCCGCAGCCTGACCCGCGAAGAGGCCCGCGAGGCCATGGGCATGCTGCTCGACGACAAGGTCGAGGACACTCAACTCGGTGCCTTCCTGATGCTGCTGCGGCACAAGGAAGAAAGCCCGGAAGAGCTGGCGGGCTTCACCGAAGCCTTGCGCGAGCGGTTGAACGCGCCAGCGCTGGCGGTCGATCTGGACTGGCCGACCTACGCCGGCAAGAAACGCCACCTGCCGTGGTACCTGCTGGCGGCCAAGTGCCTGGCGCAAAACGGCGTGCGGATCCTGATGCACGGCGGTGGTGCACATACCGCCGGGCGGCTGTACAGCGAGCAATTGCTCGAGCAATTGCAGATCCCGCTGTGCCGTAACTGGCAACAAGTCGGTGAGGCGCTGGAACAAGGCAATCTGGCGTTCATCCCGCTGGGCGACTGGGCGCCGCAACTGCAACGGATGATCGACCTGCGCAACACTCTCGGCCTGCGTTCGCCGATCCACTCGCTGGCACGGATTCTCAATCCGTTGGGTGCGCGCTGCGGCCTGCAAAGCATCTTCCACCCCGGCTATCAGGGCGTACATCGCGACGCCAGTGGCTTGCTGGGCGATAACGCGATCGTGGTCAAGGGCGATGGCGGTGAGATCGAGATCAACCCGGATGCCGATAGTCACTTGTACGGCACCACTGGCGGTGAGAGCTGGGACGAGGAATGGCCGCAGCTGTCGGCGCAACGCCATGTCAAACCGGCAAGCCTCGATCCGGAACACTTGAAAGCCGTATGGCGCGGCGATGTGGTCGACAGCTACCCGCAAATGGCGCTGATTTCGACCATGGCCCTGGCCTTGCGCGGTCTCGGTACACCGCGTGATGAAGCCTTCGTCAAGGCTCAGCAGTTCTGGGATGCTCGCAACAAATCTATTTAATCGATCATAAACGCTCAACCTTTGCGCTTTTTGTTCGAAGGGATCGGAATAGACTCAACTCCAACGTTTAACGACTTTGGAGTTCAAGATGGGTTTGCTGATTGAAGGGCATTGGCGTGATCAGTGGTACGAAAGCAGCAAGGATGGCGCGTTCCAGCGCGAACAAGCGCAGCGCCGCAATTGGCTGACCGCTGACGGCAAACCTGGTCCCAGCGGTGAAGGTGGCTTCCCTGCGCAAGCCGGCCGCTATCACCTCTATGTCTCGCTCGCCTGTCCCTGGGCGCATCGCACGCTGATTCTGCGCAAGCTCAAAGGCCTGGAAAGCCTGGTCGATGTGTCGGTAGTCAGCTGGCTGATGCTGGAAAACGGCTGGACCTTCGACAAGGCCTTCGGCTCCACTGGCGACAAGCTCGACCACCTCACGTTCATGCACCAGCGCTACACCGCCGATACTGCCAACTACACCGGCCGCGTAACGGTGCCCGTGCTGTGGGACAACCAGCAAAAACGCATTGTCAGCAACGAATCGGCGGAAATCATCCGCATGTTCAACAGCGCCTTCGACGGTCTGACCGGCAACGGCCTGGACTTCTACCCGCAACCTTTGCGCGCTGAAATCGATGAGCTGAATGCACGGATTTATCCGGCGGTGAACAACGGCGTGTATCGCGCCGGGTTTGCCACCTCGCAAACGGCCTATGAAGAGGCGTTTGATGAGTTGTTCAGTGAACTCGACTGGCTGGAAAACCGGCTGGGCCAGAAGCGCTATCTGGCAGGCGAGTACCTGACCGAGGCGGACATTCGCCTGTTCACCACGCTGATTCGCTTTGATGCGGTGTATTACAGCCACTTCAAGTGCAACCTGCGGCGGATCGCCGATTACCCGAACCTGTCGAACTGGCTACGCGAGCTGTATCAGTGGCCGGGGATCAGCGACACCGTGGATTTTACCCACATCAAGGGGCACTACTACGCGAGCCATCGCACGATCAATCCAACCGGCATTGTGCCGAAGGGACCGGCGCAGGATTTCACCGTTGCCCATGATCGGGAGCGGTTGAGCGGGAAAGGGGTTTGGCGCAAGACCGAGGTTTGATCCATAGGATGTGTCGGGTTTGATGACCCCTTCGCGAGCAAGCCCGCTCCCACATTTGATCTATGTTCAGCCA
Organism: Pseudomonas sp. 05N431; assembly: GCF_056397005.1. Taxonomy (NCBI): domain Bacteria; kingdom Pseudomonadati; phylum Pseudomonadota; class Gammaproteobacteria; order Pseudomonadales; family Pseudomonadaceae; genus Pseudomonas; species Pseudomonas sp. 05N431. The sequence goes on from NZ_JBFTMN010000001.1 coordinate 585,451, forward strand.
TGATTCTGTGGTTGAACACGGTCCAATGTGGGAGCGGGCTTGCTCGCGAAGGGCACGACGCGGTCCTTAGACTTGCGACTGGGCGCCTTCAAACCAGGCGAGCTTCTCGCGAAGTTGCACCACTTCTCCCACGATCACCAAAGTCGGCGCATGCACTTCATGCTCCGCCACCAGTTGTGGAAGGTCGGCCAGTGTGCCGGTGAAGACACGCTGATTCGGCGTCGTGCCCTGCTGGATCAATGCCGCTGGCGTGTCCGCCGAACGACCATGCCTGATCAGTTGTTCGCAGATGATCGGCAGTCCCACCAGCCCCATGTAAAACACCAGGGTTTGCGCGGGTGCGACCAAATCGCTCCACGGCAGATCCGAGGTGCCGTCCTTCAGGTGGCCGGTGATAAAACGCACCGACTGCGCGTAATCACGGTGGGTCAGCGGAATCCCGGCGTAGGCCGCGCAACCGCTGGCAGCGGTAATGCCCGGTACGACCTGGAACGGAATGCCGTGGGCCGCCAGTTCTTCGATCTCTTCGCCACCACGGCCGAAAATGAACGGATCACCGCCCTTCAACCGCACCACACGTTTGCCCTGCTTGGCCAGGTCGACCAATTGCTGGTTGATCTGGTCCTGAGGCACCGCGTGATCGGCACGTCGTTTACCGACATAAATCCGCTCGGCATCACGACGGCACAGCTCAAGAATCGCTGGCGCCACCAGACGGTCATACAACACCACATCGGCTTGCTGCATCAGCCGCAAGGCGCGGAATGTCAGTAGATCCGGATCACCCGGCCCTGCGCCTACCAGATACACCTCACCTGGAGCGTTGGGGGATTGGCCGTTGATTTTCGCCAGCAGCAAACGCTCGGCTTCAGCGCCCTGCCCGGCCAATTGACGATCCGCGATCGGCCCCTGGAACACCTCTTCCCAGAACGCCCGACGCTGCTGCACATCCGGGAACAGACCTTTGACCTGGTTGCGAAAACGCGCCGCCAACCCGGCCAGTTGGCCGTAGGTCGAGGGAATCCAGGTTTCCAGTTTGGCGCGGATCAACCGCGCCAGCACCGGCGCATCGCCGCCGCTGGAAACCGCAATCACCAACGGCGAACGGTCGACGATCGCCGGGAAGATCACGCTGCACAGGGCCGGCGCGTCCACCACGTTGACCGGCACGCAGCGCCGATGAGCATCTTTGGAAACTTGCGCATTCAGCGGTTCGTCGTCGGTAGCGGCAATGATCAGCCCGCAACCGTCGAGGTCCGACTCACGATAGCCGCGCAACACCAGCTCGCCGCCACTGTTCTGCACCAGCTCACGCAGCTGGGCTTCGATCTCAGGTGCAACGACCCGCAACAGCGCGCCGGCGTCGGCCAGCAGACGGGATTTGCGCAAGGCAATCTCCCCTCCACCGACGACCAACACACGACTGCCGCGCAGGTTGTGAAACAGCGGCAGAAATTCCATTTAGCCGATGACCTCAAGGCCGCCCATGTACGGCTTGAGCACCGCTGGCACGCGGATCGAACCGTCGGCCTGCTGATAGTTCTCCAGCACCGCCACCAGGGTACGACCGACCGCCAGGCCGGAACCGTTCAGGGTGTGGACCAGCTCGGGCTTGCCGGTTTCCGGGTTACGGAAACGTGCTTGCATGCGACGGGCCTGGAAATCGCCGCAGTTGGAGCACGACGAAATTTCACGGTATTTGCCCTGGCTCGGAACCCACACTTCCAGGTCGTACGTCTTGACCGCGCTGAAGCCCATGTCGCCGGTGCACAGCGCCAGGGTACGGTATGGCAGTTCCAGCAATTGCAGGACTTTCTCGGCGTTGGCGGTCAGGCTTTCCAGCGCTTCCATCGAAGTCGATGGCTCAACGATCTGGACCATTTCGACCTTGTCGAACTGGTGCTGACGAATCATCCCGCGGGTGTCACGGCCCGACGCACCGGCTTCGCTGCGGAAGCATGGGGTGTGGGCGACGAACTTGATCGGCAGTTGTTTGGCATCGACGATTTCGCCAGCCACGATGTTGGTCAGCGACACTTCAGCGGTCGGGATCAGGTACAGATCGGCTTCGCCTTCGCGGCTGATCTTGAACAGGTCTTCCTCGAACTTCGGCAGTTGACCGGTACCCTGCAAGGCCGGCGCCTGAACCAGATATGGCGTGTAGGCTTCTTCGTAGCCATGCTCGCTGGTGTGCAGGTTGATCATGAACTGCGCCAGTGCGCGGTGCAGGCGGGCAATCGGCCCACGCAGCAGGGAGAAACGGGCACCGGACAGCTTGGCTGCGGTTTCAAAATCCAGCCAGCCGAACTTCTCACCCAGCGCGACGTGATCCTTGATCTCGAAGTCGAAGGTGGTCGGCGTGCCCCAGCGGCGCACTTCAACGTTGCCTTCTTCGTCGGAACCAATCGGCACCGACTCGTGTGGCAGGTTAGGAATGTTCAGCAGGATCGAGTCCAGCTCGGTCTGGATCTCGTCCAGCTCGACTTTGCCGATACCGAGCTCGTTCGCCATGCGCTCGACGTCGGCCATCAACGGCGCGATGTCTTCGCCGCGCTGCTTGGCCTGACCGATGGATTTGGAGCGCGCATTACGTTCAGCCTGCAGTGCTTCGGTGCGGGTCTGGACGGTCTTGCGCTGTTCTTCCAGCGCTTCGATGCGCGCAACATCCAGGCTGAAGCCACGGGATGCCAGGCGATCCGCTACGTCCTGAAGGTTGCTACGTAACAGTTTGGAATCGAGCATGTCGGTCTCTCGTTTATCAAAGTTTGGTCAAGGATAGGCCAGCCCACGTCGCGAGCAGCCCGCCGAATACGCTGATCGCCGCATAGCCCAGGGCCAGCGGCACTTGCCCGCTTTCGAGCAAGCGCACCGTATCCAGTGAAAAGGATGAAAAAGTTGTCAGGCCGCCAAGGAAGCCCACCATCAACCCGGCACGCACCTCAATCGGCACTTCCGGGCGCAGCATAAACAGACCGTACAAAAAGCCGATCAACAGGCAGCCAATGATATTAACGGCCAGCGTAGCGGTATAGAAGTGCCGCGGCCAATTTGCGTTGATCCAGTTGCCGGTAGCGAAACGCAACAAGGTGCCAGCAACACCGCCGACGGAGACCGCAACGATCAAGGGAATCAAGGTTTTCTCCGCTGTTTGGGGCTCAGACGGTCCAGCTGCGCAAGGTGATTGAGCTTCTCGCCGATCTTCAATTCGAGGCCACGCGGTACCGGACGATAGAACGACTGCGGCTCCAGCTCCTCCGGGAAATAATCTTCACCAGCAGCGTAAGCGTCCGGTTCGTCGTGGGCATAACGGTATTCGTCGCCGTAACCGAGTTGCTTCATCAACTTGGTCGGGGCATTGCGCAAATGCAGCGGGACTTCCAGCGAGCCGTGCTCGGCAGCGCTGCGCATGGCGGCTTTGAAGCCCATATAAACGGCGTTGCTTTTCGGCGCACAGGCCAGATAGGTAATCGCTTGCGCGACCGCCAACTCGCCTTCAGGGCTGCCCAGTCGCTCCTGCACATCCCACGCCGCCAGGCACAGGCTCAAAGCGCGCGGATCGGCATTGCCGATGTCTTCGCTGGCCATGCGCACCACGCGCCGGGCCAGGTACAACGGATCGCAGCCACCATCGAGCATGCGCGCGAACCAGTACAGCGCGCCGTCCGGGTTGGAACCACGGACCGATTTGTGCAGCGCAGAAATCTGGTCGTAAAACGCTTCGCCACCCTTGTCGAAACGTCGACGGGTGTCGCCGAGCAGGCTTTGCAGCAGCTCGACGCCGATTTCCGTGCCGTCTTCGGCCAGGTCGGAGGCGTTCTCCAGCAAGTTCAGCAGACGCCGGCCGTCACCGTCAGCGGCGCTGAGCAGCATCTTGAAGCCGTCATCGCCGAGGCTCAGCTGACGCTTGCCCAGGCCGCGCTCTTCGGTCAACGCCCGCTGCACCAGTTTGTGCAGCGCAGTTTCGTCGAGACTCTTGAGCACGTAGACGCGGGCACGGGACAGCAGTGCGTTGTTCAGTTCAAAGGATGGGTTTTCGGTGGTCGCGCCAATGAAAATCAGCGTACCGTCTTCGACGTACGGCAAAAAGGCATCTTGTTGCGACTTGTTGAAGCGATGCACTTCGTCGACGAACAGAATGGTTCGACGGCCATATTGCCCGGCCTGCTGCTTGGCGACTTCCACCGCCTGGCGGATCTCCTTGACCCCGGCCAGCACCGCCGAGACCGTTTCGAAGTGCGCATCCGAGACTTCCGCGAGCAGCCGCGCCAGAGTGGTTTTACCCACGCCCGGCGGCCCCCAGAAAATCATCGAGTGCAAGGCACCCTGCTCCAGCGCCTCGCGCAACGGCTTGCCGCGGGCCAACAGGTGTTCCTGACCGACGTACTCGTCCAGGTTGGCCGCACGTAAACGGGCGGCCAAGGGCTGAGCTATCGGAGCACTGCGAAACAAGTCCATCACTACTTATGAAACCTCACTGGGTCCTGATGCCGATCAGTAAAAGTGTCAAACGCCACAATCCTTGTGGGAGCGGGCTTGCTCGCAAAAGCGGTGTGGCAGACACCTTTGATGGGACTGACACGCCCTCTTCGCGAGCAAACCCGCTCCCACCGGTCCTGCGTCTTACTCCTGGATCACGTCGGCACCCTTGGGGATGTCGAACTTGAACTTGGAGGCCGGAATCGGCTCGTTGGCCTTGACCCCGGTGAACAGGATATTGGTGCGTTGGCCGACGCTGTCGATCATCTGCATGTCATTGACCATGCCGTTGCGGAACGACAGGCGCAGGCTGTCGAACAGCGTGTCCTTGGTCTTGGGCTTGAGCGTGAAGTCGATCACGCCGCCGGCTTCCTTGGACGTGATGGCGAAGCTCTGACTGATTTTCGACACGTCACCGGACAGCAACAATGCCGGAGTCTGAGTCAGGCGCTGATCGAGGTTCTTGATGGTGACCTGCTGCAAATCAGGGTCCCACAAGGACACTTTCTTGCCATCCGATACCATCAACTGCTCTTGCGGTGCATCGGTGTGCCAGTAGAACAGGCCCGGACGCTGCAACGACATCTCGCCAGCGGTTTCCTGCAACTGAGTGCCGCTGCCGTCGAGGGTCAGCTGAGAGAAACGTGCGGTCAGGGTCTGCGACTTTTCGAGCAGTTGAGTCAGACGCGCCACGTCCTTGTCATCGGCGTGGGCCGAGAGCGTGGTTAAAGCCAGTACCGGCAGCAGCAACATGCGGATAAGACGCATGGGAGTCCTCATTGATATTCGTTTGAATGGCGTGCCGCGCGACCTCACGCGGCACTGATCAGTCGCGCATTGGGCCTGGGGCCAACACTTCGCGCGAGCCGTTGGTATTCATGGACGTCACGACCCCGGCCATTTCCATGGCTTCGATCATACGTGCAGCGCGGTTGTAGCCGATCTTCAGCTTACGCTGAACCGCAGAGATCGAGGCGCGGCGGCTTTCCAGAACGAACTGCACCGCTTCGTCATAAAGCGCATCGGTTTCGGCATCATCGTCGCCACCACCGCTGCCGCCTTCAAAGCCACTGCCCGCCTCTTCGACACCGTTGAGGATGTCGTCGTTGTACTCCGGTGCACCGCGCAGCTTCCAGGCTTCAACCACCCGGTGAACTTCGTCGTCGGAAACGAACGCGCCGTGAACCCGAATCGGCAGACTGGTGCCCGGTGGCATGTAGAGCATGTCACCGTGACCCAGCAATTGCTCGGCGCCACCCTGGTCGATGATGGTTCGCGAGTCGATCTTGCTCGATACCTGGAACGCCATACGGGTCGGAATGTTGGCCTTGATCAGACCGGTGATCACGTCCACCGACGGACGCTGGGTCGCGAGGATCAAGTGAATACCGGCCGCACGGGCTTTCTGGGCAATCCGCGCAATCAGTTCTTCAACCTTCTTGCCGACGATCATCATCATGTCGGCAAATTCGTCGACCACCACCACGATGGTTGGCAGCTTGGTCAGCAGCGGTGCTTCGTCGTGGATGCTTTCGCGGTTGTACAACGGATCTGTCAGCGGCGTACCGGCTTCCTGCGCCTCTCTGACCTTCTGGTTGAAACCGGACAGGTTACGCACGCCCATCTTCGCCATCAGCTTGTAGCGACGCTCCATCTCGGCCACGCTCCAGCGCAACGCGTTGGCGGCGTCCTTCATGTCGGTGACCACCGGGCACAGCAGGTGTGGAATGCCTTCGTAGATCGACAATTCAAGCATTTTCGGGTCGATCATGATCAGCTTGGCGTCTTCCGGGCCCGACTTGAACAGGATCGACAGAATCATTGCGTTCACGCCCACCGACTTACCGGAACCGGTGGTACCGGCTACCAGCAGGTGAGGCATTTTTGCCAGGTCGGTGATAACCGGCTTGCCGCCGATGTCATGGCCCAGGGCCAAGGTGACCGGGGACTTGGCGTCATCGTATTCCGGCGTCGACAGCACTTCGGAGAAGCGCACGATCTGACGGTCTTCGTTGGGAATCTCGATGCCGACTGTGGTCTTGCCGGGAATCACTTCCACCACCCGCACACTGGTCACTGCCAGCGAACGCGCAAGGTCTTTGGCCAGGTTGGAGATACGGCTGACTTTTACCCCGGCCGCCGGTTGAATCTCGTAACGGGTAATCACCGGGCCAGGGTGAATCGAATCCACCGAGACTTCGACGCCGAATTCCTTGAGCTTGATTTCCAGCAGGTGACCGACCGCAGCCAGCGACTCAGGCGAATAGTTGAGTTGTTTCTTTTCTGCCGGGTCGAGGATCGAGATCGGCGGCAAGGTGCCTTCGACCGCGCTGTCAACGAACAGCGGCGCCTGTTTCTCTTTTTCGACGCGCTTGCTTGGCAGCGGCGCTTTCGGCGGCGCTGGGGCAATCACCGGTGGAACCTGCTTCTCGCGCTCGGACATGTGCTTGCTCAGGGCCTGCTCACGCTCGATCAGGCGCTCCTTGACCTTGGCTTGCTCGCGTTTGTCGGGCACGGACGGTGCCACGACGTCGTGCACCCGATCGTCGACTTCACGCAATTGCGCAACCAGTTGCTTGCGCTCGGTGCGCGCAGCCCACCAGCGATTGGCGGCACCCTGGAACAATTCGAACAGGTCGAGGGTGATCTTGCCGGTGACGTCCATCACCTTGAACCACGAGAGGTCGGTGAACACGGTCAAACCGAATAGAAACAGCGCGATGAACATCAGGGTACTGCCCTGGATATTCAGCGCGTTCTTCGCCAGATCGCCGAGGCTTTCGCCCAGCGCGCCGCCAGCGCCAGCAGGCAAACCGGTTGGGGCATGGAAATGGATATGCGCCAGGGCTGCGCCCGACAGCACCAGAAACACCAGGCCGATCAGACGCCAGGAAAACAGCCAGCCGCTCCACTGCCACGGTTCGTGGCGTTGGCGGAATATCTGGTAAGTCTTGATCGCCAGCAACAGCGGGAAGATATAGGCGAAGTAACCCAGCACCATGAACAGAATATCGGCGCTGTAAGAGCCGGCCGGCCCACCGAAGTTCTGTACATCGTCGATTTTGCTGTTATGACTCCAGCCCGGATCGTCCTTGCCATAGGTCAGCAAGGCCATCATCAGGAACAGGCACAAGGCACCGATGGCGATCAGTGCACCTTCCTTGAGCCGGTAGTGCAGATGCTGACGCCAGAGTGGAACTACTGTTTTAGGTGCTGCGGTGGATTTCTTCAAAACGCGTCTTTTCCTGCGCCTGTAGCGCGTCCAACTGTTGATTGACTACAAAAAACTGCCCACTCCGGGCAGGTAACAAAGTTAACGGGCGCAACAGAGACTACTTTTAACACTCTGACATCGAAATCTGAAACCGTCGGAGATGCCGAAGACAGCGATCTTTTATAACGAACATTTCGGAACATCCTGATACAGACCGGCATTGTACGGGTTTGCCCGCACGATGCCACGCCAGAGCAGCTAAGGTGTAGCATAGCCAAAAGTACGTTGCGCGCGCTTCAATTTGAGCATGCATTCTCTTTTGTGACAAAGGCTTATGAGGTGTTTTTATGAGCGAAGCTAAGCATTCACGCCTGATCATTCTGGGTTCCGGCCCTGCCGGTTACAGCGCTGCCGTTTATGCCGCTCGCGCCAACCTCAAGCCGACCGTTATCACGGGCCTGCAAGCCGGCGGTCAATTGACCACCACCATTGAAGTCGACAACTGGCCAGGCGATGTTGAAGGCCTGACCGGCCCGGTGCTGATGGAGCGCATGCAAAAACACGCCGAGCGTTTCGACACCGAGATCGTCTACGACCACATTCACACCGCAGAGTTGCAGCAGCGGCCGTTCCGCCTCACCGGCGACAGTGGCACCTACACCTGCGATGCGCTGATTATCGCGACCGGTGCCTCGGCACAATACCTGGGGCTGCCCTCCGAAGACGCGTTCGCCGGCAAAGGCGTTTCCGCCTGCGCCACCTGCGATGGCTTTTTCTACCGCAATCAAGTGGTCGCGGTGATTGGCGGCGGCAACACGGCCGTTGAAGAAGCCCTGTACCTGGCCAATATCGCCAAAGAAGTGCATCTGATTCATCGTCGCGACAAACTGCGCTCAGAGAAGATTCTTCAGGACAAACTGTTCGAGCGCGCCAAAAATGGCAACATTCGCCTTCACTGGAACCAGAACCTTGAAGAGGTATTGGGCGATGCCAGCGGCGTAACCGGTGCACGCCTGCGCGACAGCCTGACCGGCGAGATGAAAGACCTGGAGCTGACCGGCGTATTCATCGCCATCGGCCATAAACCCAATACCGACCTGTTCCAGGGGCAGCTGGAAATGCATAACGGCTACCTGCGAGTCCGCGGCGGCAGCGAAGGCAATGCCACCGCCACCGAGATCGAAGGGGTGTTTGCCGCCGGCGATGTGGCCGACCACGTCTACCGTCAGGCGGTGACTTCCGCCGGTGCCGGCTGCATGGCGGCACTGGACGCTGAAAAATACCTCGATGACAACTGATATACATTCATTGCGGCGGGCCCAGGCCTGTCGCTGCCCTCCCCTTCTGCAAGCCTGGATACCATGCTGACCTGGTTACAACGCGACTCCCTGAAATTCCCGCCGCTGGAAAAAGCCATGCGCGACCCCAACGGCCTGCTTGCCGCCGGCGGCGACCTGAGCGCTGATCGGCTGATCCAGGCTTACCGCCACGGTTGCTTCCCATGGTTTTCGGAGGGCCAGCCGATCCTCTGGTGGTCACCGGATCCACGCACCGTATTGTTTCCCGACGAACTGCATGTTTCTCGCAGCCTCGGCAAGCTGTTGCGCCAAAAGCGCTACGACGTGACGTTCGACCAGGACTTCCCTGCCGTCATACGCGCCTGTGCAGCGCCGCGGGAGTACGCCGATGGCACCTGGATCACCGAAGCGATGCAAACCGCCTATATGGAGCTGCACGCTCGCGGCTACGCCCATTCGGTCGAGGTCTGGGACCAAGGAGAGCTGGTGGGCGGTCTCTACGGTCTGGCCATGGGTCAGTTGTTTTTCGGTGAATCGATGTTCAGCCGTGCCGACAACGCCTCCAAAGTCGGCTTCGCCACGCTGGTCAATCACCTCAAGGACGCCGGTTTCGTGCTGATCGACTGCCAGATGCCGACCGGTCATCTGCACAGCCTGGGTGCCCGGGCGATCCCTCGTCGCGAGTTTGCTGGTTATCTTCAGCAACATCTTGATCAACCCAGCCGTGCCACATGGGTTTGCTGAGCGATTTTTGCAGCCGTGGCTTACACTTAATTGAACAGCTATTCCCGAGGGTTGATTCATGACCGAGTTGGCGCGCCTCAAGTTTTATGCCACTCAGCCCCACTCTTGCAGTTATCTGCCCGATGAACAGGCCACCACGCTGTTCCTCGACCCTAGCCAGCCCATGGATGTGCATGTCTACGCAGACCTGTCGGAAATGGGTTTTCGTCGCAGTGGTGATCACCTGTACCGGCCGCATTGCCAAAATTGCAATGCGTGTGTGCCTGCGCGCATTCCCGTTGCGCAGTTTTCGCCTAACCGTCAGCAGAAACGTATTTTCAAACGCAATGCCGACCTGCAGGTTCGCCCGGCCAAACCGGGTTTCAGCGAAGAATATTTCGACCTTTACCAGCGCTATATCGAACAACGCCACGCCGATGGCGACATGTACCCGCCCAGCCGCGATCAGTTTTCGACCTTTCTGGTCCGCGACCTGCCATTTTCGCGCTTCTATGAGTTCCGCCTCGAAGGCCGTCTGCTGGCGATCGCCGTGACGGATCTGCTGCCCAATGGCTTGTCGGCGGTTTATACCTTCTATGAGCCCGAAGAAGATCGCCGTAGCCTGGGACGTTACGCGATTCTCTGGCAAATCAACGAAGCCCGGCGCCTGGGACTGGACGCCGTCTACCTCGGATACTGGATCAAAAACTGCAAGAAAATGAACTACAAGACCCAATATCGCCCCATAGAGCTGCTGATTAATCAGCGCTGGGTGGTACTGAACTAGGTTCAGCCCTAAAGCCCTTGGCTTAAACCCCACTTTTCGGGCACAATGCACGCCGCTTTTGCCTGGCGCAGTTGCACCGGGCCATTCATTGGATACCGAGGGCTTTACTGCATGTCGAAAGAAGACAGCTTCGAAATGGAAGGCACTGTCGTCGACACCCTGCCCAACACCATGTTTCGTGTGGAGTTGGAAAATGGGCACGTCGTAACCGCGCATATTTCCGGCAAGATGCGCAAGAACTACATTCGTATTCTTACCGGTGACAAAGTGCGCGTCGAGCTGACGCCCTATGATTTGAGCAAAGGGCGGATCACTTACCGCGCTCGTTAATCAAGTCAATACAAAACGCCCGGTTCTGCCGGGCGTTTTTGTTTGTCCGGGATTTTTCGGCTGGGGTGTATATCCGTTGCTGCGGTAACGGCTGCTGGCGGTTTCGCTTTTACAGCGACTCACTTTTCCAGACGCCGAAAAGTAAGCAAAAGGCTTCGCCCCGGCGTACGGCACCTCGCCAAGGCTCGGTGTTCCCTCGCTACGGTGCCCATCAGGGAGCATCGCCTACGGTCTGCTTCGCGACGACCTCCTCTCGATGTGTTCGACTTCGTCGAACGGCGCTACGCGCCTACCCCCTGATGGACACCTACGCTCGGCCTGCCGATGGGGCGAGAGATCAAAAGCAGATCAAAAGCCAAAGCCAAAGCCAAAGCCAAAGCCAAAGCCAAAGCCAAAGCGTTTTGTAGACCCAATGTAATTCGAGTACATCCACCAGAAACCGATCAACAGTCAGGCCGCCATCACAGGCAAGCCAGCTCCCACACTTTTGAATGGCGTGCATCTGTGAGTGATTGGTCAGCTGTCAGGCCCCCATCGCAGGCAAGCCAGCTCCCACACTTTTGAATGGCGTGCATCTGTGAGTGATTGGTCGACTGTCAGGTCGCCATCGCAGGCAAGCCAGCTCCCACACTTTTGAATGGCGTGCATCTGTGAGTGATTGGTCAGCTGTCAGGCCCCCATCGCAGACAAGCCAGCTCCCACACTTTTGAATGGCGTGCATCTGTGAGTGATTGGTCAGCTGTCAGGCCCCCATCGCAGGCAAGCCAGCTCCCACACTTTTGAATGGCGTGCATCTGTGAGAGATTGGTCGGCTGTCAGGCCGTCATCGCGAGCAGGCTCGCTCCCACACTTTTGATTGGTGTGCATCTGCAAGAGATTGATCGGCTGTCAGGCCGTCATCGCGGGCAAGCCCGGCTCCCACAAAAAAGGCAAAAAGGCAAAGCAGCGCATCCCCCCCCACCACTCAACAGGCCGAGCGTTAGCTCGCCTGCCGCTGTTGATCTTGATCCGCCCGCCCCTTCGGGAGGCCGAGTGGAGGTGTTCATCAGGAGGTTGGCGCGTAGCGCCGTACGGCGTAGCCGGACACATCGAGAGGAGGTCGTCGCGAAGCAGACCGTAGGCGATGCCTCCTGATGAATACCATAACGAGGGAACGCCGAGCCTAAGCGAGGTGCCGTACGCTTGGGGCGAGCGTTTTTTTGCTTACTTTTTTTTGGCGCTTGTAAAAAAAGTGAGTCGCCGTAAGGGCGAAACCGCCAGCCGCCGTTACCGCAGCAATGGATATACACCCCAAACCAAACCCCAAACCCAAACCCAACCCACAGACAGCAAAAAGGCGCCACCAGGCGCCTTCTGCTTTAAAGCAACAGCAACAACCGTCAGGCCATCTCTGCTGTGGTCTCGAACTCAAAGGTCAACTCGCCATCCTTGATGTCGATGTGCACCACACCGCCATGCTCGGCCAGTTCGCCAAAGAGAATCTCCTCCGCCAGCGGACGCTTGATCTTGTCCTGGATCAAGCGCGCCATTGGTCGCGCACCCATGGTCGCATCGTAACCACCGGCCGCCAGCCAACTGCGCGCAGCGTCGGTGACCTCGAGCAGTACACGCTTGTCTTCCAGCTGCGCCTGCAGTTCGGTAAGGAACTTGTCCACCACGCTTTTGATGACCTCATGACTGAGGCGACCAAACTGGATAATGGTGTCCAGACGGTTACGGAATTCCGGCGTGAAGCTCTTCTTGATCACTTCCATCGCGTCGGAAGAGTGATCCTGATACGCGAAGCCGATAGAAGCCCGAGCTGCGGTTTCGGCACCGGCGTTGGTCGTCATAATGACGATCACGTTACGGAAATCCGCCTTGCGCCCGTTGTTATCGGTGAGCGTACCGTGGTCCATGACCTGCAACAGCAGGTTGAAGACTTCGGGATGCGCCTTCTCGATCTCATCGAGCAACAGCACGCAGTGAGGCTGCTTGGTGATGGCTTCGGTCAGCAGGCCGCCCTGATCGAACCCGACATAACCTGGAGGTGCACCAATCAAACGCGAAACAGTGTGGCGCTCCATGTACTCGGACATGTCGAAGCGAACCAGTTCGATACCCAGCGCCTTGGCCAGTTGCCGGGCCGCTTCGGTTTTACCGACACCCGTAGGGCCGGCAAACAGGAACGAACCGACAGGCTTGTCAGGCGACTTCAGACCGGCACGGGACAGCTTGATCGCGGTCGACAACGAGTCGATCGCCGCATCCTGGCCAAACACCGTCAACTTCAGATCGCGCTCAAGGTTACGCAGCAGCTCTTTGTCGGAACTGGTGACGTGTTTCGGCGGAATCCGCGCGATCTTCGCCACAATGTCCTCGACCTGAGGCACTTCGATGCGCTTCACACGCTTCTCGATTGGCTGCAGACGCTGGTAGGCGCCCGCCTCGTCGATGACGTCGATGGCCTTGTCCGGCATATGCCGATCATTGATGTAGCGCGATGCCAGTTCGGCGGCGGCGCGCAGGGCTTCATCACTGTATTCGATGTTGTGATGGAGTTCGAAACGCCCCTTGAGACCGCGCAAGATACCAATGGTGTCTTCGACCGAAGGCTCCGATACATCGACCTTCTGGAAGCGCCGGGCCAGAGCACGGTCTTTTTCGAAGATCCCACGGAATTCCTGGAACGTGGTCGAGCCGATGCAACGGATATCACCCGACGACAGCAGCGGCTTGAGCAGGTTCGAAGCATCCATGACACCGCCAGAGGCGGCACCCGCACCAATAATGGTGTGGATCTCGTCGATGAACAGGATCGCTTGTGGACGTTTTTTCAGCTCATTGAGCAGCGCCTTGAAGCGCTTCTCGAAATCACCACGGTACTTGGTCCCAGCCAGCAACGCGCCCAGATCGAGCGAATAAACCACGCTATTGGCCAACAGATCAGGCACCTGATTGTCGACAATGCGTTTGGCCAGACCTTCGGCGATTGCGGTTTTACCCACGCCTGCCTCGCCGACCAGCAACGGATTGTTTTTACGCCGACGCGCCAGAATCTGCGCGACACGCTCAACTTCCATCTCACGCCCGACCAATGGGTCGATACGCCCCTGGCGCGCCAGTTCGTTGAGGTTGCTGGCATATGCATCCAGAGGATTGCCTGAAGAAGAAGACTCACCGCCCTCGTCGTCCTGCATATCTTGCTCACCTTCAGAGTGTTCGCCGTGCCCTGGCACTTTCGAAATGCCATGAGCGATGTAATTGACGACATCAATGCGTGCAACGCTCTGCTGTTTCAGCAGGAACACCGCCTGACTCTCTTGCTCACTGAAGATTGCAACCAGCACGTTGGCGCCAGTTACTTCGCGTTTGCCCGAGCTCTGTACATGAAAGACAGCACGTTGCAGTACACGCTGGAAGCCCAGGGTTGGCTGGGTTTCGCGATCCTCGTCATGAAGGGGGATCAAAGGCGTGGTGGAGTCGATGAACTCCTGCAGGTCATGCTTGAGTTTGTCGAGGTTTGCGCCGCACGCACGCAAAACGGTGGCGGCTGCCTCATTATCCAATAGAGCCAACAGGAGGTGTTCGACGGTCATGAATTCATGACGTTTCGAACGCGCCTCCTTGAAGGCGAGATTGAGGGTGACTTCGAGCTCGCGGTTTAACATAGCTTCACCTCATACCCAAGTGGTCGGCGTTAACCGTCCTTCTCGATTTCACAGAGTAGCGGATGCTGGCTTTCCCTGGCGTACTGGTTGACCTGCATGGCCTTGGTCTCGGCGATGTCGCGGGTAAACACTCCACATACTGCCCGTCCTTCTGTGTGGACGGCCAGCATGACCTTGGTCGCCAGCTCGCGATTCAGGTTAAAAAACACCTCGAGCACTTCGACGACGAAATCCATCGGTGTGTAGTCATCGTTGAACAAAACCACCTTGTACATCGGCGGCGCCTGTAACGCAGGCTTAGCCTCCTGTACAGCAATGCCTGCTGAATCGTCGTCGTGTAAATCAGGGTGATCCTGATTGAATGTTAGTCGAATCTGGCTGATAGCATGCATGGAAAGAAAGGTTCGTTAGTTGAGCTGAATACAGTGGTGGGGGCGGCCCCAGAGCTTTTCAACCCCGACTGCTTGGTCACCTTGACTATCGGCAAATCAGTGTTACAACCAATAGAGCCCACGGTGGGTAAAAAAGGTCCGCACGGTCAACCCCGTTTCAGGGTTGATGCGGATTAACTGGATGATACTCCAGTGATGGAGTCTGTTGCAGAGGGATATGAGCATGGCTAGCGGTAAGGTCAAGTGGTTCAACAATGCCAAGGGATATGGCTTCATCAACGAGGACGGCAAAAGCGAAGATCTCTTTGCCCACTACTCGGCCATTAAAATGGACGGCTACAAGACCTTGAAAGCAGGCCAACCCGTGAATTTCGATATCATCCAGGGCCCCAAAGGCCTGCATGCGATCAACATCGACTCAGCTACAGTAAAGGCCAATGCGCCCGTACCTGCAACGACCGTCCAGCACGAGCGTGCGTTGAGCTGATACCAGCAAACTTCGAGACATAAAAAAACCGGCCGACTCATCATTTGAGTCGGCCGGTTTTTTATTTAACGCCAATCAGCTTACATGTGCGAGATCAGCGCATCGCCGAACGCGGAAGAAGACAGCAGTTTGGCGCCTTCCATCAGACGTTCGAAGTCATAGGTCACGGTTTTGGCCGAGATGGCGCCGTTGGTGCCCTTGATGATCAGGTCGGCCGCTTCGGTCCAGCCCATGTGACGCAGCATCATTTCAGCAGACAGAATCAGCGAACCCGGGTTTACCTGGTCCTTGCCGGCGTACTTCGGTGCGGTGCCGTGGGTGGCTTCGAACATCGCCACGGTGTCGGACAGGTTGGCCCCTGGCGCGATACCGATACCACCCACCTCAGCCGCCAGGGCGTCGGACAGGTAGTCGCCGTTCAGGTTCAGGGTCGCGATCACATCGTATTCAGCCGGGCGCAGCAGGATCTGCTGGAGCATGGCGTCGGCGATGGCATCCTTGACGATGACGTTCTTGCCGGTTTTCGGGTTCTTGAACTGCATCCACGGGCCGCCGTCGAGCAGGGTTGCGCCGAATTCTTCAGCGGCCACTTCGTAGGCCCACTCTTTGAAGGCACCTTCGGTGAACTTCATGATGTTGCCTTTGTGGACGATGGTCAGCGAATCGCGATCATTGTCGACAACGTATTGCAGGGCCTTGCGCGCCAGACGCTTGGTGCCTTCCAGGGAAACCGGCTTGACGCCGATACCGCAATTTTGGTCGAAACGGATCTTGGTAACGCCCATTTCTTCTTTAAGGAACTTGATGACCTTGGTCGCCTCCGGCGAACCGGCCTTCCATTCGATACCGGCGTAGATGTCTTCCGAGTTCTCGCGGAAGATCGTCATGTCGACGTCGCCAGGCTTTTTGACCGGGCTAGGCACGCCTTCGAACCAGCGCACAGGGCGCAGGCACACATAAAGGTCGAGTTGCTGGCGCAGCGCAACGTTGAGGGAACGGATACCGCCACCGACCGGCGTGGTCAGCGGGCCCTTGATGGAAACCACGTAATCCTTGACTGCATCCAGAGTTTCCTGAGGCAGCCAGGTGTCCTGATCGTAAACCTGAGTCGCTTTTTCCCCGGCGTAGACTTCCATCCAGGAAATTTTGCGCTCGCCGCCGTAAGCCTTCTTAACAGCAGCATCGACAACCTTGATCATGACCGGGCTGATATCAACGCCAATACCATCACCTTCAATGAAAGGGATGATCGGGTTGTTAGGAACATTGAGAGAATGGTCTGCATTGACGGTGATTTTGTCGCCGACTGCTGGAACCTGAATCTTCTTGTATCCCATGCTGAACTCCATTGTTTGGATTGAACATCTGGCTTCGTCCGAGCGTACCCCAGTTGAATCGGCACGCAAACCCTATGTTCCATCGATCTGCCGCAAAGCCGCACAGTTCGCGACGTACAAGCCTGAAAGCAAAGGGAAAAGCGCCAAACTCAAGCACGATGGACGACTCTACGCCGCGCGCGCCCGTGCGACCTTTAGACCAATGGACGAGAATCGTTGCATATGAACCATCGGCAGATTGCCAGCTACCTATGTATAATGCCGCCGCTGACCGCAGGGTCACGCAGGCGGACCTCTCTAAGACGAGACTTTCCGCCCGATTAAAGCTGGACTGTTACCGCAGTCCACCCGCTTGACGCTCGACTGATGCACCCAACATCACCGCGAAGAAACCTCGACATTCGGCTCATGGATGACTTTGAACGAACGCGCTTACCCGGCGCCCCTCGAGTTTCTGCGCACGCTTTAGCAAAGAAGAGAGTTAATCCGAATATGCCCAACCGCTCGAAGATCATCTATACCTTCACCGACGAAGCCCCAGCCCTCGCCACCTATTCACTGTTGCCTATCGTAGAGGCCTTCACCGCCTCCGCTGATATCGCCGTGGAAACTCGCGATATCTCTCTTGCAGGGCGCATCCTGGCCAGCTTCCCCGAGCAATTGGGTAATAAAGCCGTAGCCGACCACCTCGCCGAACTGGGCGCGCTGGCTGTCACGCCTGAAGCCAACATCATCAAGCTGCCGAACATCAGTGCTTCGGTTCCGCAACTGCAGGCCGCGATCAAAGAGCTGCAAGCCCAGGGCTATGCACTGCCGGACTACCCGGAAACCGTGACCAGCGACGCTGACAAGGACGCCAAGTCCCGTTACGACAAGATCAAGGGCAGCGCGGTAAACCCGGTTCTGCGTGAAGGCAACTCCGATCGTCGCGCTCCGCTGTCGGTCAAGAACTATGCTCGCAAGCACCCGCACAAAATGGGCGCCTGGGCAAAAGACTCCAAGTCTCACGTCGCTCACATGAGCACCGGCGATTTCTACGGCAGCGAAAAAGCTGCCCTGATCGACGCCGCTGACGCCGTGAAAATCGAACTGATCGCTCAAGACGGCACCACCACCGTCCTGAAAGAAAAAACCACCGTGCAAGCCGGTGAGATCCTCGATTGCGCCGTGATGAGCAAAAACGCCCTGCGCAGCTTCATCGCCGCAGAAATCGAAGACGCCAAGCAACAAGGCGTACTGCTGTCGGTTCACCTGAAAGCCACCATGATGAAGGTCTCCGACCCGATCATGTTCGGCCAGATCGTTGCCGAGTTCTATAAAGACGCCCTGGCCAAACACGCTGACGTGCTGGCACAGATCGGCTTCAACCTGAACAACGGCATCGGCGACCTGTACGCCCGCATCAAGGCTTTGCCTGTCGAGCAGCAAGCCCAGATCGAAGCCGACATCCAGGCGGTCTACGCCGTTCGTCCGTCGCTGGCGATGGTCAACTCCGACAAAGGCATCACCAACCTGCACGTGCCGAGCGACGTCATCGTCGACGCCTCGATGCCAGCCATGATCCGTGACTCCGGCAAGATGTGGGGCACCGACGGCCAGCTGCACGACACCAAGGCCGTGATCCCGGATCGCTGCTACGCCACCATCTACCAGGCGGTAATCGAAGACTGCAAGCTGCACGGCGCTTTCGATCCAACCACCATGGGCAGCGTGCCAAACGTTGGCCTGATGGCGAAAAAAGCCGAAGAGTACGGCTCCCACGACAAGACTTTCCAGATCAAGGCAAACGGCGTGGTTCGCGTTTCCGACAGCGCTGGTCGCACTCTGCTGGAGCAACCGGTTGAAGCTGGCGATATCTTCCGCATGTGCCAGACCAAAGATGCGCCGATCCAGGACTGGGTCAAACTGGCCGTCAACCGTGCTCGCGCAAGCGCAACTCCGGCGATTTTCTGGCTGGACCCAATGCGCGCCCACGACGGCGTAGTGATCGAGAAAGTTCAGGCTTACCTGAAGGATCACGACACTTCGGGCCTGGACATCCGCATCATGTCGCCAGTCGACGCCATGGCATTCACCCTGGCTCGCACTCGCGAAGGCAAGGACACCATCTCGGTGACCGGCAACGTGCTGCGCGACTACCTGACCGACCTGTTCCCGATCATGGAGCTGGGCACCAGCGCCAAGATGCTGTCGATCGTTCCGCTGATGAATGGCGGCGGTCTGTTCGAAACCGGCGCTGGCGGTTCGGCGCCGAAGCACGTTCAACAGCTGCTGGAAGAAAACTTCCTGCGCTGGGATTCCCTGGGCGAGTTCCTGGCCCTGGCCGCTTCCCTTGAGCATCTGGGTGTTACTTACAACAACCCTAAAGCGCTGGTGCTGGCCAAGACCCTGGATCAGGCCACCGGCCAGTTCCTGGACAACAACAAGTCGCCATCGCGCAAAGTCGGCAACATCGACAACCGCGGCAGCCACTTCTACCTGGCGCTGTACTGGGCTCAGGCCCTGGCCGCCCAGACTGAAGACGCAGCGCTGCAAGCGCAGTTCAGCCAACTGGCGAAAACCCTGACCGAGAACGAGGCAACCATCGTTGCCGAGCTCAACGCCGTTCAGGGCAAGCCAGTCGACATCGGCGGTTACTACCACGCCGACGCCGAGCTGATCAGCAAGGCCATGCGCCCAAGCAACACCTTCAACGCGGCGATTGCTGCGCTGGTTTAAGGTTGTAAGGGAACACCAGAAACCCCGGCCCCGTGCCGGGGTTTCTGTTTCCAACACCCACAGCCCCGTAGCAGCTGCCGAGCTTGCGAGGCTGCGTTCGGCTGCGAAGCAGTCGTAAAACCGTTATGCACGGTATGCCTGAAAGACCACATCGCATGATTTACGGCCGCTTCGCAGCCGAACGCAGCCTCGCAGGCTCGGCAGCTGCTACGAGTCACTCAACACCAGATGGAGCAATTTCATGACCTGGCTACCCCACATCACCGTCGCCACCATCGTCGAAGACAACGGCCGCTTCCTGATGGTCGAAGAGCTCAAGGCCGGACGCTCGGTACTCAATCAACCGGCCGGGCACCTGGACCCGAACGAAACCCTGACCGAAGCTGCCATTCGCGAAACCCTCGAAGAAACCGGCTGGGACGTTGAAGCCACCGGCGTAGTAGGCATCTACCTCTACACCGCCCCGAGCAACGGCGTGACTTACCAACGTGTGTGTTTTGCCGCCAAAGCAGTGAAACACCGCCCCGATTATCAACTCGACGACGGCATCGTCGGCGCAAAATGGCTGACCCGCGACGAGCTCCTTGCACAACGCGAGCACTGGCGCAGCGAGCTGATTATTCGCTGTATCGACGATTACCTGAGCGGTAAACTCTTCAGTCTCGAACTGATCCGCCCTTCTCTTTAGCCTTGCAGGCTCGGGCCTGATAGAATCGCGTCCTTTTTCAAGACACTCATTAAATCCCTATGCGTGATCCAGCCCCTTCTGACACACAAAAGAAGCGCGTCATTGTCGGCATGTCCGGCGGCGTGGACTCTTCCGTTTCTGCCCTACTGCTGATCGAGCAGGGTTATCAGGTGGAAGGCCTGTTCATGAAGAACTGGGAAGAGGACGACGGAACGGAGTACTGCACCGCCATGGACGACCTGGCGGACGCCCAGGCCGTGTGCGACAAGATTGGCATCAAGCTGCACACCGCCAACTTCGCCGCCGAGTACTGGGACAACGTGTTCGAGCACTTCCTGGCTGAGTACAAGGCCGGCCGTACGCCGAACCCGGACATCCTGTGCAACCGTGAAATCAAGTTCAAGGCGTTCCTCGACTACGCCATGATGCTCGGCGCCGACCTGATTGCCACCGGCCATTACGTGCGCCGTCGCGACGTCGACGGCCGTACCGAATTGCTCAAAGGCCTGGACCCGAACAAGGACCAGAGCTACTTCCTGCACGCCGTCGGTGGCGAACAGATCGCCAAGACCCTGTTCCCGGTCGGCGAACTGGAAAAACCCGAAGTTCGCGCGATTGCCGAGAAACACGACCTGGCCACCGCAAAGAAGAAAGACTCCACCGGTATCTGCTTTATTGGTGAACGACGCTTCAGCGACTTCCTCAAGCAATACCTGCCGGCACAGCCGGGCGAAATCAAAACCACTGAAGGTGAAGTGATCGGCCGCCACCATGGCCTGATGTACCACACCATCGGCCAGCGCCAGGGCCTGGGCATCGGCGGCTTGAAAGACGCCGGCGACGAGCCGTGGTACGTGCTGATCAAGGACCTGGAACACAACGAGTTGATCGTTGGCCAGGGCAATGACCATCCCTGGCTGTTCTCCCGCGCCCTGCTCGCCTCGGACATCTACTGGGTCAACCCGGTCGACCTGAGCTCGCCACGCAAACTCACGGCGAAAGTCCGCTATCGCCAGAGCGACCAGCCTTGCACTCTGGAAAAAACCGCCAACGGCTACCGCGCCACCTTCGATGACCCGCAGCGCGCGGTCACCCCTGGTCAATCGGTGGTGTTTTATGACGGTGAGATCTGCCTCGGTGGCGGTGTCATCGAAGTCGCCGAACCCTGGAGCAGCAAGGATTCGCGCGCATGAGCCCGACTCAGGAGCAACTGACAGCGCTCGGCGGCGTGTTTCTCGCTGCCGTCCTGGTCGACAAGATTGCCAAGACCGGTCAGGTCAGCGAAGCCGGCCTGACCTGCATGCTTGGCAGCTTGTTGATCATCGACCCCAAAGACACGCTGGAGGTCTACGGTGGTGACGATATCAATCTGCGCGAAGGTTATCGCGCCTTGATCGGCGCCCTCGAACGCGACCCGAGCACCTTGCAGCGCGAACCCCTGCGCTATGCCCTGTCGATGCTCGGTCTTGAGCGGCAACTGGCCAAGCGCGGCGACATGCTTGAAGTGATCGGCAAGCGCTTGCCGCAGATTCAGTCCCAGGTCGAGCATTTCGGCCCGGCCCACGAAAACGTGATCGCCGCCTGTGGCGCGCTGTATCAGGACACCTTGAGCACCCTGCGCCAACGCATTCAAGTGCACGGCGATATGCGCAACCTGCAGCAGCCAAGCAATGCCTCCAAGATCCGCGCCCTGTTGCTGGCCGGCATCCGCTCGGCACGCTTGTGGCGGCAGTTGGGCGGTCATCGCTGGCAGTTGGTGATCAGTCGCCGCAAACTGCTCAAAGAGCTTTATCCGCTGATGCGCAGCAGCTGAACCACACCCGCACAGCCAGCAACACCCTTTTGTAGCCTGTAACGCGTAAGACGCTGGTCAGTTGGCAACGGACCGGCGGATTTTTTTCATGTATGATACGCGCCCCATTTCGTTGCCCGACTGTCCGAGAACACCCCATGCAGCTCTCTTCGCTCACTGCGGTTTCCCCTGTTGACGGCCGCTACGCCGGCAAAACCCAGGCCCTGCGCCCAATTTTCAGCGAATACGGTCTGATCCGTGCTCGCGTCCTGGTTGAAGTGCGCTGGCTCCAGCGCCTGGCCGCTCACCCTGCCATCAGCGAAGTGCCGGCGTTCTCCGCCGAAGCTAACGCCGTGCTGAACACCCTGGCGGAAAACTTCTCTCTGGAACACGCCGAGCGCGTCAAAGAGATCGAGCGCACCACCAACCACGACGTTAAAGCCATTGAGTACCTGCTCAAGGAACAGGCGGCCAAGCTGCCTGAGCTGGCCAACGTCAGTGAATTCATCCACTTTGCCTGCACCAGCGAGGACATCAACAACCTGTCCCACGCCCTGATGCTGCGCGAAGGTCGTGATGACGTGATGCTGCCGCTGATGCGCCAGACTGCCGAAGCCATTCGCGAGCTGGCCATTCGCTTCGCCGACGTACCCATGCTGTCGCGCACCCACGGTCAGCCGGCGTCGCCGACCACCCTGGGCAAAGAACTGGCGAACGTGGTTTACCGTCTGGAGCGCCAGATTGCTCAAGTCGCGGCCGTACCGCTGCTGGGCAAGATCAACGGCGCCGTCGGCAACTACAACGCTCACCTGTCGGCTTACCCTGAGATCGACTGGGAAGCCAACGCCCGCGCCTTCATCGAAGACGAGCTGGGCCTGGGCTTCAACCCGTACACCACGCAAATCGAGCCGCACGACTACATCGCCGAGCTGTTTGATGCGATCGCGCGCTTCAACACCATCCTGATCGACTTCGATCGCGATATCTGGGGCTACATCTCCCTGGGCTACTTCAAGCAGCGCACCATCGCTGGCGAAATCGGTTCCTCGACCATGCCGCACAAGGTCAACCCGATCGACTTCGAAAACTCCGAAGGCAACCTGGGTATCGCCAACGCACTGTTCCAGCACCTGGCGAGCAAACTGCCGATTTCCCGCTGGCAGCGCGACCTGACCGACTCCACTGTTCTGCGCAACCTCGGTGTCGGCTTCGCCCACAGCGTGATCGCGTACGAAGCAAGTCTCAAGGGAATCAGTAAGTTAGAGCTCAATGCTCAGAAGATTTCTGCGGACCTGGACGCGTGTTGGGAAGTTCTGGCCGAGCCAATCCAGACCGTGATGCGTCGCTACAACATTGAAAACCCGTACGAAAAGCTGAAAGAACTGACGCGCGGCAAGGGCATCAGCCCTGAAGCGTTGCAGACTTTCATCGATGCGCTGGACATGCCTGCCGAAGCAAAGGCCGAGCTGAAAAAGCTCACCCCGGCCAATTACATCGGCAACGCCGTGGCACAAGCCAAACGCATCTGATCGACCGCTTGACCCTTTGAGACGCCCGGCAGCGCCGGGCGTTTTTATTCCCGTCTGAAAAGTGCTTTTTTTCAATAGGTTACACATGAATCCTGATACTCCTCTTCAACTTCTGGGCGGCATCACGGCACGGGAATTCCTGCGCGACTACTGGCAGAAAAAACCGCTGTTGATCCGCCAGGCGATCCCTGACTTCGAAAGCCCGATCGACGCCGACGAACTGGCCGGTCTGGCGCTGGAAGAAGAAGTCGAATCGCGCCTGGTCATCGAGCACGGCGAGCGTCCCTGGGAACTGCGTCGCGGCCCGTTCGCCGAAGACGAATTCAGCAAGCTGCCAGAGCGCGAGTGGACCCTGCTGGTGCAGGCCGTCGACCAGTTCGTGCCGGAAGTCGCCGAGCTGCTGGAAAACTTCCGTTTCCTGCCGAGCTGGCGCATCGACGACGTGATGATCAGCTTTGCCGCCCCGGGTGGCAGTGTCGGCCCGCACTTCGACAACTACGACGTGTTCCTGCTGCAAGGCCACGGCAAGCGCAACTGGAAAATCGGCCAGATGTGCGATTCCGACAGCCCGCTGCTGCAACATGCCGACCTGCGCATCCTCGCCGACTTCGAAGCCACCGACGAGTGGACCCTGGAACCGGGCGACATGCTGTACCTGCCACCGCGCCTGGCCCACTGCGGCGTGGCCGTCGATGACTGCATGACCTACTCGGTCGGTTTCCGTGCCCCAAGCGCCGCCGAAGTGCTGACCCACTTCACTGACTTCCTCAGCCAGTTCCTGCCTGACGAAGAGCGCTACACCGATGCCGACGCACAGCCAGCGATCGACCCGCACCAGATCCAGCATGACGCACTCGACCGTTTGAAAAGCCTGCTGGCCGAGCACATGAGCGACGAGCGCCTGTTGCTGACCTGGTTCGGCCAATTCATGACCGAGCCACGCTACCCGGAGCTGGTGGTTGGCCCGGAACTGGAAGAAGACGATCTGCTGAGCAGCCTCGAACAAGGCGCCGTGTTGATTCGCAACCCAAGCGCGCGCCTGGCCTGGTCCGAAGTCGACGACGACCTGCTGTTGTTCGCCAGCGGCCAGAGCCGTTATCTGCCGGGCAAACTCCGCGAACTGCTGAAAATGATTTGCGCCGCCGATGCGCTGCACATCGACAACCTTGGCCAATGGCTGAGCGATGAAGACGGCCGCAACCTGCTGTGCGAACTGGTCAAGCAAGGTAGCCTGGGATTTGCTGATGAATAAAATTCGCGTACGTGTCGCAGACTGGCAAAAGGATAACGCCGAGATCCGGCGCATTCGTGAAACGGTGTTCATCGCCGAGCAATCCGTTCCACCCGAACTGGAATGGGATGCCGACGACGCGAGCGCCGTGCATTTCCTCGCCTTCGAAGGCGACTTTCCGATTGGCACCGCCCGCCTGCTGCCCGATGGTCACATCGGCCGGGTGTCGGTGCTCAAGGACTGGCGCGGCCTGAAGGTCGGCGACAAGCTGATGCAAGCGGTGATCGGTGAAGCCGAGAAGCGCGGGCTCAAGCAGCAGATGCTCAGCGCCCAGGTTCAGGCCACGGCGTTCTACGAGCGCCTGGGCTTTACCGTGGTCAGCGAGGAGTTCCTGGAAGCAGGGATTCCGCACGTGGACATGGTGCGCAATTTAGCTTGAGACCGCGGCGCGGCCATCGCGAGCAAGCTCGCTCCCACACTTGATCTGTGAACGACACAGAACCACTGTGGGAGCGAGCTTGCTCGCGATGGCAATTTCAGCGACAACCACAAAAACGCCCCGCCATCCTCAGGTAGCGGGGCGTTTTGCTGTCTACGATTCAACTTGCCCCACCGCAGGCCGACAAACTGGCAAACTCAAGCCTTTGATCGCGGAGATAACGGACATGTCCCTACGCACCCTGCTCACCACGCTGCTGCTGACCTGCAGTTTCTCGGTCGTCGCCGCTACCGAAGTGGTGCAACTCAACAATCGCACCAGCGCCGACCTGCTGCCGGTGGCGCAGAATTTTATCGGCAGGGACGGCAAGGTCAGCGCCTACGGCAACCAGCTCATAGTCAACGCCGAACCCGACAAGATCGACGAACTCAAAGCTCTGATCGCACAGCTCGACACCGTGCCTAAGCGCCTGCTGATCACGGTCGACACCAACGAAAACAACCAGCAAGACAACGCCGATCGACAAACGCAGATCATCACCTACAGCACCGACAGCCGTGAAGGCGGCATCCAGCAGGTCCAGACCAGCGAAGGCACGCCCGCCCTGATCCAGATTGGCCAGAGCGTGCCGCTGACCACCACCCAGACCGACACCTACACCAGCCTGCCAAACCAGACAAACACCTCCCGCCAACCCCAGGCCAACACCTCCGGACAGCCGCAAAACCCGTTCAACAACTACGCTCACCAGCAAAACCAGACCCAATACCGCAACGTCACCCAGGGTTTCTACGTCACCGCCAGCGTCACCGGCGACATCGTTCACCTGGCAATCAGTACCAACCGTGACCGCATGAGCCAGGAACGTCCCGATGTAGTGAATGTGCAAAGCACCGACACAACCGTCAGCGGTCGCCTGGGCGAGTGGATCACCCTGGCCGGCGTCAACCGCCAGACCCAAGCCGACAAACAGGCCATGAGCCGCAGCTACTCTACTCAGGGCCGGGATGACATGACATTGCGAGTCAAAGTCGACACCTTGGACTAACACACCAAAAACTGACTGATTAGTCGTATTAGACCAAAGATGTAGTGCTTGAAAAAAAGCACTACAAATCGTTTGACGAGCCAAAAAAGCGAAGGCATGATGGCCTCGCTCCCGCTAATCAGGGGCCCTGGCAAGGGCCTTCGGATCGCGCTCTAACCTTACCGACCTGAGCCGATTCGTGTCTGTACCGCCCACAAGGTGTGTTTGACGAGGTTGCGACTGGAACGAAGTTGTCCCGAGGGACGGAAGCGTAATAGGTAGCCCGGCAACACACTGATGATCGTATAAAGGCCCACGACGCCCGAATGCGCCGCCAGTTCGCCCTTACCTGCTCAGCTTTCATCCTCGAGCCCATCGTTCATCCCGTCGCCTTCCCCGCCAGACCCGACTTGACCGCCTAAGCTTCTGGTCAGCGAGCGCCATCTACGCCCCATTTGAATGTGCGTATCTGGCAACAGGAATTTTCCACCAGACCTATGCGACGAGGTTTATCTCCATGGCACTGACACGCGAACAGCAAATTGCAGCCCTTGAAAAAGACTGGGCTGAAAACCCGCGCTGGAAAGGCGTGACACGCACTTACTCCGCTGCTGACGTCGTCCGTCTGCGTGGCTCGGTTCAACCTGAGCACACCTTTGCAAAAATGGGCGCCGAGAAGCTCTGGAACCTGGTCACCCAGGGTGCCAAGCCAGCCTTCCGCCCAGAGAAAGATTTCGTCAACTGCATGGGCGCCCTGACTGGCGGCCAGGCAGTACAACAAGTTAAAGCCGGTATCCAGGCGATCTACCTGTCGGGTTGGCAGGTTGCTGCAGACAACAACTCTGCCGAATCGATGTACCCGGACCAGTCGCTGTACCCGGTCGACTCCGTACCGACCGTGGTCAAGCGCATCAACAACTCGTTCCGTCGTGCCGACCAGATCCAGTGGAAAGCCGGCAAGAACCCGGGCGACGAAGGCTACATCGACTACTTCGCACCGATCGTTGCCGACGCTGAAGCCGGTTTCGGTGGCGTTCTGAACGCCTACGAGCTGATGAAGAGCATGATCGAAGCAGGCGCTGCCGGCGTGCACTTCGAAGACCAGCTGGCCTCCGTGAAAAAATGCGGCCACATGGGCGGCAAGGTACTGGTCCCTACCCAGGAAGCCGTACAGAAGCTGACCGCTGCCCGCCTGGCGGCTGACGTTGCCGGCACTCCGACCATCATCCTGGCTCGTACCGACGCTAACGCTGCTGATTTGCTGACGTCCGACTGCGACCCGTACGACCAGCCTTTCGTGACTGGCGAGCGCACCCAGGAAGGCTTCTACAAAGTTCGCGCTGGCCTGGACCAAGCTATCGCTCGCGGCCTGGCCTACGCGCCGTACGCCGATCTGATCTGGTGCGAAACCGCCAAGCCGGATCTCGACGAAGCCCGTCGCTTCGCCGAAGCGATCAAAAAGGAATATCCGGACCAACTGCTGTCGTACAACTGCTCGCCTTCCTTCAACTGGAAGAAAAACCTGGACGACGCGACCATCGCCAAGTTCCAGCGCGAACTGTCCGCCATGGGCTACAAGCACCAGTTCATCACCCTGGCCGGCATTCACAACATGTGGCACAGCATGTTCAACCTGGCGCACGACTACGCCCGCAACGACATGACTGCCTACGTGAAGCTGCAAGAGCAGGAATTCGCTGACGCCGCCAAGGGTTACACCTTTGTGGCGCACCAGCAGGAAGTGGGCACCGGCTACTTCGACGACATGACCACCGTGATCCAGGGCGGCTCGTCTTCGGTGACCGCGCTGACCGGCTCCACCGAAGAAGATCAGTTCCACTGATCTGATTCGAACGAGCAAACGGCCCTTCCGGACCAGCTAAAAAACTAACCGGAATGCCGCACATCTGACGCCCCGACTGGTTCGGGGCGTTTTTTTGCCCGCAATTTCACAATCACAGAAAAACCCTGTGGGAGCGAGCTTGCTCGCGATGGCGGTCTTCCAGTCGATACTGTGCTGTCTGACGGTCCGCTATCGCGAGCAAGCTCGCTCCCACAAGGGATGATGGCGGGCAAAAGAAAACATTGATCCAGAGCGGTATTTCGATCGGCAAAACAGAGTAAAACGACCCCGCGCGCTACTTGCAGTAGCCCGCATGTAAGCTCAACTTTCCAGCCACCACCCCGACTTACAGTTCAAAAACCGCCGCAAACAATATTGATTATCATTTGGCGCCAATCATGTTCGTTACAACCCGCACAAAACATTATTGACGAAACCCCGGCTAATGCCCGCAACGCATGGGCTGCAGGCCTTTTGAGGTGCGCTATGTCCTTATTCTTATAAATAATTTCGCTACAGGAATTTTACTTGCTCGGTGTTTAGCCATAAAATCACCGCGATTGATTGCTGCGACATATCGTCACTGCTTTATTTCTTTTCAAGCTCAGAGACCTTTGCTCTCTGTTAAGGATTACCAGCATGCCCGAAGCGACAGGACTCATGGCCCACAACTGGGGCTTTGCCATTTTCCTTCTGGGTGTCGGCGGCCTATGCGCCTTCATGCTCGGCGTCTCCAGCCTCCTCGGGTCAAAAGCCTGGGGCCGCAGCAAAAACGAACCGTTCGAGTCCGGCATGCTACCTACCGGTGGCGCCCGCTTGCGGCTCTCAGCCAAATTCTATCTGGTCGCGATGCTGTTCGTGATCTTCGATATCGAAGCCCTATTTCTCTTTGCCTGGTCTGTGTCCGTCCGCGAAAGCGGCTGGACCGGATTCGTCGAAGCTCTCGTTTTCATAGCAATTCTGTTGGCAGGTCTTGTCTACCTATTTCGAGTGGGCGCCCTTGATTGGGCTCCGGCAGCTCGTCATAAGCGGCAGGCGAAGCTGAAACAATGAGGCTTTGGCGATGCAATACAATCTCACCAGGATCGACCCCGATGCTCCTAACGAGCAGTACCCGATTGGCGCACGGGAAACCGTCTCCGATCCGTTAGAAGATCAAGTCCACAAAAACATTTTCATGGGCAAGCTCGAAGACGTGCTTAACGGCACGATCAACTGGGGGCGTAAGAACTCCCTGTGGCCGTATAACTTCGGTCTTTCGTGCTGCTACGTGGAAATGACCACCGCCTTCACGGCGCCCCACGACATCGCGCGCTTTGGCGCCGAGGTTATCCGGGCATCGCCGCGTCAGGCGGATTTCATGGTTATTGCCGGAACCTGCTTCATCAAGATGGCGCCGATCATTCAGCGTCTCTACGAGCAGATGCTCGAGCCGAAGTGGGTTATCTCCATGGGTTCGTGCGCCAACTCCGGTGGCATGTACGACATCTACTCCGTCGTTCAAGGGGTGGACAAGTTCCTGCCCGTGGACGTCTACGTGCCTGGCTGCCCGCCCCGCCCTGAAGCTTTTCTGCAAGGCTTGATGCTGTTGCAGGAGTCGATTGGCCAGGAGCGTCGCCCACTTTCCTGGGTCGTTGGCGATCAAGGCGTTTACCGCGCCGAGATGCCTTCGCAAAAGGAACAGCGCCGCGAACAGCGTATTCAGGTAACCAACCTGCGCAGCCCCGACGAAGTCTGATCCAGATCTGTTCTTACAAAGAAACGAGAAACTGGCTTCATTCTTTACGTTGACCGAAAGCGATAAAAAAACCATGACTACAGGCAGTGCTCTGTACATCCCGCCTTACAAGGCAGACGACCAGGATGTGGTCGTCGAATTGAACAACCGTTTTGGCCCTGAGGCGTTCAGCGCCCAGGCCACCCGCACCGGCATGCCGGTGCTTTGGGTTGCCCGCGCCAAACTCGTCGAAGTCCTGACCTTCCTGCGCAACCTGCCCAAGCCGTACGTCATGCTCTATGACCTGCACGGCGTGGACGAGCGTCTGCGCACCAAGCGCCAGGGCTTGCCGAGCGGTGCCGACTTCACTGTGTTCTATCACTTGATGTCGATCGAACGTAATAGTGACGTAATGATCAAGGTCGCCTTGTCCGAGAGCGACCTCAGCGTGCCGACCGTGACCGGTATCTGGCCGAACGCCAACTGGTACGAGCGTGAAGTGTGGGACATGTACGGCATCAACTTTGCCGGCCACCCGCACCTGACCCGCATCATGATGCCGCCGACCTGGGAAGGTCACCCGCTGCGCAAGGACTTCCCGGCCCGTGCCACCGAGTTCGACCCGTTCAGCCTGACGCTGGCCAAGCATCAGCTTGAAGAAGAAGCTGCGCGCTTCAAGCCTGAAGACTGGGGCATGAAACGTTCCGGTGCCAACGAGGACTACATGTTCCTCAACCTGGGTCCCAACCACCCTTCCGCTCACGGTGCGTTCCGCATCATCCTGCAACTGGACGGCGAAGAGATCGTCGACTGCGTGCCGGACGTTGGCTACCACCACCGTGGTGCCGAGAAGATGGCCGAGCGTCAGTCCTGGCACAGCTTCATCCCGTACACCGACCGTATCGACTACCTCGGCGGCGTGATGAACAACCTGCCGTACGTGCTCTCGGTCGAGAAGCTGGCCGGCATCAAGGTGCCAGAGAAGGTCGACGTCATCCGCATCATGATGGCCGAGTTCTTCCGGATCACCAGCCACCTGCTGTTCCTGGGTACATACATCCAGGACGTCGGCGCCATGACCCCGGTGTTCTTCACCTTCACCGACCGCCAGAAGGCGTACACGGTGATCGAAGCCATCACCGGTTTCCGTCTGCACCCGGCCTGGTACCGCATCGGTGGCGTCGCCCACGACCTGCCGCGCGGCTGGCAAAAACTGGTCAAAGACTTCGTCGAGTGGATGCCAAAGCGTCTGGACGAATACCAGAAAGCCGCACTGGACAACAGCATCCTGCGTGGCCGGACCATCGGCGTCGCCGCCTACAACACCAAAGAAGCCCTGGAATGGGGCGTCACCGGTGCAGGCTTGCGTTCGACCGGTTGCAATTTCGACCTGCGCAAGGCCCGTCCATACTCCGGCTACGAGAACTTCGAATTCGAAGTACCGCTGGCGGCCAATGGCGATGCCTATGATCGTTGCATCGTGCGCGTGGAAGAAATGCGCCAGAGCATCAAGATCATCGACCAGTGCCTGCGCAACATGCCGGAAGGCCCGTACAAGGCGGATCACCCGCTGACCACGCCGCCGCCCAAAGAGCGCACGCTGCAGCACATCGAGACCTTGATCACGCACTTCCTGCAAGTTTCGTGGGGCCCGGTCATGCCGGCCAACGAATCCTTCCAGATGATCGAAGCGACCAAGGGCATCAACAGTTATTACCTGACGAGCGATGGCGGCACCATGAGCTACCGCACCCGGATTCGCACCCCAAGCTTCCCGCATCTGCAACAGATCCCTTCGGTGATCAAAGGCAGCATGGTCGCGGACTTGATCGCGTACCTGGGTAGTATCGACTTCGTTATGGCCGACGTGGACCGCTAAGCATGAATAGCACGCTTATCCAGACAGACCGTTTCGCCCTGAGCGAAACCGAGCGCTCGGCCATCGAGCACGAGCTGCATCACTACGAAGACCCGCGCGCGGCGTCGATCGAAGCCCTGAAGATCGTCCAGAAGGAACGTGGCTGGGTGCCTGACGGCGCGCTCTACGCCATCGGCGAAATCCTCGGCATCCCGGCCAGCGACGTTGAAGGCGTGGCGACGTTCTATAGCCAGATCTTCCGTCAGCCAGTCGGTCGTCACATCATTCGCGTCTGCGACAGCATGGTCTGCTACATCGGTGGCCACGAGTCGGTGGTCAGCGAAATCCAGAGCAAGCTGGGCATCGGCCTGGGTCAAACCACCGCCGACGGTCGTTTCACCCTGCTGCCGGTCTGCTGCCTCGGCAACTGCGACAAGGCGCCGGCGTTGATGATCGACGACGACACATTCGGTGATGTGCAGCCTGCTGGCGTTGCCAAATTGCTCGAGGGCTACGTATGACCCTGACTTCCTTCGGCCCTGCCAACCGCATCAAGCGCAGTGCAGAGACCCATCCGCTGACCTGGCGTCTGCGTGACGACGGCGAGGCTGTCTGGCTCGACGAGTACCAGGCCAAGAACGGCTACGCGGCAGCGCGTAAAGCCTTCGCCGACATGTCCCAGGACGATATCGTCCAGACCGTCAAGGACTCCGGCCTCAAGGGTCGCGGCGGCGCGGGCTTCCCCACTGGCGTGAAGTGGGGCCTGATGCCCAAAGACGAATCCATGAACATCCGCTACCTGCTGTGCAACGCGGATGAAATGGAACCCAACACCTGGAAAGACCGCATGCTGATGGAGCAACTGCCCCATCTGCTGATCGAAGGCATGCTGATCAGTGCTCGCGCACTGAAAACCTACCGTGGCTACATCTTCCTGCGTGGCGAATACACCACTGCCGCCAAGCACCTCAACCGTGCCGTGGAAGAAGCCAAGGCTGCAGGTCTGCTGGGCAAGAACATCCTGGGCAGCGGTTTCGATTTCGAACTGTTCGTCCACACAGGCGCCGGGCGTTACATCTGCGGTGAAGAAACCGCACTGATCAACTCCCTCGAAGGCCGCCGTGCCAACCCGCGCTCCAAGCCGCCCTTCCCTGCCGCCGTCGGCGTATGGGGCAAGCCGACTTGCGTGAACAACGTCGAAACGCTGTGCAACGTGCCAGCGATCATCGGCGACGGCGTGGACTGGTACAAATCCCTCGCTCGCGAAGGCAGTGAAGACCACGGCACCAAGCTGATGGGCTTCTCCGGCAAAGTGAAGAACCCTGGCCTGTGGGAACTGCCGTTCGGCGTCCCTGCGCGCGAGCTGTTCGAAGACTACGCCGGCGGCATGCGCGACGGTTACAAGCTCAAGTGCTGGCAGCCAGGCGGCGCCGGTACCGGCTTCCTGTTGCCGGAACACCTGGACGCACAAATGTACGCCGGCGGCATCGCCAAAGTGGGCACCCGTATGGGTACCGGCCTGGCCATGGCGGTGGACGACAGCGTCAACATGGTGTCCCTGCTGCGCAACATGGAAGAGTTCTTCGCCCGTGAGTCGTGCGGTTTCTGCACCCCGTGCCGTGACGGTTTGCCGTGGAGCGTCAAGCTCCTGCGCGCCATCGAGAACGGTGAAGGGCAAGCCGGCGACATCGAGACCCTGCTGGGTCTGGTCGGTTTCCTCGGCCCAGGCAAGACCTTCTGTGCTCACGCACCGGGTGCCGTGGAGCCATTGGGCAGTGCCATCAAGTATTTCCGTCCAGAGTTCGAAGCCGGTATCGCGCCTACCCGCGCCGCCGTCCCGCCTCTGGCAAGGCCGATCGTAGTCGGCGCTTAACGCTTTAAAAAAGGCGAACGGTCCGTGCCGTTCGCCTTTCGTCCGATGACGCCTTTCAAGGCTGTTTGGATTTGGACGGATAACAAGATTCCATTAGCCACGCCCGCTGACACCGGGCCAACGAAGAACTTTGAACCATGGCCACTATCCACGTAGACGGCAAAGAGCTCGAAGTCGATGGGGCAGACAACCTGTTACAGGCATGTCTGTCGCTAGGCCTCGATATCCCTTATTTCTGCTGGCACCCCGCCCTCGGCAGCGTTGGCGCTTGCCGCCAGTGCGCCGTCAAGCAGTACACCGACGAGAACGACAAGCGTGGTCGTATCGTCATGTCCTGCATGACCCCTGCGACCGACGGCAGCTGGATCTCCATCGATGACGAAGAAGCCAAAGTGTTTCGCGCAAGCGTCGTCGAATGGCTGATGACCAACCACCCGCACGACTGCCCCGTGTGCGAGGAAGGCGGTCACTGCCACCTGCAAGACATGACGGTAATGACCGGCCACAACGAGCGCCGTTACCGCTTCACCAAGCGTACCCACCAGAACCAGCAACTGGGCCCGTTCATTTCCCACGAAATGAACCGCTGCATCGCCTGCTATCGCTGCGTACGTTTCT
This sequence comes from Pseudomonas sp. 05N431, assembly GCF_056397005.1. Classification (NCBI taxonomy): domain Bacteria; kingdom Pseudomonadati; phylum Pseudomonadota; class Gammaproteobacteria; order Pseudomonadales; family Pseudomonadaceae; genus Pseudomonas; species Pseudomonas sp. 05N431. The sequence goes on from NZ_JBFTMN010000001.1 coordinate 619,478, forward strand.
ATAAAGACTACGCCGGCGGTACTGACCTCGGTGTATTCGGCGCCCACGACAACGTGTACTTCGGTCGCGTTGAAGACGGCACCCTCGAAAGCGAGTTCTCCGGCAACCTCACCGAGGTCTGCCCGACCGGTGTGTTCACCGACAAGACTCACTCCGAGCGCTACAACCGTAAATGGGACATGCAGTTCTCGCCGAGCATCTGCCATGGCTGCTCCAGCGGTTGCAACATCAGCCCGGGTGAGCGTTACGGCGAACTGCGTCGCATCGAAAACCGTTTCAACGGTTCGGTGAACCAGTATTTCCTGTGCGACCGTGGCCGTTTCGGCTATGGCTACGTCAACCGCGAAGATCGTCCACGTCAGCCATTGCTGGCCAACGGTGCGAAGCTGAGCCTCGACGAAGCGCTGGATAAAGCCGCTGACCTGCTGCGCGGTCGCAACATCGTCGGTATCGGTTCGCCGCGTGCCAGCCTTGAAAGCAACTACGCCCTGCGCGAACTGGTCGGTGCCGAGCACTTCTACTCGGGTATCGAAGCTTCCGAGCTTGAGCGTATTCGCCTGGTCATGCAGGTGCTGAAAGACAGCCCGCTGCCAATCCCGAACATGCGCGACGTCGAAGACCACGACGCGATTTTCGTCCTCGGTGAAGACCTGACCCAGACCGCTGCGCGCATGGCCCTGGCCCTGCGTCAATCGGTCAAGGGCAAAGCCGAAGACATGGCCGACGCGATGCGCGTTCAGCCTTGGCTCGACGCCGCGGTGAAAAACATCGGTCAGCACGCGCTGAACCCGCTGTTTATCGCAAGCCTGGCTGAAACCAAGCTCGACGACGTAGCTGAAGAATGTGTTCACGCCGCTCCAGACGACCTGGCACGTATCGGTTTCGCCGTGGCTCACGCCCTCGACGCCAGCGCCCCAGCCGTTGAAGGCCTGGACAGCGAAGCCCTCGAACTGGCTCAACGCATCGCCAACGCCCTGCTCGCGGCCAAGCGTCCGCTGATCATCGCCGGTACTTCGCTGGGCTCCAAAGCCTTGATCGAAGCAGCGGCGAACATCGCCAAAGCCTTGAAGCTGCGCGAGAAGAACGGTTCCATCAGCCTGATCGTGCCAGAGGCCAACAGCCTCGGCCTGGCCATGCTCGGCGGCGAATCGGTCGACGCAGCCCTGCAAGCGGTGATCGACGGTAAAGCCGACGCCATCGTGGTGCTGGAAAACGATCTGTACACCCGTACCGACAAAGCCAAGGTCGATGCGGCCCTGACCGCCGCTAAAGTGGTGATCGTTGCCGACCATCAGAAAACCGCTACCAGCGATCGTGCGCACCTGGTTCTGCCAGCCGCCAGCTTCGCTGAAGGCGACGGTACGCTGGTCAGCCAGGAAGGCCGCGCCCAGCGCTTCTTCCAGGTCTTCGACCCGACTTACCTCGATGCAAGCATCCTGGTTCACGAAGGCTGGCGCTGGCTGCATGCCCTGCGCGCGACCCTGTTGAACCAGCCAATCGACTGGACCCAACTGGACCACGTCACCGCCGCTTGCGCTTCGAGCACTCCACAACTGGCCGGCATCGTCAACGCCGCACCGTCCGCTTCGTTCCGGATCAAAGGCCTGAAACTGGCTCGCGAACCGCTGCGTTACAGCGGTCGGACTGCCATGCGTGCCGACATCAGCGTGCACGAGCCACGCACTTCCCAGGACAACGACACCGCATTCTCGTTCTCCATGGAAGGTTACTCGGGCTCCGTCGAACCGCGTCAGCAAGTGCCATTTGCCTGGTCTCCGGGCTGGAACTCGCCGCAAGCCTGGAACAAGTTCCAGGACGAAGTCGGTGGTCACCTGCGTGCCGGTGATCCGGGTGCTCGCCTGATCGAAAGCCAGGGTGATTCGCTGAACTGGTTCGCCAGTGTTCCGCGTGCATTCAACCCGGCCCAAGGCACCTGGCAGGTTGTGCCGTTCTATCACCTGTTCGGTAGCGAAGAGAACTCTTCGAAAGCCGCTCCGGTCCAGGAACGCATTCCAGCCGCCTACGTGTCGCTGGCCAAGTCCGAAGCCGATCGTCTGGGCGTCAATGACGGTGCCATGCTGAGCTTGAACGTTGCCGGCCAGACCCTGCGTCTGCCGCTGCGCATCAACGAAGAACTGGGCGCTGGCCTGGTGGCGCTGCCTGCGGGTATCGCCGGCATTCCACCGGCAATCTTTGGCAAATCCGTTGACGGTCTGCAGGAGGCAGCGCAATGACCTTGTTCACTCCTGAAGTGATCGACATCATCATCGCGGTGCTCAAGGCCATCGTGATCCTGCTCGCCGTGGTGGTCTGCGGCGCGCTGTTGAGCTGGGTCGAGCGTCGTTTGCTCGCCCTCTGGCAGGACCGTTACGGTCCGAACCGCGTCGGCCCGTTCGGCGCGTTCCAGATCGCCGCCGACATGATCAAGATGTTCTTCAAGGAAGACTGGACGCCGCCGTTCGCCGACAAGGTGATCTTCACCCTGGCGCCGGTCGTGGCCATGAGCGCCTTGCTGATTGCCTTCGCGATCATCCCGATCACCCCGACCTGGGGTGTCGCGGACCTGAACATCGGCATCCTGTTCTTCTTCGCCATGGCCGGTCTGTCGGTCTACGCGGTGTTGTTCGCCGGCTGGTCGAGTAACAACAAGTTCGCCCTGCTGGGCAGCTTGCGGGCCTCGGCACAAACCGTGTCGTACGAAGTGTTCATGGGCCTGTCGCTGATGGGCATCGTGATCCAGGTCGGCTCGTTCAACATGCGCGACATCGTTGACTACCAGGCCCAGCACCTGTGGTTCGTCATTCCGCAGATCTTCGGTTTCCTGACCTTCTTCATTGCCGGCGTCGCCGTGACTCACCGTCACCCGTTCGACCAGCCGGAAGCGGAGCAGGAACTGGCCGACGGTTACCACATTGAATACGCCGGCATGAAATGGGGCATGTTCTTCGTCGGCGAGTACATCGGCATCGTGTTGATTTCGGCGCTGCTGGTAACCTTGTTCTTCGGTGGCTGGCACGGTCCGTTCGGCATTCTGCCGCAGATCCCGTTCATCTGGTTCGCACTGAAAACCGCGTTCTTCATCATGTTCTTCATCCTGCTGCGCGCCTCGATTCCGCGCCCACGGTATGACCAAGTGATGGACTTCAGCTGGAAGTTCTGCCTGCCGCTGACCCTCGTCAACATGCTGGTGACCGCTGCGATCGTGTTGCTCAACACGCCCGCCATCGCGGCTCAGTGAGGATAGAGAATCATGAAGTATATTTTTGACATCGTGCATGGCTTCTTCACCCAGCTTCGCAGCCTGGTGATGATCTTCGGCCACGCCTTCCGCAAGCGTGACACGCTGCAGTATCCGGAAGAGGCGGTGTACCTGCCGCCGCGCTTTCGTGGGCGTATCGTCCTGACCCGCGACCCCGATGGTGAAGAGCGTTGCGTTGCCTGCAACCTGTGCGCCGTGGCGTGCCCGGTCGGCTGTATCTCGTTGCAGAAAGCCGAAACCGAAGACGGTCGCTGGTACCCGGAGTTTTTCCGTATCAACTTCTCGCGCTGCATTTTCTGTGGCCTCTGCGAGGAAGCCTGCCCGACCACCGCGATCCAGCTGACACCGGATTTCGAAATGGCCGAGTTCAAGCGTCAGGACCTGGTTTACGAGAAAGAAGATCTGTTGATCTCCGGCCCCGGCAAAAACCCTGACTACAACTTCTATCGTGTTGCAGGTATGGCCATTGCCGGCAAGCCGAAAGGCTCCGCGCAGAATGAAGCCGAACCGATCAACGTGAAGAGCTTGCTGCCTTAAGGAAGAAAGATGGAATTCGCTTTCTATTTCGCGTCAGGAGTTGCCGTTGTGTCCACGCTTCGCGTGATCACCAACACCAATCCTGTACACGCCCTGCTCTACCTGATTATTTCGCTGCTCGCCGTGGCGATGACCTTTTTCAGCCTCGGTGCTCCATTTGCCGGTGTACTGGAAGTGATCGCCTACGCCGGCGCCATCATGGTGCTGTTCGTGTTCGTGGTGATGATGCTGAACCTCGGCCCCGCCTCGGTTCAGCAAGAACGCGTCTGGCTCAAGCCCGGTATCTGGGCGGGTCCCGTTGTACTGGCTGCGCTGCTGCTGGCTGAGCTGCTGTATGTGCTGTTCAGCCATTCCAGCGGCACCGGCGTCGGCCACACCACCGTAGACGCCAAGGCCGTGGGCATCAGCCTGTTCGGTCCTTATCTGCTGGTGGTCGAACTCGCCTCGATGCTGCTGCTCGCTGCAGCCGTCACGGCGTTCCACTTGGGCCGCAACGAGGCGAAGGAGTAACTTTATGCCTGCTATCCCTCTCGAGCATGGTCTGGCGGTTGCCGGCATCCTGTTCTGCCTCGGTCTGGTTGGCCTGATGGTCCGCCGCAACATTCTTTTCGTGCTGATGAGCCTGGAGGTCATGATGAATGCCTCCGCACTGGCTTTCATCGTTGCCGGTAGCCGTTGGGGCCAGCCGGATGGACAGATCATGTTCATCCTGGTGATCAGCCTGGCAGCCGCCGAGGCCAGTATTGGCCTGGCGATTCTGTTGCAGTTGCATCGCCGCTTCCACACTCTCGATATCGACGCTGCCAGCGAGATGCGCGGATGAACCTTCTCTATCTGACTTTCGTATTCCCCCTGATCGGTTTCCTGCTGCTGTCGTTCTCACGCGGCCGCCTCTCGGAAAACCTCTCGGCGCTGATCGGCGTCGGCTCCGTCGGCCTCTCGGCGATCGTTGCTGCCTACGTGATCTGGCAGTTCAACGTCGCGCCGCCTGAAGGCGGTCACGTCACCCAGGTGTTGTGGCAGTGGATGTCGGTAGGCGACTTCAAGCCGAACTTCGCCCTGTACCTGGATGGACTGTCCGTGACCATGCTCGGTGTGGTCGTCGGCGTGGGCTTCCTGATCCACCTGTTCGCGTCCTGGTACATGCGCGGTGAAGACGGTTACTCGCGCTTCTTCGCGTACACCAACCTGTTTATCGCCAGCATGCTGTTCCTGGTGCTGGGCGATAACCTGTTGTTCCTGTACTTCGGTTGGGAAGGCGTGGGCCTGTGCAGCTACCTGTTGATCGGTTTCTACTACAGCAACCGCAACAACGGTAACGCCGCACTCAAAGCCTTCATCGTCACCCGTATCGGCGACGTGTTCATGGCCATCGGCCTGTTCATCCTGTTCCAGCAGTTGGGCACGCTGAACATTCAAGAGCTGCTGGTCAAAGCGCCTGAGCACTTCAAGACCGGTGACTTCTGGATCGTCATGGCGACCCTGATGCTGCTGGGCGGCGCTGTCGGTAAATCCGCACAACTGCCGCTGCAAACCTGGCTGGCGGATGCAATGGCCGGTCCTACCCCGGTTTCGGCACTGATCCACGCCGCGACCATGGTGACCGCCGGTGTCTACCTGATCGCCCGTACGCACGGTCTGTTCGCCCTGGCGCCGGATATCCTGCACCTGGTCGGCATCGTCGGCGGTGTGACTCTGGTGCTCGCCGGTTTCGCAGCCCTGGTCCAGACCGACATCAAACGTATCCTCGCCTACTCGACCATGAGCCAGATCGGCTACATGTTCCTGGCGCTGGGCGTGGGTGCCTGGGAAGGCGCGATCTTCCACCTGATGACGCACGCGTTCTTCAAGGCGCTGCTGTTCCTTGCTTCCGGTTCGGTGATCGTTGCCTGCCACCACGAGCAGAACATCTTCAAGATGGGCGGCCTGTGGAAGAAACTGCCACTGGCCTACGCCAGCTTCATCGTTGGCGGCGCGGCCCTTGCAGCCCTGCCACTGGTGACTGCAGGTTTCTACTCGAAAGACGAAATCCTCTGGGAAGCCTTCGCCAGCGGCAACCACGGTCTGCTCTATGCAGGTCTGGTGGGTGCCTTCATGACGTCGCTGTACACCTTCCGCCTGATCTTCATTGCGTTCCACGGTGAAGTGAAGACCGAAGCCCATGCCGGTCACGGCATTGCCCACTGGCTGCCACTGTCGGTGCTGATCGTGTTGTCGACCGCCATTGGCGCGATGATCGTTCCGCCACTGCACGGCGTACTGCCAGAAAGCGTTGGGCATGCCGGCGGCGAAGCCAAGCACAGCCTGGAACTGGTCTCGGGTGCTATCGCCCTGTCCGGTATCCTGCTGGCCGCGCTGCTGTTCCTCGGCAAGCGTAGCTTCGTCACCGCCATCGCCAACAGCGGCATCGGCCGTCTGCTCTCGGCCTGGTGGTTCGCGGCCTGGGGCTTCGACTGGATCTACGACAAACTGTTCGTCAAGCCGTACCTTGCGATCAGCCACATGCTGCGCAAAGACCCGTTCGACCAAACCATCGGTTTGATCCCACGGATGGCCAAAGGGGGTCACAACTCCCTGAGCCGTACCGAAACTGGTCAACTGCGTTGGTACGCCGCCTCGATGGCTGCTGGTGCCGTGCTGGTTATCGGCGCTGTCGTGCTGGTAGCGGTCTGATATGAACCTTGCGAACTTGCGAAAGGAAACGAGCCCGTCATGATTTTGCCATGGCTAATCCTGATCCCCTTCATCGGCGGCCTGCTGTGCTGGATGGGTGAGCGCTTCGGCGCTACCCTCCCCCGCTGGATTGCGCTGATCACCATGTCCCTGCTGCTCTCCCTCGGCCTCTGGCTGTGGGCCCACGGTGACTATTCATTTGCTCCGGCGCCTGGCGCCGATCCGACCTGGGCGCTTGAGTTCAAGCATGTCTGGATCCAGCGCTTCGGCATCAACGTGCACCTGGCCCTCGACGGCCTGTCGCTGTTGATGATCATGCTGACCGGTCTGCTGGGTGTCCTCTCGGTACTCTGCTCGTGGAAAGAGATCCAGCGTCACGTTGGCTTCTTCCACCTGAACCTGATGTGGATCCTGGGCGGTGTCGTCGGCGTGTTCCTGGCCCTCGACCTGTTCATGTTCTTCTTCTTCTGGGAAATGATGCTGGTGCCGATGTACTTCCTCATCGCGCTCTGGGGTCACAGTTCTTCGGACGGCAAGAAAACCCGGATCTACGCGGCGACCAAGTTCTTCATCTTCACCCAGGCCAGCGGCCTGATCATGCTGGTGGCGATCCTGGGTCTGGTACTGGTCAACTTCAACAGCACGGGCGTGATTACTTTCAACTACGCCGACCTGTTGAAAACCAAGATGTCGCTGACCACCGAGTACGTTCTGATGCTCGGCTTCTTCATCGCCTTCGCGGTGAAGCTGCCAGTCGTGCCGTTCCACTCCTGGCTGCCGGATGCTCACGCACAGGCACCGACTGCGGGTTCCGTTGACCTGGCCGGTATTCTGCTGAAGACCGCTGCGTACGGCCTGCTGCGTTTCGCCCTGCCGTTGTTCCCGAATGCGTCGGCCGAGTTCGCGCCGTTCGCCATGGCCCTGGGCCTGGTCGGGATCTTCTACGGTGCGTTCCTGGCTTTCGCCCAGACCGACATCAAGCGCCTGGTTGCGTACTCCAGCGTTTCGCACATGGGCTTCGTGCTGATCGGCATCTACTCCGGCAGCCAACTGGCCCTGCAAGGCGCAGTGATCCAGATGCTCGCGCACGGCCTGTCGGCAGCGGCACTCTTTATCCTCTGCGGCCAGCTCTACGAGCGCACCCACACTCGTGACATGCGTGAGATGGGCGGCCTGTGGTCGAAGATCGCCTACCTGCCCGCCATCAGCCTGTTCTTCGCTGCAGCTTCGCTGGGCTTGCCGGTGACCGGTAACTTCGTCGGTGAGTTCCTGATCCTGATCGGCACCTTCGCCAGCGCGCCGTGGGTCACCGTGATCGCGACTGCCGGCCTGGTGTTCGGTTCGGTCTACTCGCTGATCATGATTCACCGTGCCTACTTCGGTCCGTCCAAATCGGACGCCGTGCTGCATGGCATGGATACTCGCGAAATGATCATGGTGGTTGGACTGGCGGCACTGCTGATTTACATCGGCGTCTACCCGCAACCGTTCCTCGATACCTCTGCCGCGACGATGCATGGCGTGCAGCAATGGTTCGGTACCGCCTTCACTCAACTCGCTTCGGCCCGGTAAGAGCGCTATGGACTTTACGATTCAACACTTTATCGCGCTTGCGCCATTGTTGATCACCAGCGCCACGATCATCGTGGTGATGCTGGCGATCGCCTGGCGCCGCAACCACTCGCAGACCTTCCTGCTGTCGGTCGCGGGTCTGAACCTGGCCTTGCTGTCGATCCTGCCAGCCTTGAAAGTCGCGCCTCTGGCCGTGACGCCACTGCTGCAGATCGACAGCTTTGCCTGCCTGTACATGGCGCTGATCCTGGTCGCCACCCTCGCTTGCGTCACTCTCGCCCACGCCTACCTCGGCGAAGGCGGTACGGGTTACCCGGGCAACCGTGAAGAACTGTACCTGCTGATCCTGATGGCCGCCGCCGGTGGCCTGGTTCTGGTCAGCGCGCAGCACCTGGCCGGCTTGTTCGTCGGTCTGGAACTGCTCTCGGTACCGGTCTACGGTCTGGTGGCCTATGCCTTCTTCAACAAGCGCTCACTGGAAGCCGGCATCAAGTACATGGTGCTGTCGGCAGCCGGTTCCGCGTTCCTGTTGTTCGGTATGGCCCTGCTCTACGCCGAAGCCGGCACCCTGAGCTTCAGCGGCATCGGTCACGCCCTTGCGGCCACCGGCCTGCCAAGCCCGCTGGCACAGATGGGCCTGGGCATGATGCTGATCGGCCTGGCGTTCAAGCTGTCGCTGGTACCGTTCCACCTCTGGACGCCGGACGTCTACGAAGGTGCCCCGGCACCGGTTGCAGCATTCCTGGCCACCGCCTCGAAAGTTGCCGTGTTCGCGGTCATGGTGCGTCTGTTCCAGATCTCGCCAGTGGCCAGCAGCGGTGTGTTGAGCACCGTGCTGACCGTGATCGCGATTGCCTCGATCCTGTTCGGTAACCTGTTGGCACTGACCCAGAGCAACCTCAAGCGTCTGCTGGGTTACTCGTCCATCGCCCACTTCGGTTACCTGCTGATCGCCCTCGTGGCGAGCAAGGGTCTGGCCATGGAAGCCATCGGCGTGTACCTGGTCACCTACGTGATCACCAGCCTCGGCGCTTTCGGTGTGATCACCCTGATGTCCTCGCCTTACAAGGGCCGTGACGCTGACGCACTGTACGAGTACCGCGGCCTGTTCTGGCGTCGTCCGTACCTGACCGCTGTTCTGACCGTGATGATGTTGTCGCTGGCCGGTATCCCGCTGACCGCAGGCTTCATCGGCAAGTTCTACATCATCGCTACCGGTGTCGAATCTCACCAATGGTGGCTGGTCGGCTCCCTGGTACTGGGCAGCGCCATCGGCGTCTTCTACTACCTGCGCGTCATGGTCACCCTGTACCTGATCGAGCCAAACCTGCGTCGCGTCGACGCCCAACTGCACTGGGAACAAAAGGCAGGCGGCGTGATGCTGCTGGCCATCGCAGTGCTGGCGTTCTTCCTCGGCCTGTACCCACAACCGCTGCTGACACTGGTTCAGCAGACTGGCCTGGCGGGTTGATCGCTTAAGCGATACGCAGCAGAAAACAGAAACGGCACCTTCGGGTGCCGTTTTTGCGTTTGGGCTGGAGAAATCTAGTGTCTGGGATGGCCCCATCGCGAGCAAGCTCGCTCCCACAGGGGATCTACTGTGAGCCCACTATTCGTGCATGCCTGCGATTAATTGTGGGAGCGAGCTTGCTCGCGATGGCGTCAGTCCAGACACCACTGCACTTGTGCCCTGCCCATAAACAAAAACCCGCACAAGGCGGGTTTTGTTTTTTGCTCAAGCAGGCTTCAGTCAGCCAGGCGCCACGTCGTGCCGCCCTTCCCGTCTTCCAGCACCACACCCATGGCGGTGAGCTGGTCGCGGATGCGGTCAGACTCGGCCCAGTCCTTGTTGGCACGGGCGGTCAGGCGCGCCTGAATCAGCGCCTCGACTTCTGCTGCATCGACCCGGCCTTCAGCGCCGGCTTGCAGGAAGTCATCGGCTTCAAGCTGCAACACGCCAAGCACACTGGCCAGTTCTTTCAGGCGTGCCGCCAGACCTGCCGCTGCATTCAGATCGCTCTCACGCAGACGGTTGATCTCGCGCACCATCTCGAACAGCACCGCGCACGCTTCCGGGGTGCCGAAGTCGTCGTTCATCACTTCGGTAAACCGTGCCACGAACGCTTCGCCGCCGGCCGGCGCCACGGCTGGCAGACCTTTCAACGCGTGGTAGAAACGCTCCAGAGCGCCTTTGGCGTCCTTGAGGTTGTCTTCCGAGTAGTTGATCGCGCTGCGGTAATGACTCGATACCAGCAGGTAACGCACGACTTCCGGGTGGTACTTGTCGAGCACGTCGCGAATGGTGAAGAAGTTGTTCAAGGACTTGGACATCTTCTCGCCATTGATGCGAATCATCCCGCAATGCATCCACGCGTTGGCGTAGGTCTTGCCGGTAGCCGCTTCGCTCTGGGCGATTTCGTTTTCGTGGTGCGGGAACTCAAGGTCGCTGCCGCCGCCATGAATATCGAAGGTCTCACCGAGGCAGCAAGTCGACATCACCGAGCACTCGATGTGCCAGCCCGGACGCCCGGCGCCCCATGGCGATTCCCAGCTTGGCTCGCCCGGCTTGGCGGCTTTCCACAGGACGAAGTCCAGCGGGTCCTGTTTCGACTCGTCGACTTCGATGCGGGCGCCGATGCGCAGGTCTTCGATTTTCTTGCGCGACAGCTTGCCGTAACCCATGAACTTCGCAACGCGGTAGTACACGTCACCGTTACCCGGCGCGTAGGCGTAGCCCTTGTCGATCAGCGTCTGGATCATCGCGTGCATGCCGGCGATGTGGCCGGTGGCGCGCGGTTCCATGTCCGGCTTGAGGATGTTCAAGCGCGACTCGTCTTCGTGCATCGCCGCGATCATGCGCTCGGTCAACGCTTCGAACGACTCGCCGTTTTCACGGGCGCGGTTGATGATCTTGTCGTCGATGTCGGTGATGTTGCGCACGTAGGTCAGGTCGTAACCGCTGAACCGCAACCAGCGGGTCACCAGGTCGAACGCGACCATGCTGCGGCCGTGGCCCAGGTGGCAGTAGTCGTACACGGTCATCCCGCAGACGTACATGCGCACCTTGTTGCCATCCAGCGGCTTGAAGACTTCTTTGCTCTTGGTGAGCGTGTTGTAGATCGTAAGCACGACAGTTCCTTAAGACTTGATCACTGGCCCCACGAATCACGCAGGGTCACGGTACGGTTGAATACCGGAGCGCCCGGTTTCGAGTCCTTGATATCCGCAACGAAGTAACCTTCGCGCTCGAACTGGAAACGGTCTTCCGGCTGTGCGTTGCCCAACGAGGGTTCAGCACGACAACCGGTGAGGACTTGCAGTGAGTCAGGGTTGATGTTGTCCAGGAAACTGGCGCTGTCTTCGGCCTTCTCCGGGTTCGGAGAACGGAACAGACGATCGTACAGACGCACTTCGCACTCGACGCTGGCCGCCGCCGGCACCCAGTGAATCACGCCTTTGACCTTGCGGCCTTCAGGGTTCTTGCCCAGGGTGTCCGGGTCATACGAGCAACGCAGTTCGACGATGTTGCCATCGGCATCCTTGATCGCTTCGTCGGCACGGATCACGTAGCTGCCGCGCAGGCGCACTTCACCGGCTGGCTCCAGGCGCTTGTAGCCCTTCGGCGGCTCTTCCATGAAGTCTTCACGGTCGATGTAGATCTCACGGGCGAATGGCAGAACGCGCACGCCCATGTCTTCTTTCGGGTGGCAAGCCAGCTCGAGGTTCTCGACCTGACCTTCCGGGTAGTTGGTGATCACGACTTTCAGTGGACGCAGTACACACATGGCGCGCGGGGCACTGTGATCGAGGTCGTCACGGATGCTGAATTCAAGCATGCCGAAATCCACCACGCCGTCGGAACGGTTGGTGCCGATCATTTCGCAGAAGTTGCGGATCGATTTCGGCGTGTAGCCACGGCGGCGGAAACCCGACAGCGTGGACATGCGCGGATCGTCCCAGCCATTGACGTGCTTTTCATCGACCAGTTGCTTGAGCTTGCGCTTGCTGGTGATGGTGTAGTTCAGGTTCAGACGGCTGAACTCATACTGACGCGGGTGCGCCGGTACTGGCAGGCTGTCGAGGAACCAGTCGTACAGCGGACGATGGCTTTCGAACTCCAGGGTGCAGATCGAATGGGTGATGCCTTCGATGGCGTCCGACTGACCGTGGGTGAAGTCGTAGTTTGGGTAGATGCACCACTTGTCGCCGGTCTGGTGGTGATGGGCATGACGGATGCGGTACATGATCGGGTCGCGCAGGTTCATGTTCGGCGAGGCCATGTCGATCTTGGCCCGCAGCACGCGTGCGCCGTCCTTGAACTCGCCAGCCTTCATGCGGGCGAACAGGTCGAGGTTTTCCTCAACCGAGCGGTCGCGGAACGGGCTGTTCTTGCCCGGCTCGGTCAGGCTGCCGCGGTATTCCTTGGCTTGTTCAGGGGTCAGGTCGTCGACGTAGGCCTTGCCCGCCTTGATCAGCTCGACCGCCCACGCGTGCAACTGGTCGAAATACTGAGAGGCATAGCGCACTTCACCGGACCACTCAAAGCCCAGCCACTTGACGTCGCTTTCGATGGCGTCGATGTATTCCTGGTCTTCCTTGGCCGGGTTGGTGTCGTCGAAACGCAGGTGCGTCACGCCACCGAACTCCTGGGCCAGGCCGAAGTTCACACAGATCGACTTGGCGTGACCGATGTGCAGGTAGCCGTTGGGCTCAGGCGGGAAACGGGTGACGATCTGCGTGTGCTTACCCGAGTCCAGGTCTGCCTGGATGATCGGCCGCAGGAAGTTGACCGGCACGGCAGGGCCAGTCTTGGAATTCGAGGTAGGGTCGACAGTGGGCTTGCTCATAGGATCCTTGAACGTACAAGTGCGTGGCCTTCATGGAGGCCTGACAAAACAAAGCCGCTATCATAGCCGATGCGGTCAAGCGCCTGACAGAGCAGGCCCTAAAACAGGTGCGTTTAATGCACCTGATTTGAAAAAACTGCCTCGAAATTCGCGGCCATCGCGCTAAACTGCGCACCTTGGTGACTTTTCGCCAAACAGGTACGGGCTCGCACGCGTCACGCAGCGCCCCGAAAGCCACGAATTCCTTGAATAGAGTAGTAATCATGACTCAAGTCAAACTGACCACCAACCATGGCGACATCGTCCTGGAACTGAACGCCGAGAAAGCCCCGATCACCGTGGCCAACTTCATCGAGTATGTTAAGGCCGGCCACTACGAAAACACCATTTTCCACCGTGTTATCGGCAACTTCATGATCCAGGGCGGCGGTTTCGAGCCAGGCATGAAGGAAAAGAAAGACAAGCGCCCAAGCATCCAGAACGAAGCTGACAACGGTCTTTCCAACGACAAGTACACCGTCGCCATGGCTCGCACCATGGAGCCGCATTCGGCTTCCGCGCAGTTCTTCATCAACGTCGCCGACAACAGCTTCCTCAACCACAGCGGCAAGAACGTTCAGGGTTGGGGTTATGCCGTGTTCGGTAAAGTGACCGCCGGTACCGACGTCGTCGACAAGATCAAAGGTGTTTCGACCACCATGAAGTCCGGCCACCAGGACGTACCAGCAGACGACGTGATCATCGAGAAAGCCGAGATCATTGAGTGATATTGCTGATTTCAGATTTACATCTGGAAGAGGAGCGCCCGGAAATTACCCGGGCGTTTCTGGATTTGCTCGCCACCCGCGCCCGTTCGGCGCAGGCGTTGTACATTCTCGGCGACTTTTTCGAGGTGTGGATTGGCGACGACGCCATGAGCCCCTTCCAACGCTCCATCTGCCAGGCCCTGCGCGAACTTAGCGAGAGCGGCACGGCCATATTCCTGATGCACGGCAATCGCGACTTCCTGCTCGGCAAGGCCTTCTGCAAAGCAGCCGGCTGCACCTTGCTCAAGGATCCGAGTGTCGTGCAATTTGCGGGTGAGCCGGTGCTGTTGATGCACGGCGACAGCCTGTGTACCCGCGACGAAAGCTACATGAAACTGCGCCGCTACCTACGCAACCCCATCAGCTTGTTCATCCTGCGCCATCTGCCGCTGCGCACCCGCCGCAAACTGGCGCGCAAGCTGCGCAGCGAAAGCCGCGCGCAAACCCGGATGAAAGCCAACGACATCGTCGATGTGACCCCCGAGGAAATCCCGCGGATCATGCAGCAGTACGGGGTGAAAACCCTGATCCACGGCCACACCCACCGCCCCGCCATCCATAAATTGCAGATTGGCGAGCAAGCGGCCAAGCGCATTGTGCTGGGGGATTGGGATCGCCAGGGCTGGGCGTTGCAGGTGGATGAGCAGGGGTTTCAGTTGGCGGCGTTTGATTTTGTGAACCCGCAGCTGACGTTGCCAGGTAGCTGACCCCTGTGGGAGCGAGCTTGCTCGCGATGGCGGTAAAACAGTCAATAAAGATATTGAATTTGAGTCCGCCTTCGCGAGCAAGCTCGCTCCCACATTGACCGCGTGTTGCTTAGTGTCCACTCGCCTCCGGCCCCGCCTTCGCCGCAAACGGCGGCTTGGCCAGCCACACCAGCAGAATCAAGCCCATAAAGCCCCAGCCCAACAGCGTGAAGTAATCCACGGTGGAGAGCATGTACGCCTGGCTGGTCAGCAGGTGATCGAGCTGCGCATACGCCGGATTGCCCGCCCCACCCAAGGTATTCAACGTATCGCGGGTCGCCGAATCGAAGGTGCTGAGGCTTTCGCTCAGGTACGCGTGATGCTGATCGGCGCGACGGATCCAGATCCAGGTGGTCAGCGATGCCGCAAAACTACCGCCCAGGGTCCGCAGGAATGTCGCCAGCCCCGCGCCATCGGCGATCTGATGCGGTGGAAGATCCGACATCAGAATGCTCAGGGTCGGCATGAAGAACAGCGCCACGCCAATCCCCATGAACAGTTGCACCAGCGCCACGTGCTGGACGTCCACTTCATTATTGAAGCCGGCACGCATGAAGCAGCTCAGGCCAATCGCCAGGAACGCCAGCCCGGCCAGCAGCCGCAGGTCGAACCGGTGCGCGTACTTGCCGACAAAGGGCGACATCAACACCGGCAGAATCCCGATCGGCGCCACCGCCAAACCGGCCCAGGTTGCGGTGTAGCCCATCTGGGTTTGCAGCCACTGCGGCAGAATCAGGTTGATGCCAAAGAACCCGGCGTAACCCAAGACCAACACGATGGTGCCGATGCGGAAGTTGCGATAGGCGAACAGCCGCAGATTCACCACCGGGTGCTTGTCAGTCATCTCCCAGATCACGAACACGGCCAGCGCAATCGCCGAAATAGCCGCACCAATAATGATGAAGTTCGACTCGAACCAGTCCAGGTCATTACCTTTATCGAGGATGATCTGCAGCGCGCCGACACCAATGATCAAGGTCAGCAGGCCGATGTAATCCATCGGCTGGCGACTGATCACCACCGGACGTTCCTTGAGCTGCTGCTTGACCACCATCACCGCGAACACGCCAATCGGCACGTTGATGAAGAAAATCCACGGCCAGCTATAACTGTCGGTAATCCAGCCACCGAGTATGGGGCCGGCAATCGGCGCAACCACCGTGACCATCGCCAGCAATGCCAAGGCCATCCCCCGTCTCGCCGGCGGATAGACCGCGATCAGCAGCGTCTGGGTCATCGGGTACAACGGCCCTGCGACCAACCCTTGCACCACCCGGAAGCCGACCAGCTCGGGCATCGAGGTCGAGATACCGCAGAGGAACGACGCCAGCACGAACAGGATCGTCGCCCACAGAAACAGCTTCACTTCACCAAAGCGCCGGCTCAACCAACCGGTCAACGGCAGCGCGATGGCGTTGCTTACGGCGAACGAGGTGATGACCCAGGTGCCCTGCTCCGAACTCACGCCCAGGTTGCCGGAAATAGTCGGCAAGGCCACGTTGGCGATGGTGGTGTCGAGCACCTGCATGAAGGTCGCCAGCGACAGACCAATGGTGCTGAGCACCAGGCTGGGCGGCTTGAAAGACGCGTTAGTACTCATCGCGAATCCTTTGGAACGAGGCAGTCGCTGCGACCGTTACGGCCGCAGCTGACGGATTGGCGAATCAGCGTTGAGCGGTTTTGCTCGCCACTGAACTATTGTCGTGGATCAGGCGGGTAATCATCGCGTCGGCCTCAGCCAACTGACGGTCGTAGACGTTGGTGCTGAACGAGGCCTTTTGCGGCGGCTGTTGCGCCAGTACCGGACCGCTCTGGTCATGCAGGTTGACGTTGACCATCGTCGACAAGCCTACCCGCAACGGATGTGCGGCCAGTTGCTCGGCGTTGATGTGAATGCGCACTGGCACCCGCTGAACGATCTTGATCCAGTTGCCGGTCGCGTTTTGCGCCGGCAGCAAGGCAAATGCACTGCCGGTCCCGGCGCCGAGACTGTCGATGGTGCCGTTGTATTTCACTTCGCTGCCATAGAGGTCGGCCTCGATGTCCACCGGCTGACCGATGCGCATGTCATGCAGCTGAGTTTCCTTGAAGTTGGCGTCGATCCACAGTTGATCCAGCGGGATCACCGCCATCAGCGCAGTTCCCGGCTGAACCCGTTGGCCCAGTTGCACGGTGCGTTTGGCCACATAACCGGTAACCGGCGCGATCAGTGTGCTGCGGGCGTTGGCCAGGTAAGCCTGACGCACTTGCGCAGCAGCGGCCTGGACGTCCGGGTGAGACGAAACCACCGTATCGTCGACCAGCGCGCTGGTGGTGGCGAGTTGCTGCTGAGCATTGGCCAGGGCGTTTTGCGCCGAGGCCAGGTCATCCCGAGCGTGGGACAGTTCTTCCTGGGAGATCGCCCCGCCCGCCGCCAGATTCTTCCGGCGATTGAAGTTGTCCTGAGCCTTCTGCACTTCGGCTTTCTGGGCGTTGACCTGGGCTTTCATGCCGTCAACGTTGCTGTACAGGCCGCGCACCTGGCGCACGGTGCGGGCCAGATTGGCTTGTGCACTTTGCAGGCCGACTTGCGCGTCGTTCGGGTCGAAGTTGACCAGCACCTGGCCTTCGTGGACCAGATCGCCATCGTCTGCGCCGATGCTGACAACCGTGCCGGTGACCAGCGGCGTGATTTCCACCACGTTGCCGTTGACGTAGGCATCGTCGGTGCTTTCGCTCCAGCGTCCGTAGAGTTCGTGCCAGCCCCAGACACCCAGGCAGCCAACAATCACCAGGACCGTCAGCACCAGCAGCATGAATTTACGTTTGCCTGGGTTGCCCGTGTCTTCGGCGCTTTCAGGCGTTGGGTTGTTTTCGATAGTGGCCATGACAAGTACCTTGAATTATTGATTCAGCGTGGCAGGCGCTGGGGATGGGGTGGCCGCGGCCAGGGTGTCGGCTTGAAACCCGCCGCCCAGTGCCTGCATCAGTTGAATCGACAGATCGATCTGCTCGGCATTCAGGTTCGCCAGCTGACGCTGGGCCTGGAGCAATTGCTGCTCGATGCTGAGCACGTCCAGGTAGTTACCGATCCCGGATCCGTAACGCTGGACCACCGTGTTGTAAGAGTCCTGGGCGATGTCGGTGGAATGTTGCTGCGCACCGATCTGCCGACCGATGTCACGCAATTGGGAAATCGTGTCGCTGACATCCCCCAAGGCCTTCACCAGTGTTTTGTTGTACTGCGCAACGGCGAGGTCGTAGTCGGCGTCGCGTGCATCGAGGTTGGCGCGCAAGCGGCCGCCATCGAAGATCGGCAACGACACGGTTGGCATGATGTTGAAGAAGCGACTCGCCGAGCCGAACAGGGCGTCCCCCAACAACGATTCGGTACCGGCGGCGGCGCTCAGGTTGAGGTTCGGGTAGAACTTTGTCTTGCCGGCGTCGATGCTTTTGCTCGCTGCCTCGACCCGCCAGCGCGCGGCGATCAGGTCTGGGCGACGACCGAGCAACTCGGCCGGCAGTGTCGACGGCAACGCCACGGCGCTGGCCTGAAGGACTTTCGGTCGGGCAATCTCATTACCACGATCCGGGCCTTTGCCGAGCAGCACGGCCAGGGCGATTTTCGCGCTCTGCAGGGTCTTTTCAGCGTCGATCAACGTCGCTTCGGAGCTGGCTTCCAGGCTTTCGGTTTGCTGATACTGGTATTGGCTATCGATACCGGAGCTCAGCCGGCGCTTGCTCAGATCGAGCATTTGCCGGGTGCGCTTGAGGTCGTCGTTAGCCAGGTCATAAACGATATGGGCCTGCCCGAGGTTGCTGTAGGCGCGGGCGACGTCGGCCGACAAGGTCAGTTGCGCGGCTTGCTGATCGACTTCAGCCGCGCGGGCCTGGCCCAGCGCCGCTTCCCAGTTGGCACGCTGACCGCCCCAGAGGTCGAAGGTGTAATTGAAGCTGGCACCGATGCTGCGCACCGTGGCGTAGTTGCCGCCCGCTCCGGTCGGGTCCTTGTCACGCGCCAGGCGCGAGCGGCTGACACTGGCGCTGGCGTCGAGGGTCGGCATCCGCGCGGCATCGGCGGCGTAAGCGGCGGCGCTGGCCTGGTGGGCACGGGCGTCGGCGATCTGCATGTCCGGGCTGTCGTGCAGGGCTTCGCGGATCAGGCCGTCGAGCTGCGGGTCACCAAGGCTTTTCCACCAGTCGCTTTTTGGCCAGGCCGCCGGCGACAGGGTGACACCGTTGAGGGACTGCCCGGCCTTGAGGTTTTTCGCATCGAGGCTCACGCCTTGGGTGTTCAGGCCACTGTAGCTGGCACACCCGGCCAGGCTCATGGCCAACAGCACCAGGCTGACGCGAGTACGCAAGGTTTTACTGCTCATTTGTCACCTACCCGCAGCAAGGTGATCGAGTCACCGGCCGCCAGCAAAATTTTCTTCAGGATCTGCTCCAGGGTTTTCAACTCTTCTGGCGTGATGGCGCCTGCCAGTTCGTTCATCGCCTCGGCACCGATATGCGGCAGGCGGTCGGCCAGCTTCTGGCCTTCTTCCGTCAGCACTAGTCGCACCTGGCGACGGTCGCCTTCGCAGCGTTGGCGGGAGAGAAAACCCTTCTGTTCCAGACGATCGAGCATGCGGGTCATCGACCCGCTGTCCAGCGACAGGTGCCGACACAGCTCGGCCGGGGTATCGACGCCGAACTGGGCCATGATGATCAGCACCTTGAACTGTGCGGCGGTGATGCCATGGGGTTCCATGTGCGTATCGATGATCCGGTCCTTGAGCAGCGCAGCGCGCCCGAGCAAGAGACCGAGGTGGCAATTGTGAAAATCGTCTGGTTTGAAATGTTTCATCTGACCACCCATTAGCTGCCTAGGCAGGGAAAGTATGTCGAGATATTACTGCTTAGGCAGCGAATGTCAACGCAATAGTTAGGAAGCTTTGTAATTAGGTGATAAATGGCGAGGGGAAGTTGCTTCGGATCGACGACCGCGGCGCGGCCATCGCGAGCAAGCTCGCTCCCACAGGGATCACGCTGAACCTGTGGGAGCGAGCTTGCTCGCGATTGGAGCGACTCGGTTTTTGTGGAGGAGCGGGGGGCTTAGAAATCCCGCTTGTAGAAGATATCCAGCGAACTGGCGATGCCGCTGGCGGCTTCCAGGTAGACCATTTTGCTCAGCTTGTAACGCAGTGCGATGGTGTTGGCCGGTTCGAAGACGCCGACGCCATAACGCAAACTGAGTTTTTCGGAGAGGTTTCCGCTGGCCACCACGCTGGTGGTGGTGCCGCTGCCCTGGGTGTCGAGCTGGAAGTCCTGAATGCCCAGATCCTTGGCCAGACTGCCGGTCAGATCGGAACTGCCCATCAAGCCCAGTCCCAGCGCAGCTTGAGCCAGCATGTTGTTGTCTTCGCCGTTGCTGGTCAGCGGACGCCCGAGCACCAGGTAGGACAACGCCTGTTCCTGGCTCATCGCCGGTTCCGAGAAGATCTGCGTGGTCGGCTGCTCGGCGCTGCCGCTCAGGCGAATACCGGCGATCACGTCGTCGGTCTGGCGCACCGCTTCGATGTCCAGATACGGCTGATCGATGGGCCCGGCGAACAGCAGCCGCGCACGCCGTACCGTCAGGCGCTGGCCGTACGCACGATAACGGCCATCGTTGAGCCAGAGCTCGCCACGGGTGTCCATGTTGTCACCGATGTGCACATGACCTTGCAGGTTCGCCGTCAGGCCGAAACCGGCAAAGCTGAGCTTGTCCTCGCCCACCACCACATCGATGTCCATTGCCATGGCCATCGGCGGTTTGCCCGCTTCAGTCTGGTGGCCGACGATTACCGTGTCATCGGAGACCTTGACCGTTGACGGCGGCAACTCACGCACGGTGATTTCGCCCTTGGGCACCTGCACCTTGCCGACAATCGCCAGTTTGTCGTTGTTGATCGAGATTTTCAGGTCCGGCGCCACTTCCAGCGCGGCGTACGGCTCGACCGTGACCGGCAGTTGTGTGCCTTTGAGGCTCAGATCCACAACCAACGCCTGGCCCCAGGCGACATGCCCGCTCAAGCTGCCCTGCCCGGCCTTGCCGCTTTTCCAGCCGCCGTTGAGCTGCACGCTCTCGCCGGCAATCTGCGCCTGAAGCTGCAACGCCTCGAAACGCGTCGGCAGTTGCGGCCCGGAGATTTCACCGTCACTGAGGGTCAGGTTGCCGTTGACCTGCGGCGCCAGCAGCCCGCCCGACAAACTGCCGCTGCCATTCAAGCGCCCGGTGAGTTTCTCGACCATCGGCACAAACGGTCGCGCCACCGACAGGTCCAGACCGCTCAGACGGAACGAGCCGCTCAAAGGCTTGTTCTTGGGCAGCGGATTGATCTGCGCCTGCACCATCAGCTCGCCCAACTTGCCCCCGACAAAGTCGAGCTGCGTGTCGATGCGTTTCGGGCTCAAGGTACTGGTCAGCTTCAGCGTCTGGTAAGGGAAATCCAGCCACTGATCCTTTTCCTTCATCCGCAGCGTACCGCCGCTGGCATCGACCATGATCTGGCCTTTCGGGCCGCTGGCCGGCAGGTCGAGTTGCACGTCGGCATTGAGCTTGCCGTGCCAGGCGAAGTCTTTCGGCAGCCATTGCGCGAGGCTGTCGATCGGGAACTGCTTGAGGTGGTAACGCAGCTTCGGCTCGGGCATCAGGCGCTGGTCTTCGCCACACAGGCTGGCCTGCCCGGACATCCAGCAATGGGCGCCAAAGGTCAGCTTGCCGTCGGCCAGGCGTTCGATTTTTGCCGGATTTTGCAGCTTCCAGTCCTGGCCGCCAGCCTGTATGTCACCACTGGCCAAACGGCCGCGCCAATTGCCTTTATCCAGATTGCCGTCGAGGCCCAGCGCCAGTTTCAGTTGCGGACCCAGCAGGTCCAGTTGCAGCTTCTGGCTTTTGATATCGCCCTGGCCGCTGGCGGTCAGCGTGCCCAGTTGAGTGTCGCCGGCCTGAATGCCGCTGCCCTTGAGGTCGATCTTCGCCCGTTGCGCGCTGTCGAGACTGGCATCGAGATTCAGGCTTTGCAGGCGATTGTCGTCGAACGCCAACTGCACGCCTTGCAGGCTGAGTTTGCCTTGCGGTGCCTGGAGGTTGCCGGCGACGTCGACCCGACCGTTGAGCTGACCGCGCAACTGCGGCCAGAGCTGACCAAGACGCGGCGCCTTGATGTCGATCTGGCCGGCGAGTTTCTGTTGCAGGCTGCCGCTGCCATCGATGTGGTTGTCGCCCAGACGGATATGCAGCGCGCTGAGGTTCCAGCGCTCGCCCGCGCCATCGGCCTTGGCTTGCAAGACGGCCGGCTGACCGCGCAGCTTGCCCTTGAGGTCGAGGTCAGCGTTGAGGCTCAGGTGTTGATCTTTCATTTCACCCTTGCTGCGCAACGGACCGGCCAGGGTTCCCGGCAGCTCCGCCAGCCAGTACGCCGGGTTGATCGCCGACAAATCCAGCGCGGTGTCCCAGGCGATGCCATCGGTGAATTGCAGATTCAAATGCCCTTCGGCCTTGCCCTGCCCGGCCGCCAGTTTGAATTCCGGCAGGAAAATTTTCGTCAGGTCGCCGCTGAACGGGCTGCTCAGGCTGAACGCCCCGGCCGGACCATCCAGCGCTGCCTTGAAGTTGCCCAGATAGTTGCCGTCGCGGTAGGACACTTCACCATTGAAGCTGCGCAGCGCCACTTGAGGCTCGTCGATCAGCGGATACAACCGATGCCACGGGAAGTCCAGCCAATCGATTTTCGCCTCGGCACTGAGTCCCTCGGACCAATCGAGTTGCCCGCTCAGCTTGAGGTTTTGCGTATCGCTGGCGCTCAGATCGAGCCCGGCGATCTGCGCCCCTTTGGCGTCAACCTTGCCTTGCAACAGCAACGCGACCGGGCCCTGCTCGGCCGGCAATGTCGCTTTGCCGAGCAACTGGTAACCGTTTTTCAGATCGCCGTTGCCAGTCAGTTCCAACTGGTTGAGCTGCAAGGTGTCCGGCAAATCCGCACTGGCCTTGAAGCCATCGGCGGTAATCCGCACCTTGGCCGGCAGGTTTTCCACCAGCGGTTGCAGCTCACCCGTCAGTTGGCCTTGCAGGTAACCGCTGCTGTCGGCGCGCAGGTTCAGGGTTTTCAGCAAGTCGCCGTCGATCTTCAGCGCCAACGCCCAGGGTGCTTTACCCGGTGCCGGCAAGGTCAGCTTGCCTTCGACGCTGAGCGGCCAGTTGCCGGTCGGTTGCAGCAGCCCGGACAAATCCAGACTGAGGTCGTCGCGCTGCAGATGTACGGAGTCGATCTGCAAGCCCTTGGCCGTCCAGTGCGCGGCCAGTTGCAGGTCTTTGAGCTGCTCGCTGCCGTTGAGCAACAGACTGCCGATCTGCACCTCGCCCAACTGGATCGCCATCGGCAATTTCAACTCGGGCAGGCTGATCGGCCCGCTGCTGGCTTCGCTGCTCGGGGCAAACTGCAGAATGACTTGCTCAGCCTTCAATTGCTCGATGCACAGGGTCATGCGCAGCAGACACAGTGGCGACCAGGCAAACACCGGTTTGTTCAGCTCGACCCGACTGCCCGTTTGCTGCCAGAGCAGATGATCGGCACTCCATTGGCCACCCAGGCGGCCCTGGAAATTCTCCACGCTCAAACCCGGCACCTGGCCCAGCGTCCAACGGCTGCCCGCTTGTGTACCGAGCAAGGCGCCGATGCTCAGCAACAGCAACGCCACCAGCGTGAGCATCGCCAGCAGCGCTATTTTCAAACCACGCTTCACAGCTCAGGCCCCATGGAAAAGTGCAAACGAATACCACCGGGGTCATCCAGCGCATGGGCCAGGTCGAGGCGGATCGGCCCGACCGGCGAAACCCAGCGCACGCCAACACCGACCCCGGTCTTGAGGCTCGGCAGGTCCAGCGTGTTAAACGAGTTGCCCTGATCGACAAAGGTTGCGATCCGCCATTTTTCGGCGATGGAATATTGATACTCGACGCTGCCGGCCACCATGTAACGCCCGCCCACGCGGTCGCCGTTGGAGTTTACCGGGGACAGGCTCTGGTAGTCGTAACCGCGCACGCTCTGATCGCCACCGGCGAAGAAGCGCAATGACGGCGGAATGGTTCGATAGCCATTGGTGGCACTGCCACCGAGCTGTGCGCGAGCGAGGAACCGATGGTTGTCCCACACCGTGGTGATGCCTTTGATCAAGGCGGTGCCATACACCACGTTGTTGTCCGAACCCACCCCTTCCTTGGCCACCTTGCTCTCGAACTGCAAGCGGTAACCGTTGTGCGGGTCGATGCGGTTGTCACTGCGCAGATAGGAATAGCTGATGCCGGGCATCAGCAAAGTACTCAGGCCCGAATCGTCGCCCAGGCGATATTCCTCACGCTGCCATTTCAACGAAATCACCCGCTGCCAGCCGCTGGGCAATTTGCTGTGCCATTCAGGGCCTACGGTGAGCAATTTGCTCAGGCTGTCAGTGTTGGCCAGTTCTTCATTTTGATAACCGCCGGCAAAGCGCAGTTTGTCGGTGAGTGGCGGATCCAGCGGCACGTCGTACCAGAGGCCGACGTTCTGCCGCGGCGCCGAGACTTCCGCTTCCCAGCCATAACTGTGACCTTCGGCGTTGACCCAATGCCGGGTCCAGTTGGCCTTGGCCCGTGGCCCGACGTCAGTCGAAAAGCCAAGACCCAGGCCCATGGTGCGCGGTTTGCGTGTGTCGAGTTTGACCTCCACCGGTATCACGTCATTGGCCGCAGCAGTCGGCGCCGCATCAACCCGCACTGCGTCGAAGTAGCCGCTCGATTGCAACGCCTGATTGAGTTCGGCGATCAGTTCGGAGTCATACGGTGCCCCGTTCTTGAACGGCACCATGCGTTGCAGCAGGTCTTCGTCGAACGGTGTATCGCCGGTGAAATTGACCTTGCCCAGGGCATAACGCGGGCCACTGTCGTAAATCAGCTCGATGTCGGCGACACCGGCCCGAGGGTCGACCAACAGTTTCTGACTGGTAAAGCGCCCACTGAAAAAGCCGAAGCGCGAAGCCTGATTCTGGATCAGCCGCTTGGCGTCTTCGTAATGGCCGTGATTGAGCACGGCACCGGATTTGAGCAGGTCGCTCTTGGGTACACGAAAGGATTTGAGGCTGGCGGCCGGGCCGTCGACACGAATGGTCACGTTGCGTAAATGCACCGGTTCGCCGGGGTCGATGTTCAACACCAACGTTGGCGACTTGCCGTTTTTGACTTCGCTTTCTATATGGGGCTGGTAATAACCCAAGGCCTGGGCGGCCTTGCGGGCTTGCTCTTCGGCGCCACGACGAAAGCGCAACAAGGCTTCCTCGTCGCGATCGCCCAGACCACCGATATAGCCCTCTATATTGGCCTTCAGTTCATCGTTGGACGGTTTGATCCTGACGTCCAATTCACTTTGTGCCAGGGCCGCTACGCTGCTGAACAGCACGAGCAAACCGCTGGTAAATCTTCCTGGAAACTTCATAGGCGCGGATGCTATCACGAGCGTAGGGGCGTGATAGAGCGAACAATCTGAACAAAAGTTCGACCTCAACCTGTTGCGCTATGTAACACCTGCGGATTGGCGTGGAAAAACACGTGCTCGAGAACAGGCCCTACAGCAACTTCGCCAATTTCTTCATAACCCTGACGCTTATAGAACTCCAGATAACGCGGATTTCCCGTGTCGAGTACTACACCTTGGGAATGTTCATCGACGGCGCACCAGTTATGTACGGCTTCGAGCAACTGTTCGCCGAAGTGCCGGCCTTGAAACTCCGGATGAACCCCCAGCAACGGCAAGACATGCACCGAGTCCGATGGCAGGCAGGCCGCCACCGCCGCGTGATACTCCAGATAACGCCGGGTGCAACGCAGCCCGGTGCTCAGCACCATCCGCAGGCGCCAGGCCCAGCTTTCGGTGATGCCCAGGCGACGTTGCGGCGGCGCGATCAGCGCAATGCCGATCAGCCGGTCATTGACCAGCAAACCGATCGCCGGCAAATCCTGCACAAAATGCTGTTCAACCAGTTCGCGTACCGTGGCCCGCACCCGATGTTCATAGCCGGGACGCTCAGACTCGAACAAGTACTTGAAGACCGGCTCATGCCGATAGGCGTGGTACAGCAAGGAGCGCGCTTCGTGCGAATAGCCACTGTCGAGCGGATGAACGTCAGCGATGGCAGTTGAGGTTTCAGGCATGACGGCTTATCTCCCCCGTTGAAATGCACTTCAGGATTGCTCCCGTAGCAGCTGCCGAGCCTGCGAGGCTGCGTTCGGCTGCCGAGCCTGCGAGGCTGCGTTCGGCTGCAAAGCAGTCGTTGAATCAGGCAATGCGTTCCTTCAGGCAAACCGTGTACGCCGGGTTTGCGAGGACTTCGTCCTCGAACGCAGCCTCGCAGGCTCGGCAGCTGCTACACGTGTTAATACGAACCCGGCGCAGCGGTTATCGTTCCCTCGTTAAAGGACATTAGCAGTGCATCTGCCCTACTGCCATGCTGGCTGACTTCGTACATGTCAGCTAGCATCGCACTTTTGCCAGGACTGCCGACCATGAAGATCGTCTCGTTCAACATCAATGGCCTGCGCGCCCGCCCCCATCAACTGGCGGCACTGATCGAGAAGCACCAGCCGGACGTCATCGGTTTGCAGGAAACCAAGGTGCACGACGACCAGTTCCCGCTCGCCGAGGTTCAGGCGCTGGGCTATCACGTGTATTACCACGGCCAAAAAGGTCATTACGGCGTCGCCCTGCTGTCGCGCCAAGCGCCGCTCGCGTTGCACAAGGGCTTTGCCAGCGATGAAGAAGACGCCCAGCGCCGCTTCATCTGGGGCACGTTCGCCGATGCCAACGGTGTGCCGGTGACGATCATGAACGGCTATTTCCCACAAGGTGAAAACCGCGACCACCCGACCAAGTTCCCGGCCAAGGAGCGCTTCTACAACGACTTGCAGACGCTGCTCGAAACCCAGTTCAGCAATGACCAGCCGTTGGTGGTGATGGGCGATGTGAACATTTCCCCGGAAGACTGCGACATCGGCATCGGCCCGGACAACATGAAGCGCTGGCTGAAAACCGGTAAATGCAGCTTCTTGCCGGAAGAGCGCGAGTGGATGGCCCGTTTGAAGAACTGGGGCCTGGTGGACAGCTTCCGGCACCTGAACCCGGACGTGACAGACCGCTTCAGCTGGTTCGACTACCGCAGCCGTGGCTTTGAAGACGAGCCCAAGCGCGGCCTGCGCATCGACTTGATCCTCGCCTCCCAAGGGCTGTTGCCACGGGTCAAGGCCGCCGGTGTCGACTACGAACTGCGCGGCATGGAAAAACCCTCGGACCATGCGCCGATCTGGCTTGAGCTGAGCTGATTTCCAGAGGTCAACACAAACAAATGTGGGAGCGAGCTTGCTCGCGATGAGGCTATGTCTGTCACATTAAAGGTGACAGACATATTGCTATCGCGAGCAAGCTCGCTCCCACACTGAACATCGTCATATTTCGGCAACCTCCCTGTCTTATTCTCCCGACACTTCCTGTGACCTTGAAAGGTGTCGGCCTGATGCTGCGCGCTCTGTTACCGCTGCTGCTCTGCGGTTTGCTTCCGCTCTCTGCCACCGCCGCTGAGCTGCCGATACCCGAGCGCGGCCCTGCCCTGCGCATTCAAGGCTCCAACACCATCGGTGCGGCCCTGGGTCCGGCGCTGGTCAAAGGGTTGTTGCTGGATCAAGGGTTGCTGAAGGTTCATAGCGAAGTCTCGGACAGAGACAACGAACAGCAGATTGTCGGCCAGACGGCCCAAGGTCGGCGGGTGGTCGTGGACATCGCCGCCCACGGCTCCAGCACCGGATTCGCCGCACTGAAAAACGCCAGCGCCGACCTGGCGGCGTCTTCGCGTCCGATCAAGGACAGCGAACTGGTCGACCTCGAAACCCTCGGCGACCTGAAAAGCCCGAACGCCGAGCAAGTCATCGCCATCGACGGCCTGGCAATCATCCTGCATCCGCAAAACCCGCTAACGCAGCTGAACACCGAACAACTGGCGCGAATTTTCAGCGGCGAAGTGAAAACCTGGGAAGAACTCGGCGGTACCGGTGGCCCGGTGAACCTTTACGCTCGGGATGACCATTCGGGCACCTATGACACCTTCAAGGAACTGGTGCTGAGCCATCGCGGGAAAACGCTGGCCAGTTCGGCAAAACGCTTCGAATCCAGCGAACAGCTGTCCGATGCGGTCAGCCAGGACCCGCAAGGCATCGGCTTCATCGGTTTGCCTTACGTGCGTCAGGCCAAGGCCGTGGCGATTGTCGATGGCGACTCGCAACCCATGTTGCCGCTCAACAGCCTGATCGCCACCGAGGACTATCCGCTGTCGCGTCGGTTGTATTTCTATTTACCGCCCAATGGCCAGAATCCCTGGGCCGACGCGTTGGTGACATTCGCCCAGAGCAGCAAGGGCCAGGCAACTGTCGCCGCCAGTGGTTTTATCGCGCAGACCGTGCAAGCCATGAACGTTGCGCCGAGCCCGCAGATGCCTGACGGCTACCGGGCAATCATCGATCATGCACAACGACTCACGGTGAATTTTCGCTTCGAAGAAGGCAGCGCCAGCCTGGACAACAAGGCCCGGCAGGACCTGTCGCGGGTGCTCGACTATTTAAAGCAGCACGACAAGCTGAACAAACAGGTGACACTGGTCGGCTTCGGCGATGCCAAGAGCGATTCGCAGCGGGCCGCCCTGCTCTCGAAACTGCGCGCCATGGCGGTGCGTCGCGAGCTGGTGAAAAGTGGTGTGGTGTTTCGCGAGATTCGTGGCTTCGGAGCCGAAATGCCGGTGGCGGCCAACAGTGCCGATGAAGGACGGATCAAGAATCGCCGGGTGGAAGTCTGGGTTTACTGAAATCCGCGCTCACTCCGGTGATTCAGGCTTGCGCAATAAATAGGTGTCCATAATCCAGCCGTTGGCCAACCGTGCAGCTTTCCTCACCCGCTCAATCTCTTGCGCAACGTCTTTTAGCTTGCCGGAAATGAGAATTTCATCCGGCGTGCCGAGGTAGGCACCCCAGTAAATCTGCTGTTCCTGATCGGCCACCTGCTGGTAGGAATCTTCGGCGTCGAGCATCACCACCAGGCTGTCAGCCTCGCTGACCTGACCCGCAGCCAGTCGGCGGCCGGTGGTGATTTCAACCGAGCGCCCAATGCGGTTCAACGGCACCTTATGCCGCGCTGCCAAGGCCTGGACGCTGCTGATGCCGGGAATCACCTCGAAATTGAAGGTACAACGACCTGATTCGAGGATCGCCTGCAAGATCCGCAGGGTGCTGTCGTACAACGCCGGATCGCCCCATACCAGAAACGCCGCACACTCGTCGTCCGTCATCTCTTCGTTGATCAAGCGCTCGAAGATCTGTTGCTTGTCGCGGTTCAGATCGACAACGCTGGCGTTGTAATCCACATCGCCACGCACCCGCTCGGGGCTGTGGGCCTCGACGAAGCGATAAGCCGGATCGGTGATATAGCGCTCGCAGATTTCCCGCCGCAGGTCGATCAGCTTGTCCTTGCTCTGCCCCTTGTCCATCAGAAAGAACACATCGACCCGGTTCAACGCATTGACCGCCTGCATCGTGATGTATTCGGGATTGCCGGCACCGATACCAATGACCAGTAGCTGCTTCATGAATGCTTCACCTCGCTGTGCGTCATTGTGCCCAACGGCTTATCCGTAGAAAAACGCGCCAATTTCCTACACGAACTAAAGCACTAGCGTACAACATCGAGCGAAACCCACGCAGGCCTTGTCGGACAAGACTTTCGCCCCACTTTAGTGCTTTTCAAGTACATGAAAAAATTCACTAGACATGTAGCATAAATTACATAAATACTGATTTAACGGATTATGAAATAAAAGCAACACACCCCTCTAGCAGGAGCTCGGATGCCCTCACTCAGAGACCGGATCACCGATCCCGGCCTGGACCTCACGCCGTCAGAACGCAAAGTCATACGCGCATTGCTGGACCAGTACCCGCGTAACGGGCTGGGGCCGATGTCGCGCCTGGCCGAGCATGCCGGCGTCAGTGATCCGACCATCGTGCGCCTGGTGAAAAAGCTCGGCTTCGGTGGTTATGCCGATTTTCAGGACGCGCTCCTCAGCGACATGGATCACCGGCTGCGCTCGCCCAGTGCGCTGTTGCAACCGCGTTCGCACCTCAAGCAAGACGACGCCTGGACCCATTATCTGGCGGACAGTCACCGCGCCCTGCTCGAAACCCAGGCCCTGACCCAGCCCGAAGATGTGCGCATTCTGGTGGAGTGGCTGCTGGATACACGGCATCAGGTGCATTGCTTCGGCGGACGCTTCAGCAGCTTCCTCGCCCACTACCTGCTCAATCATTTACGCCTGTTGCGTGCAGGTTGCTTTGCCCTGGAAGACAACGCGCAACTGCCCGATCGGCTGTTCGATGTGCAACGCCAGGACGTGGTGCTGCTGTTCGACTATCGACGCTATCAATCCCAGGCACTGCGTGTCGCCAGCGCGGCCAAGAACCGGCATGCGCGCGTTGTGCTGTTCACCGACATCTACGCCTCGCCGCTGCGCGAGATGGCGGATCTGGTGATTACCGCGCCCGTGGACTCGGCGTCGGCCTTCGACACCCTGGTGCCAGCACTGGCCCAGGTCGAAGCGTTGATTGCCTGCCTGACGCTGCGTTGTCCCGATCTTGCAGAGCGACTGGAAGGCATCGACGCGCTACGAAGCGATTTCACCACTCACCTGCTGGAGGAAAAATAAGGATGTTTATGCTCCCCCATCACTCACCCCGCGACCTGCCGTTTGCTACCGACCACACCGCGCTGCTGTTGGTGGACATGCAACGCGCCTGGCTTGAGCCGCAGTTCGACCCGCATCTGCAA
The DNA here is from genome assembly GCF_056397005.1 of Pseudomonas sp. 05N431. Taxonomy (NCBI): domain Bacteria; kingdom Pseudomonadati; phylum Pseudomonadota; class Gammaproteobacteria; order Pseudomonadales; family Pseudomonadaceae; genus Pseudomonas; species Pseudomonas sp. 05N431. The sequence goes on from NZ_JBFTMN010000001.1 coordinate 649,811, forward strand.
GGGCCTGACGCCAGGTATTTCCTCGAGCGCACCCGCCAGCAGGTGATTCCCAACCAGCTCAGGCTATTGGCCGCCGTGCGCACGGCTCGGCAAAACGTTCTGCACACGCTCATCGAAAGCCTCACCGCCGACGGTCGCGACCGCTCGCTGGACCACAAGCTGTCGGACATGCACCTGCCAAAAGGCAGCCCGCACGCCGCGATCATTGAAGAACTGACACCGGCCGAAAACGAAATCGTCTTGCCCAAGACCTCCTCCGGGGTCTTCAACTCGACCAACATCGACTATGTGCTGCGCAACCTGCAAACCCGCCATCTGATCATCGCCGGCATCGTCACCGACCAGTGTGTCGACATGGCCGTGCGCGATGCGGCTGACCGTGGTTATCTGGTGACGTTGGTCGAAGACGCCTGCGCGACCTACACCGAGCAACGCCATCTGGCGTGCCTGAACGCGATCAAGGGCTATTGCTGGATTACCGACACGCAGACCGTGCTCGACCGTTTGCAGGCGTTGCACGCATGAGCCGCGCCAACAGCAGTGAGCCCCTGACGCCCGTGGCCATGACCACCATCGTCACCACGGACCTGATCGGCGTGACCCGCGGCCGGTCGTTTCCCAGCGATGAACTCGAACACTACAAAACCGCCGGTTGCGGTTGGGTCCCGGCCAACAGCGCGTTGACCCCGCAAGACATCATCGCCTCCAGCAATCCGTGGGGTGCTTACGGCGACTTGCGGCTGATCCCCGACCTGGCCAGCCGGGTGACGGTCAGCAACGGTCCTGATGCCAGTGCTCCGGCCCTGGATTTCATCCATGGCGACATTTGCGAAACCGATGGCCGTCCATGGGCAGCCTGCCCGCGGACGCTGCTGCGCAACGAAGTACAGCGCTACCACGATGAACTGGGGTTGCAGATCACTTCGGCCTTCGAGCACGAATTCAACCTCACCACCGACAGCGCCCAGGCCGAACATCTGGCGTTTTCGCTGGAGGCCCAGCGTCAAGGCGCAGCGTTCGGCGGCTGGCTGCTCAGCGCCTTGCGCGCAGGTGGGGTCGAGCCGGAAATGTTCCTGCCCGAATATGGCAAACACCAATACGAAATCACCTGCCGGCCGACCCAGGGTGTCGCGGCGGCCGACCGCGCGGTCAACGTACGCGAGATCACCCGTGAGATTGCCCGGCAAATGGGCCTGAACCTGAGCTTTGCGCCCAAGACGTCCGAGCACGCGGTGTGCAATGGCGTGCACCTGCACTTGAGCCTGCACGATCTGTCCGGCGATCCGGTGCTGTATGACGCCGGGACCGCCAATGGCCTGTCGACCCTCGGCCAGCACTGGTCCGCAGGCGTGTTGCACTACTTGCCGGCCCTCTGCGCGTTGACCGCGCCGACCCCGATTTCCTATGAGCGCCTGCAACCGCATCACTGGAGCGCGTCGTATGCGTGCCTGGGCCAACGCAACCGCGAAGCCTCGTTGCGCATCTGCCCGACCGTGAGCCTGGGCAGCAAATCCGAGGCCGCGCAATACAACCTCGAATTCCGCGCCATGGACGCCACGGCCTCCCCGCATCTGGCGATGGCTGCCGTACTGATTGCCGGCCGACTGGGCATCGAACAACGACTGGCGTTAAACGCGATCACCGATGAAGTCCCGGATTCGCTGAATGAAGAACAACGCCAGCGCCGCGGCATCGTCGCCCTGCCCGCGTCACTCGCGCAGGCCCTGAGCCACTTGCGGAGCAGCGAGGCCTTGCTTGAAGCCTTGCCAAGCGCCTTGCTCGACACTTACTTCGCCGTCAAAACCGAGGAACTTGCCTTGACCCAACACCTGTCGCCCGCCCAACTCTGTGAGCACTATGCGCGCCTCTACTGAGTCCGCCGAGTTCGGGCTCTACACCGAGCCGGCGTACAGCCTGAGCCGGGAAGCGTCCGAGCACCCGCTGATTCTGGTGTGTGAACATGCCAGCCGCTACATCCCGACGGCCTTGAACGATCTGGGGTTGAGCGGCGAGGCCGCGCACGAGCACATCGCCTGGGACATCGGCGCGCTGGCGCTCGCCGAGAGCCTATCCGAAGCCCTCGGCGCAACCCTGCTGGTGGCCAACTACTCGCGCCTGCTGATCGACCTCAACCGCCCGTTGCAGGCCCCGGACAGCATCCCGGCCAAGAGCGAAATTTATCAGGTGCCGGGGAATCAGAACCTCGACGAAGCGACCCGCGACTACCGCCGCGAGTGCCTGTTCACGCCGTTTCACACACGCCTTGGCGAACTGATCGATGCCCGCGTGGCCGAGGGTCGCACGGTGCGGGTGGTGGGCATTCACAGCTTCACGCCGGTCTACTTCGGCCAGCCTCGAGCGCTGGAAGCCGGCGTGCTATATGGGCAGGCCGAGGATTATGCGAACCGGCTGATCGACGGGTTGGCCAGGCATCCACTGCGGGTCGCCGGCAATCAGCCCTACAAGATCAATCCGGCGAGCGACATGACAGTGCCGTTTCACGGCGACGTCCGTGGCATCGACTCGGTGCTGATCGAGGTGCGCAACGACCTGTTGCGCAATCGGTTGGCGGTCCAGACCTGGAGCGATTACCTGGCGCCGTTGCTGTAGAACCGAAGACTCAAACGAACAGTTTCACGCTGAAAAAACACGGATGGTTGTACCGGTAAAACAACGATAACAAACGCTGTAACGTGTTTTTTACCTACCTGGTTCAAACACATTGCCGTAGTGGCCTACAAGGAGAAGCGCTTCATGGAAATAGAAGAATTCGGCTACAAGCAAGAGTTGAAACGCAGCCTGTCGCTGACCGATCTGGTGGTTTACGGGATGATTTTCATGATCCCCATCGCCCCGTTCGGCGTTTACGGCTACGTCAACCAGGAGGCGCCGGGCATGGTGCCGCTGGCCTACATCATCGGCATGGTGGCGATGCTGTTCACCGCCCTGAGTTACGGCAGCATGGCGCGGGCCTTCCCGATTGCCGGCTCGGTCTACTCCTACGCTCAACGCGGGCTGCACCCGCATGTCGGCTTTATCGCCGGCTGGCTGATGCTGCTCGACTACCTGCTGATTCCGCCGCTGCTCTACGTGTATGCGGCGATGGCGTTGAATCACCTGTACCCGGACATTCCCAAGGTCGGTTTCATCCTCGCCTTCCTGGTCAGTGCGACCTTCGTCAACCTGCGGGGCATCACCTTTACCGCACGGATGAACATCATCTTTCTGCTGGCGCAACTGGTGGTGCTGGGGATCTTCCTGTTCTACGCCTGGACCGCCTTGCACGGTGGCGCCGGTAACGGCCAGCTGACCCTGGCGCCGTTGTACAACCCGGAACACTTCAACTTCGCGTTGCTGATGCAAGCGGTGTCGATTGCGGTGTTGTCGTTCTTAGGCTTCGATGCAATTTCGACCCTGGCCGAAGAGATCAAGGGCGATCCGGGCCGCAGCGTCGGCAAAGCCGCGTTGATCACGCTGGTGGTCATGGGGGTGATTTTCGTCGTGCAGACCTGGATTGCCACAGACCTGGCCGCCGGCATGGGCTTCAAGTCCGCTGATACCGCATTCTATGAAATCGCCGAAATCGCCGCCGGCAGCTGGCTGGCGACCGTCACCGGTGTAGCCACGGCACTGGCCTGGGGCGTGGCGGTGGCGATCACCTCGCAAGCCGCGGTATCGCGCCTGCTGTTCGGCATGGCCCGCGACGGCAAACTGCCCAAAGTGCTGGCCAAGGTCCACCCCAAACACAACACCCCGTACATCAGCATTTACCTGGTGGCGGTGCTGTCGCTGCTGATCTGCTACCTGTTCATCAACTCGGTGGACACCCTGACTTCACTGGTGAACTTCGGGGCCTTGAGCGGCTTCATGCTGCTGCACCTGACAGTGATCAATTACTACTGGCGTCGGCAGAAGTCCGGCCAGCTGATCCGTCATCTGGTCTGCCCGGTGATCGGCTTCATCATCGTCAGCGCCATCTTGTACAACATGGGTGTCGATGCGCAGAAGCTCGGCGGGATCTGGATTGCAGCGGGCCTGGTCTACCTGTTTTTCCTCAACAGAATCGGCGCCAGCGCTGTATTGCCGGACCCTTCCAACAGTTAGAAAAGGTCAGTACTTAAAACGTCGAGCGGTCGCTGACAGGGATTAGCCGACCGCCGTTGCAGTGCGTGGAAACCGACAGTGATAGTCAAGCCTGATGCCCGGTATCAGGCCCTTTGATACAGGAGTACATCCATGCTGGCCTTACGTCCAGTTCAGTTATCCGACCTGCCTCAGTTGCAACAACTTGCGCGCGACAGTCTGGTGGGTGTCACCTCGTTGCCGGACGACACCGAGCGCCTGCGCCAGAAGATTCTCGCGTCCTGCGCATCGTTTGCCAGTGACGTGAACAGCCATGGTCCGGAGAACTATTTCTTCGTGCTGGAAGATCTGGCCAGTCAACAGTTGCGGGGCTGTTCGGAAGTCCTCGCGACCGCCGGTTTCAACGAGCCCTTCTACAGCCTGCGCAACCGCCCGTTCACCAGCGAGTCGCGCGAGCTGAACATTCATCACGGGGTGCCGGCGCTGTCGTTATGCCAGGACCTCAGCGCCCATACCTTGCTTCGCGGTTTTCACATCAACACCGAGCTTGAACGCACGCCCTCTTCGGAAATGCTTTCACGGGCCCGACTGATGTTCATCGCCGCCCATCCGCAACGCTTTTCCGACGCCGTGATTACCGAAATCGTCGGCTACAGCAGCGACGCGGGTGAATCGCCATTCTGGGATGCACTGGGCAAGCACTTTTTCGACCTGCCCTACGTCGAGGCCGAACGTCTCTGTGGCTTGCAGAACCGAAGCTTTCTCGCCGAGTTGATGCCGCACTACCCGATCTACGTGCCGATGCTGCCGCAAAGCGCTCAGGCGTGTATTGGCCGGATTCATCCGGATGGCCAGGAAGCCTTCGATATCCTTGAACGTGAAGGCTTCGAGACCAACAGCTACATCGACCTCTTCGACGGTGGGCCAACGCTGTTTGCACGCACCCCGAGCATTCGTTCGATCGCCCAGACCCGCACGGCTGTTGCCCGTTTGAGTTCACACAGCGGCGGCAAGACGTCGTACCTGCTGAGCAATGACTCTTTGGAAAACTACCGGGCGATTGTCGCCGAACTGGACTGGAGCGCAGACGAACCCGTCATGCTCGACGCCACTCAGCTCGACGCCTTGCAACTGGACGATGGCGGCCCGGTTCGGCTGATTGCGCTATGAAGCAGGTCTTCCGCACTCAAGGAGCTCCATCATGATCGTGCGCCCGGTTCAAATGACCGACCTGCCGGCGTTACTGGCGCTGGCACGCAGCGCCGGCCCGGGGTTCACTTCGCTGCCGGCCAACGAAGAACGTCTGACCCTGCGCGTCCGCTGGGCGCAGCGGACCTTTGCCGGTCAGGTTGAACGGGCCGACGCCGACTACCTGTTCGTGCTCGAAGACGACGATCAGCAAGTGATCGGCGTCAGCGCCCTGGCAGGTGCCGTCGGGCTGCGCGAGCCCTGGTACAACTACCGCGTCGGGTTGACGGTCAACACCTCGGCAGACCTGGGAATCCGTCGACAAATCCCGACCTTGTTCCTCAACAACGAGATGACCGGCCAATCGGAAATCTGCTCGTTGTTCCTGCGCCCGGATCAGCGTCAGGGCCATAACGGCCGGCTGCTGTCGGTTGCGCGATTGCTGTTTGTCGCCGAGTTCCCGCACCTGTTTGGCGAAAAACTGATCGCCGAACTGCGCGGCAGCGCCGACGAGCACGGGTGCTCGCCGTTCTGGGACAGCCTGGGTCGACATTTTTTCAAAATGGATTTCAGCCACGCCGATCACCTGTCCGGGCTCGGCAACAAGTCGTTCATCGCCGAGCTGATGCCACGTCAGCCGCTGTACACCTGCATGCTCACCGAGCAAGCTCAGGCAGTGATCGGCAAGGCCCATCAAAACGCCGAACCGGCGCGCAGAATCCTCTGCAACGAAGGCTTTGCCCATAAGGGTTACATCGACATCTTCGACGGCGGCCCGGTCATCGAAGCCCAGGTCTCGAAAATCCGTGCCGTGCGCAACAGCCAGTCGCTGGACCTGATGGTCGGCACACCTGACGACAACGCGCCGCTCTGGCTGATCCATAACCAGCGCCTGGAAAACTGCCGCATCACCGCCGCACGCGCCCGACTGGTCGGCAACAGCTTGCTGGTCGATCGCCTGACCGCCAAGCGCCTGCAATTGCAAGCTGGCAGCTCCGTGCGTGCCGTGCCGTTGCTCAAGCAACAACAGCAGGCGGTAGCCGCATAACGTGCCAGACAAATAGCAAAAAACCCGCACATGGCGGGCTTTCTGCTTGATGGGGTCAAATCCTTTTGTCAGTTCAATCTGCGCTTCAGGATGTAAGTAATTCGTGAAAAGCTTGTCGCAGGATCGAGAAAAAAACAGACCCCACTGAACACTCTATTTAACTGACGCCGAAACGGGTTCTGGCAACCGCCGCCCGAGCACATCCAGCAGATCACAACCATCACGCAACGGAATGGCGCACAACAAGGCGAAGTCGTTAAGGATCACCGAATCGCTGGCAATCTCCCCGCGCATCGCCAGGTTCTCCAGCACCTGAGTCACCGCACGAATGCGATAACGGGCAGCGTCGAGCAGGATATCGAGTGGTGCGTGGGTGTCGACGAACAGGGTGGGCATGTCGGAGCAGTTGCTGGTGAGGGCCATGTAGCGGTTGGAAGGATGGGAGGTTGGCGGGACGTAGGGTGGATTGGGGGTGTAGGTGTTCATTGTTCTGATTCCTAACGTATGGGTTGAAGCCGCCAGACATCACTTCCACGCAATAGGTGGCGGCTGTACGCAGGTGTGGAAGACCGGGACGTTAGGCACCCGGCGCGCTCGAAAGCGCCCCGCGCACAGCCACCATAAAACTCAGACGATAAAAAACGCCGAACTGGTGGCGCTTTGTGCGCCTAACGATAGAAGGGCTTCCACACCCTGTCACTGAATTTGCAGTGACAGCCCAAGACTATCGATGATGCCCATCACGCACCAGTTCATGCACACCGCCACAGCATGCGGGAAATATCCGACGAGTTCGCCCAGAAACTTCATCGACTGAGCGGCATAGAAATCTATACAGCGTTGAAATGCCACGCAGGACTACGCCCGTAGCAGCTGTCGAGCCTGCGAGGCTGCGTTCGGCCGCGCAGCGGTCGTAAAATCAGGCACCACGTTCTTCCAGGAAAACCGTGTTCCCAGGATTTGCGAGGACTTCGTCCTCGAACGCAGCCTCGCAGGCTCGACAGCTGCTACGGATATCACCCACCCAAAATGAAGTAGCGCGCCCCAACCACTCAACAGGCCGAGCGTTAGCTCGCCTGCCGCTGTTGATCTTGATCCACCCGCCCCTTCGGGAGGCCGAGTGGAGGTGTTCATCAGGGGGTGGGCGCGCAGCGCCGTACGGCGCAGCCGGACACATCGAGAGGAGGTCGTCGCGAAGCAGACCGTAGGCGATGCCCCCTGATGGACACC